>LR134136.1:3252695-3903234 GCA_900635495.1 Atlantibacter hermannii | reverse complement strand
CTCGTATTATTCAGGATATATATAAACCTGTAATGGCAGTAAGAATGTCAGCTGTGCAAAAATAAAAATGTGACACAGATCACCAGATGCCGCGAAGCCAGAGCTGGCAAGGGCAGCAATCATAAAATATGTGCATTAGCGCCCACGTTGCTGGGCTTTAGCAAAATAAAAATCATATTTATCTCTGTTTTGTTGTGCAAGTGCATGATGCGTGGGACAGGGCGGGTGTTTATACTGACCCATAACGTAATGGTGTGAAATTAATATCCGTTAATAAGATAAGAAATATAAATACCACTCACGTACCGACTGAGATTAATTCCCTGTTGTGTGCGAGGATTCGAGGTAAATAATATGATACTTGACACCGTCAGTGAAGCAAAAAAGGGGATGCATACCCGCTATACAATATTGCTGATTATTTTCATTGTTACTGCAATAAATTACGCTGACCGCGCGACGCTCTCGATTGCCGGCACCGAAGTGGCAAAAGAACTTCATCTTAGCGCCCTTTCCATGGGCTATATTTTCTCTGCCTTCGGCTGGGCGTATCTGTTAATGCAGATACCGGGCGGCTGGCTACTGGACCGTTACGGTTCGAAGAAAGTTTACACGTTTAGCCTGTTCTTCTGGTCGCTGTTCACCTTTATGCAGGGATTCGTGGACATGCTGCCGCTGGCCTGGGCCGGGATCTCCATGTTCCTGATGCGCTTTATGCTGGGCTTTTCTGAAGCGCCGTCATTTCCGGCGAACGCCCGTATTGTGGCGGCCTGGTTCCCTACCAAAGAGCGCGGCACCGCATCCGCTATCTTCAACTCTGCACAATACTTTTCACTGGCGCTCTTTTCGCCGCTGTTGGGTTGGCTGACGTTCGCATGGGGCTGGGAGCATGTGTTCACCGTCATGGGCGCGATTGGTTTTGTGCTGACGTTCCTGTGGGTGAAGTTCATCCATAACCCGACTGACCATCCGGGTATGTCTGCGGCGGAGTTGGACTTCATTAAGAAAGGCGGCGCTGTGGTGGATATGGACCACAAAAAAACCGCACAGGATAGCGGCCCGAAACTGCATTACATCAAACAGATGTTAACTAACCGAATGATGTTAGGCGTGTTTTTCGGGCAATACTTTATCAACACCATTACCTGGTTCTTCCTGACCTGGTTCCCGATTTACCTGGTGCAGGAAAAGGGCATGTCGATCCTGAAGGTAGGCATGGTGGCTTCTATCCCTGCGCTGTGCGGTTTCGCAGGCGGTGTATTGGGCGGCGTGTTCTCTGATTCCCTGATTAAACGCGGCTGTTCGTTGACCCTGGCCCGTAAGCTGCCGATTGTGCTGGGCATGCTGCTCGCCTCCACCATCATTCTGTGTAACTACACCGACAACACCGTGCTGGTGATTGCGCTGATGGCGCTGGCATTTTTCGGCAAAGGCTTTGGCGCACTGGGTTGGCCGGTTATCTCCGATACCGCGCCGAAAGAGATTGTCGGCCTGTGCGGCGGAGTATTCAATGTGTTTGGTAACGTCGCCTCTATCGTCACCCCGCTGGTGATTGGCTATCTGGTGAGTGAGTTGCACTCCTTCAACGCTGCGCTGCTGTTCGTGGGCTGTTCCGCCCTGATGGCGATGATTTGCTACCTGTTCGTGGTCGGCGATATCAAGCGTATGGAACTGCAGAAATAAGCATCGATGACATTAAGGTAAAAGATAATGAGCGCTATTTTCCCCAACAAATTCAAGGCCGCGCTGGCGGCTAAACAGACCCAAATCGGCTGCTGGTCTGCACTGGCAAATCCGATCAGCGCTGAAGTGCTGGGTCTGGCAGGCTTCGACTGGATCGTACTGGATGGCGAACATGCGCCGAACGATATCACCACGTTTATTCCGCAACTGATGGCCCTGAAAGGCAGCCACAGCGCGCCAGTGGTTCGCGCCCCGACCAACGAACCGATCATTATCAAGCGCCTGTTGGATATTGGTTTCTACAACTTTCTGATCCCGTTCGTCGAAACGGCAGAAGAAGCGGTGCAGGCAGTGGCATCCACCCGCTACCCGCCGGAAGGCATCCGCGGCGTGTCCGTTTCTCATCGCGCCAATATGTTCGGCACGGTGCCGGATTATTTTGCGCAGTCCAACCAGAACATCACCATCCTGGTGCAGATCGAAAGCCAGCAGGGCGTTGATAACGTTGATGCTATTGCCGCCACCGATGGCGTGGACGGTATCTTCGTCGGTCCCAGCGATTTGGCGGCGGCGCTGGGCCATCTGGGCAACGCGAACCATCCGGAAGTGCAACGCGCAATCCAGTACATTTTCGAGCGCGCCAAAGCGCACGGCAAACCGTCAGGCATTCTGGCGCCGGTTGAGGCCGATGCGCGCCGTTACCTGGAATGGGGCGCAACCTTTGTTGCCGTCGGCAGCGATTTGGGCGTGTTCCGCTCTGCCACGCAGAAACTGTGTGACGCTTTAAAAAATAACCACCCCCGTAATTAACGAGAGAGATTAACGCTATGACAATGAAAGTTGGTTTTATTGGCCTGGGCATCATGGGTAAACCAATGAGTAAAAACCTCATTAAAGCCGGTTATTCCCTGGTGGTTGCCGACCGCAATGCTGAGGTAATTGCTGAAGTGGTTGAAGCGGGCGCCAGCACCGCGGCGACGCCGAAAGAGATTGCCCAACAGTGTGACGTCATCATCACCATGCTGCCGAACTCTCCGCACGTCAAAGACGTGGCGCTGGGTGAAAACGGCATTATTGAAGGCGCGAAGCCGGGCACAGTGGTGATCGATATGAGTTCTATCGCTCCGCTGGCAAGCCGTGAAATCAGCGAGGCGCTGAAAGCCAAAGGCATCGACATGCTCGACGCACCGGTAAGCGGCGGCGAACCTAAAGCGATTGACGGCACGCTGTCCGTGATGGTTGGCGGCGACAAAGCGATTTTCGACAAATACTACGATCTGCTGAAAGCGATGGCGGGCTCCGTGGTACACACCGGTGAAATCGGCGCAGGTAACGTCACCAAGCTGGCAAACCAGGTCATCGTGGCGCTGAACATCGCGGCGATGTCTGAAGCGCTGACCCTGGCCACCAAAGCGGGCGTTAATCCTGATTTGGTTTACCAGGCTATCCGCGGCGGCCTGGCGGGTAGTACCGTACTGGACGCGAAAGCGCCGATGGTGATGGATCGCAACTTCAAGCCGGGTTTCCGTATCGACCTGCACATTAAAGATCTGGCGAATGCGCTGGACACGTCGCACGGCGTAGGCGCGCAACTGCCGCTGACCGCTGCGGTAATGGAAATGATGCAGGCGCTGCGTGCCGATGGGCATGGCAACGACGATCACAGCGCACTGGCGTGCTACTACGAGAAACTGGCGAAGGTCGAAATCACCCGGTAATAAAACAGGGCGCGGGGACGCGCCCTGGTTTCACGCCCCGCACGGCAAGAAGGGCTTAATCATTATGAAAATTGTAATTGCACCAGACTCTTATAAAGAAAGCCTTCCTGCTGCTGAGGTAGCCCAGGCCATCGAAAAA
The DNA here is from genome assembly GCA_900635495.1 of Atlantibacter hermannii. NCBI lineage: Bacteria > Pseudomonadati > Pseudomonadota > Gammaproteobacteria > Enterobacterales > Enterobacteriaceae > Atlantibacter > Atlantibacter hermannii. The sequence continues at coordinate 3,899,694 of LR134136.1, read as the reverse complement.
GGATTTCGGGAGATTTTTCCTGACGCGCAGTATGTCCGCGTACCGGTTGCCGATGGCGGCGAAGGGACGGTGGACGCCATGATTTCGGCAACTGACGGCAGCAAAATCACAACCCAGGTGACCGGCCCGATGGGCGAGCGCGTGAATGCCAGTTGGGGTATGTCGGGCGATAACAACACCGCATTTATTGAAATGGCGGAAGCCAGTGGACTCTCGCTGGTTCCGCTTGAACAACGCAACCCGCTGATTACCACCTCGCGCGGCACCGGGGAGTTAATCCTTCATGCGCTGGATCACGGGGCGCGCAACATTATTATCGGCATTGGCGGCAGCGCCACCAATGACGGCGGCGCAGGTATGGTGCAGGCGCTGGGTGCAAAGCTTACCGATGCTGCCGGAAACGCGATTGGCAACGGCGGCGGCAGTCTGATTGCGTTAAACACGATTGATATTTCCGGGCTCGACCCACGTTTGAAAGAGTGCACCATCCGCGTTGCCTGCGATGTGACGAACCCGCTGGTCGGCGAAAAGGGCGCATCGCGGATTTTCGGGCCGCAAAAAGGCGCGACGGAAGCGATGATCGTCGAGCTTGATCGCAATCTCGGGCACTTCGCGGATGTGATAAAAAAATCCCTGCGCGTGGACGTAAAAAACGTGCCTGGCGCAGGTGCGGCGGGCGGAATGGGCGCGGCGCTGATGGCCTTTTTGAATGCGGAATTGCGCAGCGGGATTGAGATTGTTACCGAGGCGCTGAATCTGGAAGAGCATATTCATGACTGCACGCTGGTGGTGACGGGCGAAGGCGCATCGACAGCCAGAGTATTCACGGTAAAGTGCCGGTTGGCGTGGCGAACGTCGCCATGAAATACCATAAACCGGTGATCGGCATTGCCGGCAGTTTGACGCCGGATGTCGGCGTGGTGCATCAGTACGGCATTGACGCGGTATTCAGCGTATTAACCAGCATCGGTTCGCTGGAAGAAGCGCTTAAGAACGCCTTTGAAAATATTTATCGCGCCTCGCGCAATATTGCCGCGACGCTCAACGTTGGGATGCATACTGCGCCTTAAGGCGTGACAGCGCGGCGCAAACCCTCTATACTCCGCGCCGAAGCTGACCAGACAGTCGCCGCTTCGTCGTCGTCCTCCTTCGGGGGAGACGGGCGGAGGGGAGGAAAGTCCGGGCTCCATAGGGCAGGGTGCCAGGTAACGCCTGGGGGCGCAAGCCTACGACCAGTGCAACAGAGAGCAAACCGCCGATGGCCCGCGCAAGCGGGATCAGGTAAGGGTGAAAGGGTGCGGTAAGAGCGCACCGCGCGTCTGGCAACAGTTCGCGGCACGGTAAACTCCACCCGGAGCAAGGCCAAATAGGGGTTCATAAGGTACGGCCCGTACTGAACCCGGGTAGGCTGCTTGAGCCAGTGAGCGATTGCTGGCCTAGATGAATGACTGTCCACGACAGAACCCGGCTTACCGGTCAGCTTCACACATTAAAAACCCCGCTCCGGCGGGGTTTTGCTTTTTGGGGAAGTGAAAAGTCAGAGCGCGGTCAGGATGAATGACTGTCCACGACGCTTTCTATGAAAAGAACGCGGCTTACCGGTCAGCTTCACACATTAAAAACCCCGCTCCGGCGGGGTTTTGCTTTTATGTTGTTAATGACGCGTTATCTCAAAACGCAATCACCACTTTCCCGCGCATATGCCCGGCCAGCACTTTCTCGTGGGCTTCACGGATAGTCTCCACGCTTAACCCGTGCAGCGTTTCGCTCAGGGCGCTTTCGACAATGCCGTCGTCGATAAGCCTGGCGACGTGGTCCAGAATCTCGCCCTGACGCGCCATATCGGCAGTCTGATACATACTGCGCGTATACATAAATTCCCAGTGTAAGGCGGCGGATTTTGATTTCAGCGCATCCTGATTAAGCGGCTGAGTGTTCTCCACGATAGTGCAAATGTGCCCTTGCGGCGCGATAAGCTGTGATACAGCAGGCCAGTGACCATCGGTATCGTTGAGGATAAAGATGTAATCGACAAACTTGATGTCGTGTTTCGCCAGTTCGCCCGGCAGATCGTGATAGCTTACCACCAGGTCCGCGCCGCGGTCACGGCACCACTGAGCGGACTCTTCCCGCGAAGCGGTTGCGATGACTTTTACTTTACTGCTGTGTTTCGCAAACGGGATTGCCAGCGAGCCCACGCCACCCGCGCCACCGATAATTAACAGCGTTTTATCCGCACTGGCGTCCTGAATATTCAGGCGCTCGAATAATCCTTCCCATGCGGTAAGTGCCGTTAGCGGAACTGAGGCGGCAGCGGCCCAGTCGAGGCTCTTAGGCTTATGTCCAACGATACGCGCATCGATCAACTGATGGGTGGTATTGCTGCCAGGGCGGGTGATGTCGCCTGCGTAATAGACTTCATCCCCCGGTTGAAAGCCGGTCACTTTGCTGCCGGTTGCTTTCACAATGCCGCTGGCATCCCAACCGAGAATACGCGGCTCCTGCAGCCCGTTTTTTTGAATACCTTTATGCACTTTGGTATCGACCGGGTTTATCGACACCGCCTTAACTTCAACCAGCAAATCATGGTCGCCAGGCTGTGGCATATCGGGATGGATCTCAATAAAGCTGGCTGGATCGTGAGGATTAACGGCAATAGCTCTGACTGACATGGTGCGCTCCCGTAAAACTGATTTAAAAAGTGAGGTGTGAAATCAGTCTAGGCGAGGTGGCGGCAGATGATAATATGGACAATCACTAACGCTGTGTTCGTGTGAGATGAACAATCATGTTTAAACAGTTACAGGATATGGCGCTGTTTGCGCTGGTGGCAGAGCGGGGGAGTTTTACGGCGGCGGCGAATGAGGCGGGATTACCGAAATCGAGCGTCAGCCTGCGTATCAGCCAGCTTGAACAGCAGGTGGGTCTGCGGTTACTCAATCGCACCACGCGAAAAATCAATCTGACCTTTGCGGGCGAACGTTATCTGGTGCATTGCCGGGAAATGATTGATGCTTCCGAACGTGCTGAGTTTGCACTACAGCGGTTACGCGACAATCCCAGCGGCAGATTGCGCATTACCTGCCCGGCGGGCATCGGCGCGACATTACTGGCGCGTATGAATACGCAATTTCAGCGTTGTTATCCTGAAGTGATACTGGAAGTGTCGGTCTCAGACGAATTGATTGATCTGGTTGAAAGCGGTTATGACGTGGCGCTGCGTACCGGAAAACCTCAGGATTCATCGCTCATCGGCCGTATGATTGGGCACAGCCCGCGTATACTGGCCGCTTCGCCAGCCTATCTTGATTCCCATCCTGCGATTGAACACCCCAGTCAACTGGCTGAGCATCAATGTATTGTCCATCGCGCATGGAATGAGTGGGTGCTGCAAAAAGGAGACGATTACTTTCGTTGTACGCTGCCCCGCTTACACACCACCGATAATCTTCTCTATGCGCGTGAATGCGCCATGGAGGGGGCGGGTATTACACTATTACCTTCCTTCCTGATGGGGACGTCCTTAACAAGCGGCATATTAAAACGCGTACTTCCCGACTGGGAACCAGAGGGTAACGATCTGTATTTAGTTTATCCAAGCCGCAAATTAAACTCACCCGCGCTCTCCTGTTACATCGATTTTGCACTGCAATATGCGGAAATTAAAGATTCGTATAAAAAATAACCTTTATAAATAACCACCAGAATTGATAGGTGACAAATTCATATTTCCATTAAGAATCATCCTGGGCGATATTTTTATATTTTATGCGTCCAAAAAGTTTCAGTTTTACCCCTAAGTTAAATTTTTAAATTTAATAAAAAATATCCATGCTTTTCTCGTGGTTAAAAAGTAACAAGCTCTAAAATTTAACTTAACTTGCTGAAAACATTTGCTTTTTGAAGTGCTTTAGAAATTTACCTTAGGTACTCAAAACGAGTGAATAAGATATCTACAATATAGTAACCTTATGTAATAACTTCAGGCTAATAATGATGAGTTATTTAATAGCCTAAAACGATTAGGATTAATCTCACATAAGAGTTAATTTGACTCGGTTTTTAGAAAGGAACTTGAGTCGATATCCAGGGATGACGGGCTTCAGCGCAGCTTTACCAGATTTGGTTAACCTCGTTTTTGTTTGACCCACCTTTACCCCATTTCTCCGCCACACGACGCGGATATATGTATCCCACGATTCACCTGAGTGCTTTCTTCTTCTGTTTTCCTCTTACCGTTGCCTGCGTCGTACAGCATGTGGTTGCTGCAAAGCCAGGGGCGGTAGCGTGTTCATTTCAAAGAAAATTTTTCGGATCGGTTATGGCCAGAAGTGGTTTTGAGGTGCAGAAAGCCGCTGTGCATGCCCTCTTTTTACGTGAGTTAAAGACGCGATTCGGGAAATATCGCCTTGGCTATTTATGGGCGATATTAGAACCCGCCGCGCATATGCTGATACTGCTGGTTATTTTTGGCTTTATAATGCATCGCACCATGCCGGATATCTCTTTTCCGGTATTTCTGCTAAATGGCATTATTCCCTATTTTATATTTAGTAATATTGCCACTCGCTCAATTAACGCTATCGAAGCCAATCAGGGGCTGTTCAATTATCGACCGGTAAAACCTATTGATACCATTATCGCCCGCGCTGCGATTGAAACGCTGATTTATGTGGTTGTCTATATCATTTTGATGGCGATTGTAGGGGTATGTGGTGAAGAGTTCACCGTTACACAATTCATCACGCTGGTGTTGACGTGGGTGTTGCTGGTGCTTTTCGCCTGCGGCATCGGACTTATCTTTATGGTGACGGGCAGAACCTTCCCTGAAACTGAAAAGCTTTTGCCTGTGATGTTAAAACCTCTCTATTTTATTTCCTGCATCATGTTCCCGTTGCATGCCGTTCCGAAAGATTACTGGCCGCTGTTGTTGTGGAATCCGATTGTACATGCCGTGGAGTTAAGCCGTGAATCTGTGGTGGCCGGTTATCAAACGCAAGGCGTAAGCCTGAACTATCTGGCATTTTGCACACTGGTGACGCTGTTTATCGGTCTGGCGCTCTACCGTACCCGGGAAGAGGCGATGCTGACGTCATGATCAAAATCGAAAACCTCACTAAGTCCTACCGTACACCGCAGGGCAGGCATTACGTTTTCAAAAATCTCAACCTGGAACTGCCGAGCGGGAAAAGCGTAGCGCTGATAGGCCGCAACGGGGCGGGTAAATCAACCTTGCTGCGTATGATCGGCGGTATCGATCGGCCCGATAGCGGGCGCATCGTTACGGATAAAACCATTTCCTGGCCCGTGGGCTTGTCTGGCGGGTTTCAGGGTAGCCTGACGGGGCGCGAGAATGTGAAATTCGTGGCCCGCCTGTACGCTAAAAAAGAGGAATTAAAAGAGAAAATCGAGTTCGTCGAGGATTTCGCCGAATTGGGCAAATACTTTGATATGCCCATCAAAACCTACTCGTCCGGCATGAAATCCCGGTTGGGGTTTGGATTGAGTATGGCCTTTAAATTCGATTATTACCTTGTTGATGAAGTTACAGCAGTCGGCGATGCACGTTTTAAACAGAAGTGCATAGAGCTATTCAATCAAAAACGACATTCTTCAGATTTGCTAATGGTTTCGCATAGCTTAAATTCATTAAAAGACTACTGTGATGTTGCATTGTTTTTACAAAGAGATGAGCGACTAATTTACTTTGAAAATATTGCAGAAGCTATTTCTATGTATAGGAAAGAAGAAAGTCTATGAATGATTCGCTTAATGATCTCTTAACAATTCTAATTCCTATAGACCTAAGGTATCGAAAAAAAGATATACTTGAAAAGGCAAAAAAATTCGCTTTTGAAGCCAATAAACACAATATAAAGTTGATTTTTGGTGTCAGTGCTGATGATACTAGTAAGAAAATTTTTTTTACAGAGGTTATGAGGAATTATGCAAATGTTGAAATTTTATTTTCACAGAAAATAAGCATAAATGTAAACACTTCTTTATTGCGAAATTTGGCGTTTACAAATTGTAAAACTAAATATATCGCTTTGTTTGATGTGGATATTTTTCCTGACATGGCTCTTATCATAAAATATCTACAACTGATAAGTAGTAAAAAAAAACCATTCTACATAATACCCTGCCTTTATTTAACAAGCTTTGGAAGTTTAGCCCTGATGGAGGGCAAAATAACGATTAATGAATTAAAAGAAAAATATTTTGCTTATTCTAGAAAAGAATTTTTACATCTAGCTAGTCCATCCTCGTTAACAATAATGTCTGCAAAAGATTATGCTGCAATCCATGGCTTCGATACATGTTTTGAAGGGCATGGGTATGAAGATTTCGATTTTTTAATAAGGTTGTGTGAATATCATGGTCTGTTAAATGATACTTATGATTTGTTGGTTGAGAATACATCACGTTCCCCATTATTTTATGTGGGTTATCGTAAGCATCTTGGCAAACTATGTTTTGATTCTTTACTAGAAAAAGATATTGCTTTTCATATATTTCATCAAAAAAATGATATTAATGATTATCATTTGATGCGTGAAAAAAATAGATTGCTTTTTCAAAAAAAACATCGTGGTTTTTATAAAAAAGATAATATTAGTGCGCGTGATAATGATTATTCCCTTATTGATTTCATAGAACACTGTAAAAAAAACAATTACGACTTGCGTAATTACTCGATTTTATTTGAAGATAAACCTGGTCATATCGATAGATATGATACGTTCCGAAAAAAAATTAAATTTTTATTTAATGAGTAAAATTATGTTGCAAAGAAAAATATCAAAATTGATTACCAATCCTAATCTTTTTTTCTATGATATGTTTAGGAAGAGGCTTTTTAAAGATCAACCTTTATACGAAATTAATAAAAAAGAAGATAAAAAAATCAAAGCAGGATCAGATTCAATTCGAATTACTCCTAATATTAATATTTTTGAATTGCAGCGATACGGGATTATAAAATACCTTCAAGGGAATTTAAATTGTGGTTTAGCTCCAGTAGATGGTAGTGATAAAAATAGTATATTATTATGGAGTGGTTATCTTAGTGGACTACTTTCATTTTTGAAAGATGTAAAAAACGCCATGTCTATGAATATTACTATTTATACAATGGGTGGAGGGTTTAGTCATACAAGTAAGTTGCTCGACGAGTTAAATATCAAATTTTTAGAATCAAAATTGATTAGCCGTCCTGATTTCGTGGTGGAGATGAGTAATGAAATCGGAGACTTATATGTTCTTCATTTTTACCTTTATGATTTGAACTCTGAAGGATTTGTACAAGTTAGATCAAGTAAGGCTCTAATAAAAAAATGCACCGCAGATGAGTTTCCATTAATTTATAATGGGGAAGTAACTCGCCCTAAAAAAATTGATGCGGTTTATACGTGGGTTAATCATGCAGATACAAATTGGCAAGCAAAGTGGAGTCAATCATTCCCTGACGAAACTTTTGACCCTGATAGATTTACAAGCAATGACGAATTAAAATATTCACTTCGCTCTTTGAATAAATACGCCCCGTGGTTAAATCACATATATGTTGTGAGTAATTGTGAAAAACCAGAATGGCTTAAAGAACATGAAAAAATAAGCTGGGTAAATCACGAAGAAATTTTCCCAAATAACGATATGTTACCTTCCTTTAATTCTCATGCAATTGAGTGTTGTTTACATAATATAAAGAATTTAGAAGAAAATTTTATATATTTAAATGATGACTTCATTCTGTCTCAGCCATGCTTACCTAATGACTTTTTTGATGACTGCGGAAGATCAATTTCTTATTTTGAGCCCTATGGAATGGTTTTTGATAAAAATACAAGAAAAGAAATTCCTGATTACTTACAGGCAGCTATAAATTCTCATAAGCTTTTAAAAGAAAAATTCTCAGACTACAGTGCGCGGAATTTACATCGACACGTACCCTACGCGATGAAAAGATCTGTTCTCAAAGAAATCGAAAGCAATTTCCCAAATGCTATCCAAAGAACTCGTTATGAAAAACGCCGCTCTGAAACAGATATCAATTTAACCTCTTTCTTTTATCATCATTATGCATTTGTAACAGGAAATGCGGTTAGTGCAGATCTTAATGGACTTATTGTAAGGCCGGAGAATATAAAAAATATCCTTGGGAAAAATTCCTATAAATACAAAATATTATGTTTTAACGATGGCAATGGTAGCTCTGAAAATATCAATTATAAAAAAGAAACATTGAAATTTTTTAATGAAAGACTAGCCGAAAAAGCGTGCTGGGAATAAAAATAAACGGTGCAGATTAATGAAAATAGCAGTTTGTGCAATTTGCCGTAATGAATATTTATACTTGAAAGAATGGGTTTCATTTTACAAGTTAGTCGGCTTTGATGATATTTTTATCTATGACAACTTAAGCAATGATGGTACTAGCGAGTTAATGCTGGCGCTAGATGCTGAAAATATTATTAAACGCGTTTTTTGGCCAAGAATAGAGGGTGTACCCCCTCAGAGATCTGCATACTCACATTTTATAAATAATTTTAGTTCAGACTATGACTTCGTTCTTATATGTGATCTTGATGAGCTCCTAATCGTTCCTGATTATAATGTAAAACTTTTTTTAAAACATGCTCTGCATGATAATCCTCATATAGGGGCAATTGCCATTCCTTGGCTTATTTTTGGGTCTGGTGGGCAGGAGGATTATAAGAATGAGTTGGTTGTTGACAGATTCATAAACTGCGATGAATCGGTATCAAATGTTGTAAAAACCATTTTCCGACCATCATGCGTACAGAATATGCGTACCCATATTTGTGATTTAATCTCTGGGGAGTATGTTGCGGGTGATCTTACACCAGCGAGTTGGCATGAAATACATCCTCATTGGGTCATAAATAACAACGAAGATGGTGCAGTAATATATTATTATTATACAAAATCTAAAGGGGAATGGATTAAGCGCCGTAGCCTCCCTAAGGCTGATAGACCAACGCTCGAAAAGCGACATACAGATGAATATGAGTTGTATTCGAAGCAAACAAGGGTGAATCTAAAAGCTAAGGCATTATCCGCTGGGATATACTCTATAATTCAATCCATAGATGCTTCATTAGAAGGTCTTTCAACTCGATTCAATCAGTTAAAGATAAAGGTAATTGATTTAACAAATGATTGGATTTTTGGAGTGGTTGAGGGTGCTTTTGAAGGAGTAGTTATATTAAATTTAATTATTAATTCCGAACTTGAGTTCAAAATTAAAGTTGAATCGCTTGGTAACAATAACACACCTTTTATTTTTAAACTCAAATGGTTTTCACCTAAAATTGATAATATTAATTTAACACTTGTTGGAACTGGGGTAAGCACCACAATTAAACCGCAGCATTTTTCAGATCTGAATCAAAAATTCAAATTGCTATGTGAACATTTTCCTTCAGCTGAAGAACATATATTTTCAAGTTTTGTGTCATTGGTAGGACATGGTATAGATCCAAAAAATACTTATATAGCACGCGCTTTGATATTTAATAAATACCTTAAACACAAATTTTTTATCAATCACATGTTAAATTATATAGAAAGTGGTAATGCTTCGGAATTATTGGAATTCGTTTCTAAAAATTCCAATTATCGAAAATTCTTACCAAAAAATATCATTTAAGATTAATAAAAAATTTATAATGGGATAAATATGAATATTAGAAATTTTTTTGATAGTTCAGTTGTTTCGAAAGAATTTTTTACAAAAGAGACAATGGATGCAGAAGTAGTGAGAATTCCTTTTCACGAATTTTCCGGCCTTGAGTTACAAGGTAATATTGGAGAGAATAATTATTTGTATATTAAAAAATCAGATTACACATATTTCAGTCTTAATAAAAAGAAATTTATTAATGTTCATAATTGGAGCCCGTCTCCCTTAACTGATACGCAAATATTTTTGCTTAGTAGAACTGGGGTTATTAATGTCAGAACAAGAAGTTCTGGAGGGAGAATTATTATAGGACACAATTTTAAAGGATCTTTTGAGGCTAGAATAATTAACGCTGATTCCGTATTGGTACTAGGTGATGATGTCACTTGCCATGGTACACGGTATCAAATACATGGCAATGGAATTTATATTGGCAGAAGGTGTCTTTTTTCTGAAGAAGTCATTATCCAGGGGCATGATGCACATGCAATTATTGATTTAACTAATAATGAAGTTATCAATTCTGGAGATAAAATCACCAAAATAAGTTCATATGTTTGGATCGGGCGCAGGGTTACAATTATGCCCGGATCCTATGTTGGTAAAGGCTCAGTTATTGGTGCTACTTCAACTGTTACAAAAACAATCCCTCCGTTCTCGCTAGCAGTTGGCGTTCCTGCTAGAGTCATAAAGTCTAATATCTCTTGGTGTCGAACCAGAGATGAATTTGATGAAAAGTCCAAGAAAATCATTGAACAGTTATCATCTATCAACAATTAGCTGTAGCTTTTATACTGTTTAAATTCGTTGGCTTCATTTGCATTGGCTTCGTTTAATTTAGTTTGATTCATTAAAGAAAAATTATCTTTCTTATTAAATCCATAATAAACCGCATTAACCTGCGTATTCTCCAGTAAATACTCTCTAAACTTCTTAAACAGTTTCATATCCGGCGTAAAGTCGGCATTCCAGAACTGATGCAAATGGCCCTGATACGTTAATCCTTTTATGTCGTACAGGGCCCGGCCCATCACTTTCAGCGGTTTGTTATGCACCAGCGCTGAGAGCCCCGCAGTACTGTTTATCGTCACTACCGCCTTAGCATGAGTCAATACGGCTGGCATAGGCTGGTCGTGAATATAAATCACCCTATCCTGAACGCCATAGGTTTTGCCGAGCTTTTTAATCAGCGGCCCGTACAGGCGATGTCCGCGATCCATCGGGTGGTGCTTGATCACCAGATGCATGTCGGCTGGCGCTTTCCGGGCGAACGAGTACATCACATCATTAATATAATTACGCACGTCCTCATACGGACTGTGATGGCGGATCTGGCTGTCGTTATAAACCTGCAAAATCGCCAGATAATATTTTTGATCGAGCTCGGTTTGCAGGCGCGGCAGCACGTTGCGCTCTCTGAACTTATACCATTGCTTGCGCCATGCCGCCCGGATCCAGCAACGAGCTTCATACCAGGGCGAAAACGGTTTGTGATGACGGTAGCGGGGGAAGTCTGAACGGTAACGCCAGCTCACCAGATAATACCAGCTTGCATGCCAGATACGCCGTTTCGCGGAGGGTTTCAGCGCTTCTACTTTCGCAGGCGGTTGCTTCGGAAGGCTGCGATAGAATTCCGGATTGCGCGGCAGGGAGGAGTAAGCATTTACCCCGCCTTCTTCTACGGTAATAAAGTGCGGGCGTAGATAACCTTCTTCGAAGGCCATAAACCGTACGCCTTTGGCCTGTGCCCAGCGTTTCGCGACGACATGTAACGCACGACAGTCGCCGAAACAGAGAATGGTATCGAAAGGGTAGTCCTGCCAGGTCGCCTTCAGCCAACTGGCGAATTCCTTTGGCGTCTGGGTAAACGTCAGATACGAACGATCGCGACAGTAATAGCGGTCGCCGCCATTAAACACCACATTAACTGCTTCGCGCTCCAGGCTTTCCAGCCAGTTAGCCAGATCGTGGAAAAAGGGCCCCATTGGCCCCTGAAGCAGCAGGTAACGCTTCCCGGAAAGGAGTGTTTTGACGGTTGTGTTTTGCATTTGCTGTCCCTGAAACGCACCCATGCGTTAACCAAACTTCACCTGGTAAAACATCTTCGCCTTGCGGATTTGGCGGCTTAACCGGCTGAGCTTTTTATTCTCGGCCCTCATCTCTCCACGCGGCATGTTGCTTAACAGCGTTACCGCTTCTTCCACCGTCATCGGCTCCTGGCGTACCGGATGGATATACGTGGGATAAGCAATTAGCGCCTGATAAATCAGGTCCTCCAGACGGAGCTGGCGCGTCCTGCGTGTCAGCGTATGCTCGTCGTGGGTAAGTCCCCAGCCTGCGTAGAACGGCATGCCGTAGCAGTACACCGGTTTGCCGTGCAGTAATGCTTCGAAGCCCGAAAGCGAAGTCATCGTATGCACCTCGTCGGCTAACTGGATGCACTGGATGATGTCGGCATCCCGCGCTTCACAATCGGCCCATAACGCCTGTTCATGCGGCGCGATGTCGCCTTTACGATTACCCACCACCACGTCGGGATGGGGTTTATAGACGATAAACGCTGCGGGGTTCCGTTCGCGCACGGTACGCAGCAAGTCGCGGTTCGTGTTGATGGATAACGTACCGGTGATGATTGACGCGTCATCCTCCACCTGGCCGGGCACCAGCAGTACGCGTTTACCAGCGGCGTCAGCGGGAAGCTGCCATGCGCCGCCGAGGTTATATTTACTCAATTTATGCGCCACCAGGCTGTGGCGCAGCGCCTGAGCCCGTTCGGTTTGCGCCGGGTTGAGTGCACTGGCGTTAAGCAAATTTTCCAGATCGCTGGGGCGGCGGGCGTCGTAATAGATCCCGGTTTTATCCAGCACCAGCGACAGCGGGCCATCAGATCCGAGCCCAGACCTGACGAGCGGATATAGCCGTCTTCCATCCGCCATACCGGCAGGGATTTTTGTGCCGCCTGCGCCTGCCACTTCTCTTCGCCACGGGTACCCCAGACCACCATCGCCGTTGCGCCTTTATCGCGCTTCGAAAAAGTAAGCTGGTTTTCAGCGGTTTTGAGAAAGGGTTTCAGTACCGAGCATTTCCATAAGCTCAGGCCGGGTGCCCAGAGATGGCCACTGCGGGCAAGATTATGGCGACGCTGTAAAACCAGCCAGTCGATGACGGTGCGTAAATCCGTGGGCGCGCCGCTTACCGGGCAGCGGTAGCGGGTGTATCGCAGATAGGCGGCGGCGAATAGACTCTCCAGTGGCGCGGGCTGACGGCGCGCGGCAAGCGCCGCCGCACCGGCATGGCGATCGTCGGTGAGGCCCCATCCGGCGTACCAGGGCTGGCCGAAGCAGACCACAGGCTTACCGGCGAGCAGCGCCTCAAAGCCATATTGCGATGTCACCACATAGACCTTATCCACATGGCGCAGCAGCGACTGCGGGCTGACGTCACGGGCGACGAGCTGGATCTGCGCGTCGTTTCGCAAACTGGCGAAATAGCCTGCTTTTTTGCCGCACAGGACGTCCGGGTGAACCTTGACCAGAATGCGGGCGTCAGGGTGCTCTTGCCGCGCCGTCTCCAGCATGGCGTCGAAACTGGACGCATCGGCATTGCCCTTACTGACGGACACATCCCCGGCGGTTTGATCCACCACCAGAATCTGTTTTCCGGCCGCGTCGTCGGCAACCCAGGGCGCGGCCTGGTTATATTTGGAGAGATCGTAGCGAACGATGTCGGCCATCAGTTGGCGTGCGTCGTCAAACAGCGGCGCATTGCTGGCGGTATCCTGAATAAGAGATTCAAGCGCGCTGGGCGTCGATGCGTCGTAATACATACTCCGATCGTCGACCACCATCGACAACGGCGCACAGCCGTTAACGCCAAGCCCCAGCGAACGAATAAAACCATCTTCAAGACGCACCACGGGCAGCCCCGCGGCCTCGGCCAGGAGAGCAGGTTTATGGGCGCTTGGGCGGTAACCCCATACCGCGACGGCATCAATGCCTGGCGGTATGGGACGCTGTGACGACAATTTTTGGTGGGGGCCGGGAATGAAGCTTTCACGAAACGGAATGCGCCAGATACCCCCGGAAAAAATACCTAACACCGTTTCTCTCTCCCTGAATAACCCTGCCCACGTATGAGCAGGGCCGATGATTACAGCGTCAGAATGACTTTTGCCGCTACTGCCAGTTGATACAGAATGGTGGAAATACCGCGGGATACCTCGATGTTCTTCGAGTCGTACTTCGGTAACACCATAATCTCATCGCCCGGACGCATCTCTTTCACGTCATCGGCGTTCAGCGCCTCGCCGTTCTGGCGGATCACGATGATTTTCGAGTTACCCGACTTCTGTGTCAGACCACCGCATTTCTCGATGTACTCTTCCGGATCGAGCCCTTTTTCCCAGCTCACGGCGTTCGGGAACAGAACTTCCCCGTGGACCATCACCAGCGACGTTTTCTCCGGAATGCTGATCACATCGCCATCTTCCAGCAGCACCGAATCAATGTTTTTCTCATTCAGCACCACTTCGCCTTTCGGCACCACGGTGCGGGCTTTGGCGACGAAACGGCTAACCAGTTGCGCTTCCTGCATACGCAGGCGCGCTTCTTCCTGGGTAGAGGACTGGGCGGAAAGCGAAGCCTGCTCCAGTTTCTGCAACGATACGTCGAGCATCTCTTTTTGACGCAGCGCGACCGAGCGACGGTAAAGCTGGATGGCGTCCATCTGCGACATACTGTTCGGGCGCACCTGCGCCAGCACCTGACGCATGGTCGCGCCGTAAGGCAGCACGACCGCGTGCTCGCCGGAGTGCGCGCCTTCAATACGAACCTGAATAGTGCCTGCGTAGCGATCGGAGCTGACGACCAGCTTATCGCCATCCTGCAGGGAGCGGCCCGGGGCGGAGCTCAACGGAAAGTATTCGCTGCGCTTCATGGTGCCCTGCTGGCGAATAATCGTCATATGGGTGGCACCGGGTTTGGGACGCGCCCAGCTCAGGGCTTCGGTAACCGGAATCGAGCTATTGGCGAATTCAAAGTCATAACTGTTGAAGACATCGCCTTCGATGCTAAAGGTATGCTGACGCGGACCCACGACGATGGTATCGCCATCGGAAAACTGCGACAGCGCCAGGTTGCCGTTCAGTAAGAAGTCATACAGGTTAACCTGCGAACGTACACGGTTGCCGCGCTTCACCACAATATCCACATAGCTGCCGCGATCGCTGTCGACGCCGCCCGCTTTGCTCAGGTAAGAGAGCAGGGAATCGGACGCAACGCCGCCGTACAGGCCAGGGTTACGCACATAGCCGGTCACGAAAACTTTTACCGGCTGTGCCTGTACCAGCGAGGCATAGACGTTGACGTTCGCCTGATAGACTTCTTTCACTTTGCTGGTGACCAGCGTGTTCAACTGCCCGTTTGTGATGCCCGCGACTTTTAGTGGGCCGACGTTGGGCAGGAAAATGTTGCCCTTCGGATCGACGGTCAGCGCGCCGTCAAAGCTGAATGCGCCCCAGAGACGGATCTGAATGGTATCGCCCAGTCCAATCACGTAGCTCGGGTTGAAGCCGATGCTGGCGCCGCTGTCGGCGGTAGCCGAGGTGAACAGTTGCGCGCCAAACATGCGGCTCATCACGGCGGCGGTGGCAGGCGGCGGCGTGTTATCAAAACCACTGCTGGAAACGGCCTGTTGGTTCTGGCCGGGCAGTAAATCCGGCATCGGCGCGCCTGTAAGGTTCGGGTCGGCGTTGAGTCCGACGGCGGTGGCCTGGGCTATCTGGCAGGCCAGGGCGACGCAAATCCATTTTAATAATTTCATAGCGAACTCAGTGATGACTCTTCTTAATCTTTATGATCTTCAATAACCGCCAGCAGCAGTTTGATGGTGCCGAACAGCAGGCCGCAGACCAGCAGCCAGCTGGCGAGCAGGTATGGGATGTCCGGGAAACGGGATTCTTCAGGACGTTGCGGTGAACTGATAACCGACAGCACCTTCAGTTTGCGGGCCGCTTCAACACGCGTTTTCTCAATGGAGGTCAGCGCCAGCTTGTAGATTTCAGTGTCGAAAGCGACCTGTGACTTGATCTCTTCAAAGTCCACCGCCATCCGGTTGAGCCTGTGGCCGTCCGGCGCGGTGATCTTGCTTTTCTCTTCTTCAATCTGGGTGGCGAGCGAATCGATGGCGTTACGTGCGCTGACCACCTGCGGCGCATCTTCACGAAGATAGGTCAGCAAATTGCGCAGCTCGGCTTCCATCTGGATTTTCTGGCCCATCAGGGTGTTGACCAGCGTACTGGCGGCCAGCGCCTGGGCCTGCGGGTCGAGCACGTTGTTGCTGTTCTGATAGGTCAGCAGCATGCGCTTGCTGTCATCCAGTTTGGCACGCGCTTTTTCCATTTCGCTTTCGGCAAATTGCTGCTGATCGCGGGCGATGCGGTGGGAGAGCTCGTTAATAAAGCGCTCGGACTCTTTCAGCACCGCCTTGTTGAAACGTTGGGCGAACTCCGGGGTGAAACCCTGCGTCTGGATGGTCAGCAGGCCGTTCTTATCATCCCAGGAGACGGAAATCCGGTTCCGGTAATAATCGAGGAACTTCTCCGCTGTGACTTCATGCGGCAGATGATAGAAAAAATCCAGCCCGCTCTGGCTGAACGCTTCATGAAAATTAAGCTGTTTATCGAGGATCGCCAGCATATCCGGGGAGTTGATGTACTCCTTCAGATACAGCGCATCTTCCACTGAGCTGGGGTTGGATGCCCCTAACAACAGGCCGACGTTAAGGCTGCTGCCGTCGATATCACTGGCGCGTTTAATCGCAACCGTAGAATCACTGACGTAGCGGGGGTGACTAAAAAATGACCAGATAGATAATCAACAACGCCATGGGCAGAAGAACCACGAGTTTTCCCAAATGGCGCTGTATAGTTTCCAGATTAATTACAGCCAGCCTGCGTTTCACTACCGGAAACCCGGTTTTTACTTTCTCAATAAACATGCCAGTTTCGTCATCTTCAGGAGCGGGTCGCGCTCGGTTTTTGTCGCGGGGAACCCCCGCAAAGACATTAGTTAAAAATACGCAGCAGCCCGACGATGTTGTCGTTTTCGGTGACCAGCAGAGATGAGACGCGGCGTTTTTGCATGATGGCTTCGGCTTCCGCCACCATCATCGCCGGGCTTATCGTCAACGGTTGACGGGTCATCATGGAAATGGCGGTGGTTTGCAGGAAGTTCTCTGTTTTTTCCATAAAACGGCGCAAATCGCCGTCGGTGATGATCCCGACAAGGCGGTTTTGTTCCGTTACTGCCACCATACCCTGGCAGCCGCCAGAAATGGCCTGAATGACCTGTTTGAAGTCGGCGCTGGCGTCGATAGTGGGTACCTGGTCGCTCATCACGTCGCTGACGCGGGTGAGCAGTCGGCGTCCCAGCGAGCCGCCGGGGTGGTAGCGGGCAAAATCGTCAGAACGAAAATGGCGTTTTTCCATCAGCGCAATCGCCAGCGCATCGCCAATCGCCATGGTTAAGGTGGTGGAGGTGGTCGGTGCCAGATTATTCGGGCAGGCTTCGCTGGCCATATGCAGCTCAAGTACCGCATCGGCATGTTTTGCCAGCGTGGATTGCCCGTTGTTGGTGATGGCCACAATGCGGTTGCCGAAGTTTTTCAGCGAGGGGATGAGTTTAAGGATCTCATCGGTTTCGCCGCTGGCGGAAATTAATATCAGTAAGTCGTAAGGCGTGATCATCCCGAGGTCGCCATGAAACGCTTCGGCGGGATGAATAAAGAAGCTGGGCGTGCCGGTGGAGGCCATGGTGGCCGACATTTTTCTGCCGACATGCCCGGATTTTCCCATGCCAGACAGGATCACGTGTCCTTTACATTCCAGCATCATTTTCAGGGCGACGGCGTACTGACCGGCGTCAAGCTGCTGAGACAGCGTGGTTAACGCCTGTCCTTGCTCGCTTAAGGTTCTTTGAACGGATTCAATCAGTGGGGAATCGACGGCGATTTGCGATAAGTCACTGCATTGCTGATCAAGCATACTCATTCCTTTGAAGGATGTTGCTGCCATCGGGGCTACAACAGCACGTAATCATTAAAATCGGTAATGGATCACTGGCCAGTTTCGTCTGCGGCGTCGTGCGGAGTGCTGAGGGATTAGCGTATCCAGAGCAATACCAGAAGAAAGTGAAAAATATTGCTAACGTTAATTTTCAGTTAAAACACTGGCGGTGTACCGGGGTACGACAAGCATGAGAAAAAGCAGGGGATTTTTAACACAGTAGAAGTGTGTAAACAAGGACAATAAGAAAATTCTGACATTTAGGTTAAGTTATGAAGAATATGACTTAAATCACACTGTTTACGCATAAATCTAAATGCTAAGGATAAATTATCCCTGAAAATCAAATGAATGCTCAACTGCCATTAATAGTGGGAAAAGCGGGATAAAAAAAGGCCCTCAGGTGAGGGCCTTTTTGCTTACTTGGCGATACGTTTGTATTTAATCCGCTTCGGCTCCAGCGCATCCGCGCCGAGGGTGCGTTTTTTATACTCTTCGTATTCGGTAAAGTTACCTTCGAAGAACTCAACTTTCCCTTCATCCTGATAATCAAGAATGTGGGTAGCGATACGGTCAAGGAACCAACGGTCGTGCGAGATAACCATCGCGCAGCCCGGGAATTCCAGCAGGGCGTTTTCCAGCGCACGCAGGGTTTCGATGTCCAGGTCGTTGGTTGGTTCATCGAGCAGCAACACGTTGCCGCCAACCTGTAACAGCTTCGCCAGGTGCAGACGGCCACGCTCACCGCCTGACAGTTCGCCCACGCGTTTGCCCTGGTCGACGCCTTTAAAGTTAAAGCGGCCAACATAAGCGCGGCTTGGCATTTCGGTGTTACCGATGCGCATGATATCCAGCCCGCCGGAAACTTCTTCCCATACGGTTTTGCTGTTATCCATGCTGTCACGGAACTGATCTACTGACGCCAGCTTAACGGTTTCGCCGAGGGTAATGGTGCCGCTGTCAGGCTGTTCCTGACCGGACATCATACGGAACAGCGTGGATTTACCCGCGCCGTTCGGGCCGATAATCCCGACAATCGCGCCTTTCGGCACTGAGAAGGTCAAATCGTCGATCAGAACGCGATCGCCATAGGACTTACGCAGGTTGGTGACTTCAACCACTTTGTCGCCCAGGCGCGGTCCCGGTGGAATAAACAGTTCGTTGGTTTCGTTACGTTTCTGGTATTCGGTGCTGTTAAGCTCTTCAAAACGCGCCAGACGGGCTTTGCCCTTGGACTGACGGCCTTTCGCGCCCTGGCGCACCCATTCCAGCTCTTTCTCGATAGACTTACGACGCGCCGCTTCCTGAGAAGCTTCCTGCGCCAGACGCTGATCTTTCTGTTCCAGCCAGGAAGAGTAGTTGCCTTCCCATGGAATACCTTCGCCACGGTCCAGCTCCAGGATCCAGCCAGCAACGTTATCAAGGAAGTAACGGTCGTGGGTGATCGCCACTACGGTGCCTTCGAAGTCGTGCAGGAAGCGCTCCAGCCAGGCGACGGATTCCGCATCCAGGTGGTTAGTCGGTTCGTCGAGCAGCAGCATGTCTGGTTTTTCCAGCAACAGGCGGCACAGCGCGACACGGCGGCGTTCACCACCAGAGAGGTTACCGATTTTGGCATCCCAGTCCGGCAGACGCAGCGCATCGGCGGCGCGTTCCAGCTGGATGTTCAGGTTGTGACCGTCGTGCGCCTGGATAATTTCTTCGAATTTACCCTGCTGTGCGGCCAGTTTATCGAAGTCGGCGTCCGGCTCGGCGTATTTTGCATACACCTCGTCCAGGCCTTTCAGTGCGTTCACGACTTCAGCAACCGCTTCTTCTACGGATTCGCGAACGGTGTGTTCGGTATTCAGCTGCGGCTCCTGCGGCAGGTAGCCGATTTTTGATGCCCGGCTGTGGGCGCGCTTCGCCTTCGATATCGGTATCAATGCCCGCCATGATGCGCAGCAGCGTGGATTTACCGGCGCCGTTCAGACCCAGCACGCCGATTTTCGCGCCAGGGAAGAAGCTCAGAGAGATGTTTTTAAGAATATGGCGTTTCGGCGGAACCACTTTGCCGACACGATGCATGGTATAAACGAATTGAGCCACGTTGCGACTTCGCCTCTTTATATTCATTAATGATGTGATAAGTGGCGAAGTGTAGCCGTTTTCAACAGGTAATCCCAGCTTCGCGGGCGCGGAGTGTTACCTGGCGCGCTGCCCGTGATAAAAGTAAAAAAGTGTCCGTGACGTGGCGCAACCGCAAACCCCTGGTTAGCATAAAGTATCTCTTTAGCGCGGCATGATGCCGCAGCCGTTAATCCATCATGAGGGATTTCGAGTGGTGAAAGTTAAACAGACCGCCTGGCGCGTGCTGACTGCGGGCGTGTGTCTGATGGCCTTCAGCCAGAGCGTTTGGGCTGATTCGCTTGAAGCGCAGCGTAGCCGCTATGCGCAAATCAAACAGGCCTGGGACAGCCGCCAGATGGATACCGTGGCCCAGTTAATGCCCACCCTGACGGACTACCCGCTTTACCCCTATTTGCAGTATCGCCAGCTCACCGACGACCTGATGAATCAACCGGCGCTGGCGGTCACGCAGTTTGTCCGCGCCAATCCGACGCTGCCGCCCGCCAGAACACTGACCAGCCGCTTTGTGAACGAGCTGGCGCGTCGCGAAGACTGGCGCGGGCTGCTGGCGTTTAGCCCGCAACCGCCGGATGCGACGCAGGCGAAGTGCAACTATTACTATGCGAAGTGGAATACCGGCGATACCGCTGCCGCGTATAGCGGCGCAAAAGACATCTGGCTGACCGGGAAAAATCTGCCCTCGGCGTGCGATGCGCTGTTCTCCGCCTGGCGCAGTTCCGGGCAACAGGACCCGCTGGCTTACCTGGAGCGGATTCGCCTGGCGATGAAAGAGGGCAATACCCGTCTCGTTTCCAGCCTCGCCTCGCAGATGCCTGCGGATTATCAAACCATCTCCAGCGCGCTGGTCAGCCTGGCAAACGATCCTAATAGCGTGCTGACGTTTGTCAGAAGCGTCGGCGCTACCGATTTCACGCGGCAGATGGCGGCAGTCGCCTTCGCCAGCGTCGCTCGCCAGGATGCGGAAAACGCCCGGTTAATGATCCCATCGCTGGTGCAGGCGCAGCAGCTGAATGATGCCCAGGCCCAGGAGCTGAAAGATCTGGTGGCGTGGCGTCTGATGGGTGATGACGTCACCAGCGAGCAGGCGCGCTGGCGTGACGATGTTATTATGCGCTCGGAATCCACCTCGCTGATTGAACGACGGATACGTATGGCGTTAGGCACCGGCGACCGCGTCGGGCTGAACACCTGGCTGGCGCGACTGCCGATGGAAGCCAAAGAGAAAGACGAATGGCGCTACTGGCAGGCTGATTTGTTGCTGGAGCGCGGCCGCACGGAAGAAGCGACGCAAATCCTGCGTTCGCTGATGCAGCAGCGTGGTTTTTACCCGATGGCGGCGGCTCAGCGTTTAGACGAGGAATATCCGCTCCGGGTGGATAAAGCGCCTAAAGTCGACTCGGCGCTGTTCCAGAGTGCCGAAATGGCGCGGGTCCGCGAGTTAATGTACTGGGGGCTGGATAACACGGCACGCAGCGAGTGGGCGAATCTGATCACCAGCCGTCCCAGCCAGGAGCAGGCGGCGCTGGCGCGTTACGCTTTCGATCGCGACTGGTGGGATTTAAGCGTGCAGGCCACCATCGCCGGGAAACTGTGGGATCATCTCGAAGAGCGTTTCCCGCTGGCCTATGAAAACCTGTTTAAGCGCTACGTTAGCGGTAAAGACATTACGCAAAGCTATGCGATGGCGATTGCGCGCCAGGAAAGCGCCTGGAATCCGAAAGTGCGTTCACCGGTCGGCGCATCGGGGCTGATGCAAATCATGCCCGCCACCGCCGCCCATACCGTGCAGAAATTTGGTATTGCCGGTTACAGCGGTGTGAATCAACTGCTTGATCCCGAAACCAATATCAACATTGGCACCCAGTATCTGGAATCGGTCTATCAGCAGTTCGGTGATAACCGTATCTTTTCCTCTGCGGCTTACAATGCGGGGGCCGGGAAGGGTGCGCACCTGGCTGGGTAACAGCGCAGGCAGAATCGATGCGGTGGCGTTTGTGGAAAGTATTCCTTTTTCAGAAACGCGCGGGTATGTGAAGAACGTCCTGGCTTATGACGCCTACTACCGCTATTTCATGGGCGATAAACCCTGGTTGATGACCCGGAATGAGTGGCAACGCCGTTACTGATGCTGAGCAATATGTTATGCTTCCGTACTAGTTGAATAGTATGACAGTAGGGCGGCATAACATGACTCAACCATCACCCTGGTCCGCAGCGCAGGATGAACAGAGCCAACAGGAATGGCTACGCTTTGTGGATCTCCTGAAGCAGTCCTTCGACAATCAGCTTCATCTTCCTTTATTAACCCTTCTCCTGACGCCGGACGAACGGACGGCGTTGGGAACGCGCGTGCGTATCATTGAGGAACTGCTGCGTGGCGAAATGAGCCAGCGTGAGCTGAAAAGCGAACTGGGCGCGGGCATCGCCACCATTACCCGCGGTTCCAACAGCCTGAAATCCGCGCCGGCGGAATTGCGGGCGTGGCTCGAAGAGGCACTGTTACATTCTCAGCGATAAACCGCGTTGTGAAAGGGCGAGAGCGCCAGTACTACCGCCTGGTGGTAAACGCTGCTGCGGGTGAGTGCGCCCGCCGTAAAGACGCCGATCGCGCCCTCTTTACGACCAATTTCACTAATGCCGGTGTAGGCCGACATCACCGGGCCGAGTGCCTGGCCCGCCCGCACTTTCTCGAGTATCACGGCAGGCAGCGGCAGAGTGGCGGAGCGGGCTTCGCCGCGCTGGTGCGCATTTTCGATGACGACCCAACTGAAGGTGCTGTCGTCGTCAATCCCCGCTTCAATCGCCACCCAAAAATCCGCATCCGGACATAATTCGCGGGCATTCGCCACCCGGTTACGTGCGCCGAGCCGCGTTTCATGATTTCCAAAGGGCTGTTCAGGTACGCCGCTCTCGACGTCTACTGAGGTGATATGGCAGGATCCTGGTGTGAAAATTTCGTTAAATGCCCGCAGAATCGCCTGAATTTTGGCTGGATTGGTGGTAGCGCAGATAACGTGGTACATAATATTTAACGTCTCGTCTAATCATTATCGTCGCAGTATAACGGATAAAAAGCATGTTACAGGTATACCTCGTTCGTCACGGTGAAACGCAGTGGAATGCGGAACGTCGCATTCAGGGCCAGTCAGACAGCAAACTCACAGAGAAAGGTGAGCGTCAGGCTTATCAGGTGGGGGAACGCGTCAAAACGCTTGGGATTACGCATGTGATCGCGAGCGATTTGGGGCGGACGCGCCGCACGGCGGAGATTATCGCTGATGCCTGCGGCTGCGAGGTGACCTACGATCCGCGTCTGCGTGAGCTGGATATGGGCGTGCTGGAACAACGCCATATTGATGCGTTGACGGAAGAAGAAGAAGGCTGGCGTCGCCAGTTGGTCAACGGTACCCAGGATGGCCGCATTCCTGATGGCGAGTCGATGTTTGAACTCAGCGAGCGTATGCACGCGGCGTTGAATGCCTGCCTGGCGTTGCCGAAAGGGAGCCGCCCGCTGCTGGTCAGCCACGGTATGGCGTTGGGCTGCCTGGTGAGTACCATCCTCGGCCTGCCGGCCTGGGCGGAACGCCGCTTACGCTTGCGTAACTGTTCTATTTCCCGCGTCGATTATCAGGAAAGTGCGTGGCTGGCATCGGGCTGGGTAGTGGAAACAGCGGGAGACGTCTCGCATCTGGACGCTCCCGCGATGGATGAATTGCAGCGTTAAGTGCGAACCGGGATCAGGTAATCGCAACGCAACTGGATTGGGCGCACGCCGCGTTTAGTATCTTCTGCGGGGAAGTAGCGCTCAATATCCACACCGCGGCGGCGCGTCAGCCCCAGCGCGGGCATGACGGTGCTGTAAAGGAAAAAGATATATTCCTGTAAGCCTGTTCCCAGCCCTTCGTAGGTAAACTGAACATAGTCGCCGCCTTCTACCGTGACCGGATGGCAATCCTGAATATGACCGTTAATCAGTTCCGGTGAGAGCGCGGTGGTGTAGAACACTTCCTGATCGTCATCTTTATCCGGGCTGGGTCGGGATTCGTTCAGGCCATACAGCACCGGCGGGATATCCGGTGAATTGCCCAAAAACGCCTGCCAGAAATGTATCCGCATTTCGTGCCGCAATTCCGCCATTTCTTCCAGCGAACAGACATAGCTTTGCGTTAAGCCCACCAGATGAAGATCGGATAGCGTAACGAACTGGTGAGTGGGCAGCGGCTCGTCATCCAGTTTCAGGGGAGAACGCATACCCCATGCGCTCCAGTCCGAGGAACGGCGGTATAGCGCGGGCGTGACCGAAAACTGTTTTTTAAAAGCGCGAGTAAAAGTTTGCTGTGAGTCGAAACGATATTGTAAGGCAATATCCAGAATAGGCCGCGAAGT
Source organism: Atlantibacter hermannii (assembly GCA_900635495.1). Classification (NCBI taxonomy): domain Bacteria; kingdom Pseudomonadati; phylum Pseudomonadota; class Gammaproteobacteria; order Enterobacterales; family Enterobacteriaceae; genus Atlantibacter; species Atlantibacter hermannii. The sequence continues at coordinate 3,875,410 of LR134136.1, read as the reverse complement.
CAGGCGCAGCGCAACGGCGGATTTTGACAGGCGGCGCGCCCGAATATAAGCGCCAATCGCATGCCCGGTAACATCCTTAAACATTCGTTGAAGGTGCCACTTGGAATAACCCGCTTTCGCCGCCACATTATCGAGAGACAGGGGTTGATCAAGATGGCTTTCCAGCCAGCTTAATAAATCGCGAATAATCCCGGCCTGGTCCATATAGTTTCCTCATCCGTCAAAACACCTACCTGTTTTTGGTAGCGGATAGTAGCATTCTTTATTCTTTTAACGCTGGATGTTTTTTTTAACAAAATGTGCCAGGTTTGGCTTACGTGTATTCCTGGTTTTAATCATAACGTGAAATTTAAAGAATTTTATATCACACATTAAATAGTTACACATCGTAACAAACTGGATTGTTAACATGATGAAATATAAAGCATTAGCGTTACTGGTATTATGCACCGGCTTTAATGTTAATTTGCACGCCGAAGAAATTGGCTCGGTAGATACCGTATTTAAATGGTTAGGACCGGATCACAAAATCGTGGTGGAAGCCTTTGACGACCCCGATGTGCAGAATGTGACCTGCTATATTAGCCGCGCGAAAACCGGTGGTATTAAAGGCGGCCTTGGCCTGGCTGAAGATACCGCCGATGCGGCTATTTCCTGCCAGCAGGTTGGGGCGATAGCGCTTTCAGATAAAATCAAAAGCGGAAAAGCGCAGGGCGAAGTGGTATTCCGAAAACGCACGTCGCTGGTATTTAAAAAACTTCAGGTGGTGCGTTTTTATGATATGAAGCGTAACGCCCTCGTTTATCTTACTTATTCAGATAAAGTGGTTGAAGGATCGCCAAAGAACGCGCTGAGCGCCGTGCCGATCATGCCCTGGAATACCCCGCAACAGCCGTAAAGGAAAGCCACATGATCCCCTCCCTCATCTGGCTGGTGGAAGATGAAATCAGCATCAGCGAAACGCTGGGCTACGTATTGCAACAGGAAGGTTTCCGCGTACGTACCTTTGAACGGGCGCTGCCCGCGCTTGCCGCGTTTCAGGCGGAACCACCGGATTTAGCCATTCTGGATGTGGGCTTGCCGGATATCAGCGGGTTTGAACTGTGTCGCCAGTTGCTGGGCAAAAATCCGGCATTACCGGTGCTGTTCTTAACCGCCCGCAGCGATGAGGTGGATAAACTGCTGGGGCTGGAAATCGGGGCGGATGATTATGTGGCGAAACCCTTCTCGCCGCGCGAAGTGTGCGCACGTGTTCGGACGATCCTGCGCCGCGTCAGGCGCGTCCCGGAAGCCGACACGCTCTGTAAAGTGGGCTCGTTCGAACTCAATGAACTGGCCGCGTCCGTGACGTGGTGCGGCGTGCCGTTAAAACTGACGCGCTACGAATATCTGCTGTTAAAGACGCTTCTTCAGTCGCCGGGTCGCGTATTTTCGCGCCAGCAGTTAATGGATCATGTGTGGCAGGACGCTCAGGAAAGCTTTGATCGCACCGTGGATACGCATATCAAGACCCTGCGCGCCAAGCTGCGCGAGATTAACCCGGACCTGTCGCCCATCAATACCCATCGCGGTTTAGGTTATAGCCTGGTGGTGTGTTAATGCGTATCGGCATGCGCCTGCTGCTGGGCTATTTTTTGATTGTCGCGGTGGCAGCGTGGTTTGTGATTTCTATTTTTGGCGAAGAGATCAAACCCGGCGTACGCCGCGCCACAGAAGGCATGCTCAACGACTCCGCGACGCTATTGGCTGAGATTGCCCGCGATGATTTGCTGTCCGGCCAGCCTGCTCAGGGCAATCTGGCGCGTGCATTTGCCCGGCTGAATAATCGCCCGATTAACGCCAATATTTCCGGAATTGTGAAAAACAAAAATGAGTACCGGGTATACCTTACCGATGCGGCCGGGAAAGTGGTTTACGATTCCTCTGGTCAGGCGACAGGCCAGGACTATTCGCGCTGGAACGATGTCTGGCTCACCCTTCGGGGCGAATATGGCGCGCGCAGTTCACAACGCGATCCGAACGATCCGCAAAGCACGGTTATGTATGTGGCCGCTCCGGTAAGGGACAATGGCCGTATCATTGGTGTGTTAACGGTGGGCAAACCCAACAGCGCCATGGAGCCCGGTGATCCGCCGCAGTCAACGGCGTATTCTCATCGCCGGGGCCATTCTGCTGGGCATTGCGCTGTTAATCGGCCTGGGCGTAGCGCTCTGGATCAACCGCTCTATCGGCAAGCTGGTGCGTTATGCCGAAGCTGTTACCCACGATCGACCGGTTCAGTTGCCTGATCCCGGCAGCAGCGAATTACGCAAGCTGGCTTATGCGCTGGAAGAGATGCGCATCCGCCTTGAAGGCAAGAACTACATAGAACACTACGTTCACGCCTTAACCCATGAATTAAAAAGCCCGCTCGCTGCGATACGCGGCGCTGCGGAGATCTTACGGGAAGCGCCGCCGCCCGACGTCATCGCCCGCTTCAGTGAAAACATTCTCCAGCAAAATGCCCGAATGCAGGTGTTAATTGAAAAACTGCTTCAGCAGGCCAAACTGGAAAACAAACTCGAGATTGAGTTGCGCCCGGTTGCTTTGCCAGCGCTGTTTAACGAACTCATTGAAAATCACCAGACCCAGGCTCTGACGCGCCAGATAACGTTGAGTGTCGAAACGAAAAATGTGGCAGGTGTAGCGGTGGCTGGCGATCGGGATTTGCTTTGTCAGGCGATTAGCTGCCTCATTGATAATGCGCTGGATTTCACCCCGCCGGGCGGCACGGTCAGCGTGCATGCCCAGTCTGATGCCGATAGCCTGACGATTTTCGTGACGGATAACGGCAGCGGGATCCCGGACTTTGCGTTACAGAAGGTGTTCGAACGCTTTTATTCTTTGCCCCGTGCCAGCGGGCTTAAAAGTAGCGGCCTTGGGCTGGCGTTTGTGCAGGAAGTCGCCCGTCTGCACAGGGGCACAGTGACGCTGTGCAATCGTCCTGAGGGCGGAGCTGAAGCGAGTATCCGGTTACCTCGCGCCTGACTTCACCGTTTCTTCACATAACTTCATTTAGTCCCCATTTTCGCCGCGTAAAGTGCCCTCAATTCAAAGGAGGGTTTATGTTTAAGTCACCGCTTTTTATTAAGATTTTGGTTCTGATCGGTAGCCTGGTTTTACTCCTGGTACCGCTGTCGATGCTCAAGGGATTAATCAACGAACGATCGGAATACCGCAATGATGTTGAGAATTCTCTCGAACAAAGCACCAGCGGCCCGCAAAAACTACTTGGGCCGCTGATTGCGGTACCGATTACGGAAATGATTTCAGTGCAGGAAGACGGGAAGGACGTTAGCAAACCGTCGAGTTTTATTCGTTATTATCTCCCGGACACGCTGAACATTGACGGCAATCAGGCCGTTGAAACGCGTCATATTGGTATCTACGACGGGCAAATCTGGCATACCAGCATGAACATTCGCGCCCAGTTTTCGACCAATAATTTTAAGGAATGGAAGAAACCGGGAGTTGAAATAGGTCAGCCTTTTATCGTCATGGCCGTCAGTGATTCCCGCGGGTTGGTAAAGGTGGAAAAGGTATCCGTTAATGAGGCGCAATTAACGGATATAGAGCCAGGCACAGGGCTTGCCGCGTTAAAACAGGGTATCCATGTGAAAAATCCCCGAATCCGTTTATCAGGATGATCAGCTAACGTTATCGCTTACGCTAAATCTCATGGGGACAGGGACATTTTCCGTCGTGCCGCTTGGACGACAAAGTGAGTTGTCATTGACCAGCAACTGGCCGCATCCCGGATTCCTTGGAGACTTTCTTCCCCAGACGCGTGAGGTCAGCGCCAGCGGCTATCAGGCGTTATGGCAAAGCTCATGGTTCGCAAACAACATCAATGCCACCTTCGAAGAGGGTGCCGATCTTTATCGTGAGATCAACACGTTACCTGCATTTAGCGTAACGGTCGAAACGCCAGCCGATCAATATCAGCTCATAGACCGGGCAGTAAAATATGCGGTTCTGCTGATAGCAATGACATTTATGGCGTTTTTTATCTTTGAAACCTTAACGGCAACGGTGATGCACCCCATGCAATACCTGCTGGTGGGGATGTCGTTAGTGATGTTTTATCTGGTTCTTTTAGCGCTGTCGGAACACATTGGCTTCAATCTGGCCTGGTTAAGCGCCAGCCTGGTTTGCGCATTCATTAATGGCATTTATCTTCAGGCAGTACTTAAAGGATGGAAACGAAGCCTGGGGTTCAGCGCAGGTTTATTAACGCTGGATATGGTGCTGTGGCAACTGCTTCGTTCGCAGGAAAGCGCGCTTTTGTTGGGAACCGGGGTTCTGCTGGTGGTATTGACGTCAGTGATGTTTCTGACGCGTCACATCGACTGGTATGCCCTGTCAATGCGTTCGCCACGGGGTAAACCGCAAGCGGCGCAGGATAGACAAAGCGTTAAGACCGTTGATGACGGGAACGCAGACGATCGTGACCGGCTGTGGAAGTAAAACAAAAGGGCGGAATATCCGCCCTTTTTGTATTTCTTAGCCAGCAGGATTATTCCTGCAGGTCACCACAAAAACGGTAACCTTCGCCGTGGATGGTGGCGATAATCTCCGGCGTGTCCGGCGTGGATTCGAAGTGTTTACGAATACGGCGGATAGTCACGTCAACGGTGCGATCGTGCGGCTTCAGCTCGCGGCCGGTCATTTTTTTCAGCAGTTCCGCACGGGACTGGATCTTGCCCGGGTTTTCGCAGAAATGCAGCATGGCGCGGAATTCGCTGCGCGGCAGTTTGTACTGCTCGCCGTTAGGGCTAACCAGCGAACGGCTGTTGATATCCAGCTCCCACCCGTTGAACTTGTAGCTTTCCACGTTGCGACGCTCTTCGCTGATGGTGCCAAGATTCATGGTACGCGACAGCAGGTTACGGGCACGGATGGTCAGTTCACGCGGGTTGAATGGCTTGGTGATATAGTCGTCTGCGCCGATTTCGAGGCCGAGGATTTTATCGACTTCGTTATCACGCCCTGTCAGGAACATCAGCGCCACGTTTGCTTGTTCACGCAGTTCACGCGCCAGCAACAGGCCATTTTTGCCCGGCAGGTTGATGTCCATAATCACCAGATTAATATCGTTATCAGAGAGGATTTGATGCATCTCAGCGCCATCGGTGGCTTCAGACACATCGTAGCCTTCTGCTTCGAAAATGCTTTTTAACGTGTTGCGTGTTACCAACTCGTCTTCAACAATAAGAATGTGCGGGGTCTGCATGTTTGCTACCTAAATTGCCAACTAAATCGAAACAGGAAGTACAAAAGTCCCTGACCTGCCTGATACATGCCGAAAATTAACATGCCCGGCGTAACATGACTAAAGTACGTAATTGCGTTCTTGATGCACTTTCCATCAACGTCAACAACATCATTAGCTTGGTCGTGGGTACTTTCCCTCTGGACCCGACGGTGTCAAAAACGGCTGCCATCCTAACCATTTTAACAGCAACATAACAGGCTAAGAGAAAGGCGACACCTAATAAAACTACGCTTCGTTGACATATATCAAAATCAATTGTAGCACGATAACAATTTCTTGAAATCTGACTCTCTGAAACTGCGAAACCATCACAATTCTGCAAACTATCGGGTAGTTTCTTATCTCAACTAATTAATAGACTGAATCAGATTACAAGGCAATATATTGTCAAAATTTATTCATGATAAACAGGATGATATCATACTTTTATTAACAATTTCCTTTAAGATTTGATTTAGGAATTATTAAATAAAGCTGATAGGAACAGCTGTTCAAATAATGCGCTTTTTGTTACCATAATGTAAATTATCGCCGCGTAATATGTTGAACTGTATCACGTTTTTTCGTCATTTATTGGCATAAGAGAGAGCAATGCAATTCCCAATAATTCTGGTTTCCCCCGCCAGGCCTGAGAATATCGGCGCAGCTGCACGCGCCATGAAAACAATGGGTTTTAACCAATTACGCATTGTCGCAAGCGATGCGCATCTTCAGCCCGCGACACGCTGGGTTGCTCACGGAGCAGGCGATATTATTGATAATATTCAGGTTTATTCGACGCTTGCTGATGCCGTCACTGATATGGACTTTATCATCGCCACCACTGCACGAAGCCGCGCCAAATTTCACTATTACGCCACGCCTGAACAACTGGTGCCGTTATTACGCGAAAAGCAGCAATGGATGAGCCGTATGGCGCTGGTATTTGGTCGGGAAGATTCTGGTTTAACTAATGAAGAGCTGGCGCTGGCGGATATTTTAACCGGTGTCCCGATGGTCGCGGATTATCCTTCACTCAATTTAGGCCAGGCGGTGATGGTGTATTGCTACCAATTAGCATCATTAATGCAAACGGCGCCTGTTTCCATTTCGCCCGATCAGAACAGGCAACTTGATGCGTTGCGCGACCGGATGACCGGATTACTGGAGAAATTGAATGTGGCCGATGACAATAAAATGTCTGACTGGCTCACCCAGCGGTTAGGGCTTCTGGAACAGCGCGATACGGCAATGTTGCACCGTTTGCTGCATGATATTGAAAAAAAGCTCGCCGAGTAAAATATCAACCAATGCTTTATAAGTAGTGTTTTAATTCGCCCGTGAATGCATGAACTCTTTATAAACCCTATTTTGTGAGCGCGGGCAGTAGGGTTGAGGGTGGTTACGTAGGGTAACTAATTGAGAAATTCATTGACTTGGCGCAACAGATACTTTAACCAATAGAGCACAGCAACCGAAATAAGATATAGAGCACACAACATCCATGATGCGTATCAGCCTGAACACCATTATTACAACCACCACCATTACCACAGGTAACGGGGCGGGCTGACGCGTACAGGAAAAACTGAAAAAAGCCCGCACCTGAACAGTGCGGGCTTTTTTTCGACCAGAAATCAAGGGGTAATAACCATGCGAGTGTTGAAATTTGGCGGTACATCAGTGGCGAATGCGCAACGTTTTTTGCGTGTAGCCGACATTCTGGAAAGTAATGCCAGACAGGGGCAGGTGGCGACGGTTCTCTCTGCCCCGGCGAAAATTACTAACCATCTGGTGGCAATGATCGAAAAAACCATCGGAGGGCAGGATGCGCTGCCAAATATCAGCGATGCGGAAAAAATCTTTGCCGATCTGCTTAACGGCCTGGCCGCTGAACAGCCCGGTTTCCCTCTGGCGCAATTAAAGGCTCTGGTTGACCAGGAATTTGCCCAGATTAATCATATCCTGCACGGCATCAGCCTGTTGGGGCAGTGCCCGGACAGTATCAATGCCGCCTTAATTTGCCGCGGCGAAAAATTGTCGATTGCCATCATGGCCGGCCTGCTTGAAGCGCGCGGTCATAAGGTCAGCGTTATCGATCCGGTTGAAAAACTGCTGGCGGTGGGCCATTACCTCGAATCCACCGTGGATATCGCAGAATCCACACGTCGTATCGCCGCCAGCCGTATTCCAGCCGATCACATGATCCTGATGGCCGGTTTCACGGCGGGAAATGAGAAGGGCGAACTGGTGGTATTGGGCCGTAACGGTTCCGATTATTCCGCTGCCGTATTAGCCGCCTGTTTGCGCGCCGACTGTTGCGAGATCTGGACCGATGTCGACGGCGTTTATACCTGCGACCCGCGCCAGGTCCCGGATGCCAGGCTGCTGAAGTCGATGTCGTATCAGGAAGCCATGGAGCTTTCCTATTTCGGCGCCAAAGTTCTCCACCCCCGCACCATTGCTCCTATCGCCCAGTTCCAAATCCCTTGCCTGATTAAAAATACCGGAAACCCACAAGCGCCAGGCACCTTAATTGGCGCCAGCAGCGATGAAGACGGCCTGCCGGTAAAAGGCATCAGCAATCTGAATAATATGGCGATGTTCAGCGTCTCGGGCCCCGGCATGAAGGGCATGGTCGGCATGGCGGCGCGGGTTTTCGCCACCATGTCCCGGGCGGGCATTTCAGTGGTGTTAATTACGCAGTCCTCTTCTGAATACAGCATCAGCTTTTGCGTTCCGCAGGCCGACAGCGCCCGGGCGCAACGGGCAATGCAGGATGAATTCTATCTGGAATTGAAAGAGGGCCTGCTGGAGCCGCTGGCCGTGATGGAGCGTCTGGCGATCATCTCCGTAGTGGGTGACGGCATGCGGACATTACGCGGCATTTCCGCCAAGTTTTTCGCCGCGCTGGCACGCGCCAACATCAACATTGTCGCTATTGCCCAGGGGTCATCCGAACGGTCTATTTCCGTGGTCGTCAGTAATGATGATGTCACTACGGGCGTGCGCGTGACGCACCAGATGTTGTTTAACACCGATCAGGTGATCGAAGTGTTTGTCATTGGCGTCGGCGGCGTTGGCGGCGCGCTACTGGAGCAGTTGAAACGTCAGCAGAACTGGTTGAAGCAAAAGCATATCGATTTACGCGTCTGCGGCGTGGCCAACTCCAAAGCCTTGCTCACCAATGTCCACGGGCTGGATCTGGAAAACTGGCGCGACGCGCTGGGCCAGGCGTCAGAGCCGTTCAACCTTGGGCGCCTGATCCGCCTCGTGAAAGAGTATCACCTGTTGAATCCGGTGATTGTCGACTGTACGTCCAACCAGGCCGTGGCCGATCAGTATGCGGATTTCCTGAGTGAAGGGTTCCATGTCGTCACACCGAACAAGAAAGCCAACACTTCGTCGATGGATTACTACCATCAACTGCGTCAGGCAGCAGCGAAATCGCGCCGTAAATTCCTGTATGACACTAACGTTGGCGCGGGCTTGCCGGTTATCGAAAACCTGCAAAACCTGCTCAATGCGGGGGATGAGTTGCAGCGTTTCTCCGGCATTCTGTCCGGGTCGCTGTCATTCATTTTCGGCAAGCTGGACGAAGGAATGACGCTTTCAGAAGCTACCGCCATGGCGCGAGAAATGGGATATACCGAGCCAGACCCGCGTGACGATCTCAGTGGGATGGACGTGGCGCGCAAATTGTTAATTCTGGCGCGTGAAACCGGGCGCAGCCTTGAGCTTTCCGATATTGTTATTGAACCGGTACTGCCTGCGAGCTTTGACGCCGAAGGCGATGTCGCTGACTTTATGGCGCGTCTGAACCAGTTGGATGACGACTTCTCTTCGCGAGTCGCCCAGGCGCGTGATGAAGGCAAAGTGTTGCGCTATGTCGGCGTTATTGAAGAAGACGGCACCTGCCGCGTCAAAATCGCCGCCGTCGACGGCAACGATCCGCTCTACAAAGTGAAAAATGGCGAAAACGCCCTGGCGTTTTACAGCCACTACTATCAGCCGTTGCCGCTGGTTCTGCGCGGTTATGGCGCAGGGAACGATGTTACCGCTGCGGGCGTTTTCGCCGATTTGCTGCGCACCCTGTCATGGAAGTTAGGAGTTTAAGATGGTCAAAGTGTATGCCCCGGCCTCCATTGGCAACGTCAGCGTGGGGTTTGATGTTTTAGGCGCGGCGGTCACCCCCGCGAGCGGCGAGCTGTTGGGCGATTGCGTGACGGTGGAAGCGGCGGATCGGTTCTCGTTAACCAACCGCGGGCAGTTTGTCAGTAAATTGCCCAGCGAACCGCGTGAAAATATCGTTTATCAGTGCTGGGAGCGTTTTTGCCAGGAAATCGGGAATAACGTTCCGGTAGCCATGACCCTGGAAAAAAATATGCCTATCGGCTCCGGCCTGGGTTCCAGTGCCTGCTCTGTGGTGGCAGGTCTGATGGCAATGAATGAATTTTGCGGCAAACCGCTGAACGACACGCGTTTGCTGGCGCTAATGGGTGAGCTGGAAGGCCGCATTTCCGGCAGCATCCATTACGATAACGTCGCGCCTTGCTTTTTAGGCGGGCTGCAATTGATGCTGGAAGAGAACGGCATTATCAGCCAACAGGTGCCAGGCTTTGATGACTGGTTGTGGGTAATGGCCTATCCGGGCATTAAAGTTTCGACCGCCGAAGCGCGGGCGATTTTACCGGCGCAGTATCGCCGTCAGGATTGCATCGCCCATGGCCGCTACCTGGCCGGTTTCATCCATGCCTGCCATACCCGTCAACCGGAACTGGCGGCGAAGCTGATGCGCGATGTCATTGCCGAACCGTATCGCACCAAATTATTGCCGGGCTTTAGCCAGGCGCGTCAGGCGGCGGCGGATATCGGCGCGCTGGCCTGCGGCATTTCGGGCTCCGGCCCGACGCTGTTTGCGGTATGCGATAACCCGGAAACGGCGCAGCGTATGGCGGACTGGCTACAACAACACTACCTGCAAAATCAGGAAGGCTTTGTACATATTTGCCGTCTGGACACGGCAGGCGCACGAGTACTGGGATAACGTATGAAACTCTATAATCTGAAAGATCATAATGAACAGGTCAGCTTTGCGCAGGCCGTTACGCAAGGGCTTGGCAAAAATCAGGGCCTCTTTTTCCCGCACGATTTACCGGAATTCACGCTCACTGAAATCGATGAGATGCTCAAACTCGATTTCGTTTCACGTAGCGCAAAAATCCTCGCGGCGTTCATCGGCGATGAGATCCCGCAGGACGTTCTCGAAAGCCGCGTACGCAGCGCCTTCGCGTTCCCGGCGCCGGTGAAAAGCGTCGAGCCGGACATTGGCTGCCTGGAGTTATTCCATGGGCCGACGCTGGCGTTTAAAGATTTCGGCGGGCGCTTTATGGCGCAAATGCTGACGCACATCAGTGGCGATAAGCCGGTGACCATTTTAACCGCCACTTCCGGCGATACCGGCGCAGCCGTGGCCCACGCGTTTTACGGTCTGAAAACGTACGGGTCGTGATCCTCTATCCGCAAGGCAAAATTTCGCCGCTTCAGGAAAAACTGTTCTGTACGCTGGGCGGCAATATCGAGACCGTCGCGATTGATGGCGACTTCGATGCCTGTCAGGCGCTGGTGAAACAGGCTTTTGACGATGAAGAGTTAAAAGTGGCGCTCGGTCTGAACTCCGCCAACTCTATTAACATCAGCCGTCTGCTGGCGCAGATCTGTTATTACTTCGAAGCCGTGGCGCAATTGCCCCAGGAAGCCCGCAACCAGCTGGTGGTTTCGGTTCCCAGCGGCAACTTCGGCGATCTCACTGCCGGGCTGCTGGCCAAATCGCTCGGACTGCCGGTTAAACGCTTTATTGCCGCGACCAATGCCAACGACACCGTGCCGCGTTTTCTGCAAAACGGCGAATGGCAACCGAAAGCGACCGTTGCGACGTTGTCTAATGCCATGGACGTTTCCCAGCCGAATAACTGGCCGCGCGTGGAAGAGTTGTTCCGCCGTAAAGTATGGCGCTTAAACGAGCTGGGCTATGCTGCGGTAGATGACAGCGTGACTCAGGAAACGATGCGGGAACTGAAAGCGGGCGGCTATGTGTCTGAACCGCATGCGGCGATTGCTTATCGGGCGCTGCGCGACCAGCTTCGTCCTGGGGAATACGGCCTGTTCCTCGGCACGGCGCACCCGGCAAAATTCAAAGAGAGCGTGGAGTCGATCCTTGGGGAGACGCTGGATCTGCCAAAAGAGCTGGCGGAACGCGCTGATTTACCGTTGTTATCACATCAGTTGCCGGCAGATTTTGCGGCATTACGCCAGTTGATGATGACCCGCGCCTGATAACAGGTTTTAAGGTCCAGGCCCGGTCAGCGCAAGCGGCCGGGCCTTTTTATCCGCCGCAGCATTAGCGCTCGTGACGCTTAAAGACCAGTTCCGTCTCGTTTGACAGGTTTTGATCCCAGACGTAGCCGTCCACATCGAAGCGGGTGAGTTGTTCCGGCAGGCTCAGACGATTTTCAATCACGTAGCGGCTCATCAGGCCACGCGCCTTTTTAGCGTAAAAACTAATGACTTTAAATTTGCCGTTTTTCTCATCAAGGAAAACCGGCTTAATGATTTTCGCGTTCAGTTTCGCCGGGCGCACCGCTCTAAAAATACTCATCGGATGCGAGATTAATCAGAACATTGTCGCCCTGCGCCGCCAGCGCTTCGTTCAGCGTATGGGTAATGATCTCGTCCCAGAAGGCATACAGATCGGCACCTTTGGCGTTGTGCAGTTTGATGCCCATTTCCAGCCGGTAAGGCTGCATCAGATCCAGCGGACGCAACACGCCGTATAAGCCCGATAACATCCGTAAATGACGCTGGGCAAAGTCAAAGTCCGCTTCGCTGAAGGTGTCGGCCTGAAGGCCGGTATACACATCGCCTTTAAAAGCCAGAATCGCCTGGCGTGCGTTGTCAGGGGTGAAATCCGGATGCCAGTCGTGAAAGCGTGTCGCATTCAGCGAGGCGATTTTATCGCTGACGCCCATCAACGTCTTAATCTGCGCTTCCGATAAATTCCGCGCTTCGCCAATTAACTGCTGCGAATATTCCAGCAGTTCAGGTTGGGTATAACGCCTGGTCGCCAGCGGGCTTTGATAATCCAGCGTTTTTGCAGGTGAAATCAGTAACAGCATTGCTTTTCCTTACAGGCTTTTTGGTGACTGTAACAAATTTTGGCGTAAAGGTGACCAATGGGTGCAATCAGTTTGTGTTCACTCACGCGGGAGATCCTCCCAGACGTCAGGCGCAAGATGAGGCTGGATTTCAGGAAATCGCGCCGGATCGAAATGCGGTTTGATGCCCATCTTCCGTTGGCGCAGGTAATCCGACGCGATGGTTTTCACCACCGGGTGACAGCAGCAGAATCGCCGTCAGGTTCGTCAGCGCCATTAATGCCATCGTGATATCCGCCAGATGCCAGATCAGGGATACGCTGATGACCGAGCCCAGTAGCATCATCACGACGACACTCGCGCGCAACAGCCAGACGTTGCGGCGACTGTCGAGGCGCAAAAAGACCAGGTTATTTTCGGCATACGCATAATTAGCGATGATGGAAGTGAATGCGAACAAAAATACCACCACACCTAAATAGCCGCTGGCCCAGTGACCCGTCAGAGAAACCAGCGCATGCTGGACTAATAAAATGCCTGCGTCCGGGGTAAGGGATTTTTCCGGCAATCCGGCGATCAGAATAATCATCGCCGTGGCGCTGCAAACGACGATGGTATCAATAAACACGCCGATCATCTGAACGATGCCTTGCGCAGCAGGGTGGGGGGGCCATGACGACGCAGCCGCAGCCGCGTTCGGCGTCGATCCCATTCCCGCTTCATTGGAAAACATTCCGCGTTGAAAGCCGCTGGTCCAGGGCCTGGCTTAGGGTATACCCCATCACGCCGGAGGCCGCTTCCTGAAAACCAAATGCACCGGTGAAAATGAGATGAAAAACCTGCGGTAGTTTTTCGAAATGCCATACCATCACCACCAGGCCTGTTAGTACCCATATGCCAGCCATCATGGGCACGAACCACTGCGCCAGGCGCGCAATACCGCGAATTCCGCGTATGCAGACCCAGCATCGTGAGTGCCGCCAGTACGCTGACCGTCAACCATTTTGGAATATGCCAGGCGTGGTCTAACGCGAAGGCGACGGCGCTGGCCTGAACCGTGTTAAAGATCAGACCAAACGAGAGCAGTAAAAACACCGAAAACAGCACACCCATCCAGCGCATGCCCAGTCCGCATTCCATATACCAGGCGGGACCGCCGCGAAACTGACCGTGGCGATCGCGGGTTTTATAAAGTTGCGCAAGCGAGCACTCCGCAAAAGATGTCGCCATCCCGATCAGCGCCGTGACCCACATCCAGAACACTGCGCCGGGGCCGCCCATGGAGATCGCCAGCGCGACGCCAGCGATATTGCCGCTGCCGACGCGTGCCGCCAGGCTGGTGCACAGCGCCTGGAATGCGGTTATGCCGTCGGACTGGCGGATAAAACTCTTCTTTAAGGCGCGGCCAAAAAAGCGAACATAGCGGAACTGAACAAAGCCGCTGCGCCACGTGAACCAGATCCCGGCGCAGAACAACAGGTAAATCAGGGCTGATCCCCAGAGTATCTCGTTGATAAATGATAAAAATCCGCCATTCACATCCCTCTTGATAAAACCCTGCGGTTTGCGCAACACGGCCCACCGCTGTCCGTCCTGATACTTTGCAGACTATCGATTACAGCAGTTTATCACACTGTATTCGCCCGAATTGCTGCGGTTGCGCTGCCCGGGCGTCGTGTTATCATCATCCCAGACCGATTACATCCCCCCTAACACGCAGTTTTTGAAGAGACTTCTATTATGACGGACAAATTGACCTCCCTTCGTCAGTTCACAACCGTAGTGGCTGATACCGGAGATATCGCGGCAATGAAGCTGTATCAGCCGCAGGATGCAACCACCAACCCTTCCTTTGATTCTGAACGCTGCGCAAATCCCTGAGTACCGTAAACTGATTGACGATGCGGTTGCCTGGGCGCGTGCGCAAAGCGATTCCCGCGAGCAACAAATTGTTGATGCGTCAGATAAACTGGCCGTGAACATCGGTCTGGAAATTCTGAAGCTGATCCCGGGCCGTATCTCCACCGAAGTTGACGCGCGTCTTTCTTACGACACCGAAGCCAGCATTGTTAAAGCCAAACGTCTGATCAAACTGTATAACGACGCGGGCATCAGCAACGATCGTATCCTGATCAAACTGGCGTCAACCTGGCAGGGCATCCGTGCCGCAGAGCAGCTGGAAAAAGACGGCATCAACTGTAACCTGACGCTGCTGTTCTCCTTCGCTCAGGCGCGTGCCTGCGCCGAAGCGGGCGTGTTCCTGATCTCTCCGTTCGTTGGCCGTATTCTGGACTGGTACAAAGCGAACACCGACAAGAAAGAATATGCCGCTTCTGAAGATCCGGGGGTGGTTTCTGTCACTGAAATCTACGAATACTACAAACAGCACGGTTATGAGACCGTGGTGATGGGCGCAAGCTTCCGTAACGTTGGCGAGATCCTGGAACTGGCCGGTTGTGACCGTTTGACTATCGCACCTGCGCTGCTGAAAGAGCTGGCGGAAAGCGAAGGCGCGGTTGAGCGTAAACTGTCGTTCAGCGGCGAAGTGAAAGCGCGTCCGGAGCGTATTACCGAATCCGAGTTCCTGTGGCAGCATAACCAGGATCCGATGGCAGTAGATAAACTGGCTGACGGTATCCGTAAGTTTGCAGTCGACCAGGAAAAACTGGAAAAAATGATCGGCGATCTGCTGTAATCATTCGTGTGGCCGGGTATCCCGGCCACCTGTTATCCCCACGTAATACCACCTCCCTCTGTCTGCATTTCCCTGCCCGGTGTATCATTCCGTCACTTTTGACTCATTATCGGAATGGATATGGACACATTACGTATTGGCCTGGTTTCTGTCTCTGATCGCGCCTCGACCGGGGTTTATCAGGATAAAGGTATTCCCGCGCTGGAAGAGTGGCTCGCCTCCGCGTTAACCACCCTTTCACTGTTGAAACACGCCTGATCCCCGATGAGCAACCGATTATCGAACAGACCCTTTGTGAACTGGTTGACGAAATGGGGGTGTCATCTGGTGTTAACGACTGGCGGCACCGGACCAGCCCGCCGCGATGTTACGCCTGATGCTACCCTTGCCGTTGCCGATCGTCAGATGCCGGGCTTCGGCGAACAGATGCGCCAGATAAGCCTCAACTTTGTTCCAACGGCGATTTTATCCCGCCAGGTCGGGGTAATCCGCAAACAGGCGTTGATTCTCAACCTGCCTGGACAGCCGAAGTCTATTAAGGAAACACTGGAAGGACTGCGCGATGAAAGCGGTAAAGTCACCGTGGCCGGGATTTTTGCCAGCGTACCTTACTGCATCCAACTGCTCGACGGCCCTTATGTAGAGACTTGTGCTGACGTGGTAGCGGCATTTCGTCCTAAAAGCGCCATCCGCGATACAAAACCCTAAAATTCCTGGTGTTGTGACATAACAGGGAAAGTGGCTGGTGTAATGTAAATGATACGGTATAGTAATTGTAACTTTACAGCTATTAAGTGATTACATTACACCTCCTCTGTTAATAAGTGGTCGCCTATGTCACAACACAATCGTCCTTTAAACCGTCAGGATTATAAAACGCTGACTCTGGCCGCCCTTGGCGGGGCGCTGGAATTCTACGACTTCATCATCTTTGTTTTCTTTGCTGCAGTGGTCGGCGAACTCTTCTTCCCAACAGACATCCCGGAATGGCTGCGCCAGGTTCAAACCTTTGGAATTTTTGCAGCGGGTTATCTGGCCCGTCCGCTCGGCGGGATTATCATGGCGCACTTCGGCGATCTGGTTGGTCGTAAAAAAATGTTTACGCTTAGCATCCTGTTGATGGCGGTGCCAACGCTGGCGATGGGGTTGCTGCCTACCTACGCCACCGTAGGCATTGCCGCGCCGCTGTTGCTGCTGTTGATGCGCCTGTTGCAGGGCGCGGCCATTGGCGGTGAAGTGCCGGGCGCGTGGGTTTTTGTCGCTGAACATGTGCCAGCGAGACGGATTGGCATTGCCTGCGGCACGCTCACTGCCGGGTTAACGGTGGGTATTTTACTGGGCTCGGTCGTCGCGACGCTTATCAACACCAGCATGACGCCACAGGCAGTACATGACTGGGGATGGCGCGTGCCGTTCCTGTTGGGCGGCGCGTTTGGCCTGGTTGCCATGTACTTACGCCGCTGGTTGCAGGAAACGCCGATTTTCCTCGAAATGCAGCAACGTAAGGCTCTGGCGCAGGAGTTACCGGTGAAAGCCGTGGTGGTGAGGCATAAAAAAGCGGTGGTTGTTTCCATGCTGCTGACCTGGCTGCTTTCCGCCGGGATCGTGGTGGTCATTTTGATGTCGCCCGTCTGGCTGCAAAA
Source organism: Atlantibacter hermannii (assembly GCA_900635495.1). NCBI lineage: Bacteria > Pseudomonadati > Pseudomonadota > Gammaproteobacteria > Enterobacterales > Enterobacteriaceae > Atlantibacter > Atlantibacter hermannii. The sequence continues at coordinate 3,858,625 of LR134136.1, read as the reverse complement.
GCAATATGGATTCGCCCCTGCGTTAACACTTCAGGCCAACAGCATTGCGACGATCATGCTCTGCTTCGGTTGCCTGCTTGCCGGGCTGGTGGTTGACCGCTTCGGTCCGGGTAAAACGTTTATCACTGGCAGCCTTCTGTTGGCATGCTCCAGTTGGTTCTTCTACCACTTGTCCGGCGCACATCCGGAACATCTGTTTTTACTCTATGGCAGCGTAGGGCTGTGTGTCGGCGTGGTGGGGGCAGTGCCCTACGTTATGGTGCGCGCATTCCCGGCAGAAGTCCGATTCACCGGCATTTCCTTCTCATATAACGTGTCGTATGCCATTTTTGGCGGCTTAACGCCGATTGCCGTGACGATGTTAATGGGCCTGTCGCCCATGGCCCCGGCCTGGTATGTTCTGGCGCTGTCACTAATGGGGCTGGGATTAGGCATCTGGCTATGCCAGGAACAGTATCGGCCGGAAGCGAGCGCGGTAAAGGCGACCGCCCACTAAACAGTAGAACCCAGCCAAATGACGTCGCCTGCCATAGCAGGCGACAGTTTTTCTGGCAGTGCCCGATGCAAAATCAATAAGTTATCCTGCCTGGATCCCCACTTTTTGTCACCCCGATGCTCTGTGATAATTTTCACAAATAATGTGTGAAAATTATCACGTATCTTTTATTCCTCACTCCCCTACCATGCTCCCCGTTGAAACAAGCATTTTCTGGAAAATCACATCAGGGAGTTATAACGATGAATATAAATTACCTCAGGGGCGCGATGCTTATACTGGCGGTTATTATCGCCGCCCAGGTGCAGGCGCTGGAATTAAAATCGTCCTTTGGCTCTATTAATGCCGGTTATGCTAACTGGAATAACGGTTTTGAAAATACGCATCGTGGCGAGGTCTGGAAAGCGACAGCGGATTTCGGCGCTATTTTCGATAAAGGCGAATTTTATTCTTTCTACGAAAGTAATGTTCTGAATCATCCGGTTGAAGGGCGTAACCATGTGCTTTCTGCCCAGACTCATATTCGTTTGCTGGGCTCGGATTTCAGCTTCATGGGCAAACTGTACGGTCAGTTTGAAAATAAATGGGGCGATGAGCTGAATATGATGTACGGCTTCGGCTATTTAGGCTGGGCCGGTCCTCAGGGCTTTTTTAAACCGTATGTGGCGCTGCATAACCTCTCTTCCGACTACACCTCTACGAAATATGGACAAGCTAATGGCCTGAATGGCTATGTGGTGGGCTGGACGGCCGCCTGGTTTTTCGATCTGCTGGGCGAAAAGATGGTGCTCTCGAACTGGCATGAATTTGAACTCGACCGTAATGACGCCTATGCAGAACAACAGCACAGTAAAAATGGCATCAACGGTGGATTAACGCTTACCTGGAAATTTTACCCCCATTTCAAAGCCAGTGTGACTTACCGTTATTTCGATAACAAACTCGGCTATGAAAATTACGGCGATCAAATGATTTATATGCTCGGCTACGACTTCTGATTATTTATTAAAAAGGAACAGGCGATGAAAAAAAATATAGTGGCCGCCCTGGTCAGCGCTGCAGTATGCGCGCCAGTCGCGATAAATTCAGCAATGGCGGCAACGCCAGCGTCGGGAAATCATTCACAGCAGCCAAACGTTGTTATTATTCTGGCTGACGATTTAGGCTACGGCGATTTAGGTGTCTATGGCCATCCCATTGTCAAAACACCGAATATCGATAAGCTGGCAAAAGAAGGCGTACGGTTTACCCAGTATTACGCGCCAGCGCCGCTTTGCTCACCCTCTCGCGCCGGGTTATTAACCGGACGTACTCCCTTTCCGTACCGGCATTCGCTCCTGGATCCCAACCACGAAAAATGTCGCGCTGGGCCGCAATGAAAAAACCATTGCCAACTACCTGAAAGAGAAAGGGTACGACACCGCCATCATGGGTAAATGGCATTTGAACGCGGGTGCCGATCGTCGCGATCAACCGCAGGCGGAAGACGCAGGTTTCCAGTATACGCTTGTTAATGCCGCCGGTTTCGTCACCAGCGATCTTGATAAGGTCAAAGAACGTCCGCGTAATGGCGTCGTTTATCCTAATGGTTTTTACCGTAACGGTAAGGCGTTAGGAACGATCAATAAAATTAGTGGCGAATTTGTCAGCGAGGAAGCCATTAATTGGCTGGACAATAAAAAGGATAATAACCCGTTCTTTATGTATGTGGCTTTTACTGAAGTTCACAGCCCGCTGGCGTCGCCTAAAAAATATCTCACCATGTACAACGCTTATATGAGCGCGTACCAGAAACAACATCCGGATCTTTTCTATGCCGACTGGGCCGATAAGCCGTATCGCGGGCCGGGGGAATATTACGCCAATATCAGTTTTATGGATGAGCAGGTTGGTAAAGTCCTGGCGAAAATTAAAGAGATGGGACAGGAAGACAATACCATCGTGATATTTACCAGCGATAACGGTCCGGTAACCCGTGAAGCGCGTAAATGGTATGAGCTGAATCTTGCAGGCGAAACCGATGGTTTACGCGGTCGTAAAGATAATCTCTGGGAAGGCGGTACGCGTGTACCCGCTATCGTGAAATACGGCAAACATCTGCAGGCAGGCATGGTTTCGGACGTGCCGGTCAGCGGCCTTGATGTGCTGCCGACAATTGCAGAATTGACCCACTTCGATTTACCGAAAGACCGTGTTATTGATGGGGAATCTATCGTGCCGGTTCTAGAAGGGAAAAATCTCACCCGCCATAAACCGATCCTGACCTCTATCGATATGCCATTCCAGGACGATCCGACCGATATGTGGGCATTGCGCGACGGCGACTGGAAAATGATTTTCGACCGCGAAAACAAACCTAAGTATCTCTATAAACCTCAAGCTGGATCGGAGTGAAACCATGAACCAGCTCGGCAAACAGCCCGAGGTGGAAAAACGTTTGGTCGCCGCGTTCGAGACTTATAAATACAGTATTGAACATGACGCCTTAATGGACGCGCGTGGTGAAAAACCTACGCCGGTTGACTGGAACTAACGCAACGGAATACGGCTCTGCTGCACTCATGCAGGGCCGTTTTGCCAGGGAAAAAACGATGAAAAGCTGTCATGTTATGGTTAAGCCCACCGGCGCGTTATGTAACCTCGGCTGCGATTACTGCTTTTATCTGGAGAAAGCCCGGCTTTACCCGGAAAGAAACACGCGTTGTATGGATGATGAAATCCTGCGGCAGTTTATCCAGCAACATATCGCCGCCCAGGAAACGGATGAGGTGATTTTTGCCTGGCAAGGCGGCGAACCTACCCTGGCCGGCATCGCGTTTTTTCAACGCGCCGTTGCTTTGCAAAAGCAGTTCGCGCAGGGCAAAACCATCCTCAATACCTTTCAGACTAACGGCCTTTTGCTGGACGATGCGTGGTGCCGCTTTTTCAGAAAGCATCAGTTTTTAATCGGTATTTCCGTGGACGGGGATGCCTTGCTGCATGACGCTTTCCGTAAAACCAATGCGGGAAAACCGACTCATCACCGCGTTGAGGCCGCCGTTAAATTACTGCAAAAACACGGCGTCGCGTTTAATACGCTTACGGTCGTCAACGCCCTTAACAGTCAGCACCCGCTCCGCGTCTACAACGCTCTCAAAATGCTTGGCAGCCGCCATATGCAATTTATTCCTCTGCTTGAAACCACCAGCGAGGGTGTTCATGAGCGCAGCGTGAAACCCGCAGACTTTGGCACGTTCTTAACCACTATCTTTACGCACTGGATTCGTCAGGATATCGGGCAGGTTGAAATTCCGCTTTTCGAACACGCCTTCGCCGTCTGGTGCGGTATGCCCGCGCTCACCTGTGTTTTCGCGCCGTCCTGCGGTAGCGCCTTCGCGCTGGAGATGAATGGCGATTTGTATCAGTGCGATCATTTTGTCACCCCCGATCATCTGCTGGGAAACCTTCAACAGCGCACGATTCGGGAGATGCTTGACAGCGAAGCGAATCAGGTTTTTGGACAGAAAAAACAGCCCCTCGCGCCAGAATGCGCCGCCTGTGAGGTGCGGTTCGCGTGCCACGGCGGGTGTCCAAAAGACCGCATCGCACTCTCTGCACGCGGTGTGCCTGAGCTCAACTATTTCTGCGCCAGCTACCGGGCGTTTTTCACCTTTGTCGATCCCTGGATGCGCGCGATGAAATCGTTATGGGAACAGGGGCGCGCGCCTTCCGATATCCGCCATTTCCTGACCTGACGAGACCGCCACGCGATGAATCACTGGGAGCATATCAACTGCTGTAAAACCATTGGGTGTCGTTTTTTTGGCGTGGCGAACAGTCCTTTCTATATCCATTTCGGATCTAAATGCCGCTGCCCGGAATGCGGCTACTTTTTTCCGGTTATCTCCCCCGGTGCGCTAAGCGCGTTTAGCCAGCAAACGAATCAGCACTATGCCGGTGTGCTAACGGCCTGCCCACGTTGCGGTCAGACTGCTGCGCTGGTGCGGCATGGGCAAACCGCTAAAGGCCACCCGCGCTGGCGTTGCCGGGCGTGCGGCCTTTCGTTTACCCGCTATGCCGGGCCCGCAATCTGGGAAAGTAAACTCAGCGCGTTACGCGATGCGATAGCGGAGGGCGAGTCTTTCCGGTCTGTTCATAAAGAAAGCCAGACGATGAGCCGCGAACTGGCGCGTCTGGCATTCCTGGCTGGGGTTGAGCAAGTGCATTTCCCCATCACGGCGCTGGAAGCAGAGTTTTCCACTATCACCTTCACTGTCGGTTTTAACGGCGGAGTTAACCAGCTTTACGTTATCGTGACGGCGGATAACGCCACGGGACGGGTGATGGCGGTATCGACCAATTATGTCGCGACGCGGGAAGGCATCAGCCAGGAGTGGTGGTATCCCTCATTACCTGGCGAAAGGGGAGTGTCAAAGGGGGTGATTCGACAGATTTTTGATAAAGACCGCGTGATAAGCCGCCGTCCGCTCTTTTTTGACGTGGCCTACGGCCCGGCGACCCTGAAATGCCACGATCCCGGCATTGTGGTTAAGCCGGTTATCGCGGCGTACCGCCATTTTGCGCTTCTGCAGGCGTTAACCGCGAATAAGCTGCTTGCCGTCCAGCACTGGCTGGAGCATGAATGCTTTTTATATGGCGCCTGCCTGATGGCGAATCGCCACGACATTGCCACCCGGCGCAGCCACATCGGATTTGTTTACGAGCGCGGCACTCGTGATGAAACCCGGCGTTTGCGCAGCGATAAGGTGGTGTCGAGTATTATCTGGCGCGACCTCTGGCGCTGCTATTCGCAGCGGAATTACGAAATGGCGGTGTGTCATCTCACCGGCAATCCTGCGCATTCCTTATTTCGTCATGCCACGTTAAAACCGGCGCGCGCTTTTCAGCAGTGGCTGATCGTTCATCCGGCGTGGATGCAGCTAACCCGGCTTGCCCCTCGCAATGTGGTGCATTTATTAAATTATCTGGCGGCGGAATATAACCGACAGCGCTAAAAAAAACGGCCGCCAGACGGCAGCCGTTGAACTGATTAATGCCAGAAAGTCTTAGTGTTGCTCGCCAATTGGCAGGACGGTGCGGCCATATTGTTCGTTAAGCACTTCGCCCATCGCCAGATAAATGGCGCTTGCGCCGCAGATCAGGCCAATCCAGCCCGCGATGTGTACGATGCTTTCGTTGTCTGCCAGGTGACCAACGGCCAGGAGCGCAAACAGCACGGTCAGGCTAAAGAACACGAATTGCAGTACGCGCGCGCCTTTCAGGGTGCCGAAGAACATAAACAGGGTAAACACGCCCCAAATGGCTAAATAAACGCCCAGGAAGTGACCATTTGCCGCCTCTGTCAGACCCATTTTCGGCATCAGCAGGATTGCAACCAGCGTGAGCCAAAAAGAGCCGTAGGAGGTAAAGGCGGTCAAACCGAAAGTATTCCCTTTTTAAACTCCAGCAGGCCCGCGAAAATTTGCGCGATACCGCCGTAGAAAATCCCCATCGCCAGGATGATGCCGTCCAGCGGGAAAAGACCGATATTGTGCAGGTTAAGCAGAATAGTGGTCATGCCGAAACCCATTAATCCCAGCGGTGCGGGGTTAGCCAACTTAGTGTTGCCCATAAATCCTCAAAACGTTCGTAATAGAGATATAAATACCCGCCGCCAGAAAGTGTGATCCGTGTCGGGCGCGGCATAATAATCAGGCAATATGCCGCCGTCTATGATCTGCACAGGTAAAAGAAAAAATTTTTACCTGGTGCCCCTTGATGCCCGGCGATACGACCCCATCTTGTAGTCAACCGCAGTGAGTGGACGTGAAAAATAATGATGGGGCAGTTGAAACCGACGGTTTCGCCCTTATTACAGATTCACAACCACATAATGACGAATTTTTAGTGGAGACGTTTAGATGGGTAAAATTATTGGTATCGACCTGGGGACGACTAACTCTTGTGTCGCGATTATGGATGGTACTACCGCACGCGTACTTGAAAACGCCGAGGGTGACCGCACCACGCCTTCTATCATTGCTTATACACAGGACGGCGAAACTCTGGTAGGTCAGCCGGCTAAACGTCAGGCAGTGACTAACCCGCAGAACACGCTGTTCGCGATTAAACGCCTGATCGGTCGCCGCTTCCAGGATGAAGAAGTGCAGCGTGATGAAGCCATCATGCCGTACAAAATCATTGCCGCCGACAATGGCGACGCATGGCTTGACGTGAAAGGCCAGAAAATGGCGCCGCCGCAGATCTCTGCGGAAGTGCTGAAAAAAATGAAGAAAACCGCTGAAGATTACCTGGGCGAACCGGTAACTGAAGCTGTTATCACCGTACCTGCTTACTTTAACGATGCTCAGCGCCAAGCAACGAAAGACGCTGGTCGTATCGCAGGTCTGGAAGTAAAACGTATCATCAACGAACCGACCGCTGCCGCGCTGGCTTACGGTCTGGATAAAGAAGTGGGTAACCGTACTATCGCGGTTTATGACCTGGGCGGCGGTACTTTCGATATCTCTATTATCGAAATCGACGACGTTGACGGCGAAAAAACCTTTGAAGTACTGGCAACCAACGGTGATACCCACCTGGGTGGTGAAGACTTCGACAGCCGCATGATCAACTACCTGGTGGAAGAGTTTAAGAAAGATCAGGGTATCGATCTGCGTAACGATCCGCTGGCGATGCAGCGTCTGAAAGAAGCCGCTGAGAAAGCGAAGATTGAACTGTCTTCCGCTCAGCAGACCGATGTGAACCTGCCGTACATCACTGCAGACGCCACCGGTCCGAAACACATGAACATCAAAGTGACTCGCGCGAAACTGGAAAGCCTGGTCGAAGACCTCGTGAACCGTTCTATCGAGCCGCTGAAAGTTGCTCTGCAGGATGCTGGCCTGTCCGTATCTGACGTTCAGGACGTAATCCTGGTCGGTGGTCAGACCCGTATGCCGATGGTGCAGAAAAAAGTTGCTGAGTTCTTTGGTAAAGAACCGCGTAAAGACGTTAACCCGGACGAAGCCGTGGCGATTGGCGCAGCTGTTCAGGGCGGCGTGTTGACCGGTGACGTTAAAGACGTCCTGCTGCTGGACGTTACCCCGCTGTCTCTGGGTATCGAAACCATGGGCGGCGTGATGACGGCGCTGATCAGCAAAAACACCACCATCCCGACCAAGCACAGCCAGGTTTTCTCTACCGCTGAAGACAACCAGTCTGCGGTAACCATCCATGTGCTGCAGGGTGAGCGTAAACGTGCCAGCGATAACAAGTCTCTGGGCCAGTTCAACCTGGACGGGATTAACCCGGCACCGCGCGGTATGCCGCAGATCGAAGTTACTTTCGACATCGATGCCGACGGTATTCTGCATGTGTCTGCGAAAGACAAAAACAGCGGCCGCGAGCAGAAAATTACCATTAAGGCTTCTTCTGGTCTGAACGAGGAAGAAATCCAGAAAATGGTACGCGAAGCGGAAGCGAACGCGGAATCTGACCGTAAGTTCGAAGAGCTGGTCCAGACCCGCAACCAGGCGGATCATCTGGTGCACAGCACGCGTAAGCAAGTGGAAGAAGCAGGCGAACAACTGCCGGCTGACGACAAAACGGCTATCGAGTCTGCACTGAGCGCGCTGGAAACCTCGCTGAAAGGCGAAGACAAAGCCGATATCGAAGCGAAAATGCAGGCGCTGGCGCAGGTTTCCCAGAAACTGATGGAAATCGCTCAGCAGCAACACGCACAGCAGCAGGCTGGCGGGGCTGACGCTTCAGCGAACAATGCGAAAGATGATGATGTTGTCGACGCTGAGTTCGAAGAAGTAAAAGACAAGAAATAATCGCCCTTTGAACGGGTAAACACTGATACGGGCGAAGAGGGATTCCTCTCCGCCCGTTTATTCTTGTATTCCCGGGTGAATTTGCGTGGCTCAAGAGTCAACGCGAGTGCGGCGTAAATGAAACAGGGGATAAGGGCAGACAAAAGAAATGGCGAAAAAAGACTATTACGAGATTTTAGGCGTTCCGAAAAATGCGGAAGAGCGTGAAATCAAAAAGGCTTACAAACGCCTGGCAATGAAATATCACCCGGACCGTAACCAGGGTGATAAAGACGCTGAAGACAAATTCAAAGAAATTAAAGAAGCTTATGAAGTGCTGACCGACGCGCAAAAACGCGCGGCTTACGATCAGTACGGCCATGCGGCATTTGAGCAGGGCGGCATGGGCGGCGGCGGATTTGGCGGCGGCGGCGCAGATTTCAGCGACATCTTCGGCGATGTATTCGGCGATATCTTTGGCGGCGGTCGTGGTCGTCAGCGTGCATCGCGCGGGTCCGATCTGCGTTACAACATGGAACTGACCCTTGAAGAAGCGGTGCGCGGCGTCACCAAAGAGATCCGCATTCCGACGCTGGAAGAGTGCGACGTTTGCCACGGCAACGGCGCCAAACCGGGTACGCAGCCACAGACCTGTCCGACCTGTCACGGTGCGGGCCAGGTGCAGATGCGCCAGGGTTTCTTCGCGGTACAGCAAACCTGTCCCCACTGTCAGGGCCGCGGTACGTTGATTAAAGATCCGTGCACCAAGTGTCATGGACATGGTCGCGTTGAAAAATCAAAAACGCTGTCGGTGAAAATCCCTGCGGGTGTGGATACCGGCGATCGTATTCGTCTGGCGGGCGAGGGCGAAGCGGGCGAGCATGGCGCGCCAGCGGGCGACCTGTACGTCCAGGTTCAGGTGAAACAGCATCCGATCTTCGAACGTGAAGGCAATAACCTCTATTGCGAAGTGCCGATTAACTTCGCCATGGCGGCGCTCGGCGGTGAGATTGAAGTGCCTACGCTGGATGGTCGTGTGAAGTTGAAAGTGCCGCATGAAACGCAAACCGGCAAACTGTTCCGTATGCGTGGTAAAGGCGTTAAATCGGTACGCGGCGGCGCTCAGGGCGACCTGTTATGCCGTGTGGTAGTTGAAACGCCGGTTGGCCTCAACGAGAAACAAAAACAGCTGTTGAAGGATTTACAGGAAAGTTTTGGCGGCCCAACGGGCGAGAAAAACAGTCCGCGTTCCAAAAGTTTCTTCGACGGTGTAAAAAAGTTTTTTGACGACTTAACGCGCTAACTTCTACCCTTCAGTAATAACAAGCCTGTTTCTACTCAGCGTAGGAACAGGCTTTTTTATTTGTTTTTCAAACACTAATCGAAAAGCAGGTTTCCTGATGAATGCGGTAAGTTGTTTAATTGTTCGATTTTTACGAGCTGACGTGGCGAGATAATCTGTTTTTAACGAGGTGTCAGGCGCGGTAGGATGGACAATATATCGTGTTTAATAAAATGTAAAAAATAAGCAGGTGCTCAATATGTCCAAGATGATTCAACGTTTTCTGGCTAACGAGGCCTCGGGTGGTATTTTACTGATTATTGCCGCCGCGCTGGCCATGATTTTCGCCAACATGGAAAGCACGCACTCAGCTTATCAACAATTCCTGAGTACCCCGGTTGAACTACGGGTAGGCGCGCTTGAGATCAACAAAAATCTGCTGTTATGGATTAACGACGCCTTGATGGCGATCTTCTTTTTGTTGATTGGTCTCGAAGTGAAGCGGGAGCTGTTGGAGGGTTCGCTTGCCAGCCGCCGTCAGGCTGCGTTTCCGGCGATTGCCGCATTGGGCGGGATGGTGGTCCCGGCGGCGGTATACCTGATGTTTAACTTCCAGGATCCCGTAGCCCGTGAAGGGTGGGCAATCCCTGCAGCCACCGATATCGCCTTTGCGCTTGGTGTGCTCGCATTGCTTGGCAACCGTGTGCCGCCCGCGCTGAAAGTGTTTCTGATGGCGCTGGCGATTATTGATGATTTAGGGGCGATTATCATTATCGCGCTGTTTTACACCAGCCAGCTATCGATGTTATCGCTGACGGTGGCAGCCGGGGCAATTACCGTTTTAGCATTATTAAATATGATGAATGTTCGCCGGACCGGTATTTATATCCTGGCGGGCGTCGTACTCTGGACAGCGGTACTGAAATCCGGCATTCATGCCACACTGGCGGGTGTGGTGATTGGTTTCTTTATCCCGCTTAAAGCACACAACGGGCGTTCTCCGGCCAGATCGCTGGAGCACATTTTGCACCCCTGGGTCGCGTTTTTGATTTTGCCGCTGTTTGCTTTTGCCAATGCGGGCGTGTCGCTTCAGGGCGTCACCCTGGAAGGGCTGACCTCCTTGCTGCCGCTTGGCATAATTGCCGGATTGCTAATCGGTAAACCTTTGGGCATCGGTTTGTTCTGCCTTCTGGCCATGAAGCTGAAACTGGCTTCATTACCCAAAGACACATCGTTTAAGGAAATCATGGCGGTTGGCGTGCTCTGCGGCATTGGTTTTACGATGTCTATTTTCATCGCCTCGCTGGCATTTGGAGATGCCGATCCCGGGCTTATCACGTGGGCAAAACTGGGTATTCTTATCGGCTCGCTACTGGCGGCAATCACAGGCTATGGCCTGTTACGGACACGTTATTCAGGCGCGGCTGCCCGCGCCTGAATGAAAGGACAAGGAAGCGTTCTTGCCGAACATAACTATTAATCAGGGAGCGAAAGCGATATGTCACATATTAACTACAATCACCTTTATTACTTCTGGCACGTTTATAAAGAAGGCTCGGTGGTAGGGGCGGCGGAAGCGTTATATCTCACCCCGCAAACCATCACCGGGCAAATCAAAGCGCTTGAGGAGCGGCTGCAGGGCAAGTTGTTTAAGCGTAAAGGGCGTGGCATTGAGCCGAGTGAACTTGGGGAATTGGTTTTCCGCTATGCCGACCGGATGTTTACGCTCAGCCAGGAAATGCTGGATATCGTCAATTACCGCAAGGAATCACACCTGTTGTTTGACGTTGGCGTGGCGGATGCGCTTTCAAAACGTCTGGTCAGCGGCGTACTGGATGCCGCCGTGGTGGAAGATGAACAAATCCATCTACGCTGCTTCGAGTCGACGCATGAAATGCTGCTGGAGCAGTTGAGTCAACATAAGCTGGATATGATTATTTCCGATTGCCCCATTGACTCCACTCAGCAGGAGGGGCTGTTCTCCGTCAAAATCGGCGAATGCGGCGTGAGTTTCTGGTGCCAGTCTCCCGGGCCGGATAAGCCATTTCCAGCCTGCCTTGAAGAGCGCAGACTATTAATTCCCGGTCGGCGTTCAATGCTTGGTCGTAAAGTCCTGAACTGGCTTAACTCACAGGCGTTGAATATTGAAATTCTCGGCGAGTTTGACGATGCCGCGCTGATGAAAGCCTTCGGCTGTGCGCATGATGCGATTTTTGTCGCGCCGACGCTCTATACCCAGGATTTTTTCGACGATAAGACGGTGGTGGAAATAGGGCGGATTGAAAACGTGATGGAGGAGTATCACGCCATTTTTGCCGAGCGCATGATCCAGCATCCTGCGGTGCAGCGTATCTGTAACCGGGATTACTCGTCCCTGTTTACCATGCCAGACTAAATGGCAGGCATAAAAAAACCCGCGTTAAGCGGGTCTTTTTTTGCAAAGCGTCAACAACGAGCGATTAAGCCAGTTTGTTGATCTGCGCGGTCAGGTTAGCCTTATGACGCGCTGCTTTGTTTTTGTGGATCAGACCTTTAGCGGCCTGACGATCCACGATCGGTTGCATTTCATTGAATGCGTTCTGTGCTGCTGCTTTGTCGCCAGATTCGATTGCTGCGTATACTTTCTTGATGAAAGTACGCATCATAGAACGACGGCTAGCGTTGTGTTTGCGAGCCTTTTCAGACTGAACGGCGCGCTTCTTAGCTGATTTGATATTAGCCAAGGTCCAACTCCCAAATATGATCTATATGGACAATTCAAAGGCCGAGGAATATGCCCTCTTAGCCCGTTTTGTCAATGGATTTGTGCAAATAAGCGCCGTTAATGAAGCGACACTCGTTACGTAGTGATGGCGCAGGATTCTATCAGCTTGCGGCGCACGAATACAGTCTTTCGGGGACAAAAATAGTAAAGGCGCGCCGTGATTTGGCATCTCAGGCGCTAAGTGGCACAAAAGCACGGGTTTATCGGCCGTATCGACAATCGTAGGTTAACCTTGAGAGCGGTACACGCTATAATCCGACGATTTTCACCCTGTTGAGCCTGTCATGAAGCTGATACGCGGCATTCACAATCTGACCCCCGAACACCGTGGTTGTGTCCTCACAATTGGTAACTTCGATGGCGTACATCTCGGCCATCAGGCGTTGCTTGCCGGATTGCGCGAAGAAGGCCGTCGTCGCAACCTGCCGGTCATGGTGATGATATTCGAGCCTCAGCCGCTTGAACTGTTTGCGGCGGATAAAGCCCCGGCGCGGCTTACCCGACTGCGGGAAAAGCTGAAGTATCTGGCCCAATCGGATGTGGATTATGTCCTGTGCGTCCGGTTCGATCGCCGTTTCGCTGCGCTCACCGCCCAGGCGTTCGTCAGCGATCTGCTGGTGCAACACCTCGGCGTTCAGTTTCTGGCGGTGGGGGATGATTTCCGCTTTGGCGCTGGCCGTCAGGGGGATTTCTTGTTATTACAAAAGGCTGGCCAGGAGTTTGGCTTTAACGTCACCAGCACGCAAACATTCTGCCATGGCGGCGTACGCGTCAGCAGTACTGCGGTGCGTCAGGCGCTGGCGGAAGATGAGCTGGAAAAGGCGGAAAAATTACTTGGCCATCCGTTTATGATTTCAGGCCGCGTGGTTCATGGCGATGAACTCGGCAGGACCATCGGCTTCCCGACGGCGAACTTACCGCTGCGCCGTCAGGTTTCCCCGGTGAAAGGGGTCTATGCGGTTGAAGTGAGAGGGCTTGGCGATAAGCCGCTGCCTGGTGTCGCGAATATCGGCACACGCCCGACGGTGCAGGGCATGCGCCAGCAGCTTGAAGTTCATCTGCTGGACATTGCAATGGACCTCTACGGACGCCATATAGATGTTGTGTTGCGTAAAAAAATACGTAATGAGCAGCGGTTTGCATCGCTTGATGAACTGAAAGCGCAAATCGCCAGAGATGTCGTAACGGCCCGCGAATTTTTTGGGTTGGCTACCCGCCAGACAATGGAAAACAAGACCAGTTAGCCGGCTTTAGGCCTGTTGGTGTTTATCAAACCGAAATACGGAACCGAGAATCTAATGAGTGACTATAAATCTACCCTGAATTTGCCGGAAACAGGGTTCCCTATGCGTGGCGACCTCGCCAAACGCGAACCGGGAATGCTGGCGCGTTGGACTGATGATGATCTGTACGGCATCATCCGTGCGGCGAAAAAAGGCAAAAAAACCTTCATTCTGCATGATGGCCCTCCTTATGCGAATGGCAGCATTCATATTGGTCACTCGGTTAATAAGATTCTGAAAGACATTATTATCAAATCCAAAGGGCTGGCGGGTTATGACTCCCCGTATGTACCGGGATGGGATTGCCACGGCCTGCCGATCGAGCTGAAAGTTGAGCAGTTGATTGGTAAGCCGGGCGAGAAAGTGTCTGCTGCCGAGTTCCGCGCAGCCTGCCGTAAATATGCCGCCGAGCAGGTTGAAGGCCAGCGCGCTGACTTCATCCGTCTGGGCGTACTGGGCGACTGGTCGCACCCGTACCTGACCATGGACTTCAAAACCGAAGCCAATATCATCCGTGCACTCGGTAAAATCATCGGCAACGGCCATCTGCATAAAGGCGCCAAACCGGTGCACTGGTGCGTTGACTGCCGTTCCGCGCTGGCGGAAGCCGAAGTTGAGTATTACGACAAAACGTCGCCGTCTATCGATGTGACGTTCCACGCGGTCGATGTGGACGCAGTAAAAGCCAAATTCGGCGTAAGCGACGTGACTGGCCCGATTTCACTGGTTATCTGGACCACCACGCCGTGGACCCTGCCTGCGAACCGCGCTATCTCCCTGCATGCGGATATCGAGTATGCGCTGGTACAGGTTGACGGCCAGGCGCTGATTCTGGCGAAAGATCTGGTCGACAGCGTGATGAAACGCGCCGGTATCACCGATTTCACCATGCTGGGCACTGTGAAAGGCGATGCGCTTGAACTGCTGCGCTTCCAGCACCCGTTCCTGGACTTCGACGTGCCAGCCATCCTCGGCGAGCATGTGACGCTGGATGCGGGTACCGGTGCTGTGCATACCGCACCAGGCCACGGCCCGGACGACTATGTGATCGGCCAGAAATACGGTCTGGAAACCGCAAACCCGGTTGGTCCGGACGGCACCTATTTGCCGGGCACGTATCCTTCACTGGACGGCGTTCAGGTATTCAAAGCTAACGATCTGATCGTCAACCTGCTGCGTGAGAAAGGCGCGTTGCTGCACGTTGAAAAACTGCTGCACAGCTATCCGCACTGCTGGCGTCACAAAACGCCGATCATCTTCCGCGCCACGCCGCAGTGGTTCGTAAGCATGGATCAAAAAAGGCCTGCGTGCGCAGTCGCTGCAGGAAATCAAAGGCGTGCAATGGATCCCGGACTGGGGGCCAGGCGCGTATCGAATCTATGGTGGCGAATCGCCCGGACTGGTGTATCTCCCGTCAGCGCACCTGGGGCGTGCCGATGTCGCTGTTCGTGCATAAAGAAACCCAGGAACTGCATCCACGTACGCAGGAGCTGATGGAAGCCGTTGCCCAACGCGTTGAGCAGGACGGCATCCAGGCATGGTGGGATCTCGACCCGCGCGACATCATGGGCGACGACGCCGACAGCTATGAGAAAGTGCCGGATACGCTGGACGTCTGGTTCGACTCCGGTTCCACGCATGCATCGGTGGTAGACGTGCGTCCGGAATTTGCCGGTCACGCGGCGGATATGTATCTGGAAGGCTCTGACCAGCATCGCGGCTGGTTCATGTCTTCGCTGATGATTTCCACCGCCATGAAAGGCAAAGCGCCGTACCGCCAGGTACTGACCCATGGCTTCACCGTGGATGGTCAGGGCCGCAAAATGTCCAAGTCCATCGGCAACACCGTGTCGCCGCAGGACGTTATGAATAAGCTTGGCGCGGATATCCTGCGTCTGTGGGTGGCATCGACGGACTACACCGGCGAAATGGCGGTGTCTGACGAGATCCTCAAACGTGCGGCCGATGCGTATCGCCGTATCCGTAACACTGCGCGCTTCCTGCTGGCGAACCTTAACGGCTTCGATCCGGTGAAAGACAGCGTTAAGCCGGAAGAGATGGTGGTGCTGGATCGCTGGGCGGTCGGCTGTGCGAAAGCCGCGCAGGAAGATATCGTCAAATCTTACGAAGCGTACGATTTCCACGAAGTGGTGCAGCGTCTGATGCGTTTCTGCTCTGTAGAAATGGGCTCGTTCTATCTCGACATCATCAAAGACCGCCAGTACACCGCGAAAGCGGACAGCGTGGCGCGTCGCAGCTGTCAGACCGCGTTGTATCACATCGCGGAAGCGCTGGTACGTTGGATGGCGCCGATTATGTCGTTCACCGCAGATGAAATCTGGGGCTACCTGCCAGGCGATCGCGAGAAATACGTCTTTACCGGCGAATGGTACGACGGCCTGTTTGGCCTTACCGGTACTGAAGCCATGAACGATGCCTACTGGGACGAGCTGCTGAAAGTGCGCGGCGAAGTCAACAAGGTCATCGAGCAGGCGCGCGCCGACAAGCGCATCGGCGGTTCGCTGGAAGCGGCGGTAACGCTGTACGCTGAGCCGGAACTGGCGGCGAAACTGACGGCGCTGGGCGATGAATTGCGATTTGTCCTGTTGACCTCAGCCGCTCAGGTTGAAGAGTATGCACAGGCGTCCGCCGAGGCCCAGCAAAGCGAACAGCTTAAAGGCCTGAAAGTGGCGTTACGCAAAGCCGACGGTGAGAAATGTCAGCGCTGCTGGCATTACACCACCGATGTCGGTCAGGTAGCGGAACACGCCGAACTGTGCGGCCGCTGTGTCAGCAACGTCGCCGGTGACGGCGAAAAACGTAAGTTCGCCTGATGAATAAACCGATCCTTTCAACTGGACTGCGCTGGCTGTGGCTGGTCGTCGTCGTGCTGATTGTCGATTTGGGCAGTAAATACCTGATCCTCCAGAACTTCGCTCTGGGGGAGACGGTGTCCCTGTTCCCGTCGCTTAATCTGCACTATGCGCGCAATTACGGCGCGGCATTTAGCTTCCTCGCTGATAAAGGCGGCTGGCAGCGCTGGTTCTTTGCCGGTATCGCCATCGGTATCTGCGTGGTGCTGGCGGTGATGATGTATCGCGCCAAAGCCAGCCAGAAGCTCAACAATATCGCCTATGCTTTAATCATCGGCGGCGCGTTGGGCAACCTGTTTGACCGCCTGTGGCACGGCTTTGTGGTCGATATGATCGACTTCTATGTCGGCGACTGGCATTTCGCCACGTTCAACCTGGGCGGATACGGCGATTTGCGTCGGCGCGGCACTGATTGTGCTGGAAGGTTTCTTCGTTTCTTCCGACAAAACAGCCCGGGAAAAGAAAAGCCATGAGTAAAACCGTACAGAGCAACAGCGCCGTACTGGTCCACTTCACACTGAAGCTTGAAGATGGCTCCACGGCGGAATCGACCCGTAATAACGGCAAGCCCGCTCTGTTCCGTCTGGGGGATGGTTCGCTGTCCCCTGGCCTCGAAACGCAGCTGCTGGACATGCAGGCGGGTGAGAAAAAATCCTTCACGCTGCCGCCTGAATCCGGATTCGGCATTCCCAGCCCGGATATGATCCAGTATTTTTCGCGCCGCGAGTTTATCGACGCCGGAGAGCCGGAAGTCGGGGCGATCATGTTATTTACCGCCATGGATGGTTCGGAAATGCCTGGTGTGATTCGCGAAGTCAACGGCGACTCCATCACGGTGGATTTCAACCATCCACTTGCCGGGCAGAACCTTCATTTTGATATCGACGTGCTGGAGGTTGATCCGGCACTGGAGACGTTGAATGCAGATCCTGTTGGCTAACCCGCGTGGGTTTTGTGCTGGCGTTGACCGTGCAATCAGCATTGTCGAAAACGCGCTGACCCTGTACGGCGCGCCGATTTATGTGCGTCATGAAGTGGTGCATAACCGCTATGTGGTAGACAGCCTGCGCGAGCGCGGCGCGATTTTTATCGAGCAGATAAGCGAAGTGCCGGACGGCGCGATCCTGATTTTCTCGGCGCATGGCGTTTCCCAGGCGGTGCGCAACGAAGCGAAAAGCCGCGATCTGACGGTCTTCGACGCGACCTGCCCGCTGGTGACAAAAGTGCATATGGAAGTGGCGCGCGCCAGCCGTCGCGGTGAAGAAGCGATCCTTATCGGTCATGCCGGGCATCCGGAAGTGGAAGGCACCATGGGGCAGTACAGCAACCCGAAAGGGGGAATGTACCTGGTGGAATCCCCGGAAGACGTGCTGAAAATCACCGTGAAAGATGAGAGTAACCTCTCCTTTATGACCCAAACCACGCTGTCCGTGGATGATACGTCGGACGTGATTGACGCGCTGCGCAGTCGCTTCCCGAAAATCATCGGGCCGCGGAAAGACGATATTTGCTACGCCACCACGAACCGTCAGGAAGCCGTACGCGCCCTGGCGGAAGAGGCCGATGTGGTGTTGGTGGTGGGGTCGAAAAACTCCTCCAACTCGAACCGTCTGGCGGAGCTGGCACAGCGGATGGGGAAAAAGGCCTATCTGATTGATGACGCCAGCGACATTGATGAAGCGTGGCTGCAAGGCGCTGCCTGCGTTGGCGTCACCGCTGGCGCCTCCGCGCCGGATATTCTCGTGCAGAATGTGCTTAAACGCCTGCAGGCGTTGGGCGGCAGTGAAGCGCGTGAGCTGACGGGCCGGGAAGAGAATATCGTGTTCGAAGTTCCAAAAGAGTTGCGTATGGACGTACGGGAAGTGGAGTAACCACAATCCCGCGCAATAGATTACAAACCAGCCGGTGACCCCGGCTGGTTTTTTTTGTGCAGCGTACAAAGAAGAGGGGAACAGGGAGTTACAGATAATAAACGCCTGCAGGCTGATAACAGCCAACCACAGGACGTTTTGCGGGTCTGCGTGGCCCGACTCTTTACTGAATAGTGGCGCAGCTTTTCTTTAGCAAGGTGAGCAACAGGTCCTGGCGCGTAAGTGGCACAGGAAGGCCTTCAGTGCCCGCTGATGTGCTGATGCGTTAAATAACAGCGCCAGCGAAGCCATTCGCAAAGCAGCGTAAACCCATGACGAACGGTGTAGCGAGCACGTTGTTCCGTTTTTGGGCCAGCGTGACCGGGCGTCGAAACAGGGCGGACGGTCTGCCAGCCCTGCGCGGCGCGTATAACTTGTCAGGCGACCAGTTCGATCAGACAGCCGTCCGGATCGCGGATCACCGCCTCATAATACCCGTCGCCGGTGGTGCGCGGCGGGCTCGCCAGCCTGCCTTGTTGATCGGCGCGAGTCGCCATTGTATCCACGTCCTGTTTTGTGCCGACGTTAATCGCGATATGCGCCCATCCGGTGAGCTCCTGCCCGTTATGCCCCACCTCAAGATCGGGTAGCGTCATTAACTCAATGGTCGGGCCTTCTGGCAGGCTAATAAAGTACGACTGAAAACCCGGTCGGTTTTTACTGACGTACAGGGTATTACTGACCCCGCCAAACATATCGCGCCAGAAGGCCTGCTGTGCCGCCAGGTCTCGCGTCCAGAGTGCAACATGGGCAATTTTCATGGATTCTCCGCCGTAATGGTTTTACTGCTTAGATTGAGGGTAAAGGAAACCGCGCCGACCATAATCATCAGCGCCATGATGAGAGAAAACGCAAAAGACAGGGAGCTGTAATGGGCCACATACCCGATTATTGCGGGCCCGCTAAGCACGCCCAAATAGCCCATGGTAGTCATCGCCGGGACAGCCGCTGCCTGCGGCATCACGGTCTGGCGACCCACAGCCGAGAACATCACCGGCACGATATTCGCGCAGCCTGCCCCGACCAGGATATAGCCCGTTAGCGACAGTTGCCATGACGGCACCCAGGTCACCAGCGCCAGACCAGCTGCCGCGATAAGCGCGCCGCCAAACACCACGGGCAGGCGGCCCAGCCAGGCAATCAGGCGATCGCCGGTAAGCCTGGCGGCAGTCCATGGCGACAGCAAAACAGGTATAACCGAGCCCGCCGAGGGTTCCGGTATATTCCGCACATCGGTGAGGTAGACGGCGCTCCAGTCCAGTACCGTGCCTTCGGTAAGAAAAACCGCAAAGCAAACCACGCCCAGCAGCAGCACTATGCCGCGAGGTACAGCAAAGGCCGGGCCCTCCGCAGGATTGGCGTAGGTGAGCAAACCGGAGCGGCTCAGCAACGCCATCACGATCACGGCCAGCGTGACCAGCAGCGTTCCGGCAAAGATCGACATCCCCATCGCCAGCAGCAGCGTGAGAAAACCGGCTCCGGCAATCCCGCCGACGCTGTACATCCCGTGAAAACCCGACATCACCGGCACAGGGGACTGTTTCTCGACCAGTATGGCCTGGATATTCATCGCGCAGTCGGTCACGCCCACCCCGACGCCAAACAGCAGCAGTACGCCAGCCAGCAATAGCGGATCGGTTATCACCGACAGCAGCGGAGTGGTCAGCACAATAAAACCAATGGCGCAAAGGATCACGCGGCGGCAACCAAATTTATTGGTCAGCAGCCCGGTCACCGGCATGGCGATCAGCGCGCCGACGCCCAGGCACAGCAGCAAAGTGCCCAGTGTCGCCTCGTTCACACCGGTGTTATTACGGGCGAAAGGCACGATCACGGCCCAGGCGGCGGTGACAAAACCGGCGATAAAGAACACCAGCCGCGTGGCGAACGCGGGAGAAACGCCGGTACGTTGTGGTGACATGGGGATCCTCTTCAAAATACGGAAACAATCAGCCTGCCGACATCAAAACCGCGTTGACAGTGCAGGCCGGATTGCAGGAATATGCTCACTATAGCTCGATTATGATTAGTTAAGGATTTATATGCTCGATTATGCAGCTTTACCGGAGCAGCGACAAGCGTTGATCCGCCAGATCCTGCAAGAAAATGGCCGTGCGATCTGTGCGGATCTTGCCGTGCAGTTGAAGGTCTCAGAGCACACGATTCGCCGCGATCTGCATGAACTCAGCAAAGAAGGGTTCTGTAAAAAGGTGTACGGCGGCGCGGTGCTTCAGCTCCAGGACAGCGCAACCTTAACCCGGCGGAAAACGCACAATCACGCGCAAAAAAGCCTGCTGGCAGCGCGTTGCGTGCAGCTGGTAAAACCGGGCTCCTGTATCTTTATTGATACCGGCACCACCAATCTGGCCATGGCGTCGGCCTTTCCTGCGGAGTTATCCCTTACCGTGGTGACGAATGCGCCGGATATCGCCGCCGCGCTGTTAACGCATCCGCTGATTGAGGTCATCATGCTGGGCGGTCAGGTGCAAAAAAATATTGGTGGCTGCGTAAGCGGTACGGCCCTGGATCAGCTGAGAAACATGCATTTCGATCAGGCCTGGATTGGCGGTTGCGCCATGAGCCCCGAGTCCGGTTTGACGGGGTTTGATTTTGCCGACTGCGAATTTAAAAAAGCCGCGATCGGACAAAGCAGTCAAACTCTGGTGGCCCTGACAGCGGATAAAATTCCCGGTATCGCCAGATTCGGCGTGGCCCGGTGCGAGGAAATCGATGTGCTGGTGGTGGAAGCAGATTTAGGCCGCGAGCTCGGTAACGCGTTCGAAGCCGCGTCAATCACGCTCATCACGGCGTGATGCGGCTGCGCTTACCGGCGATAAGCGCAGCGCGTGGGTTAACGTGCCGCGAGGCTGACCAGCATTTTAAGGCTGGCGGAGTAGTAATCTTCCTGCGCGGTAATTTGCGGTTCGCCCGCCGGTAACTGCCCCAGCGTGAAGTCCCGCACCGCCAGAATTCCGCCATCCATCATATAGGGCGCCGGATCGTTGGTTGCGACGTTGACCCAGGCGGGCGTCTGGTTGCGGGGATACTGCCCCCAAAACGCCTTGTAAGGCTCCAACAGCGGGCTTTGCGGGGCGTACCATTTCACATACAGCGGTACACGAATCGCATCATAGCTAAAGCGGGCGGGCCACTGTTTGGCTGGCGTCACCCGTCCATCGGCGTACAGGGATACCCAATCCGCCGGAAGCTGCCCCTTGCCGAAACGCATTTTCTCCAGCAATTTTTGTCCGTCGTTAATCAGATCTTTCCAGACCATCAAATGACTGCGATTACCCAAATCCCGCCACGCCGGAAACACAAAATAGGAGGGGTTAAGATTGATATTACTGTTGAGATCGAACCCTTTCGCCCCAGGCAGCATCACCTTATAGCCCGCATAATTCATCACGTTATGGGTCACAATCGCTTTAGCAATGGTATCGGAGGCCGCCAGATACTCATTATTGCCCCATTTTTCACCCGCTTTTAATAACGCCCAGGCGATAAACGTATCGCCATCGGTGGCGTTGTTTTTATCGGTAATCGGCTGGGCTTCAACCGGGTTATAGCGCCAGTAAAACAGGCCGGTGTCCGGATTCCTCAGGGTTTTATTGGTCCAGCCCCAGATTTTCCCGAAGCTGTCGCGATCATCATTCATCACCGCCATCATCATGGCAAACCCCTGGCCTTCGGTATGGCTGACGCTATTATTGCCGGTATCGATAATGCGGCCGTCGGGCATTAAAAAACGCGCTTTATAGCTGTCCCATGCGCTACCCGCCAGCGCAGACTGGCTGATCAGCAACACCATCATGGCCGCTAACAGCGTTTTGCATCGCTGCAACATTCGTTCACCTCATCGGCTGTTTTGATATCTGAAATGGACCTCAGTGGCTGACGGCGCGGATTCGCGCCATAACGCCACCGTCGGTTTACCCCCCTGGGATTGCAACCAGCGCGCATACAGCCCTTCCAGCACCGCGCTCATGGCGTGACTCCACGCCGTTTGCCGGGCTTCATCGGAAGGCGTGGGCAAGGCCCGGTGACGGATAAGGAGGGCGGTTTCGCTGGCGTCGATATCAATATACCCCCAGTTAAAACGCGCAAGCTGGTTATTTATCGCCGTTTCCAGCTCGCCTACCGTATTTGATAGCGGCAGCGGAAATCGCTTGCCAAGATCGTCACCCATCTGCGTCAGAAAGGCGTGGCTCTGGGATTCGCCCACGTTAGCCACCATGTTTTCCACCATGGTGTGAAGCAGCGCAAACCATCCTGACTGAGTTTGTTGATTCTGGAAATACTGCAATAGTTGAGCGTCATTCATATCAATTATTCCCCAGCAGATAACGGAAGTAGAGCTGCGCGGTGCTTTCGTTGTAATCGCCGAAGGTGTCATAGCCCACCTGTCCGCCGATGGTCATATCCTTATTGATTTTGTAATCAGCAGCGGCGCGAAGATTGTAGCCAAGGCCGTTTTCGCTGTTGCCGCTGTAATAGGCCTCTTTCGCGAATCCGTTGGCGACATAATCTTCCAGTTGCGACTGCAACCGCTTATCGCCAGGGAAATAGGCGCTCTTGTCCTGCGTGTAGGACTGATAACCCAGCGATGCGCCAACCGACATTTTCCAGTTGTCGAAAGTCTGGGAATAGTCCACAGGGAAAGAGACGCTGACGTAATCCTGCGGGCTGAAATATCCGCCCTGGCCGTAGCTGAAGTAACTGAGGTTTTTAGAAAAATCCATATAGGTCATGCTGATACCGGTTTTGAGTTCCCGGTCTTCGGCATAGAAAGGCCGGATATATACCCCGGCTGTCCCCGTGACATTGTTGTTGCTGGGGACATTTTCGCCCAGGTAGTTGTACAGCCCGAAACCCGCATAAAAACCGGCATCGCCGTTATCGTAGCTTAACTGCGCGCTGCCGCCGTTTTTGGTGACCTGGCCCCAGCGTTTACCGCTGTATTTATCTTCCACGCCCACATAAGAGAGCAGGCTGTCCATTACGGCGCGGCGTTCGCCGGTCAGGATCAGTTTCAGGTAATCCGTGAGCTGTGGAGACCACTGCACGCCGCCTACCACCGTGTTGAGATCCTGGCCGAGCGGCGTGGAGCCGACATCGATTTTGTACTGATCGCCCGTCAGGGCCATTCCCACTTCCACACCGGAGGCTTTTTGGGAACCCTGCGATGGCACGGTCAGGGTATCGAGATCCGGGCGGGTCGGCGGCGTGGTGGTTGAGGCGTTATAAATGCCCTGTGCCACTTCGCCCTGAATCAATGCGCCGGTACCAAACCGGGTGCTGGACTGCTGTGACGCGCTGCCGGCATTCAAACTAACGGGTGTCACATTGATATCGAAACGGGAATCGCCAAAGGGTACCGTCGACCACTGCAACGGCGCTTTGACTTCGGTAAGTTTACTGAGACCGCTTTCGCCGTCGCGTCCACGGGCCGACACCGAGCCCCGCGCCCAGGTCGCTGTTTTCTCGGTGAGCTGTTCGATCATGTTATCCACCTGGCGCAACGTGCCGGCTTGCGCGCTTTCCACCGGGATATCGATACGTATCGCGCCGGGCGGGGCAGTTTGCGGATTGCGTCCCAGTTGCGCCACCTGCCACGGCATGGCCTGCCCATACACCGAAGGCGAGGCTGGCTGAGCGCGGCTGGCGGTCGCGGCGAAGGGGTTATCCGCCAGGGCCAGGCCGCCGAGTGTTGGCGCGCCGCTCCCGCCCGCGCCCTGTAATCCCAGTAATTTGCCGCGCGCGGAACGCAGATAGCTCATAGCCTGTTGATGATTGCCCTGCGCTTCGGCAACCCGCGCCTGAAGCAGTAACCGGTCCGGCGTGTCGTTGCTGCGCAGTCCTGCCGCCAGCTGGCGGGCGCGATCGGTTTTGCCTTCTGCCAGCGCCACATCGATCGCGCCAACCCGGGCGTCCTGCTGCGGGGTATCGCGGGTCATCAGATAGTCGTACACCACGCCCGCTTCTTTATTCATTTTGCCGGACTGATACAGCCGCGCCATGGCGAACATCAGATCGGTATTTTGCGGATCGCTTTGCATAGCGCGGATCAGTTTGTCATAAGCCGCCGCATAATTGCCCTGTTCCCGTAGCCGATCCGCTTCGTTAATGACGTAACCCTGCTGGATGTTCGCCAGCTGTGTTGGGGTACTGCGCGCCCGCAACTGCGGGTTCGCCAGCCAGGACTGCGCTTCGCTGGTCAGCCCGGCTTGATTCAACACCGCGATTTGATCGGCGTAATCCCCCGCGTTGCCCTGGACGCCGCGTCGCATATTATCGCGCACCACGGTCACCGCGCCGCTCAGATCGCCGCTTTCCGCCAGCATCCGCGCCAGCTTGCCCGCATCAGCAGGGGTTTGCGGCGGACGGGACGCCAGCGCTTTTAAGGTGTTTGCCGCAGCGACGGTATCGCCCTGGGCCAGATAGCGCTCGGCGGTGGTCATCTGCAGGTTGTAATTCACCCGCTGGGCCAGTTCGCGCATCTCGCTGTTCTGGCTGGAGGCGGGAATACGCGACAGCAAGGTTTGCGCCTGCTGCCAGCCATTATTCTCACTGGCGAACAGGGCGGCGGAGTAAAGCTGGGTATTGCTGGCGCCAGGCCGGAATGCCGGGGCCATTAAATTGGTCGCTTCGGCGCTGCGCCCTTGTTTTTGAAGCTGGCGCGCCAGATCGAGACGCAGCCACGGATCGGATGGGTATCGTGCCACGCCTTGCTCAAGCAGCGCGATCGCCCGTTGCGGATCGCCGCTGGCTACCGCCTGCTGGGCCTGGCGACGGATCGGATCGGCAGGGTTGCCGCCGGATCCACGCGGTTGTAACCGGGCCTGCAGGCTGGCTGGCAGCGTGCGCAGCACCGTCTGGGCTTCGGCCGTTTTATTCTGATCGCGTAATACGTAATACAGATTCTCACGGGCGGAGGCGTTATCCGCCTGCTCCGCAAGAACACTGCGCAGGGTTTGCTCTGCTTCGGCATAATTTTTATTACGGCGTTGCACATCGGCGCGGAACAGCTTCGCCGCGATGCCGCGTTCGCCGCTTTGTTGGGTGAGCGGGGCGCTCAGGCTCAGCGCCTGGTTCATGTCGCCCTGCTTCAGTGCATTCTGCGCGGCAGCCAACTGACCATAAAACGCCGCGTCGTCCGCCTGTTGCTTGCGTTCAGCGGACTGGTCGCCGCCCAGGCTTGCCGCCCGGTTGAGATACTGTGCGGCAGCGGTGTAATCGCCGCGTCGCTGGGCGATATAGCCCATGCCCGCCAGCGCGTCGGCATCTTCCGGGTTCGCCTGTAAAACCTGCTCAAACTGGCTGCGTGCCGCATCGGTATTGCCGCTGTTAAGCGCCTCAAACCCCTGGCCTTTCGCCGCGCCGCCGATATTGGTGCGGTAATAATTTTGTACGTCAGTATCCTGCGGATGGCGCTGCAAAAAGGTCTGATAGTAAGGTTCGTCGCCTGCCCGGGGGCCAAGCCACAGCAGCGCCTGGCGCAACGCGGCATCGGCATCTTTACTGCCGCTGGCCATGTTTTGCAGAATGTCGATCCCTTCCCGGCGCGTCGACTCCTGATAGGTAAGCACTTTGCCTAACGCAATACGCGCCGCGTTATCCTGGGGATATTGGGTGACAATCTGGCGCAGGCCGCTCACCGCCTGCGGGTAGAGGGATTTATCGCCGGCCATGGTCAGATAATATTCCGGCGCGAGGCTCTGGGGCGGCTCGCCGCCTTTAAACATGGTGTTCCAGGTATTGAGGGCCGCAGGAATATTGCCGCTTCTGGCCTGTTGACGCGCCAGATCCAGCTGGCCGCGCGGGACCTGTTGAAGCTGTTTGGCATTATCCAGCGCCTGCAGGTTGGGGTCCTGCGGCGACACGGACGCCAGCCGCTCGCGCCACTGGGCGGCGGTTTTCACATCGCCGGACTGTTGTGCCCAGAGCGCCATCAGGTACATGGCCTGGGTGTTATTGGCATCCACCATCAACACTTTACGCAGCGACTCTTTCGCCAGGTCGTCGTGGGATTTTTCATGCCAGTAATTGGCCTGATCGAACAAGGCCTTCAGCGCCGGATTGTTGTCCGCCGCCTGGGCGGACATCGCACCCACGGTCAGCCCGCCGAACAGGCAGAGCGTCGTCCATTGTCTGGCGGTATTTTTTTTCTGATTCATATTGTTACCACCCTTACTCACGATCGTAGTCCTGCGGATTCAGGCGCTTATGGGCACGCCTTTTCAGTATGCTATACAAACTCAAGCCGATGATGAGCGAGAACGCCAGACCCACCAGCGCCAGCAGTCCAGAATGCTGGTTGCCGTACCACACCACCATCATGTACCAGGGCATCTGCCCGCTGGGGAATTGCTGGCCGACGCGGAAACTGCGCACACCGTTCTCATCGGTAATAATCGCGACATCGCCACGGATACCGGCGTTAATGCGCGGCAGATTCAAGTCCGTATGCAAGCGGGAAATCTGGTCGCCGTTGCTGCCGATGGCCATCACCACAATGCGGGACGGGTCCCACTGGGAGCGGAAGCTGATAAATCCGCGCCAGGCTTCGTTCGAGGAAAAATAACGGTCGGCATCCACGCCCGACGCGGTCCAGTCGCCTTCCAGATACCGCTGGGCGGTTTGCCACAAGGTGGGCTTACGCACGCCGAACGTGTGTTCATTAACGGTAAACGGCGACTGTGCCAGCAGGGAACGGTTAAAGGCATTTTGCTCCAGCGTGGAGACCACCAGCACATCGCTTTGGTTTAAATAGGCCAGATTTGCGCCGCCCGACGGCAGGCCGAACATCACGCGGTTATGATAAAGCGCCATGCCGGTGGCAATGCCGGAACGGGCGGCCAGATCCAGTAGCGTACTGACTTCGCTTTCTGACGGGGTTTCCGGCAGCAGCAGAACGGTTTGCGAGAAATCCGCCAGCCGGGTGAACGGAAAGGATGCGCCCACGAAGTAAGACAGATTCGGCAGCAGCGCGAAGTGTTGCGTTTTACTCAGATCGATCCAGGAATCTTCATCGATACGGCTTTTAATGTTGTTGTTAAGCAGCACGCTACAGGGCGCGGCTTCTTTGGTTTCGATATTGAAGTAGAGCGACAGTTGGTTGTCGCCGTAAATGAGATAGGGTTCCAGCGGCACATTGGCGCTTTCCTGGCGGGCATCGCCGCCGAGCTTGTGCCACAGCATCTCCAGCAGACCTTGTTTATTCACCGGCAGGTTGCGCAGGAACGTGCCGTTGAAGGTCATAGAGAGGTAGGAGCGCTCATCGTCAATCCAGGTTTCCGACGGGAAACGGTAGCCGATTTTCATCGGAATGGTTTCACCATCCCAGAGGAACAGATCCGGCGCGGCGCGAAACGCCACGCGCAGCGGTTCGTGCCAGATCCCGGAAACCGTCAGGCTTTGATCCTGACGCATCAGTTCGACCAGGCGGACCGGACGATCGGTGGCGATCCAGCGCGGCGCGTCGTAAGGCTTGCTGGTGGGGATGGTCTGGATATCTACCGGCATAAACGGCGACTGCACGTTGAAGTCGCCACGAGTAAGCCGCGAGGCGGCCGCACGCAGTTGCTGATCGTTATTGCCAATCACCAGCAGCAACTTATAGACCGGGTTGCCGGGGTTATCGACAATTTGCAGGATCGGCGTAGGGGTGTCTGGCAGCGTCAGCCCGCCGATAATATCGCCGGGTTTGCCAAACAGAATGCCGTTTTTGTCGGGCAGCTTGTCCCGCAGAACGTCAAAATCGATGCCGCGATAGTCGGCCTGAATCCCTAACCAGGAGGCGACCAATCGCCGCCGCGCTGACCTGTTCCGGCATGAGTGTGGCCGGGAAGGCGAAGGTGAGGGTGGTGGGCGTCATCTGCATCGCGTCGAAGAACGGGCGCGGAAAATGGCTGAGGTCGCGCCGATATTCAGTTGTTGTCCTTCCAGATCCAGACGGGTGTCCGGCATGATCGTCACCTGATATTTATCAGAGAGATCGCGCAGGCAGAGCAGCGCATCGCCGTCATTGATTTTGAAGCTAACGTTATTGCTCGACACTACCAGCGCCGCCGGGATCTCAAGCTGGTAAGTAGAAATATTGCTGTCCGATGCGCCAAGCGGAACGGTGCCCAGCGGCTGACCATTCATCATCAGTTGTAAGGTGGCGTTGCGCGCCGCCATATCGGGAGAAACCTTTAAATTCAGATTCAACTGCGCGCTGGTGATCACCTGATCGGACGGCAGCGTAAAGTTAATACCCGCCTGTAACTGGCCGCCGCTCAGGATAATGCCTTGTGGCTGGCCCATTTGCGCCACCGTCACGCTGACCGCATTGCTGGGGATAAGCGTTGACGGCGCGGCGGCGCTGGCCGTAGTTGACGGGGTAGGCGGCGGTAAATCCAGCGGGATCGCGGGTATTGCACCTGCACCCGTGCCCGAATCGATCGCGGCGGGCTGCCCGGTAGTCGACGCACCTGGTTCCGGCTGGGTTGGAGTTGTTTCCGGCGTCGCGGCGTCTGGCGCTGTCCCTTGCGGGGAGAGCGTTGCCGGGAACGTGGGCGGCGTTGCCGCGTCCTGTGATGAGGTGGAAGACGCGTCAGGCGTGTTGGGTGCGGTATTGTTTATCGGCGCGCCCTCGGTGGCGGCAGGCGCAACGAACGGCGGCGCGCCTGTCTGCGGTTCCTGCGCCGGTACGGTCCGTGTCAGTACACATAATGCCAGCAACGCCTGGCAGGTGATGATCGTCATCCTTCTCATGCAGCGGTGTCCTCGGCTTTCAAGCGGCGCGCTTCTTCCTCACGCAGACGACGGTTTTCACGGCGGGATTTCCAGGTGAGCCAGAACAGGTCGAATACACTGCGAATAATGATCACCAGCGAGCGGAACGGATTATCCTGCGGTTTCGGCGGACGGATCCACGCATCGGCGCGCGCCAGCACCACCCTCACCAGCTCACGGCGGCGGGAGAGCGGAATGTCTTCAAACATCAGGCGGATAAACTCTTCGTCTGCGCCGATCACGTTGACCGGAATACTGATAGAGCCGGACTGGAGTTGCAGCTCAATCTCTTCGATCTCATCGGTTAAATGACGATTATCCGGCACCACGATTCGGCAGCCGCCCATAGACAAATCCTGCGTATGGGTGCGCGATGAGATGCCGCTGGCATAGTGAACAATGACCGGTACATCGACGTCGATACGGATGGTTTTACGCGTCTGTCGGGTTTCCCGCGCGACGGCGATGGCCGCCAGCAGGAACACCAGGCTGTAAATGCCCCATCCCACGTTGAGCGCGATAACCTTTGGATCGACGGCAAAGTAATCGTGGGCAAAGGCCCTCACCAGACCGGCGATAATGCCGATGGCCAGTAAGATGGCGACGATCAGGTGCGGGCGTACCACGGTGAAATCGAAGTAACCGATATTGAGCAGGCCGCCTTTGTCCGTCACGTTGAATTTGCCACGCTTCGGGAAAATCATTGTGATTGCGGTTGGCAGGATCAGATGGAACGCCAGCACGATATCGTAAATTTCGCCCCAGAAACTGTAGCGATAGCGCCCGTTCATCCGCGAGTTGAGGTAGATGGTCAACAGCAGATGCGGCAGGGCGTAAGCGAATATCAGGCCCGCCGACGAATGAATGATATTCAGGTTGAACAGCAGATACGCCAGCGGCGCGGTTAAAAACGCCACGCGGGGCAAGGCAAACTGGAAATAGAGCATGGCGCTCAGATAACAGCAGCGCTGTTGCCAGGTCAGGCCCCTGCCAAACAGGGGGTTATCCATACGGAAGATCTGCGTCATGCCGCGCGCCCAGCGGGTACGCTGAATGACGTGCAGAACCAGACGTTCAGTAGCGAGGCCCGCCGCCAGCGGGATCGCCAGAAACGCCGATTTCCAGCCCAGGCGCTGCATTTTCAGGGCAGTGTGCGCATCTTCAGTCACGGTTTCGACAGCGAAGCCGCCGATCTCTTCCAGCGCCGAACGACGAATCACCGCGCAGGAGCCACAGAAAAAGGTGGCGTTCCAGTTATCGTTACCCTGCTGGATCGGGCCGTAGAACAGGGAGCCTTCGTTCGGGATATTTTTACCCAGCGACAGGTTACGCTCGAACGGATCGGGCGAATAAAAGTAGTGCGGCGTCTGCAACAGAGCCAGTTTCGGGTCCTGAAGGAAGCTCCCGACGGTGGCCTGGAGGAAAATACGGGTGGCAACGTGGTCGCAGTCAAAAACGCAAATCAGCTCCCCTTTGGTGAGTTTCAGCGCGTGGTTAAGGTTGCCCGCTTTCGCGTGGGAGTTGTCCGTTCGGGTGATATAGCCCACGCCAGCATCGGCGGCAAAAACCGCAAACTCCCGCCGCTTACCGTCGTCCAGCAGATAGATGTTGAGCTTATCTTTCGGGTAATCAATGCATTGCGCGGCGAGCACCGTATCGCGCACCACGTCCAGGCTTTCGTTATAGGAAGGAATATAAATATCTACCGTCGGCCACAGGGAAACATCGTCAGGCAGCGGAACAATGCCCCTCTTTAGCGGGAAAACGGTTTGCAAATAGGTCAGCAGCAGGATGACCCAAATATAGAGTTCCGCCAGAAATAACCCGATACCGAGTATGGCCTCTATTTCGGAATTAAAATGCAAGGTTTGAGTGGCCGCGAAAATAAATATATCGGGTGGACATCAATGCTGAAACCACCATCATGACCACGGAAATACTGTGCTTTTTGCTGAATCCCAGTAAAAACAAAATGCCGATGCTCACCAGACCAAAGATATATTGTTTCTGGCTATCCATCGGCGTGATGATGATCAGCACTGCAATTGGCGCAAGCACCAAGAGCAGCAAATAAAACAGGACCTTCTTCATAGGCCTTCCTGGTAATCGTCAGAAATGAGATGTTTTTAGACTGGCGTGAACCGCACCGTCACCAATATTAATGCCAAGCAGGCCCGCCACCCTTTTGCTTATTAATTCAATATCGAAGGCCGCGGCGGAAGCGGGGCTGAAATCGAAAATGGATTGCTGAGAGGCGTTAGCTTCTGACACGCTCTCATCCCGGTTAATGATGCCAATAAGCTGTTCGCCCAGACGCTGTTGCATAAATAACGTGACGTCCCGGCTAATGTTCCTGCGGTTATCGCTCTGATTTAAGACGAAATAATAGCCTTGCTTATGGTTTAGCGGCTCGCCGATCAGACGGTGATTTTCAATATGCGGCAAGAGCGATAAAGAAGCCGTGTCGGCCAGTAAGGTAACCAGGTGCAGATCGGCCAGGCCGGACATGGCTTTAAGCGCCGAACTGGGACCTGGCGGGAAGTCTGCGATGATCACCAGGCCTGGATAGTTCAGGAGCGTGCTTAAGCCGCGCATCAGGAAATGGGGATCGCTGGCCAGATGTTGTTCGAAGGTAAGACGCTGCGCTTCGCTGACATCACCATACGGTAATAAAAACATGTTGCCGCCTGCGGTCAGCACGAACTGGCTCCAGTCTGCTGATTCCCCCGCTTTTGCGACGTAACCGCGCCCGTCGGCCAGCGGCACGCCAAAGTGCAGGCGCAGCGCATTCTGGACGTCGAAATCTATCGCCAGGACTTTACAGCCCGAGCGAGCCAGCGCGTACGCCAGATTGGCCGTAACGGTGGTTTTTCCTACCCCGCCTTTAGGCGAACAAACACAAATTAACGGCATGACGCGATGGTCTCCAGCAACGTTTGTAATGGTATGTCTTTCGCGTTCTCCCCGGTTGGGCTGGCACCTTTCGTGGCAAATAACCGATCGAAGCGCACGGCCTGGTGTTGCCCGGTCGCAACCTCATTAACCGGTGCGGCAGAAGGCGCAGAGGGGGATTGAACAGGCGCGGCCACGGAAGCCGGCGCGGGCACCTGTGAAAGCAAGGGCGCTTGCGCGGGCGCGTGACGCGTCTCTGTTTGCTGCGGCGCGAGGCCTGGGAAAAGGGGCGTTGCTGTTGGTGAAGGGCTGGATTCAACGGGAGCCGGTTTGGCCGGGCTGGATTCAAAGACGCGGGCGTCCACCGACTGGGGAACCGGCGTTGAAACGCTTCCTCCCTGGGCTATCAGCGTTTGCTCGTCTCCTTCCGACGCCAGCTGCTTAATAATGGCCCAGTTGCCACTACTCTGCTGCTGGCTTTGCGCCGACATATCTTTGAAATCGATAGCGCCGGTGCGTGTCTTGTCCTTGAAACGCTGCAAATCATCATAATTTTTTCATAGTAAGGCTCATGATTTACAAGTAAGAAGTTCATCTTCCACGCACCGGGGAAGCATAACGGGTCATTCTGACAATAAGACAAAGGTAGCAATTCATCAAATAAGTGGGGAAACCAGATAATTATTTATTATTAACCTGCATTAATAGTTTCGGGAGTTATGATTGTTAGGGTGATTTATTTTCTGCCAGCCAGATGCAATATTCCTTTTTTCTTCGCCCGCCTCGGCTGCTTTATCCTTTTATGTAAACGGGAAAATAACAGTCAATACGGCATCGGCTAACGGTTTTTTATCCGACTCGTCTTTAAACGGCCCACTTTATAAAAAGCGTAGCCGGGTTCGGTGAATGCTCGCCTTATCGGAGCGGGCGTCATTAAAGTAAAATTTTAGTGGACGATGAGAAGACCCGCAAAGTCATTTTATGTCAAAAGAGAGCGTCATTTCATAAGCTGGTGTAAACAAAAAGACACTACCGGTCCGTCCGGCTATTAATGCCCTCTGTTCAGTAGGGGATTAATGGCATTTACTGATATCAGTGTGCTTTTGACATAAATTTCTAATCATCGGCGTTTTCGGTTGGCAGCGCCCTGCGGGAGTCGTTAACCTGAGGCGGAGTACTACACAATTTTTAAACATAAAGAGTATTGATATGCATGATGCACAGGTTCGTGTAGCTATCGCGGGAGCGGGTGGCCGCATGGGGCGGCAGCTGATTCAGGCGGCGCTGCAAATGGAAGGGGTAACCGTCGGCGCGGCGCTGGAGCGTGAAGGCTCTTCGCTGATTGGCAGCGACGCAGGCGAGCTTGCGGGCGCGGGCAATATCGGTGTTCGGGTGCAGGCCAGTCTTGAGGCGGTCGCGAATGATTTTGATGTCTTTATCGATTTCACCCGTCCGGAAGGGACGCTGCATCATCTGGACTTTTGCCGACAGCATCGCAAAGGGATGGTGATTGGCACGACCGGTTTTGATGAGGCCGGAAAACAAGCGATTCGCGATGCCAGCGCAGAGATCGGCATTGTGTTCGCCGCCAACTTTAGCGTGGGCGTCAACGTCATGCTGAAGCTGCTTGAGAAGGCGGCCAAAGTCATGGGCGATTATACCGATATCGAAATTATCGAAGCCCATCACCGTCATAAAGTGGATGCGCCGTCGGGCACGGCGCTGGCGATGGGTGAAGCTATCGCAGGTGCGCTCAATAAAAATCTGAATGACTGTGCGGTGTATAGCCGTGAAGGGCATACCGGCGAGCGTGAGCCAGGCACGATTGGTTTTGCCACCGTGCGCGCCGGGGACATTATCGGCGAGCACACCGCCATGTTTGCCGACATCGGCGAGCGGGTTGAGATCACCCATAAAGCGTCAAGCCGGATGACCTTCGCCAATGGCGCGATTCGGGCGGCGATATGGGTGAACGCAGAGAAAAGCGGTCTTTTTGATATGCGGGATGTGCTGGATTTAAATAATTTGTAGTTTTTTTACCCATCGTGATGTGGTTATTACAATCGTAGTGCATTGATTGAAAGGGCGATATTTTATCGCCCTTAATTTTATTTTGTATTTATGGCTATTTTATAGTGATGTTCGTTTAAGATGGTCTTTTCTACACGTTAACTGGTCTGGTGTTGTTAGTTTATTGTAAATTTTGACCATTTGGTCCACTTTTAGCTGGCTCGCTTTGTGATTTAACATTTATACTGCGAGTTAATCGGTTTCGTTGTCGCGTTTTGTTTGATTTTTAGCGCTTACCTCTGATTTTTTGTTTGTGTCTGACGAAATTACCTTAAAAAAGCCCTTTTCAGGGTAGACTTTTGCCTTTTCTCTCCTTAGAATGCCGCCGTTTGCCAAAAATTCACCAGGCAAGCGTATTTGCGTTGATTCATAGATACGAATTGAATTAATATGCAGATAAATTGACTGTTTATTCCCTGGAGGACGTTTTGATTAAGTCAGCGCTGTTGGTTCTGGAAGACGGAACCCAATTCTACGGTCGGGCCATAGGGGCATCAGGTACGGCAGTAGGGGAAGTCGTTTTCAATACTTCAATGACCGGTTATCAAGAAATCCTCACTGATCCTTCCTACTCCCGCCAGATTGTCACTCTCACTTATCCCCATATTGGTAATGTCGGTACTAACCCGGCAGATGAAGAATCCTCTCAGGTTCATGCGCAAGGACTGGTCATCCGCGACCTGCCGTTAATCGCCAGCAATTTCCGTAATACCGAGGATCTCTCTTCCTACCTGAAGCGCCATAACATTGTGGCCATTGCCGATGTGGATACCCGTAAACTGACTCGCCTGTTAAGTGAAAAAGGCGCGCAGAACGGATGCATCATCGTGGGCGATACTCTGGATGCCGCACTGGCGCTGGAGAAAGCGAAAAGCTTTCCGGG
Organism: Atlantibacter hermannii; assembly: GCA_900635495.1. NCBI lineage: Bacteria > Pseudomonadati > Pseudomonadota > Gammaproteobacteria > Enterobacterales > Enterobacteriaceae > Atlantibacter > Atlantibacter hermannii. The sequence continues at coordinate 3,823,597 of LR134136.1, read as the reverse complement.
CCTGAACGGGATGGATTTGGCGAAAGAAGTCACGACCCGCGAACCTTACCGCTGGACTCAGGGAAGTTGGGAACTGAAAAACGGTTTACCGGAAGCGAAAACCGACGAAGAACTGCCTTTCCATGTGGTTGCCTACGATTATGGGGGGAAGCGTAACATCCTGCGGATGCTGGTGGATCGCGGATGCCGCCTGACGGTGGTTCCGGCACAAACGCCAGCGGCAGACGTGCTGAAAATGAATCCGGACGGGATTTTCCTCTCTAACGGCCCTGGCGACCCGGCACCGTGCGACTATGCCATCGACGCGATCAAAACCTTCCTCGACACCGATATTCCGGTCTTCGGCATTTGCCTCGGTCATCAGTTGCTGGCGCTGGCCAGCGGTGCGAAGACCGTGAAAATGAAGTTTGGTCACCACGGCGGCAACCACCCGGTGAAAAATATCGAAAACAACACCGTGCTGATCACCGCGCAAAACCACGGATTCGCCGTGGACGAAGCCACGCTGCCCGCCACGCTGCGCGTGACCCACAAGTCTTTGTTCGACGGCACGCTGCAGGGCATCCATCGCACCGATAAAGCGGCATTCAGCTTCCAGGGTCACCCTGAAGCCAGCCCCGGCCCGCACGATGCCGCGCCGCTGTTCGACCATTTCATCGAATTAATTGAGCAGTACCGTAAGAACGCCAAATAATCAGGAGAAAAGAGCCATGCCAAAACGTACAGATATAAAAAGCATCCTGATCCTTGGCGCTGGCCCGATTGTTATCGGGCAGGCCTGCGAATTTGACTACTCGGGCGCCCAGGCGTGTAAAGCGCTGCGCGAAGAAGGCTACCGCGTCATTCTGGTCAACTCTAACCCGGCGACCATTATGACTGACCCGGAAATGGCCGATGCCACCTACATCGAGCCGATTCACTGGGAAGTGGTACGTAAAATTATCGAAAAAGAGCGCCCGGACGCGGTGCTGCCCACCATGGGCGGCCAGACGGCACTCAACTGCGCCCTTGAGCTGGAACGCCAGGGCGTGCTGGAAGAGTTTGGCGTCACCATGATCGGCGCGACCGCCGACGCGATTGATAAAGCAGAAGACCGTCGTCGCTTCGACGTGGCGATGAAGAAAATCGGCCTCGACACCGCCCGTTCCGGTATCGCGCATACCATGGAAGAAGCGCTGGCCGTGGCGGCTGACGTGGGTTATCCCTGCATCATCCGTCCGTCCTTCACCATGGGCGGCACCGGTGGCGGTATCGCTTACAACCGCGAAGAGTTTGAAGAGATTTGCGAACGCGGACTGGATCTGTCTCCCACCAACGAACTGCTGATTGATGAATCGCTGATCGGCTGGAAAGAGTACGAGATGGAAGTGGTGCGTGATAAAAATGATAACTGCATCATCGTCTGCTCCATCGAAAACTTCGACGCGATGGGTATCCACACCGGCGACTCCATCACCGTTGCGCCAGCCCAGACCCTGACCGACAAAGAGTATCAAATCATGCGTAACGCCTCGATGGCGGTACTGCGTGAAATTGGCGTGGAAACCGGCGGTTCCAACGTGCAGTTCGCGGTGAACCCGAAAAATGGCCGTCTGATCGTTATCGAAATGAACCCGCGCGTGTCGCGTTCATCTGCGCTGGCCTCAAAAGCGACCGGTTTTCCGATTGCAAAAGTCGCGGCGAAACTGGCGGTGGGTTACACCCTCGATGAACTGATGAACGATATCACCGGCGGTCGCACTCCGGCGTCGTTTGAGCCGTCCATCGACTACGTGGTCACCAAAATTCCACGCTTTAACTTCGAGAAATTCGCGGGCGCTAACGACCGTCTGACCACCCAAATGAAATCGGTGGGCGAAGTGATGGCGATTGGCCGCACCCAGCAGGAATCGATGCAGAAAGCGCTGCGCGGTCTGGAAGTGGGCGCCACCGGCTTCGATCCGAAAGTAAATCTGGACGATCCTGACGCATTGACCAAAATCCGCCGTGAACTGAAAGATGCTGGCGCCGAGCGTATCTGGTACATCGCCGATGCGTTCCGCGCGGGCCTGTCTGTCGATGGCGTGTTCAACCTGACCAACATCGACCGCTGGTTCCTGGTGCAGATTGAAGAGCTGGTGCGTCTGGAAGAGCAGGTGGCTGACGTGGGCATTACCGGCCTGACGGCAGATTTCCTCTGGACCCTGAAACGCAAAGGCTTCGCCGATGCGCGTCTGGCGAAACTGGTTGGCGTGCGCGAATCCGAAATCCGTAAACTGCGTGAGCAGTATAATCTGCACCCGGTTTACAAACGTGTGGATACCTGCGCGGCGGAATTCGCTACCGATACCGCATATATGTATTCAACGTATGAAGACGAGTGTGAATCCCGCCCGAACCCGGATCGCGAAAAAATCATGGTACTGGGCGGCGGGCCGAACCGTATCGGTCAGGGGATCGAGTTTGACTACTGCTGCGTTCACGCCTCGCTGGCGCTGCGCGAAGATGGTTATGAAACCATTATGGTCAACTGTAACCCGGAAACCGTCTCCACCGACTACGACACCTCTGACCGTCTGTACTTCGAACCGGTTACGCTGGAAGACGTGCTGGAAATCGTGCGCATCGAGAAGCCGAAGGGCGTTATCGTTCAGTACGGCGGCCAGACCCCGCTGAAACTGGCCCGTGAGCTGGAAGCCGCAGGCGTACCGATTATTGGCACCAGCCCGGATGCGATTGACCGCGCCGAAGACCGTGAACGCTTCCAGCAGGCGGTGGATCGCCTGAAGCTGAAGCAACCGGCCAATGCCACCGTCACCGCCATTGAGCAGGCGGTAGAAAAAGCCGCGCAAATTGGTTATCCGCTGGTGGTGCGTCCTTCCTATGTTCTGGGCGGACGCGCGATGGAAATCGTCTATGACGAGTCCGACCTGCGCCGTTACTTCCTGACCGCAGTCAGCGTTTCCAACGATGCGCCGGTGCTACTGGATCGCTTCCTGGATGATGCGGTGGAAGTGGACGTGGATGCCATCTGCGACGGCGAAATGGTGCTGATTGGCGGCATCATGGAGCATATCGAGCAGGCAGGCGTACACTCCGGCGACTCCGCATGTTCATTGCCTGCTTACACCCTGAGCCAGGATATTCAGAACGTAATGCGCCAGCAGGTGCAGAAACTGGCGATGGAGCTGCAGGTGCGCGGTTTGATGAACGTACAGTTCGCGGTGAAAGACAATGAAGTCTACCTGATTGAAGTGAACCCACGCGCCGCGCGTACCGTACCGTTTGTGTCTAAAGCCACTGGCGTGGCGCTGGCGAAAGTGGCGGCGCGCGTGATGGCTGGTAAAACGCTGGCCGAGCAGGGCGTCACCAAAGAGATCATCCCGCCGTATTACTCTGTGAAAGAAGTGGTGCTGCCGTTTAATAAATTCCCGGGCGTTGACCCGCTGTTAGGGCCGGAAATGCGCTCTACCGGCGAAGTGATGGGCGTAGGCCGTACCTTTGCGGAAGCGTTCGCCAAAGCGCAACTGGGCAGTAATTCCACCATGAAGAAATCGGGTCGCGCGCTGCTTTCGGTTCGCGAAGGCGATAAAGAACGCGTGGTGGATCTGGCGGCGAAGCTGCTTAAGCAGGGCTTTGAACTGGATGCCACACACGGTACCGCGATTGTGCTGGGCGAAGCGGGCATTAATCCGCGTCTGGTGAACAAGGTACATGAAGGTCGTCCGCACATTCAGGATCGCATCAAGAATGGCGAATATACCTACATTATCAACACCACCGCAGGTCGCCAGGCGATTGAAGACTCCAAACTGATTCGCCGTAGCGCGTTGCAGTATAAAGTCCATTACGACACGACGCTGAACGGCGGCTTTGCCACCGCGATGGCGTTAAATGCCGATGCGAAAGAAAAAGTGATTTCCGTGCAGGAGATGCACGCGCAAATTACGAAATAGCGGTTAACAGAAGTGGGTTAATACTGCGCTTCAGAGCCCGTGAACCGGGCGATGAAGCGCAGTTCATCCCGGCCGTTGAACGTGGTGAGAAGAGATATCAAACCCCTGTTCACGCCAGTGGGTCAACTGTTCCTGTTGACGCAGCGAAAGCGCTTTGCCTGTCCAGACGAAAATATGCTGGCCAGGGAACAGTTCCGGACGCGGCGAGTCAAGCGGCTCAGCCAGCACGTCAATATTCCATCCCTGCTGCGAAAGCCGCCAGGCTTCAAGCCACAGGCGCGTACGATCGTCGCTGTCCCAGCCAATCAACAAGGCTTCTTTGCCGGCTTTTTTGCGTGATTCCGAGATCGCTGCCACTGCGCAGTCAATCAGCACGCCATCCAGCATGCTGCATATGGCGCGGGCGGTATTTTGATCAAGCCGAAGTCGCTGGCGCACGGGAAGAATAATATGATCGATGAGCGCGTCGGCCGTGTGCTGACGGCCAGCGGTAACAATGGCGGCGCGAAGTTTTGCAGGACGGGCGTGGCGCAGCACGGTCATCATCTCTTCCTGCTGTGACGCCCAGTCGTCATTCTCCACGCTATGGCTTTCTTCGAGCAGCGCTTTCACTTTGCCAACCGGCACGCCGCTTTGTATCCAGCGTTTAATCTCTTCGATACGCTGGATATCCGTTTCATCAAACTGGCGATGGCCGCCTTCGCTACGTTGAGGTTTAAATAACCCGTAACGGCGTTGCCATGCGCGTAAGGTGACAGGATTTATCCCGCATCGTTCAGCTACTTCGCCAATACTGTAAAAGGCCATGGAATCACTCATGCTCAAACCGGTACATCCGTGTTCCAAACTAACTAATTTGCACATCTTGTACAAATCATTTTCTTTTGTATAACCTTGCATGCCGTTTGCTATCACGAACCGCCTCAGGTGGAGTGAATTGTTGTACAGCTTAGTGTAATAAGCTTCCTCGCGTCTTGCTGAAATTATCTCCGTTGAGGGTCGGTTTAAGACAAATACGCGAGGTGAGTGTTTTTAATAACCGGCTTTTCTTTCTGGCCAGGCCACCACGGGAATGCTGTTAAACGCAGGCCGGGCAAACAAATGGCCCTGGAACAGCGAAATACCTGCCGACTCCAGCCACATCCATTCTTCCGGTTTTTCAACGCCCACCGCGCACACTGAGATTTCCAGCGATGTACAACTTTTGATAATCCCTAAAATTATCGCCTGGCGCGGGCCGCTTTTATGGACGTCTTCAATCAGTTGGCGGTTGATTTTTATGCGTTCCGGCTGGAAACGCGCCAGCAGGGAAAGCCCGGCAAAACCGGCACCGAAATGATCGATAGCGACACGAATGCCTGCGGCTTTTAACTGGCGGATAGCGCCTGTGAACTCATCATGGCGCGAGATAATTTCTTGTTCGGTGAATTCAACAATGATCTGGTCCGGTACCAGGCCGTTCTTCTTAATTTCTTCCACCAGAATGTTGACCGCGTCAGGAACCTCAACCAGCGTCATCGGCAGTAAGTTAACCGACAGACTTTGCTTACCGATGTTGAGCGCGGCGGCCATGGCAAACGCCACTTTTTTGCTGCGGAGATCGGCTGCATAAATATCATCGCCAGACTTATCCGCAAACCACACCTGCGGCGATTCGCCGGAAGTTGTACGCAGCAGCGCTTCCAGCGACACCACTTCCTGCGAGAGCGGATCGATAATTGGCTGAAACGCGAAGCTGCACTCGGCTTTCTCGTCATGGGGCAATGTAACAGGCGCACTGGCGTGGTGATCAGGGATGAAATCCCATGAGTCGGCCGCCGGAATTTCAAAGTAGTTTTCTTTTTCCCGCGCCTCGACAAAGGTGCGGAAAAACTGCAGCGCACGGTCATCATAGGTTAACTGATACTTCGAGGTGCCTTTATCCAGCACCGTCTGGAGAACCTCATTGCTGTCATGCTCGCGTAGATCGAAAAGCTCCATCCCGGATTTACCGAAACGGCGCGCTGGCGCGTAGTCGCGCAGCAGTTCCACCACGTTGTAATGACGGGGGTCATCACAAATATGGCGATAGATCGTCAAGACACTTTCTTCCGGCCCTTCAAGGAGTTGGAAGAAGTGCGTGCCGTTAAAAAGCAAAATGCCGGTCACTTCGGCATGGCTATTTTTTTGATTTGCTGCGTCGACCATTTCTTCCAGCTTTTTGACCGGAACGTTGTCGCAGATATGGCTGCGATAAATGATGGTGGTGAGCATGAAGATCCCAGGGTAGGTGGATGAGGTGTCACATTATCAGATGCCCCGTTGCAGGGGGATGTTTATACACAGCTTTTTTACAAATTACCTTTATTGACAGGCTAATTATTAAATAACCCTTCAGATAATACATGATATATGCTCGATTTTTGCGCTGTGTATAGGGCCATTTAAATGCTTTGTACAGGTGTACAAAGCCAAATGCTTAAATGGCTAACTATTTTAACTATATGAAAATTAAGATTTATAAATTTTTTTGATAAAAAAAGCTTGTGTGGCTGTACAATTTCGATGTACAACTTTAACCAGCTTGTATACTTTAACTAAACATTATTCATCCTGAATATTACTGGAGTGACAAATGCAACAGAACGGTTACCTTCCGGAGAAAGGGAATGCCATTGCCCGTTACTTCAACAAAGCGGCTTTGCCTACCCAACAAGAGACGTTAGGCCAAATCGCAGTTGAAATCCTGAGTGATGGCAAAAACCTGAGCCGTAAAGCCATTTGCACCAAACTTCTTCGCCGTTTAGAGCAGGCTTCCGGGCCAGAAGAAGAGAGCCACTATCACACGCTGATTGGTCTGCTTTTTGAACGTCATGATGAAAACGACTAAGGGCACCAGTCTATGGTTACCAGGTCCATTCGGCGGGAGTAATATTCAGGTTTATTAAGGTCAGCCGCTCCGGCGCTGACCGTCTTCCCCGGATAACTGACTCAATGCCGCGTATCCGGGCCGGAAGATTGCGGCAATCAGAGACGCAGTTATGAACAGTAGTGAAATTGAACAACTGACAGACGAAATAGTTGGTGAGGCAGTTTTATACCTGCTTAAGGAAAACCTGCCTGTTAATGTTCAGGGCCTCATCAGGCAACTGAGAGTGATGAAAGACGAGGAATCAGACGTCCTGCGACGGGATTTGATCGTACAGGTCATCTCGAAGGTCAGCAGCACCGTGGTTTCAACGCGTCGCAAGCCGATTCATGAAGAGAGCGAATCGGGCAGGGACGCAAGGAAAAGCAGAGATAACGTTTATCAGTTGTTCGATGATAGCAAGCAGTCAGGTACCGGCAAAAAACACTGACTGTCTCTCATAACTTATTTAAGGACGCACGCACATGAGCCAGGCAATGATTCACCCATCAGAGACATGCACAAATTTGCCCGATACCGCATTAACCCATTATTTTCGAAGCGCGGGCGATGCACTTGCAGAAGAGTCTGTTCTGATGGGTGCCGTTGTAAACAACATTCTTGCCTCGCAGGAGTTTTTGACGAATAAAGCGATTATTCGCCAACTGATGGCCATGTTGAAAGTTACCGAGGATGCGGTAAAAAGCGATGTGATCCGTAAGACACTGGAAATTGTGGTTAATCACACCAGCGACGATATTTGAAGCCTGCGTACTTGGCTCATTGCGATACGTTAAACAAGGCGGTTCACGCCTGATAATATCTCTGATTTGATCTGCCATTCCTGACGCTCACTCGTCATATGTCGATGGCTCTTGCCAGGCCATCTTTAAAAGCCCTTTCCGGGCTTTTTTTTTATTTCATGCTCCTACTAAAAATAAGTGATTTCCGGAAAGGTAATTTTTACGGGCTACTATTAGTTTGCCCACAGGACTGCACTCACTAAGGAGATTATTTTGCAACGTGCACTGCCCATTCTGACGTTTACACTTCTGCTTTCGGGATGCGCCGGTTTCTCTTCCTCAGTAACGAATACCATTGATGCGATGGGAATGACCCCAGATTATGCAAAAGGCATGAACGAGGATCTGCAAATGCGTAAACTTGAGACCGCATCCATCAGCGTTACGGATAATGTGCCGGAAGGAAAACTCGTCGAGCGTTATGATAACGGCAATAAAAAATTCGAAACTGTCGTTAAAAACCGCTGCTTTAACGAATATCTGGATCTCTATTATCCCAACGGCCAATTACGTACCCACACGCCGCTGGTTAATTGTAAGGCAGAAGGAAAATCCCAGGGCTATACCCAGGATGGCAAATTACGCACCGTCATTACCTATAAAAACGGGCTGGCGAATGGGGAAGTAATTGCCTATGACGCCAACGGTCATGTTGCCAAATCCATGATTTATAAAGATGGTTATCCGGCAGAGAAACCATAATCCGGGCGGGCTGTCAGGCCGGAAGGGTATTAAGAGTGTTCTGTTTATCTCCACCCGTTACGTTTGCGCAACTATAGTTAACGGGTAATACGATAAAGACACTTACATGCACGGGAGAAAACCATGCGAGCGAAAATACTTATTACCCCCATTCTGGCAGCCAGCGCACTGCTTTTTATCAGCGGATGTTCTTCTAATCAGTCGGTAAAAACCAGCGATGGCGGCACCATTATCACCGACGGTAAACCTGAAGTAGACAGCGATACCGGACTGGTTTCTTATAAAAATGCGGAAACCGGGAAAACTGAGCAGATTAATCGCAGTGAAGTGAAATCCATGAGTGAACTGGAAAATTAAATCGTGCTCCATCGCGAACCGCTAATTCCACACAAAATTAGCGGATTCGCGTTTCATGTCGTTTTTTTAAAAAATCGCTTATCGTTATGGAATGCATTAGCGAAACGAGAACGACATGATTTTAATTATTTATGCCCATCCTTATCCGCAGCATTCTCATGCTAATAAGCGGATGCTTGAGCAGGTGGAAACGCTGGACGGCGTGGAAATCCGCTCGCTTTACCAACTTTATCCTGACTTTACCATCGACATCGCCGCTGAACAGCAGGCGCTGGAGCGTGCCGATCTGATCGTGCTGCAGCACCCGATGCAGTGGTACAGCGTTCCGCCTCTTCTCAAGTTATGGATCGACAAAGTGTTGTCGCACGGTTGGGCATATGGTCACGATGCCTGCGCGTTGCGAGGCAAAACCCTGATGTGGGCGGTGACCACCGGCGGCGGGGAGAACCATTTTAATCTGGGCGATCATCCCGGTTTCGATGTGCTGGCGCAGCCGCTACAGGCTACGGCGCTGTATTGCGGGCTGCGTTGGCTGCCGCCCTTTGCGATGCACTGCACGTTTATTTGTGATGACGAGACGCTTGCGGCGCAGGCCAGACATTATAAACAGCGGTTAATCGACTGGCAGGAGACGCACCATGGATAGCCATACTCTGATCCAGGCATTGATTTACCTTGGCTCCGCCGCGCTTATCGTGCCCATTGCCGTTCGGCTCGGGCTGGGTTCCGTGCTGGGCTATCTCATCGCCGGTTGTCTGATTGGCCCTGGGGATTGCGGCTGGTAACCGACGCCGAGGCGATCCTTCATTTTGCGGAAATCGGTGTGGTGCTGATGTTGTTTGTCATTGGCCTTGAACTCGATCCGCAACGCTTGTGGAAACTGCGGGCTTCGGTATTTGGCGGCGGCGCGCTGCAAATGGCGGCCTGCGGTCTGGCGCTTGGCGCTTTCTGCGTGGCGCTGGGGCTTTCATGGAAGGTTGCCATACTGATTGGCCTGACGCTGGCGCTCTCGTCCACTGCCATCGCCATGCAGGCAATGAATGAGCGCAACCTTACCGTTTCGCAACTGGGGCGCAGCACATTCGCTGTTCTGCTGTTCCAGGATATCGCGGCCATTCCCCTGGTGGCGATGATCCCGCTGCTGGCCAGCAGTGGTGCTGCGACTACTCTCGGTGCCTTTACCCTGTCGGCGCTGAAGGTCGTCGGCGCGCTGGCGTTAGTGGTGCTGATTGGTCGTTATGTGGCGCGCCCGGCGCTCCATTTTGTGGCGCGGTCCGGCCTGCGCGAAGTCTTCAGCGCCGTGGCCCTGTTTCTGGTCTTCGGCTTTGGCCTGCTGCTGGAAGAGGCCGGTCTGTCGATGGCGATGGGCGCGTTTTTAGCAGGCGTACTGCTGGCGAGTTCAGAATACCGGCATGCGCTGGAAAGCGATATCGAGCCGTTTAAAGGGCTGCTGCTGGGCTGTTCTTTATCGGGGTCGGGATGTCTATCGACTTCGGTACGCTCATTGATAACCCGCTGCGTATTTTGCTCCTGCTGGTCGGCTTCCTGGTGATCAAAACGCTGATGCTGTGGTTGCTCGCCCGGCCGCTGGGCGTGCCGCGCAAACAATACCGTTGGTTTGCAGTGTTGCTGGGGCAGGGGAGTGAATTCGCGTTTGTGATCTTCGGCGCGGCGCAAACTGCGCAGGTGCTGGATACCGAATGGGCAAAATCCCTGACGCTGGCGGTTGCGCTCTCCATGGCGGCCACGCCGATACTGCTGGTATTGCTGGCGCGTCTGGAGAAAAACGATACGGCTCAGGATCGCGACGCGGACGAAATTGATGAAGAGCAGCCCAGAGTGATTATTGCCGGATTTGGCCGCTTCGGGCAGATTGCGGGCCGTTTGCTGTTATCAAGCGGTGTAAAAATGGTGGTACTCGATCACGATCCGGATCATATCGAGACGCTGCGTAAGTTCGGGATGAAAGTCTTTTACGGGGATGCCACCCGTGTCGATTTGCTGGAATCCGCCGGCGCGGCAAAAGCGGACATTATTATTAACGCGATCGACGATCCGCAAACCAGCCTGCAACTCACTGAACTGGTAAAAACCCATTTCCCAACGCTGCGGATCATTGCCAGGGCTCGCGATGTGGATCACTACATCCGGCTACGCGAGGCGGGCGTGACGCTGCCGGAGCGTGAAACCTTCGAAGGCGCGCTGAAAATCGGCCGCCTGGCGCTGGAACAGCTTGGCATCGGACCTTATGAAGCGCGTGAACGCGCTGACTTATTCCGGCGCTATAACACGCAGATGGTGGAAGAGATGGCCGGAGGCGCGCACGACACTGCGGCGCGTGCGGATGTCTATAAACGTACCAGTGCGATGCTGACGGAGATTATCAGCGAGGACCGTGCACATTTGTCAGTGATCCAGCGCCACGGCTGGCAGGGCACCAGAGAGGGTAAACATACCGGAGATCTGGCTGACGCGCCCGACAGCTCGCCGGGCCGGTAAATAAAATCGCCCTGGGGAACGGAAAGAGTCCGCGCAATGCGGGCTTTTTTTCGCGGTCTCCACTAAAATGCACGGATGATTAAACCCATCTACCGAAACTTCATTTACTCCGAGAGCCCGTTTAAGCGGCATAACGCCGCCGACCTGAACTGGAGTAAATGTTATGACACGATCCGAACGACGTCACCACGCCCGCAGATTAAAGGCGAAGCGCCGCCGCTATAACAATAGCGGCGACGGCTCACCAGCAGCGACAGGAATGGTAGCCCGCACACCCTGCCTTTGTAGTTGCTGGATGTGTGGTCATCAGCGTGAGCACCACGGCCCGAACATGCAGGAACGCCGCGCGGCGGTACGCAATACGGATTAACAGGAGCCTGATTTGAACGGTAAACGTTACCTCTGGAGCCTCGACACCTTGTAGGAAATTAACTCCTGCGAGGTGTCAAATTGAGCGTTTTTAATACCAGAAAAGACCGCCTGCCGAACGGCAAGGCAAAGCCCCACAAGATGAAAGCATGGGAGCGTTACCCGGCGATGCGGCGCTTTTATAACAAAAGCCCCGCATACTGGAACCGGATTTATACGACGAAGCGCCGCCGCGCCAGTGACCGTGAACTGATTTACAAAGTGGTAAGCGGTTCCGACCCGGACGGCATCGCCTGGTCGCCGGATAACTACCCCACGATATACTACTGGTAAAAAGAACCCCGCTTCGGCGGGGTTTGTTTTTTGTGCATCAACGAAATCTTAATACCACTTCTTCGCCACAGGCATAAAAACGCGTCAAAAAAGCACTTTTAGGAAAGATTAGGTAACCGTTTGTTTTAATAAGATTTAATAACTCGTCTGTCCAGTCAGGGACGTGGGCCAGCCAGCAGATCGTAAATAATTCATGGCTCGCGCCTTGCCGCCAGTCGACTAAAGAATGCGCTTTCCGTATAGTGGCGGCAATTTTTTTTACCCGGGAAATTTTCAATGATCAGTCTGATTGCGGCGCTTGCGGTAGATCGCGTTATCGGTATGGAAAACGCCATGCCATGGACGCTTCCTGCCGACCTCGCCTGGTTTAAACGTAATACTCTTAATAAACCGGTCATTATGGGCCGTTTAACGTGGGAATCTATTGGCCGCCCGCTGCCGGGACGTAAAAACATCGTCGTCAGCAGCAAGCCAGGCACCGACGATCGCGTAGAGTGGGTGACCTCGATTGAGGCGGCGCTCAACGCCTGTGGCGACGCGGAAGAAATCATGGTGATCGGTGGCGGACGTATCTACGAACAGCTGCTGCCGAAGGCGCAGAAACTGTACCTGACCCATATTGATGCGGAAGTTGAAGGGGATACCCATTTCCCGGATTACGAACCGGATGAATGGCAGTCGGTATTCAGTGAGTTTCACGACGCGGACGAAAACAATTCACACAGCTATTGCTTTGAGATTTTGGAACGTCGCTAACCGCAGCCGCCCCGAAAGGGGCGGACAGTATGGTCAGGAGGCGACGGCAGTCGCTTCGCCTTCGTCCAAATCACGTTGACGGTTAGACGGCTGAACAAACCAGGCTTTATCTTCCCAGCGCAGACAGGTTAATGTTCCCCCCCAGCAGCAACCGGTATCCAGCGCATAAATCCCTTCCGGCGTGCCTTTGCCTTCCAGCGATGCCCAGTGACCAAACGCGATGCTGTATTCCTGTGAAACCGGCCCCGGAATGGCGAACCAGGGTTTCAACGGCGCGGGGGCGTTTTCCGGATTTTCTTTGCTGAACATATCCAGTTGCCCGTTCGGGAAACAGTAACGCATGCGCGTAAAGGCATTGGTAATAAAACGCAGACGCGCCAGGCCAGAGAGTTCAGCCGACCAGTTGTTTGGCATGTCACCGTACATGGCGTCTAAAAACAGCGGATAGCTGTCGCTGGACAATACCGCTTCCACATCCCTTGCACAGCTTTTGGCGGTAGCCAGATCCCACTGGGGCGTAATGCCCGCATGGGCCATCACCAGCTTTTTCTCTTCATCAACCTGCAACAGCGGCTGGCGACGCAGCCAGTTGAGTAACTCATCAACGTCCGGCGCTTCGAGCAGCGGGCTCAGGCGATCTTTGGGCTTATTGCGGCTGATGCCAGCGTAAACCGCCAGCAGATGGAGATCGTGGTTGCCTAATACCATGCGCACGGCATCGCCGAGCGAGCGAACCAGCCGCAACACATCCAGCGAGCCGGGGCCGCGGGCCACTAAATCGCCCGTCAGCCACAGCGTGTCGCTGGCGGGATTAAATTCAATATGGGTTAACAGCGCTTGCAGTTCATCGTAACAACCGTGAACGTCGCCAATCAGATAAGTTGACATGGTATCAGTGAATAAGTGTAGGTACGCAAAGACGAAATACGGGAATGGCGACGCTGAAAGTATTACCTTGCTCATCCACCATTTGATAATGGCCTTCCATGGTGCCAAGCGGCGTTTCGATGACCGCGCCGCTGGTGTACTGATATTCGCTACCGGGCGCGATATGGGGCTGTTCGCCGACGACCCCTTCGCCCTGAACTTCTGTTTCCCGTCCATTTCCGTTGGTGATCAGCCAGTAACGGCCCAACAGCTGAACAGGCGTTCGCCCCAGGTTGCGGATTGTTACGGTATACGCGAACACGAAACGCTCTTCATCAGGAGAAGACTGTGATTCGATGTAAACGCTTTGAACCTGCACACAGACACGGGGCGAATCTAACATAGCTTAGCTCTCCTTCGAGGGCAGATTATCAGCTAAATAATTGGCTAACTGGCAATATTGCGCGACCGAAATATTTTCTGCACGCAGCGCCGGATCAATCCCCATGCTCGTCAACGCCTCAATGCTGAACACATTGCCCAGGCTGTTGCGGATGGTTTTACGGCGTTGGTTAAACGCTTCGGTGGTAATACGGCTCAGCAAACGGATCTCTTTCACCGGATGCGGCAACGTGGTGTAAGGCACCAGGCGCACCACGGCAGAATCCACTTTGGGCGGCGGCGTAAAGGCCGTCGGCGGCACTTCCAGCACCGGAATTACCTGACAGTAGTACTGCGCCATAACGCTTAACCGACCATACGCTTTACTATTCGGCCCTGCAACCAGACGATTGACGACCTCTTTTTGCAGCATAAAGTGCATATCTGCAATCGCATCAGTATAGCTAAAGAGATGGAACATCAGCGGCGTGGAGATGTTGTACGGCAAGTTGCCAAATACGCGCAGCGGCTGGCCCAGCGTGCGGGACAGCTCGCCGAAGTCCATGGTCATGGCGTCTTGCTGATAGATGGTCAGTTTAGGCGCCAGGAACGGATGCGTTTGCAGACGGGCCGCCAGATCGCGGTCCAGCTCGATGACCGTGAGCTTATCCAGACGCTCGCCCACCGGCTCGGTTAACGCGCCAAGGCCCGGGCCGATTTCTACCATCGCCTGGTCTTTTTGCGGGTGAATGGCCGAGACAATGCTCTCAATAACAAATTGATCGTTAAGAAAGTTTTGCCCAAAACGTTTACGGGCTAAGTGACCCTGGTGAACTCGATTATTCATTGATTATTACTGTTAAAAACCATGCTGGTGGCGAGATTAAGCGCCGTGATAAAACTGCCCACGTCGGCAGTCCCAAGGCCTGCCAGCTCCAGAGCGGTGCCGTGGTCGACCGAGGTACGAATAAAGGGTAATCCGAGCGTGATATTCACCGCACGGCCAAAACCCTGGTATTTTAGCACGGGCAGGCCCTGATCGTGGTACATCGCTAACACCGCATCGGCGTGATCGAGATACTTTGGCTGAAACAGCGTATCCGCCGGGAGCGGGCCGGTCAGATCCATGCCTTTAGCGCGCATCTCATTGAGTACCGGGATCAGGATATCGATCTCTTCGCTACCCATGTGGCCGCCTTCGCCGGCGTGCGGATTCAGGCCGCACACCAGAATGCGCGGCTGCGCAATGCCGAATTTCGTTTGCAGATCGCTGTGCAGGATGGTGATGATTTCGCGCAGCAGTTCAGGGGTGATGGCGTCAGCGATGGCGCGCAGCGGCAAATGCGTTGTGGCAAGCGCCACGCGCAGCGTATCGGTCGCCAGCATCATCACCACTTTATGGCTGTGGGCGCGCTCTTCAAAGAACTCGGTATGGCCGGTAAACGGGATACCTGCATCATTAATAATCCCTTTATGCACCGGGCCGGTAATGAGTGCAGCGAACTCACCGTTAATACAGCCGTCGCAGGCTCTTGCCAGCGTTTCCACCACATAGTGACTGTTTGCCACTTCCAGTTGCCCGGCGACCGAGGGGGCGCGCAGAGAAACCGGCAGTACGGTCAGCGACCCACGTTGTTGGGGACGGGGCGGTGTATCGGGCTGAAAGGGGTGGAGCGTAAGAGGGAGGTTGAGCAGGCTGGCGCGGTCCATCAGGAGTTGTGGGTCGGCGCAGACCACCAGTTCGACGGGCCAGTCGCGTTGCGCCAGCATCGCGACCAGTTCCGGACCAATCCCGGCGGGTTCGCCGGGAGTGATAACCACACGCCAGGTGTTCGTCATTATTTACTCAGAATTTTTACGTAAGCGCTGGCGCGCTGTTCCTGCATCCAGGTTGCCGCTTCTTCCGAGAATTTACGGTTGAACAGCATCCGGTAAGCACGATCTTTCTGAGCTGCATCGGTTTTATCGACGTTACGGGTGTCCATCAGCTCGATCAAATGCCAGCCAAAGGAGGAGTGCACCGGCGCGCTCAACTGGCCTTTTTGCAGTTTCATCAGCGCATCGCGGAATGCCGGATCGTAAACATCAGGCATTGACCAACCCATATCGCCGCCCTGGTTGGCAGAGCCCGGATCCTGAGAGAATTCGCGCGCAGCGGCGGCGAAACTGGTTTTCCCGCTCTTAATGTCTGCGGCAATCTGCTCCAGCTTCACGCGAGCCTGGTCGTCAGTCATGATCGGCGACGGACGCAACAGAATGTGGCGGGCATGTACTTCCGTCACAGACATGTTTTGCGTCTGACCACGCAGATCGTTCACTTTCAGGATATGGAAACCCACGCCTGAACGGATCGGGCCCACGATATCGCCTTTTTTGGCCGTGCTCAGCGCCTGACCAAAGATCGACGGCAGCTCCTGGATACGTCCCCAGCCCATCTGGCCGCCTTTCAGCGCCTGCTGATCGGCAGAATAGGCGATAGCCAGTTTGCCAAAGTCGCCGCCGTTTTTAGCCTGATCGACAATGGAGCGGGCCTGGCTTTCGGCTTCGCTTACCTGGTCCGCCGTCGGGTTTTCCGGCAGGGGGATCAGGATGTGGCTCAGGTTTAATTCCGTGCTGGCATCGTTCTGGTTACCCACCTGTTGGGCCAGCGATTCCACTTCCTGCGGCAGGACGGTGACACGGCGACGCACTTCGTTATTGCGCACTTCGGAAATCGTCATCTCTTTACGGATCTGATTACGGTAGGTGTTGTAATTCAGACCGTCATAGGCCAGACGGCTACGCATCTGATCCAGCGTCATGTTGTTCTGCTTCGCGATGTTAGCGATCGCCTGGTCGAGCTGTTCGTCGCTAATTTTGACGCCCATTTTCTGGCCCATTTGCAGCAGGATCTGATCCATGATCAGACGTTCCAGAATCTGATGGCGCAACGTGGCGTCATCAGGAAGCTGCTGACCAGCCTGGCTGGCATTCAATTTAACAGACTGCATCAGACCATCAACGTCACTTTCCAGTACCACGCCGTTATTCACGACGGCTGCTACTTTATCGACAACCTGCGGCGCAGCGAAACTGGTGTTCACCACCAGGGTGAGACCAAGAAGCAGCGTTTTCCAGTTCTTCATACCTTTTCCATTATGATTAATCGCAAAGCGGATTACATTTTCCCCGTCCTGCTTCGGCTGCCTGCTAGGGCGGCAGCCGATTAAGGCAGGGTCACATCAAGGCTTATAAAGAGCTTTGATACGGCAGAATGTTAGAACGCAACATCTGTTGGGTGCCGAGACCGTAG
Source organism: Atlantibacter hermannii (assembly GCA_900635495.1). Classification (NCBI taxonomy): domain Bacteria; kingdom Pseudomonadati; phylum Pseudomonadota; class Gammaproteobacteria; order Enterobacterales; family Enterobacteriaceae; genus Atlantibacter; species Atlantibacter hermannii. Next base: position 3,806,416 of record LR134136.1, on the reverse strand, counting down.
TTCGAGCTCAGGCCACGCAGTTCGATGTTGAAACCAAACACATTGTCGTACTTGCTCTGTTCGTTTTCCCACCCGTTGATTTTACGTTCATACCCAACGCGAATGGCATAACAGCAGGAGCTGTACTGCACGCCAAGCATCTGGTCGGCAGACTGTTTCGCATTGGTATCATAGTAGTACGCACCAACAACGGACCAACGATCGACAATTGGCCAGCTCGCTGTTACGCCAACCTGCGAGACGCCGTCTTTATACTGGGTTGTATTGGGAGAACAAAGGCAATGTCGCCTGGATGTATTCCGGGCTGGCATAGCGATAGTTCAACTGCATTAAACGGTCTTCATCGCGACGGTATTCAATGGCGCTGCTGCCGGTCGCGACGTTATCCAGACGGGTATCGTACTGAACGCCGCCGCGCAGGCCCCAACGATCGGAGATGCGCCAGTAGGTGTCAGCCGCCCACAGGATGGAGCCGGTTTTCTTGTCTTTTTCCCAGTTGATATTTTCATCACCGGTACGGGACTCGGTGAAATAGTAGATTTGACCAACGGAAACGTTAAAACGTTCAATCGCTTCTTCATCATAAATGCGCGTGGTAACGCCAGTGGTCACCTGGTTTGCTGAAGCTATACGGTCCAGACCGCCGTAAGTACGGTCACGGAACAGGCCGGAATAGTCAGACTGCAATAAAGATGAGTCGAAGTTATTGATACTGCTCTGATTACGGTAAGGCACATACAAATACTGGGCACGCGGTTCCAGGGTTTGCGTAAAGCCTTCCGCCCAGTTCATATCGCGCTCAAACACCATTTTGCCGTCGACTTTGAACTGCGGCAGGGTGCGGGATACCGATTCCTGAAGCTTATTGGCGGCTTCATTATTCCCGCCAAGGTAATTCTGGAAGTGCTCAAGGTTGTCCTGCTGGTAATGCGTGGACATCAGTTTTGCTTCGGTATTAATGCTGCCCCAGTCGTTGGACAGCGGCAAACTGATAACCGGCTCAATATGCAGACGGGTCGCTTCCGGGTAGTTTTTGTTGACGTTGGTAAACTTCACCGCCTGAGCGTAGATACGCGTATCAAACGGCCCAACATCATTTTGGTACCAGTTCACGTCCAGCTGCGGTTCTGCGCCGTAGGTGTTGCCTGCCTGGGTATCAAAGACCTGGAATTTTTTAGTGCTGACGGTTGCATCAAAGTTCTGGATAACATATCCGGCGCTGAATTTCTGCGTCGCGTAACCGTCGGTGCTTGAACCGTATGTCGAACTAAAGTCGTTGAAATAGTACGGATCGCTGACTTTCGTGAAGTCAACGTTAAAGCGCCAGACCTGATCCATTACCCCGCTGTGGTTCCAGTAATAGAGCCAGCGGTGCTTATCGCTTTCACGCGGATGCTCGTCCTGGAAGGTGTCATCGGAGCCCAGATAATCAAATTCCATTAACCCCGTGCCAGCCTGGGTCAGGTAGCGGAATTCGTTGCGCCACTGGGTGCCGCGTTTTTCCATGTAGTTCGGGGTGATGGTGGCATCAAAGTTCGGCGCGATATTCCAGTAATAAGGCAGCGTGAACTCAAGGCCGTTATTGGTGCTGTATTTGGCGTTAGGGATCAAAAAGCCCGAACGGCGCTTATCGCCTACCGGCAACTGTAAATACGGGCTGTAGAACACCGGTACCGGACCGAGTTTAAAACGCGCATTCCAGATTTCGGCGACCTGTTCTTCACGGTCGTGGATAACTTCGCTCCCGACCACGCTCCAGGTATCCGAACCCGGCAGACAGGAGGTGAAGGTGCCATTTTCCAGAATGGTATAACGGTTTTCGCCGCGCTGTTTCATCAGATCCGCGGTGCCGCGGCCCTGGCGGCCCACCATCTGGTAATCGCCTTCCCAGACGTTGGTATCTTTGGTATTCAGGTTCGACCAGGCTTTTGGCCCTTTTAAAATCACCTGATTATCGTCGTAATGCACGTTACCCAGCGCATCAACGGTGCGCACCGGATCCGCTTGCCCTTCAACCTGTTTCTGGTGAAGTTGCACTTCGTCGGCCAACAGACGGCTGTTGCCCTGCTGAATATCCACATTGCCGCCAAACACGGCATTATCCGGATAATCGCCTTTAGCGCTGTCTGCATTAATGGTAACGGGCTGGCTGTTCGGGTCCCCTTCGACCAGAGGACGGTTGTAGCTCGGAACGCCAAGCATACATTGTGAAGCGAGGTCTGCAGCCATACCGTGTTGGCTATAGAGGGCTGCGCCAATCATGGTGGCCAGCAAGGTGGGAATACGTTTATTCATACGTGTTATTCGTTGTTCCGTCATCAGTGGCCTGTCCCCGTCTTCGTTCAGGATCAAGAATGCGTCACGCGCCTGGTCGCACGGAAGCGCAAATGAGACCTGAAAGAATCAAAAGGGTATCGCGCCGGCAAACGGTCAGAGACTAACTTACTCATCACTACAGCGCTAGTATTAATCCTGCCCGCTTTCGAGCCTGTTTGTTAGGCACGGCTTTGAATGACGGGTATGATAAAGCAAATTATAGGCGATGTCCCGCAGTTGACCGTGACGTCAACGCCGGACGAAAAGACCTTATTTACCGCGTACGTTGCTCGTGAAAAAGGGATGTGCCTTCCTGTAGCCTGACGATTTGGGGAGTCTATGCAGTATTGGGGAAAAATAGTAGGCGTGGCCATGGCCCTGATGATGGGCGGCGGCTTTTGGGGCGTGGTTTTAGGGTTGCTTATCGGGCATTTCTTTGACCAGGCGCGCAGCCGCCGGATGGCGTTTTTCAGTACGCAGCAACAGCGGCAATCGCTGTTCTTCAGTACCACTTTTGAAGTCATGGGGCATCTGACCAAATCCAAAGGCCGGGTGACGCAGGCCGACATCCATATGGCGACCTTATTTATGGATCGTATGGATTTGCACGGTAATTCCCGCACGGCGGCGCAAAACGCGTTTCGTGTGGGTAAAGAGCCGGGTTATCCGCTGCGTGAGAAGATGCGCCAACTGCGCGGTATCTGTTTTGGCCGCTTCGATCTGATTCGGATGTTTCTGGAAATTCAAATCCAGACGGCGTTCGCCGACGGTTCCCTGCACCCTAACGAACGTGAAGTGCTGTACGTCATCGCCGAAGAGCTGGGCATCTCCCGCATGCAGTTCGATCAGTTCTTACGCATGATGCAGGGGGGAGCGCAGTTTAGCGGCGGCAGCCAGCAGGGGCACCAGCAAGGTCCGTGGCAGCAAACCCAACAGGGGCCGACCCTTGAAGACGCGTGTAACGTGCTGGGCGTAAAACCGGGGGATGAACCTACCACCATCAAACGGGCGTACCGGAAACTGATGAGCGAACACCACCCCGATAAACTGGTCGCGAAAGGTCTGCCGCCGGAAATGATGCAGATGGCGAAGCAAAAAGCGCAGGAAATTCAGAAAGCGTACGACCTCATCAAAACCGCAAAAGGGTTTAAATAAAGGTTCCATAACAGGAACGCCGTTGCTTTCAGGCAGAAAGCAACGGCGCAGGGTCAGAAGTCAGCGGCGCGCGAAACGTCATGGCGTTCCCGAAGGCAGGATGGGTAATGGTGAGGGTCTGCGCATGCAACAGCAGACGTGGCGCCATCGCCAGCGCTTCCGGCGTTGCGTAGAATCTGTCCCCGAGAATCGGATGGCCCAACGCCAGCATATGCACCCTTAACTGGTGCGAACGGCCGGTGATTGGCTTGAGCAGCACGCGCGCCGTGTTATCGTCGCCGTATTCCAGCACCTGATACTCAGTTTGTGCCGCCTTGCCGGTTTCATAGCACACTTTCTGCTTTGGCCGGTTCGGCCAGTCGCAGATCAGCGGCAAATCCACCACCCCTTCTTCAGGCGGATGCCCCCAGACCCGGGCAACATACTGCTTGCTCGGCTCGCGCTCGCGAAACTGGCGTTTCAGTTCGCGTTCAGCGGCCTTCGTCAGCGCCACCACAATCACGCCGCTGGTAGCCATATCAAGACGATGCACCGATTCCGCGCGCGATAATCGCGCTGAATACGCGTCATCACGCTGTCCTTGTGCTCTTCAAGCCGACCCGGCACAGAGAGCAGCCCGCTCGGTTTGTTGACCACCATGATGTGGTCATCCTGATACAGGACGACCAGCCAGGGGTCGGTAGAGGGATGATAGGCTTCCAGCATGTGTTTTCCCGATTACTGATGCGTGACGACGATCAGGCGCAGCGCGTCAAGACGCCAGCTTGCCTGGTCAAGGCTTTCCAGCACCTGTTCGCGGTTACTCTCAATGGCCGCAAGTTCGTCGTCGCGGATATTGGGGTTGACCGCTTTCAGCGCTTCGAGACGCGACAGTTCAGCAGACAGTTTTTCGTCCGCTTCTTCGCGCGCCGCTTTTATTAACGCCTGAGCCGCGCTTTCCACTTTGCTTTCCGCCAGTTGCAAAATCGCATGCACGTCCTGCTGAACAGCGTTAACCAGCTTACTGCTGGTATGGCGATTCACCGCGCTGAGCTGGCGGTTAAAGCTTTCGAATTCCACCTGGGCCGCGAGGTTAGTGCCGTTTTTGTCCACCAGCATGCGGACAGGGGTCGGCGGCAGGAAGCGGTTAAGCTGCAGTTGCTTCGGCGCTTTTGCTTCCACCACATAAATCAGCTCAAGCAGCAGGTACCCACCGGCAACGCTTTGTTTTTCAACAACGACAGCGCACAGCTCCCGGTATCGCCGGACAGGATCAAATCCAGGCCATTGCGGATCAGCGGGTGCTCCCAGGTAATAAACTGCGCATCTTCGCGGGACAGCGCCACATCACGGTTAAAGGTGATGGTGCAGCCATCTTCCGGCAGACCGGGGAAGTCCGGCAGCAGCATATGATCGGACGGGGTCAGCACAATCATATGCTCGCCGCGATCGTCCTGGTTGATGCCGATGATATCGAACAGGTTCATGGCGAAGTTCACCAGACCGGTATCGTTATCCTGTTGCGCGATGGAATCCGCCAGCGCCTGCGCCTGTTCGCCGCCGTTGGAATTGATCTCCAGCAGGCGGTCGCGGCCCTGTTCCAGCTGCGCTTTTAACGCGTCATGCTGTTCGCGGCAGGACTTGATCAGCTCGTCGAAGCCCTCGGTTTCTTCCGGCGAAGCCAGGTAGTTAATCAGTTCGTTATAGACGCTGTCGTAAATGGTACGGCCGGTCGGGCAGGTATGCTCAAACGCATCAAGACCTTCGTGATACCAGCGCACCAGCACTGACTGTGCAGTTTTTTCCAGCCACGGCACCAGGATCTGAATATCGTGCGCCTGACCAATACGATCGAGACGGCCAATACGCTGTTCCAGCAAATCCGGGTTGAACGGCAAATCGAACATCACCAGATGGCTGGCGAACTGGAAGTTACGGCCTTCTGAACCGATTTCAGAACACAGCAGCACCTGCGCGCCGGTGTCTTCTTCGGAGAACCAGGCGGCCGCACGATCACGTTCGATGATGGACATGCCCTCATGGAATACCGCAGCACGGATACCTTCACGTTCGCGCAGCACTTGTTCAAGCTGCAACGCCGTCGTCGCTTTGGCACAAATCACCAGCACTTTCTGCGAGCGATGGCTGGTCAGGTAGCCCATCAACCATTCAACGCGCGGGTCGAAGTTCCACCAGGTGCCGGTGTCGCCTTCAAATTCCTGGTAAATTTGTTCCGGATAAAGCATGTCGCGGGCGCGTTCTTCAGCAGATTTACGCGCGCCCATGATGCCGGAGACTTTAATCGCCGTCTGGTACTGGGTCGGGAGCGGGAGCTTAACGGTATGCAGTTCGCGCTTCGGAAAACCTTTCACGCCGTTACGGGTGTTACGGAACAGCACGCGGCTGGTGCCGTGACGGTCCAGCAGCATAGAAATCAGTTCCTGACGCGCCGCTTCGGCGCCGTCGCGGGTACTGTTCGCTGTCTGCAACAGTGGCTCGATATCCTGCTCGCCAATCAGCTCGCCCAGCGTATTGAGTTCGGCATCAGAAAGATGCTTACCTGCCAGCAGCATGGCGACGGCATCCGCCACCGGGCGGTAATTCTTCTGTTCTTCGACAAACTGCTCGAAATCGTGGAAGCGATTTGGATCGAGCAAGCGCAAGCGGGCGAAATGGCTTTCAAGGCCAAGTTGCTCCGGGGTTGCGGTCAACAGCAGCACGCCAGGCACCTGGGCCGCCAGTTGTTCAATCGCCAGATACTCACGGCTGGGCGCGGCTTCGCTCCAGACCAGATGGTGAGCTTCATCCACCACCAGCAGATCCCATTCTGCTTCACACAGGTGTTCCAGACGCTGCTTGTTGCGGCGAACGAAATCCAGCGAGCAGATCACTAACTGTTCGGTTTCAAAGGGGTTCTCGGCGTCGTGCTGGGCTTCGGCATAGCGATCGTCATCAAACAGCGCGAAACGCAAATTGAAGCGGCGCAGCATTTCCACCAGCCACTGGTGTTGCAGGGTTTCCGGCACCACGATCAGGACGCGTTCGGCCGCGCCCGCCAGCAGCTGCTGATGAATAATCATACCGGCTTCGATGGTTTTCCCCAGACCCACTTCGTCCGCCAGCAGCACGCGAGGCGCATGGCGACGGCCCACATCATTGGCGATATGCAGCTGATGCGGGATCAGGTTCGTCCGCTGGCCGCGCAGGCCGCTCCACGGCATCCGGTACTGTTCGCTCTGATAGCGACGGGCGCGAAAACGCAGGGCAAAGCGATCCATACGGTCGATTTGCCCGGCAAACAGGCGGTCCTGAGGTTTACTGAACACCAGTTTGCTGTCGAGAAACACTTCACGCAGGGTGACATTCGCTTCCTGGGTGTCGAGGCGCGTCCCGGTGTAGGCAAGCAGGCCATTTTCTTCCGCGACGTCATCCACTTTGAGCTGCCAGCCATCGTGGCTGGTAATGGTATCGCCGGGATTGAACATCACGCGGGTGATAGGGGAATCATTACGGGCATACAGACGGTTTTCGCCGGTTGCAGGGAAAAGCAAAGTTACCATACGCGCATCCAGCGCCACCACGGTTCCTAATCCAAGTTCGCTTTCCGTGTCGCTAATCCAACGTTGACCAAGTGTAAAAGGCATATCTCTTCGGCTCTGGTTAATAATTTGCAGGCAATAGTATGACCACCGCGACGTACTCGCGGTGCAGTAAAATGGGAATCAGAATAGGAAAGGGCGCTATGGTACTGGATGGTAACGCGTTCGTCACCTGTCAAAATAACCCCAGTTGCCCTGTCATCAGTGTAGCAAAATCATCCTTCATGAACGGTAAAATTCCATCCGCCACCGGCTGAAGCTGGCGCGTCAGGTAATGATCATAGTCCAGCGGCGAGCGTTGATAGTCACGAGGCTCCGGCCCGTTGGTGGTCCACACGTATTTTATCGTGCCGCGATTTTGATACTGCGCAGGCCTGCCGAGGCGGGCGTTTTCTTCATCCGCCAGGCGCGCGGCACGGACGTGCGGCGGCACATTGCGCTGATACTCTTTTAGCGGCCGGCGCAGGCGCTTGCGGTAAACCAGCTGGTCGTCGAGCTCACCGTTGAGCAGCCGGGCGATGGTTTCGCGCACGTAGTCCTGATACGGCTCGCGGCGGAAAATTTTCAAATACAGCGCCTGCTGGAAGTTTTGCGCCAGCGGCGTCCAGTCGGTGCGCACCGTCTCCAGCCCTTTAAATACCATGCGCGGTTCACCGCCATCCTCAATCAGCCCGGCGTAGCGCTTCTTGCTGCCCATTTCTGCGCCCCGGATCGTCGGCATCAGGAAACGGTTAAAATGTGTTTCGTACTCCAGCTCCAGCGCGCTTTCCACATTCAGCGTCTGCCTGAGATGGTCGCGCCACCACTGGTTCACTTTCGCGACCAGCGCGTTGCCGATGTCGCTGGCATGGGCGTTATCGTAGGGTTTCTTTAACCACACGAATGTGGAATCGGTATCGCCGTAAATCACGTCAAAGCCTTCGGCTTCAATCAACGCTTTGGTCTGACGCATGATGTCATGCCCACGCAGGGTGATAGAGGACGCCAGCCGCGGATCGAAGAACCGGCAGGCGCTGGTGCCGAGCACGCCATAAAAGGCATTCATGATGATTTTCAACGCCTGGGAGAGCGGCTTATTGCCGTGCTTCTTGGCCTCTTCGCGGCCCAGCCAGATTTGCGACACAATCTCCGGCAGGCAATGCGTGGTGCGGGAGAAGCGCGCATTAAGGTAGCCTTCAACGCTGTGCGCATTATCAGGATGCGCCAGCCCTTCCACCAGCCCGACCGGATCGATGAGAAAGGTGCGGATAATGGACGGATACAGGCTTTTGTAATCCAGCACCAGCACCGAATCGTACAATCCCGGTCGTGAATCCATCACATAGCCGCCAGGGCTGGCCTGGGGCGGCACATCGCCGAGGTTGGGGGCGACGAACCCGGCGCGGTGCATACGCGGAAAATAAAGATGGCTGAAGGCGGCCACCGAGCCGCCGTGACGGTCGACGGGCAGCCCGTTCACCGAGGCGCGCTCCAGTAAAAACGGCATAATCTCGGTTTTGTGGAAAATGCGCGTGACCAGTTCGCAGTCTTTAAGGTTATACGTGGCAAGTGCGGGCTTATCTTCGGCGAAACGACGATCAATTTCCGCCATCCTATCCCAGGGGTTATCGATGGCTTTCCCTTCACCGAGCAGTTCCTGCGCCACCGCTTCCAGCGAGAACGAGGAAAAGTTCCAGAACGCTGATTTAAGCGCATCGATACCGTCAATAATCAGCCTGCCCGGTGCCTGGGCGAAGAATACGCCTGCTTTGAAACCGTGCTCCCGCCATTCAAGTTCCTGCTGATTGCGTCCCAGTCGTAGCGGGATGCCATAGCGTTCGGCATGTTTTTGCAGCATTTTTAAATCGAACTGAATCACGTTCCAGCCAATCAGCACATCGGGATCGTGTTCGGCAAACCAGGCGTTAAGCTTTTCCAGCAGTTGCGGACGGCTGGCGACGTATTCAAGGGTAAAATCGAGCCCGTCGGCCTGGCCATTTTCCGGGCCGAGCATATACACGATGCGCTGGCCGCAACCCTCAAGACCGATGCAATACAATTCGCCATGGCGGGTGGTTTCGATATCCAGCGAAACCCATTTCAGCGCAGGACGATAAGACGGGTTCGGTTTCATCCTGGCGTCACGCAGCACGCCGCCGCGCATCTCACCGGTAACCCAAACCGGCGCGGTGATAAAACGCTCCATCAAATAGCGCTCCGGCGGACGCACATCGGCTTCGTATACCGTGACACCTGCTTCGCGCAGCAATTTTTCACAGCGCATGAGCTGTCGATGCTGGCGAAAGTAGAGACCGCAAACCGGTTGATGGTGAAAATCACGCAGGGTGAGGGGATCGAGGCGATAGGTTTCGCCCGCCAGCGCACGTTCAACGCGGGCGCGCTGGGCTTGCGGCACAAATGCTACCGACTCCTGAAAAGGCAGCGTTACGCAAAGCGGCCCGGCGTCGGTCGCCAGCCAGAATTCGACTTCAGTGCCCTGCGGCGTATCCCGCCAGTGTCGGGTCAGCACAAACCCCTGCCGCGTTTCTGCCACGCTATTTTCTCATTAAAAAACCAGGCGTGATTATAGCCTGGTTTATGCAAGGGTGCTGGTGTTTTGTACAGTGTTCCGGAGGCACTTCGCGAGGTACAAGATAAACGGCGTATCAGCGTATTTCCCGTCGCAGAAAGCCGGTTTTGCGCAGGCAGCACGACAGATCCACGCCGTTTAAGCCTGACGGTAACGCCGCCCGGTATTGTTTGAAAAGACGCCTCGTCCACTCTGGCGGGGCGTCTTTTCCTTGCGCCTTTATGATGCCAGCGTGTCAAAATTCCACGTATCTGATTTACCCGTGGCGTGCTGGGACGTCGCAGGTTTCTCGGTTTCTACGGTGGCGACGGCTTCAAGCGGCCAGCCGGGACCTGATGACTCCACATTCATTAACGAATCAGGCTCAATGGTAAACATCAGGGGGTTTACCCACTTCCGCCGCGGTGACGATGTGGACCGGCAGCGTCACGTTCGGCAGCGGTGACGATTTAGGCGCAGGGGTGCCGGTAACGTTGAAATTCACTGTGATGCGATCGCCTTCCGCCATGCCTTCATATGGCGCGACGGTGATATCCAGGCCATCGATAACGGTGTTGATATTGATCCAGCCTGTGGATTCATGTTCCAGTTCAACGTTGGTCACGGGCCCAAACTTATACGGTTTAAAGGTGGCATTAACCTGCCCTTGCTGGCCTCCGGCATGAGCGATCAACGGTACCACTTCGCCTTTATCGCCATTGCGATCGTTTACGCTCAGGGTGGCGATCCCATTCTCATTGGTTTGCAGGGTCAGCGGCGTTGTCGCGCTGGCACCGCTGCCGCCGATTTCCCAGTTCACCTCGGTATGGGCTAACGGTTTGCCGTTAGCATCGGTCACCAGGGCGCGGGCGGTGTTGATCTGCGCGCCATCCGCTACGGCGTTGTCTTTCTCCATAGTGACGGTGACGGCATTAACCGCTATCGCCGAGAAAGTGACTTGCGCCGTCCCCGTCAGCGTCCCTGCGCTTGCAGTAACGGAAACCGGCTCGGCGACACTGTCTTTAATATGAACAGTCGCCATGCCATTTGCGTCGGACAGGGTAGTGGGATTGTCCAGCGTCGCCGTCTGACTATTAGCCACCTGCCATGTCACGCTGACGTTGGGCATGGGATTGTTGGCGGCGTCTTTAACGATGGCGCGCACTTCGTTGAGTGAAATCCCATCCGCAGGCGCATTATTGGCATAGGTGCTAACGTCCAGCGACGCGATTGTATTGGCAACAAACGCTGAATCAATGGAAGCGGTTTGGTTATCCGCACTGGCCGTTAAGGTCACCACGCCAGGATGGGTGCTGGTAAAATTCACCTTCGCTTCGCCATGTTCATCAGTTTGCGCAGCGCTGCTGACGATAACCGCGCCATTATTGACCTTCCAGGTGACAGCAACGTTGGGGAGCGCTTTTCCGCTGGCGTCGGTTACCCTGAGCTGACCGGCATTTTGTGCGCTACCATCCGCCAGACTGTTATTCTGCGTCAGTTGTAAAATCCAGCCTGGAAACGGACTGAATAAACGTTGTGGCGACCGAACGGCTCACGTCGCCGGACGTCGCCTGAACGATAACCTGTTCCGCTGCAGGATCCGCCACGCTGACTGTGGCATAACCCATGCTGTCGGTTACGCTGCTCGTGGCGCTGAGCCGGGCAGTGCCCGTGGTGGTCCAGTTAATGACGGCGTTGCGCGCCGGGGCACCACTGCCCGTGACGGCATGAAGCGTAACGAGATTCGCGCTCACGCCATCTGCCGGGCTGTTGTCTTTAACGAGGGCCAGCGTCATATCCGCCAGCCTGTCGTCCTGCTGTTTTTTCTTATATTGCAGGGTAATCACATTATTGCGCTCGACTAAATCGTAGCGGCTTCCCTGAAGGCTACGTTCGAGGGCGACCTGGGAAGGGGAGAGTTGTTGTTCCCAGGACTGGCCGGGGACATAGCGCAAATTGATGCCAAACAGGGTTTCATCCATTGAATTTTGACCGCGCTTATAATCCACCCCAAAAGTAATAAGCGGTACCGGCGTATAATTTACGCCTGCGGTCACCGCAGAGGGATTATGTTGCAAATGGTCTTTATCGAATAATGCAACATTCTCGCCATAATACTGCTCATACATTAATTTCCCGCCCAGTTGCGGCCACGCGGGGAGATAACCTTCGGCGCGAATATCATAACCATCAGCGGGTTTCTCATTATAATCGGCGAAGTCGCGCGACTGATGCCACGTCGTGGTACCCATATAGGTATTTGCCGAGAATTTAAGATTATTGGTCCAGGCTTCTGCACCAATGCCGATGCGGCGATTTTTACCCGTAAAGTCATCATCCATAAAGACGTTGGCGCCGAACATCCAGTCTTCTCGATAAAACGTACGAACGCCCATTCCGATATTTCCGGTCGTGCGGCCATCAGGCGCGCGTAAACCAAGCTGGGTAAACAGCAGCGACTTTTTATTGTCGTAGAGTGGGGCCAGAAAATCGAATGCGCTGTCATCCCAGTTGCCGTTTTCATCAACGTTTAATTGTATGCGGGCGGTGCCGAACTGATTTAACCATGTCTGGGCTGAGGATGCGGCATATCCTGCTGCCGCAGTGCGAGCTGAGCCTGTAAGCCCGGCCGCGCCGCTGGATGAGAGCGAGGTGGCAACTGTGCTTAAGGTTGCGGACGCAGGCAGCGCATCGGGGGCGGTCGCAGATACGGCGGCGCTGGACGGTAACGTGTCTGCATGCGTCCGGGGCTGATCGTCTGCGCGTGCGCTAACGGACGCGAAGGAGAATAAGGGTAAAACAACCTGTAAAATAATCTGCACCCAGGCTAAAAGGCTGTAAACAGCATTCCTTGCTTTGGAGCGATGTGCTTTTCCTGTTAATAAATTCATTGCGTCCTGTTCTCGCGAAAACGTGATATTAACCACCGGCATTGGCGATTCGGAATGCCAACGATAAAGATGGTTTTTTAATGAAGCTGATTAAATAACTGGCGCACGAAATGACATAAGCCCTTAAAGGGGGCTTTTTATTGTGCTATATGATGTAAATCATTTTTACAGAATAAAGGAACCCTCAGGGCTTAAGAACGGTTTATCTGTTGCATTATGTAAATATCAATAGATTTGTGTGTTTTTTAATGTTGGGTGATATTGTTCTATTTAAATAACGACTAATATATGCCGAATTCATGTGTAATATTTATGAGTGGTGCGTTATTCAGGTGCGGGTTTATTTTTAGAATATACAGGAGGGGTGTTACGCTATAAAATAAATAGCGGCATTAATTAATATTATCGAAAGATAAAAACAGTTTTATTAACGCCTTTCAAATTGCATAAATTTTATAAACTGACCATCAAGAAAAAACGCCTGATAAAGTTCTCATCAGGCGTGTAAATCAGGGTTTATTACTGTCCGTAATACGCTTTGGCGCCATGCTTACGCAGGTAGTGTTTATCCAGCAACGTTTGCTGCATGGGCGGTAAGTCCGGCGTGAGCTGGCGGCAGAAGATGCCCATATAGGCCACTTCTTCCATAACGATGGCGTTGTGTACTGCGTCCATCGCGTCTTTGCCCCAGGCGAACGGGCCGTGGGAATGCACCAGCACGCCAGGCATTTGTTTCGCTTCAATGCCCAGTTCGCGGAAGGTTTCCACAATCACCGTCCCGGTATCCCATTCATACTGGCCGTTGATTTCATCATCGGTCATTTTCCGGGTGCAGGGGATCGCGCCGTAAAAGTAATCGGCATGGGTGGTGCCCGTCGCGGGAATGCTTTTCCCGGCCTGCGCCCAGATGGTGGCGTGGCGGGAGTGAGTGTGCACAATGCCGCCGATATCCGGAAACTGTTGATACAACAGGCGGTGAGTCGGCGTATCGGAAGAGGGTTTCTTTTTACCTTCTACCACCTCGCCGGTTTCGATGCTCACCACGACCATGTCCTCGGCGGTCATCACCGAATAATCCACCCGGACGGCTTGATAACAAATACGCCCTGCTCGCGGCAGACGGCGCTGACGTTGCCCCAGGTCAGGGTTACCAGGTTATGTGCCGGTAGCGCAAGGTTGGCTTCCAGCACCTGACGTTTCAAATCTTCTAACATCGTGTTCCTCCGCTAAAAAAAGGGGCCAGCCGCGTGGGCTGGCCAAAGGTTCCCCTGTGATTAGCGTTTCAGGCCGTAATACACCTCGTTCCAGCGCAGCGCGTCTTTGAACGCAGGCAGGCGGGTGTCGTTATCGATTACCGTCAGCTCGATGTCATTGAGCTCTGCGAACAGGCGCATATCGTCGAGGGTCAGGGCATGGCTGAATACGGTATGGTGAGCGCCGCCCGCCAGGATCCAGGCTTCTGAGGCGGTGGTCAGGTCTGGCTGCGCTTTCCACAGCGCGTTTGCGACCGGTAATTTCGGCAGGGCATGCGGTGCTTCAACGGTATCCACGCAGTTGACCAGCAGACGGAAACGATCGCCCAGATCGATAAGGCTGGCGTTGATACCCGGACCGGTTTTGCTGGAGAAGATCAAGCGAGCCGGATCGTCTTTACCGCCGATTCCGAGGTATTGCACGTCAAGGATCGGTTTTTCGTCAGTGGCGATGGACGGGCAGACTTCCAGCATGTGGGAGCCCAGCACCATGTCGTTGCCGGATTCGAAGTTGTAGGTGTAATCCTCCATAAAGGAGGTGCCGCCATTCAGGCCGCCGGACATCACTTTCATGATGCGCAGCAGTGCGGCGGTCTTCCAGTCGCCTTCGCCCGCAAAGCCGTAGCCTTGCTGCATCAGACGCTGTACCGCCAGGCCAGGCAGCTGTTTCAGGCCATGCAGATCTTCAAAGGTGGTGGTGAAAGCATGGAATCCGCCCTGCTCAAGGAAGCGTTTCATGCCGAGTTCGATACGCGCCGCGTCGATGACGTTCTGGCGCTTGTCGCCGTTGACCTGCGCCGCCGGCGTCAGGCGATAGCTGCTTTCGTACTCGTCCACCAGCGCGCTGATGTCGCCATTGCTGATTTCATTCACGACCGCTACCAGGTCGCCGACGCCCCAGGTATTAACCGAGAAGCCGAATTTGATTTGTGCCGCGACTTTATCGCCGTCGGTCACAGCCACTTCACGCATGTTATCGCCAAAACGTACCACTTTGAGGTGGCGGGTTTCCTGCTTAGATACGGCCTGACGCATCCAGGAGCCGATGCGTTGATGCGCCTGAGGATCTTTCCAGTAACCGGTCACTACGCTGTGCTGTTGACGCATACGCGCGCCAATAAAGCCGAATTCACGGCCGCCGTGCGCAGTCTGGTTCAGGTTCATAAAGTCCATATCAATGCTGTCCCACGGGATTTGGGCATTGAACTGGGTATGGAATTGCAGCAGCGGCTTGTTGAGGATGCTCAGGCCGTTAATCCACATTTTGGCTGGCGAGAAGGTGTGCAGCCACACCATCATCCCGGCGCAATTGTCGTGGTAGTTAGCGTCGCGGCAGATGCTGGTGATCTCATCCGGGGAAGTGCCCAGCGGTTTGAGCACCAGTTTGCAAGGCAGTTTGGCTTCGCTGTTCAGGGAATCCACCACCTGCTGAGCATGTTGCGTCACCTGGCGCAGCGTTTCCGGGCCGTACAGATGTTGGCTGCCGATTACAAACCATACTTCGTATTTACTGAAGGCTGTCATTGTCTTGTCCTTAAAGCGTCGGGGCTGCACGGTCGGCGTCAGAGGCTTCGGCCGTGTCAGAGGGGGAATAGTGGAGTTCGGCGCTCTCGCACCAGCGTTGATAGCGACGATACAATTCTTCGAAGCGCGCCGCGGTGGCCGGGTCCGGCTGGAGCGTTTTTTCCATCTCGCTCGCCATGGCCTGTTGCGCCTGGGGGATATCGTCGTACACGCCCGCTGCGACAGCAGCGAAAATCGCTGCGCCCAGGGCGCAACACTGATCGGAGCCGACAATCTGCAGTGGGCGGTTCAGCACATCGCAGCAAACCTGCATGATCACCTGGTTCTTACGGGCGATGCCGCCCAGCGCCACTACTTCGTTGACTGGGATGCCCTGGTCGGTAAAGCACTCCATAATGGCGCGCGCACCGAATGCGGTAGAGGCGATCAGCCCGCCGAACAGCAGCGGCGCGTCAGTCGCGAGATTGACATCGGTGATCACGCCTTTCAGACGCTGGTTGGCGAACGGCGTACGGCGACCGTTAAACCAGTCGAGGATCACCGGCAGGTGATCAAGCGACGGCTGTTTCGCCCAGTCAGCAGTCAGCGCAGGCAGCAGCGCTTTTTTGCTTTCGCTGATTTGGGTTTTAAGTTCCGGATGCTGCGCGGCAAGTTGATCCAGTGGCCAACTCAGTAAGCGGCTAAACCAGGCATACATGTCGCCGAATGCCGACTGACCCGCTTCCATCCCGATAAAATCAGGCACCACGCTGCCATCAACCTGGCCGCAAATGCCTTTCACGGCGCGATCGCCAACGGTTTCTTTATCGGCAATCAAAATGTCGCAGGTTGAGGTACCGATGACTTTCACCAGGGTATTGGGCTGGGCATTTGCGCCCACCGCACCCATATGGCAGTCGAAAGCGCCACCGCTAATAACGACGCTTTCAGACAGACCAAGGCGCGCTGCCCAGTCCGCCGTTAAAGTGCCAACAGGAACATCGGCGGTCCAGGTGTCGGTAAACAGCGGCAGGTCGAGGTGCTGGCTGATGACAGGGTCGAGTTCGTCGAAGAAACTCTGCGGCGGCAAGCCGCCCCAGCTTTCATGCCACAGTGATTTGTGCCCTGCGCTGCAGCGTCCACGGCGAATCGCGCCAGGTGCAGGTGGTGCCGGACAGCAGCGCCGGGATCCAGTCGCACAGTTCGATCCACGAGGTAGCGGCCTGGGCCACGTCGGCGTCCTGACGGGTCACGTGAAGAATCTTTGCCCAGAACCATTCGCTGGAGTACACGCCGCCGATATAGCGCGAGTAGTCGATTTTGTCCGGTTGATGGCATAAGCGGGTAATGGCCTCGGCTTCTTCAACCGCCGTGTGGTCTTTCCATAACACAAACATGGCGTTCGGGTTATCGGCAAAGCCCGGGTTCAGCGCCAGTACGTTGCCGTCGGCATCGATGGGCGCTGGGGTGGAGCCTGTGGTATCGACGCCGATACCGACCACCTGCAGGCGTTGATCTTGATCCAACTGGCCGAGCACGCCTTTCAGCGCGGCTTCCATGGATTCAATGTAATCAAGGGGATGGTGGCGGAATTGGTTACGGGCAGCGTTGCAATATTGTCCTGCCTGCCAACGCGGATACCATTCCACACTGGTGGCAAGTTCAGCGCCCGAGGTGCAGTCAACTGCTAACGCACGTACCGAGTCGCTGCCAAAGTCGAGTCCCAGCGCAATGGCCATTTTTTCACTCCATGGATAATCAAACATGGAGTGACATTAGATTTACGGGCGAAAAAGAGTCAGGTGTATTTGGCTTATCTTATGGACTAAAGTGCTATGCCTTCCCGAATTGTGAGCTTACGCAAATAATAGATGTGGACAATTCTGTCGCACTTATAGACACTTTGGTTATCAAGCGAAAAGCCTGATGTGAGCGGTTATCTTGATGAGTTATTAGGTTCAAATCCGGTGGTAAAGTGGGTTATTGTGGTTCATGGCTTCGGTTATTCCCAATTTTGAGGGGTGTCGTAAGATATGGACAAATGGTCTCTTCCCACCGATGGTGGAGCGCGATTTACTATGGCTGAAACGCAAAACGATCCCCTGTTGCCAGGGTATTCATTTAATGCGCATCTGGTGGCGGGATTGACCCCCATTGACGCCGAAGGCCATCTCGATTTCTTTATCGATCGGCCACTTGGCATGAAAGGTTACATCCTGAACCTCACCATTCGCGGCGAGAGGGCGTGGTCAAAAATCAGGGTAAAGAGTTTATCTGCAAACCGGGAGACATGCTGCTGTTCCCGCCAGGCGAAGTCCACCATTACGGCCGAAGCCCACAGGCCAAAGAGTGGTATCACCAGTGGGTTTATTTCCGTCCGCGCGCCTACTGGCAGGAGTGGTTAAGCTGGCCGGCGATTTTTGCCCAGACCGGCTATTACCGTCCGGCAGAAGGCGAGCAGGAGGCGTTCTCCACCCTGTTCCAGCAAATTATTGATGCGTCTCAGGGGCAGGGCCGTTATTCGGAGCTGCTGGCGATCAATCTGCTCGAACAGTTGTTCTTACGCCGCGTTGAAGCGATCAGCGAATCCATGAAAGCGCCGCTGGATAACCGCGTGCGCGATGCCTGCCAGTATATCAGCGACCATTTAGCCGACAGCCATTTCGATATCGCGGGCGTGGCGCAACATGTCTGCCTGTCGCAGTCGCGCCTGTCTCATCTGTTCCGCCAGCAGTTAGGGGTGAGCGTACTGAGCTGGCGAGAGGATCAGCGCATCAGCCAGGCGAAGCTGCTGCTGAGCACGACGCGGATGCCGATCGCCACCGTCGGGGCGCAATGTCGGCTTTGAAGATCAGCTCTATTTTTCCCGCGTGTTTAAGAAATGCACCGGCGCCAGCCCGAGCGAATTTCGCGCCGGGTGCGAGTCGGGTTAGTTGAACCTAAACGGAACCTTAATAAATTTAGGAATGTCACAACCGGTAAGCTATAAACATTAACGATACCTTGACGCAGGTCAGGGCGGTCGGGAGAATCCCTCCCTCGTTATTTTACCGGAACCTTTATGGAAGCATTTCTGGATCATTTTATTACCCAGTCAGCGGCTTATTCGCTTATTGCCATTGCGCTGGTGGCGTTTCTGGAATCTCTGGCGCTGGTGGGGTTACTGCTGCCCGGTACGGTCATGATGGCGGGTTTAGGGGCGCTTATCGGCAGCGGAGAAGTCAATTTTTACCAGGCCCTGGGCGGTGGGCATTGTCGGCTGTATGCTGGGTGACTGGATCTCATTCTGGCTGGGCTGGCGCTTCAAAAAACCGCTGCACCGGTGGTCATTTCTCAAGAAAAACAAAGCGCTGCTGGATAAAACCGAGCACGCGCTGCATCAACACAGTATGTTCACCATTCTGGTCGGGCGCTTCGTCGGGCCGACGCGTCCGCTGGTGCCGATGGTCGCCGGAATGCTGGATCTCCCGGCGCTCAAGTTTCTTCCACCCAATCTGATTGGTTGCCTGCTGTGGCCGCCGTGCTATTTCCTGCCCGGCATTCTTGCGGGCGCGGCGATTGATATCCCGGCGGATCAGCAAAGCAGCGCGTTTAAATGGATGCTGCTCGGCGTGGCGTTGCTGCTGTGGCTGGCGGCGTGGCTGTGCTGGCGCTTATGGCGCAGCGCCAAAGCCAATCCCAGCGATAAACTGGTGCAATGGCTGCCGCGAGCCCGGTTAATGTGGGTCGCGCCGCTGGTCAGCGTGGCGGGGGTCGGGGCGTTTATTGCCATCCTCAATCATCCCTTAATGCCGGTTTACCGACACATTCTCTGGAAAGTGGTCTCCGGCCACTAACGGTCGATGCCCAGCAGCGCAGAGGCGTCGCTGTTTCCTTCCAGTAGCGTCGCGGTGGCCCCGTCCCAGATGATACGGCCATCGCGCACCACCAGGCTACGCGGCGCAATGCTGAGCGCATCTTCCAGACTGTGCGAAACCATCAGCAGCGTCATATTGCGTTCGCGGCACTGGGTCTCCAGCAGGCTCAACATCTCCTTACGCAACGCCGGATCGAGCGCCGAAAAGGGCTCGTCCAGCAACAAAATCGGCTGTTGACGGATCAGACAGCGCGCCAGCGCTACACGCTGACGCTGGCCACCTGACAGCTCGCCCGGCAGACGCGCCAGCAACGCTTCAATGCCCATTTTCCCGGCAAGCGTGATGACCTCATTCTTCTGCGCATCAGTCAGTTTGAGTCCGGGGTGTAGCCCCAGCCCGATATTCTGGCGCACCGTCAGGTGGTGAAACAGGTTGTTCTCCTGGAACAATACCGAAACGGGGCGCTTTGACGGCGGCGTATCGGTGTGATTATTGCCCGCCAGTTCGATACGTCCGCTGGCCGGGCTCAGGAACCCGGCAATCAGGTTGAGCAGGGTGCTTTTACCGGCGCCGCTTGGCCCGAGAACCGCAATGCGTTCGCCCGCCCCGGCGGTAAAAGAAAACCGCATCGGCAAATGGTGATAAAGCCAGGTTACATCAGTGAGCGTTAGCATGTCGTCCCGCCAGTTTTTCAATGACCGTGAATAGCGCAAAGCATAACAACAGCAGCAACAGCGACGTCACCGCACCGTCGTCTCCCCGGTACGCGCCAATCTGCTGATACAGGTAGTAAGGCAGCGTGCGGAAATTGTCATTGCCGAACAGCGCCACCACGCCAAAGTCGCCAATCGACAGCACACTGGCGAAGGCCATCGCCTGGGCGATGGGTTTTTTCAGCGCCCGCAGCTCGATAAGTTTCAGGCGGTTGATACCCTGAATATCCAGCGACTGGCAGAGGGGGCCGTAACGTAACGCGATATCGCGCATCGGGTTATCCAGCACTTTCTGGGCGTACGGCACGGCCATCAGCGCATTGGTAAACATGACAATGCCATCCGCCGAGTCGGGCAGGCCAAGAGTGTTATTCAGCAGCAGGAAAAAGCCCGTCGCCAGCACGATCCCCGGCATCGCCAGAATCAACATGCCGCT
This sequence comes from Atlantibacter hermannii, assembly GCA_900635495.1. Lineage (NCBI taxonomy): Bacteria > Pseudomonadati > Pseudomonadota > Gammaproteobacteria > Enterobacterales > Enterobacteriaceae > Atlantibacter > Atlantibacter hermannii. The sequence goes on along the minus strand of LR134136.1, from coordinate 3,786,166 downwards.
GAGCTCAAGGCTCTGCGCCGCGATACGCCGCTGGCGCAGATGCAGCTCTCGCCCGCTCCACAGCAGCATCATGGTCAGCGTGACGCACAGCAACCCGGCGCCAAGCGCGATGCGCAGCGAAGTCCAGAGCGCGTCCCAGAGCACAGGTTGCGACAGCACCCTGACGATATCGCCCTTGAGTCCGTCAACAATCACCGCCAGCAGGGGCGGCAACAGCATCATCAGCGCCAGAATAATGAGCACGCTGTCGGTCAGCCTGCTGCGCCAGCTATCCTGCGGATCGCGCCAGCCCGGGATCTGATTTACGCCCGGCGCGATGGCTTTGCCTAAGCGCTGGCTTAACAGGACCAGCCCCAGGCAGCAGGTCATCTGAATCAGCGCCAGCAGCGCGGCGCGCCCCGGATCGTAATCAAAGCTCAGCGCCTGATAGATCGCCAGTTCAATGGTGGTGGCCTGCGGCCCGCCGCCCAAGGAAAGTACCGTGGCGAAGCTGGCAAAACAGAGCATAAAAATTAATGCGGCGATGGAGGGGAGCTGGCGGCGGATCCACGGCCATTCCACCAGCCGAAAAAAATACCAGCCGCGCATATTAAGCTGTGCGGCAATCTGGCGCTGTTCGCCGGGGATTTGCTCAAGGGTTTGCAGCAGCAGGCGCGTCGCCATGGGCATGTTAAAAAAGACGTGGGCCAGTAAAATCCCCTGTAAGCCATAGGGGGAAAATGTCCACTCAAGGCCGAGCGCATGCCACAGCGCGGCCAGCCAGCCGGTGCGTCCGTAAACGCTCAGCAGGCCGAATACCGCCACCAGCACCGGTAAGATTAGCGTCATGGCGCACAGGCGCAACAGCGCCTGACGGCCAGGGAAGCGTCGTCGGTACAGGGCGCGGGCAAGCGGAATGGCGGGGATCACCGACAGCAGTGCGGAAAGCAGCGCCTGCCAGAACGAAAAGCGTATTACGTGCCAGAGATAGCTATCCTGCCAGAAGCCTGCGCCGCCAAAAGACGGCGCGTTAAACCACAGCGCGCTAAAGGCCGCGAGGGCCACCGCCACCATTAACAGCGCGGCGCTGGCACCTGGCCACAGCCAGCCCGGAATCAGCGGCTGACGGCGCGAAGCCATGTATTAATCCAGTTTGCGCGTTGGGACGCGACTTCCTGCGGCGTAAACTGAAGCGTGGTTTGCGGTTTGTTGAGCTGTTCAAAGCCTTGCGGCAGGGCGACATCCGTCACCGGATACATCCAGTTGCCGGTAGCAATGGTGTTCTGGAACGCCGGAGACACCATAAACGTCAGGAATTTTTGCGCCAGCTCGGGCTGTTTGCTGCTGGCAAGACGTCCGGCGACTTCCACCTGCAGATAGTGTCCTTCGCTGAAGTTAGCAGCGGCGTACTGATCCTTTTTCTCTTCAATAATGTGGTACGCCGGCGAGGTGGTGTAACTCAATACCAGATCGCTTTCGCCTTTCTGAAACAGGCCGTAGGCTTCGCTCCAGCCTTTGGTCACCGTAACGGTTTTGGCAGCCAGTTTTTTCCAGGCCTGCGGCGCATCATCGCCATACACTTTTTGCATCCACAGCAGCAGGCCGAGTCCAGGCGTACTGGTGCGCGGGTCCTGATAAATTACCCGCCATTTCTGATCGCTCTCTACCAGCTCTTTGAGGCTTTTCGGCGGATTCGCCAGTTTGGTTTTGTCATACACGAAGGCGAAATAGCCATAATCAAACGGCACGAAAGTGTCGTTTTGCCAGCCGCCGGGGACGTTCACCGCGTCGCTTTTCACGCCGCTTTTTGGCGAACAGGCCGGTTTGGGTCGCGGCTTCCAGCAGGTTGTTATCCAGCCCGAGGATCACATCCGCCTTGCTGTTTTTACCTTCCATCCGCAGACGGTTAAGCAGCGAGACGCCGTCTTCCAGCGCCACGAATTTGAGTTCGCAGTCGCACTCTTTTTCAAACGCGGCTTTGACTTTCGGGCCCGGGCCCCAGTCAGCGGAGAACGAATCATAGGTATAAACGGTGAGCGCAGGCTTAGCGAAAACCGGGGCGGTCGCAAGGACCAGTAATGGCAATAATTTTTTGAACACTTTGCACCTCAAAAGGAAGTGGCAAAGGATTTTGAGCAGGCAGCCTCAAATCCCTTCGCCGGCGTTATCCGGATCAGGTTCGACGGGTATTATCTCAGCGCGCAGTTTCCTGCGGCACCCCGTTGAGAACGGTAAGTATTGTAATGATTTAATAAATGTTTAAAAGAATTATGGTTCCGGAGGGGCAAACCAGGCGGATTTAAAATCAAACCAGCCGAGAGTGTTCATCCGCACACCACGCATACTGCGCTTGCCCTGAATCATCAGCCAGTGATGGATTAGTGGTTGAATCGCTTGTTTCTCAAGCAGTTGCTGGCACCATGCCGCATGATTTAATTCGCCTGCCTGCCAGCGTTGCGCATCGGCCTGCCAGTCGATGGGGACGCAGTGCTGCATCAGCGGCGTTTCAAACAGATGCGCGAACAGCGAAAACTCCAGCGGCAGGGTAAAGTTGGCGCTGTTCAGCCAGATATCGCTGACGATCTCGCCCTGATGCCACGCGTTATAGTCCACTTCCCGGATCTCGAGCGTAACGTGATGCTCCGCCAGGATCGACGCCATGATATCGGCGATGGCCCGGTGCTCGATATGCTCGCCATAAAAGGTCAGGGTTAACGTTTCCAGCCCGGCGGGTTTTTCATGGGCGGTTGAAGGATGGGTATGATGCCAGCGCGGCAGTAAACCATACGCCGGAAACCAGTAACGCTGATGCTGTTCGCTGGCCCGCCACAACAAATTCACCGGCGACAACACATGGCTCAGCCAGCTTTTCACCTGCGGTAGCGCGCCGCGGGCAGAACGCTTGTCATACAGCAGATAGTAACAGCCTTCCTCAAGACGGCTTTCCACCGCTTTTTCTTCGCCTTCGGTCGACGATTCCAGATGCACGCCACTACTGAGCTCATCGCCCAGATCCGGGAGTACCCAGAAATTGACTTCGTCGATCAACGCCCGATAGCCGAAGTAGTCATCGAACGCGTGGATTTTAAGCTGGTTATTATTGTTGCGCACCACGGCGTAAGGGCCCGTCCCAACCGGGCGGCTGGCGAAGTTACTCATCGACGGCCATTCACGCGGCAGGATCATCGCCGCAACGCTGCCCATCAGCCACGGCAACCAGCGATCCGGCTGGGCGAGATGAATATCCAGCGTCCAGGCGGTGGGGGATTCAATCCGCGTAATATGCGAATAGAGCGCCAGGGTGTTAATGCGTTGCAGCGAGCTGATGACATCCTGCATATCCAGCTCGCGACCGTGGTGAAAATGGATGCCGGGGCGCAAAAAGAAACGCCAGTGCAGCGGACTTAACTGCTGCCAGTGGTGGGCAATGTCCGCTTCGATTTCCCCGTTTTCCTCATTTATGCGCGTCAGCCCGCTGAATATTTGCCGCACGATATGGGTTTCGGAGCGCCGTAACGCAGTGCCCGGCAACAGGTTTCTCAGGGGGCGATAGTAGAGGATGCGCAGAATATGGCGTCCCTGGCGGAAACTGCGGCCCAGATGGGAGATCAGCATCTGGCGTACGGCGGCTTTGTCGCCGACGATCTGCACCAGTTGATCGATCCGATCCTGCTCAAGCAGGTCTTCGGCACGCTGTTGCTGAAGCGCGAGGCCGGTGTAGAGAAAAGCCAGCTTCGACCGTTTGCCGCGTCCCGCTTCGGCTTCCCAGGTCAACCATCCTTTATCCTGCATGGCGTTAAGCAATGTCCGCATATGGCGGCGCGAGCAATTCAGCAGCTCGGCCAGCTCGTTTAGCGTGGTTTCCTGCGGCTTACCGTCACAGCATTGCCACAGGCGGATAAATTGTTGTTGGAGCCGGGAAGAAGACATAAAAGGGGAACTCCCGTTATGAAACGCATCTGTTTTTCTTTCCCTATATTAAGCCAATAATTTGCGCTGATGAAAGTGATGATTCCGCTGTGGTGGACAAGGTTCAGGGGAGAAGCGTTGAGGTACTGCCGCTGGCCCGCGACGATGCCCTAACGTCCTGAAGCGCGTCCTGTTTTCCCGGTGAACATTGCAGGCATCAAGTGTGACTGAGTATTGGTGCTTTTCACCCGCCAGCAGATTCAACTGCTGGCTTTTTTCATTGTACACTTCATCATTCCGACAGCCCTGTGCAGGCTGTCTTCGTTACCCGGCCCATGACGGGTCTTGTTTTTATGCCGCTTTGACGCACGCGAATGATGTGGTGTCCAGGCTTCTGGCGCTTCTCCCTTTTGAAAGGATGCACGTTATGCAGTGGTTATTAACGCACGGTCGCAGAGTGAATGGGATCTATCTGGCGTTTATGGGCGTTACCTTTATGGTTGGCGTGGCGAGCGCGTTGCAGGCCCCGACGCTGAGTCTGTTTCTGAGCCGGGAAGTGGACGTGCGACCGTTTTGGGTCGGGCTGTTTTATACCGTTAACGCCCTGGCCGGGATCGTGGTAAGCCTGTGGCTGGCAAAGCGATCCGATACCCAGGGTGACCGGCGCAAACTGATACTGTTCTGTTGCGTGATGGCCATCGGCAACTGCGTACTGTTTGCTTTTTCCCGCCATTACCTGACGCTGATTACCGCAGGCGTGCTGCTTTCGGCGCTGGCGAATACCACTATGCCGCAACTGTTTGCCCTTGCACGGGAATATGCCGACAGCTCTGCCCGTGAAGCGGTGATGTTCAGCTCGGTGATGCGTGCGCAGCTGTCGCTGGCCTGGGTTATTGGGCCGCCGCTGGCGTTTCTGCTGGCGCTCAATTACGGCTTTACCGCCATGTTTCTGTTCGCCGCGGCGATCTTTGTGCTGAGTTTTGCCGCCATTGCGCTGGCGCTGCCGTCCATGCCACGGGAAACCGCAAAGACGGATGTCGCGTTAACGCAGGTAAGCGGGTGGCAGGATAAAAACGTGCGCCTGCTGTTTATCGCCTCGGTGTTAATGTGGACCTGCAACACCATGTATTTCATCGATATGCCGCTGTGGATCAGTAGCGAACTGGGGCTGCCGGATAAGCTGGCAGGCGTGCTGATGGGGACTGCCGCCGGTCTGGAAATTCCGGTGATGCTGCTGGCGGGCTATTACGTGAAGCGTATTGGTAAACGGCGGATCATGCTGCTGGCAGTGGTTTCCGCCGTGCTGTTTTATATCGGTCTGCTGTGTTTTCAGAGCACGCAGGCGCTGCTGATATTGCAGATCTTTAATGCGGTGTTTATCGGGATCATCGCGGCGATCGGCATGATCTGGTTCCAGGATCTGATGCCGGGACGCGCCGGATCGGCGACCACGCTGTTCACTAACAGTATCTCTACCGGGGTGATCCTGGCGGGTGTTATTCAGGGCGCGCTGGTGGAAAGTTTCGGACATTACGCCGTGTACTGGGCGGTGGCGGGGATGGGCGTATTTACCCTGCTGATAACTTCGCGGGTGAAAGACGTTTAAAAAAGCCGGGCATTGCGCCCGGCTTTTTTGTTAACCCATAAACGCGGGCAGGCGTTGTTCGTAGGCGGCAATGGCGTCGTCGTGCTGCAGCGTCAGGCCTATGCTGTCCAGACCATTCATCATGCAGTGGCGACGGAAGGCATCCAGCGTAAAGGCGTAGCGCTTATCGCCCGCTTTCACTTCCATGGCTTCCAGATCCACCTCAAAACGAATACCCGGGTTTGCCTGCACCAGCGCAAACAGTTCGTCGACCTCTTCATCACTCAGCTTCACCGGCAGCAACTGGTTATTGAAGCTGTTGCCATAGAAAATATCTGCGAAGCTCGGGGCAATGACCACTTTGAAGCCGTAATCGGTCAGCGCCCAGGGGGCGTGTTCGCGGGAAGAGCCGCAACCGAAGTTTTCACGCGCCAGCAAAATCGACGCGCCCTGATACTGCGGGAAGTTCAGTACAAAATCCGGGTTCGGCACTTCGCCTTTGTCATCGAGAAAGCGCCAGTCGTTAAACAGGTGCGCGCCAAAGCCGGTACGGGTGACCTTCTGCAGAAACTGCTTGGGGATAATCGCATCGGTATCGACGTTGGCCGCATCCAGTGGAACCACCAGGCCGGTATGTTGAATAAATTTTTCTGCCATGGTGAGGCTCCTTATTTCAGTGTGCGGATATCGGCGAAATGACCGGTCACCGCCGCCGCCGCTGCCATTGCCGGGCTGACCAGGTGGGTGCGTCCGCCACGGCCCTGACGGCCTTCAAAGTTACGGTTGCTGGTGGAGGCGCAGCGCTCGCCCGGGTTCAGCCTATCGTTATTCATTGCCAGGCACATGGAGCAGCCCGGTAAGCGCCATTCAAATCCGGCTTCGATAAAGATTTTATCCAGACCTTCGGCTTCCGCCTGGGCTTTCACCGGGCCGGAACCCGGAACCACCAGTGCCTGAACCCCCGGCGCAACTTTACGGCCTTTGGCGATTTCTGCCGCCGCGCGCAAATCTTCAATACGCGAGTTGGTACAGGAACCGATAAACACCTTGTCGATAGCCACTTCAGTCAATGGAACACCAGGCTGGAGGCCCATATAAGCCAGCGCTTTTTCCGCCGAGGCGCGCTCCACCGGGTCGACGAAGGAAGCCGGTTCCGGTACGCGGTCAGTCACGGAGATAACCTGGCCTGGATTGGTGCCCCAGGTCACCTGCGGAGCAATGTCAGCCGCATCCAGCGTCACCACCGTGTCGAATACCGCATCGGGATCGGTTTTGAAGGTTTTCCAGTATTCCACCGCGTCGTCAAAATCTTTACCTTTCGGCGCGTGCAGACGGCCTTTCACGTAGTTGAATGTGGTTTCATCCGGCGCGACCAGGCCCGCTTTAGCGCCCATCTCAATCGCCATGTTGCACAGGGTCATACGGCCTTCCATACTCAGGGCCGCAATCGCGTCGCCGCAGAACTCCACCACATGGCCGGTGCCGCCTGCGCTACCGGTTTTGCCGATAATCGCCAGCACAATGTCTTTAGCGGTGATACCCGGTGCGGCGGTGCCTTTCACTTCAATCTTCATCGTTTTGGCGCGCCCCTGTTTCAGGGTCTGGGTAGCCAGTACGTGCTCTACTTCTGAGGTGCCGATGCCGAAAGCCAGCGCACCGAACGCGCCATGAGTTGCGGTATGGGAATCGCCGCAGACGATGGTCATGCCGGGCAGGGTGATGCCTTGTTCCGGGCCCATCACATGCACGATACCCTGATAAGGGTGATTCAGGTCATATAGTTCGACGCCGAATTCATTACAGTTCTTTATCAGCTCCTGCATCTGAATACGCGCCATTTCACCGGATGCGTTGATGTCTTTGGTTTGCGTCGAGACGTTATGATCCATGGTGGCGAAGGTTTTACGCGGCTGGCGCACCGGGCGGCCATGGGCGCGTAAACCGTCGAACGCCTGCGGGGAGGTCACTTCATGCACCAGGTGACGGTCGATATACAGCAGCGGCGTTTCGTCCTTCGCTTCATAAACCACATGGGCGTCAAATAATTTTTGGTACAGCGTGCTGGCCATGATTACACCCCTTCGGCAACATAGCGGGCGATGATATCGCCCATTTCATCAGTACTGGTTGCCTTGTCGCCGCGCGCCAGATCGCTGGTGCGAACGCCGGCTTCCAGGGCGTGGTTAATGGCATGTTCAATGGCATCGGCCGCATCGGCGGCATCAAGGCTGTAGCGCAGCAGCAGCGCCAGTGACAGGATCTGGGCAATCGGGTTAGCGATATTTTTCCCGGCGATATCCGGCGCGGAGCCGCCCGCCGGTTCGTACAGACCGAAACCCTGCTCGTTCAGGCTGGCGGAAGGCAGCATGCCCATTGAACCGGTGATCATCGCGCATTCATCCGACAGAATGTCGCCGAACAGGTTAGAGCACAGCAGCACGTCGAACTGCGAGGGATCTTTAATCAACTGCATGGTGGCGTTATCGATGTACATATGTGACAGCGAGACGTCCGGGTAATCGTTGGCAATTTCGTTGACGATTTCGCGCCACAGCAAGGAGGTCTGCAACACGTTGGCTTTATCAATCGACGTCACTTTTTTACCGCGCTTACGGGCGGATTCAAACGCGATACGCGCGATGCGTTCAATCTCGAAACGGTGGTACACCTCGGTATCAAAGGCTTTTTCGTGCATGCCCTGACCTTCGCGGCCTTTTGGCTGGCCGAAATAGATGCCGCCAGTCAGTTCGCGCACGCACAGGATGTCGAAGCCGTTAGCGGCAATGTCAGCGCGCAGCGGGCAAAACGCTTCCAGCCCCTGGTACAGTTTTGCCGGGCGCAGGTTACTGAACAATTTGAAGTGCTTACGCAGCGGCAGCAGCGCCCCGCGTTCCGGCTGCTGCGCGGGCGGCAGGTGCTCCCACTTCGGACCGCCTACGGAGCCGAATAAAATCGCATCGGCCTGTTCGCAACCTTCAACCGTGGCCTGTGGCAACGGGTTGCCATGACGGTCGATGGCAATGCCGCCGACGTCATAGTGGCTGGTAGTAATACGCATATCGAAACGGTTACGCACGGCGTCCAGTACTTTCAGGGCTTGCGCCATCACTTCCGGGCCAATGCCGTCACCCGGCAAAACAGCAATATGATAATTTTTCGACATCACACGGTTTCCTGATTTTGTTCTTTATTATGAGCTTTGCGTTGCAGTTCTTTTTCAACTTCGGCGGCGCGCCAGATATTGTTCAGTACGTTGATCATCGCACGGGCCGAGGATTCAACGATGTCGGTGGTCAGGCCCACGCCGTGGAAGTGGCGGCCGTTATAATTGACCACGATGTCCACCTGGCCCAGCGCGTTCTTGCCGTGGCCTTTGGCGCCTAACTGGTATTTCACCAGTTCAATATCGTAGTCGGTGATACGGTTGATGGCCTGATAGACTGCATCGACCGGACCGTTGCCGTTGGCGGCTTCCGCTTTTACTTCATCGCCGCAAATCAGCTTCACCGACGCGGTGGCCATGGCATTGGAGCCTGACTGCACGCTGAAGTAGTCCAGACGGTAATGCTCCGGCTCTTCCTGCTGTTTGTTGATGAAAGCCAGCGCTTCCAAATCGTAATCAAACACCTGGCCTTTTTTGTCCGCCAGTTTCAGGAACGCATCGTACAGATTGTCCAGATTGTAATCGTCTTCGTGATACCCCATCTCCTCCATACGGTGCTTCACTGCGGCACGGCCGGAACGGGACGTCAGGTTCAATTGAATTTGGTTCAGGCCGATCGACTCCGGGGTCATGATCTCGTAGTTTTCACGGTTCTTCAGCACGCCATCCTGGTGAATGCCTGAGGAGTGAGCGAATGCCCCGGAACCGACAACCGCTTTGTTCGCCGGGATGGGCATGTTGCAAATCTGGCTAACGGTTTGGCTGGTGCGCCAGATTTCCTGGTGGTTGATGTCGGTATGAACGTTCATCAGGTTCTGGCGCAGTTTAATCGCCATAATGACTTCTTCCAGCGCGCAGTTCCCGGCGCGTTCGCCAATACCGTTCAGCGTGCCTTCGACCTGACGCGCGCCCGCATTAACGGCGGCCAGCGCATTTCCCACCGCCATGCCTAAATCGTCATGGGTATGGACGGAAATAATCGCCTTGTCGATATTCGGTACGCGCTCATACAGGCCGGTAATAATGTTGCTGAATTCAAAGGGCAGGGTGTAGCCCACGGTATCCGGGATGTTGATGGTTTTCGCACCGGCGTTAATGGCGGCTTCCACCACGCGGGCCAAATCTTCAATGGGCGTACGGCCCGCGTCCTCACAGGAGAACTCCACATCGTCGGTGTAATTACGGGCGCGTTTCACCATATAGACGGCACGCTCAATGACTTCATCCAGCGTGCTGCGCAGTTTGGTGGCGATGTGCATCGGCGAGGTGGCAATAAAGGTGTGAATACGGAACGCCTCGGCGACTTTCAGGGATTCGGCAGCCACATCGATGTCTTTTTCGACACAGCGCGCCAGGGCGCACACACGGCTGTTTTTAACCTGACGGGCGATGGTTTGAACGGATTCAAAATCACCTGGCGAGGAAACGGGAAAGCCAACTTCCATTACATCAATACCCATACGTTCCAGGGCCAGTGCGATTTGCAGCTTCTCTTTCACGCTCAGGCTCGCCTGCAGCGCTTGTTCACCATCACGTAATGTCGTATCGAAAATAATGACTTGCTGGCTCATGAATACGGTCCTTATTTCAGTTTTCTGCGCCTGCGACGAGCATAAAAAAACCCGCGCAGTGCGCGGGTTTCGTTTTCTCTTGTGACTTGATTCAACTTAACGCTGAATGCCGCCCAACAGTCTACCGCGCAGAGATGCGTTGAGTAGTAGTAGACCGAGTAGGCGAACAGTGCGAATCATTAATCAAGCCTCAGAAATCGTTAAGATGCTTTTAGTGGTACTTGATTGAAGAAAGAGTGTCAACTTTTCTTTCAAGGATTAACCTGAACAGAGCAGGCGGAAGATGGCGATGATATTTAGCGTAATATCCTGTAAAAACCGCAAACAAAGAAATTATTGTTTTGTGTCGGCGCGGGGTCTCGTTCGCGTCGGTTTGGTCGGTAAACCCATTGCGTCGTTACAACTCAAAATACATTGACAAAAAAAATGCTCGTTTATCAAGCATTAAATTAAACAATAAAATTTGCCAACAAAATGAGAGAAAGAAACCAGGATTTTAAGAATCTATAAATTGCCTATAGATGGAATATTTTAATATTCCTAAAATCTTAATTCACTTGGTGAATTATTGAGAATTTTCTTGGTTTATGGTTTGATTATCGTCAGTTGCAATAAATCCCAGGCAGTTAACGTTGAGCTCGGTATTGCGGCATTGATTATTTTAAATAAGCCCGATGCCGATTCACGAAAAGCCTCCCGTCATTTCCCTGATTTTACACTATGGATCAAATCAATAATGTTGTCAGGGCGCGACGATAATTAGTAATGGAGTAGATTATGTCAGATAATCATATTGAACAGTCACCTCTTAATGAGGGTCTTAAGCCGCAGTTGCGTTCAGTAGACCTGAATTTGTTGACTGTTTTTGATGCTGTCATGCAGGAGCAAAATATCACCCGCGCCGCCCATCTTTTGGGGATGTCTCAACCCGCAGTCAGCAATGCGGTTTCCAGACTCAAACTGATGTTTAATGACGAACTTTTCGTGCGCTATGGGCGGGGCATCCAACCGACCATGCGGGCATGCCAGCTCTTCGGTTCCGTACGCCAGGCGCTGCAACTGGTACAAAATGAATTGCCAGGATCCGGCTTCGAACCATTAAGCAGCGAACGTTTATTTAATCTTTGCGTGTGTAGCCCGTTAGATAATCTTTTAACATCGATTATTTATAATAGTGTCACCAATATTGCGCCCAATATTCATTTGGCGTTTAAATCTTCTCTGAACCAAAATATTGAGCATCAGTTACGCTATCAGGAAACAGAGTTCGTCATTAGTTATGATCTTTTCCGCCGTCCGGAATTTTCTTGTATCCCTTTATTTGATGACGAAATGGTTTTAGTGTGCAGTAAAACCCATCCCCGCAAGAAAAACTTAATCAGCGAAGCGGGCGTTTATCAGGAACAACATGCCGTGGTGGCGCTGGACCGTTTTGGTTCATTCAGCGCGCCCTGGTATGACACCCCTGAAAAACAGGCGACCATTGCTTATCAGGGCATGGCGATGACCAGTGTGTTAAATGTCGTGTCGCAAACCAATCTTATTGCTATTGCGCCGCGTTGGCTGGCAGATGAGTTTGTTTCCACCCTGAGCCTTGATGTCCTGACGTTGCCGCTGGAGAACAACCGCCGCACCTGCTATTTGTCGTGGCACGAAGCGGCAGGACGCGATAAAGGACATCAATGGATGGAAGAATTGCTTATCAGAATTTGTAAGAAATAAGCAAAGAAATAAAACCGGATGGGCAACCATTCGGTTTCGCTTTTATTGGTCTGTTTACTGGCATTTTATTCTTTTCTGCGACTGTTATCCCACCGATGACTATCCATCGCCGTTTTCCTTGATCTCTCACTGTAATACCCGACACTTATAAAATATCCCGCCACGGCAACCGCTTCTCCCAGAGCTTTCTCACAATTCGGCGCGATTCACTGGACTGGCGAGAAAATGAACGCCTCAGACGCGGCGCTGGTGGTCAATTGCCTGCCCGATCCTGAGCGGTTATGTTAGGAACAATAAAAACACCTCATCGCAACGGCGAGAATATGACTTCCGTCGTTGAAGTAAAACAAAAGCCTGGAGGCAAATGATGGAGATGTTGTCTGGAGCCGAGATGGTGGTTCAGTCGCTGATCGACCAGGGCGTGAAACAGGTATTCGGCTACCCTGGCGGGGCTGTGCTGGATATCTATGACGCGCTTCATACGATCGGCGGAATCGACCACATACTGGTGCGTCATGAACAAGCTGCCGTGCACATGGCAGATGGCCTGGCCCGAGCGACTGGCGAGGTTGGCGTTGTGCTGGTGACCTCGGGCCCCGGAGCGACCAATGCCATCACCGGTATTGCTACCGCTTATATGGATTCTATTCCTTTAGTCGTGCTATCAGGCCAGGTGGCGACATCGCTGATTGGCTACGATTCTTTCCAGGAATGCGACATGGTGGGCATTTCCCGCCCGGTGGTAAAGCATAGCTTCCTGGTTAAGCAAACAGAAGATATCCCGACGGTGCTGAAGAAAGCCTTCTGGCTCGCAGCCAGCGGGCGTCCTGGCCCGGTAGTCGTGGATTTGCCGAAAGATATTCTCAACCCCGCGAAAAAGATGCCTTATGTCTGGCCGGAGTCGGTCAGCATGCGCTCTTATAATCCCACTACGCAGGGGCATAAAGGCCAAATCAAACGTGCGCTTCAGACATTGTTGGCGGCAAAAAAACCGGTTCTTTATGTCGGGGGCGGCGCGATTAACGCCGACTGTAGCGACACGTTGCGGCAGTTGGTTGAGAAGCTCAATCTGCCGGTGACGTCTTCATTAATGGGGCTTGGCGCTTTCCCTGGTACGCATCGCCAGGCTTTAGGCATGTTGGGGATGCATGGGACTTATGAAGCCAACATGACCATGCACCACTCTGATGTGATTTTTGCCGTGGGCGTGCGCTTTGACGATCGCACCACCAATAACCTGGCAAAATATTGCCCCAATGCCACGGTGCTTCATATCGATATCGATCCGGCCTCTATTTCTAAAACTGTGTCAGCGGATATTCCGATTGTGGGGGATGCAGGGCTGGTGCTTCAGCAAATGCTTGAACTGCTGGAGCAAGAAGAAAGCATGCAATCGCTGGATGATATCCGCGACTGGTGGCAACAAATTGAGGGATGGCGCGCCCGCAAATGCCTGAGCTACAACACTACCAGCGAAAGCATTAAGCCGCAGGCGGTAATTGAGACTATCCACCGTTTAACCCATGGCGACGCTTACGTGACGTCCGATGTTGGGCAACACCAGATGTTCGCGGCGCTCTATTATGCGTTTGATAAACCGCGCCGTTGGATTAATTCCGGCGGCCTCGGCACCATGGGATTCGGTTTGCCTGCCGCGCTGGGCGTGAAGCTCGCGCTGCCTGATGAAATGGTCATTTGCGTGACGGGCGACGGCAGTATCCAGATGAACATTCAGGAGCTTTCAACCGCGTTGCAATATGACCTGCCGGTTCTGGTCCTGAATCTTAACAACCGCTATCTGGGGATGGTGAAACAGTGGCAGGACATGATCTATTCCGGACGCCACTCGCAATCGTATATGGAATCGCTGCCTGATTTCGCCCGGCTGGCGCAGGCGTATGGCCATATCGGCATCACTATTACGCGTCCTGACGAGCTGGAAGGCAAATTAAGCGAAGCCCTGGAACAGGTGCGTAACAACCGCCTCGTTTTTGTAGATGTCATGGTGGATGGCACCGAACACGTTTATCCGATGCATATTCGTGGCGGTGGGATGGATGAAATGTGGTTAAGCAAAACGGAGAGGACCTAACATGCGCCGGATACTGTCTGTATTACTGGAAAATGAATCGGGCGCGTTATCCCGCGTAATCGGATTGTTTTCCCAGCGCGGATATAACATTGAAAGCCTCACCGTTGCGCCAACGGAAGATCCCACGCTGTCACGCATGACGATTCAGACCGTCGGGGATGCAAAGGTTCTGGAGCAAATTGAAAAGCAACTTCATAAGCTGGTGGATGTGCTGCGCGTTAATGAGCTGGGGCAGGGCGCACACGTCGAACGCGAAATCATGTTGGTGAAAATCCAGGCCAGCGGCTACGGGCGCGAAGAAGTTAAACGGAACACGGAAATTTTCCGCGGTTCTATTATTGATGTTACGCCGTCGGTGTATACCGTTCAGCTTGCCGGGACCAGTGATAAGCTCGATGCCTTTCTCGCCACCATCCGCGATGTGGCGAAAATTGTTGAAGTGGCGCGTTCAGGTGTTGTCGGTCTGTCGCGTGGTGATAAGATTATGCGGTAATCACTACGGTCAACGTAGAAACGAGCCCGGCATGACTCGCCGGGCTTTTTTTTGCCTGTACGCCAGCAAGAGCACGCAAAAGCGGTTGCTCAGGTGATTATTCTGCGTTTAGATGTTATGGATTTTGCTATAACCCTAATAAGGCTATGGTGTATGTCATTCACTAAGGGGCAATTGTGAAACTGGACGAAATCGCGCGACTGGCAGGGGTATCGCGCACAACGGCGAGCTACGTCATTAATGGAAAAGCCCGACAGTATCGCGTAAGCGATAAAACCGTCGAAAAAGTGATGGCGGTCGTGCGTGAGCATAACTACCACCCAAACGCGGTGGCAGCCGGCTTACGCGCCGGAAGAACGCGCTCGATTGGTTTGGTGATTCCGGATCTGGAAAATACCAGCTATACCCGCATTGCTAATTATCTTGAACGCCAGGCACGTCAGCGTGGCTATCAGCTTTTGATCGCGTGTTCTGAAGATCAGCCTGACAATGAAATGCGTTGCATTGAACATCTTTTGCAGCGCCAGGTTGATGCCATTATCGTGTCCACCTCTTTGCCGCCCGAGCATCCGTTCTACCAGCGCTGGGCCAACAATTCGTTTCCTATCGTCGCGCTCGATCGTGCCCTCGATCGCGAACATTTCACCAGCGTCGTCGGTGCCGATCAGGATGATGCAGAAATGCTGGCGGGCGAATTACGAAAATTCCCGGCGGAAACCGTGCTTTATATGGGCGCGTTGCCGGAACTGTCAGTCAGCTTTTTGCGTGAGCAAGGGTTCCGCACTGCCTGGAAAGACGACCCGCGCGAAGTGCACTACCTCTACGCGAACAGCTATGAAAGAGAAGCCGCCGGGCAGCTTTTCGAAAAATGGCTGGAAACGCACCCAATGCCGCAGGCGCTGTTTACCACGTCATTTGCCTTATTGCAGGGCGTCATGGATGTCACATTGCGGCGCGAGGGGCGTTTACCGTCTAACCTTGCCATCGCGACGTTTGGCGATAACGAACTGCTCGATTTCCTGCAATGCCCGGTACTGGCCGTGGCGCAGCGCCACCGCGACGTAGCGGAGCGCGTTCTTGAACTGGTCCTCGCCAGCCTCGACGAACCGCGTAAGCCGAAACCCGGCTTGACCCGCATCCGGCGCAATTTGTATAAGCGCGGCAGTCTGAGCCGTCGTTAATATCTCTGATAAAGGCAGCGAAGGCTGCCTTTTTTAATATTCGGAATATTCCGTACACGGAGTAAGTATTTCCTACAATGTGAAATTCTGGCTTCACATGAAAGTTTAATTTCTCTGCAGCAGTAACTTTATATTTCTTATGAATTATTTTGTAACATGTCATCACCCTGAACATGCTGAAGAATATTGTTATTTCTCCCTTTATTCATAAAGCAAACCTTTACTTTACTGCCAGGACGCGCTGTTCAGCCCGCATGATTTGCCTTAAAATGCCGCTCGCGTCGCAAACTCGGCACTTTGTATTTTTTTTATACATAAATAGTCGATTTTACCCCGTTACGTTTATTCGCCTTTTTCTTACAAATATTCATAACGTTAATTTTGCCTCGCTTTATACGCAGCATTTTTATTTACCTTTTCCTCTCCTCAGGAACGGATAATTTGTTTATTCCAGCGCTGGTGCTGGCTTGACAAGCTTTTCCTCCGCTCCGTAAACTCCCTGATGTGGGAATTTGTGGGATATTGTGGTGGAAAGGGTTTTTTCAGGGTGAGGCTGGCATGTTCCGTGGCGCTTCGTTAGTAAACCTCGACAGTAAAGGACGGTTATCCGTACCTACCCGCTACAGGGAACAACTGATCGAGACCGCTGCTGGTCAGATGGTTTGCACCATTGACATCCATCACCCCTGCCTGCTGCTTTATACACTCCCTGAATGGGAAATTATTGAACAAAAGCTATCGCGTCTGTCGAGCATGAATCCTAATGAGCGTCGCGTGCAGCGGCTGCTGTTAGGGCATGCCAGTGAATGTCAGATGGACAGTGCCGGTCGCCTGCTGTTAACCCCTGTGTTAAGGCAGCATGCCGGACTTACCAAACAAGTGATGCTGGTCGGGCAGTTCAACAAATTTGAGCTGTGGGACGAAACGACCTGGTATCAACGGGTCAAGGAAGACATAGACGCAGAGCAGTCCTCTTCGGAAATGATGTCCGAGAGATTGCAGGATTTGTCCTTATAAAAAATGATGGAAAATTATAAACATAAAACGGTGCTGCTCGATGAGGCCGTTAATGGCCTGAATATTCGTCCTGATGGCATCTACATCGATGGCACTTTTGGTCGTGGTGGTCACTCACGCTTAATTTTGTCTCAACTTGGGCCTCAGGGCCGGTTGATCGCCATTGATCGCGATCCTCAGGCTATTGAAGCCGCAAACGCGATTGACGATCCGCGTTTTTCTATCGTGCATGGCCCGTTTTCTGCCCTGGCAGACTACGTCAGCGATCGCGATCTTCTGGGAAAGATCGACGGGATTCTTCTTGATCTTGGCGTCTCTTCACCGCAGCTTGACGACGCTGAGCGCGGTTTCTCTTTTATGCGCGACGGGCCACTGGATATGCGAATGGACCCAACTCGCGGACAATCCGCCGCTGAGTGGCTGCTTACTGCGGAAGAAAGCGATATTACCTGGGTACTGAAAACGTATGGTGAAGAGCGGTTTGCTAAACGCATCGCGCGCGCCATCGTTGAACGCAACCGCGAACAACCCATGACCCGCACCAAAGAATTAGCGGAAGTGGTTGCCGCAGCGACCCCGGTTAAAGACAAATTTAAACACCCGGCGACCCGCACTTTCCAGGCGGTACGCATTTGGGTGAACAGTGAACTCGATGAGATCGAGCTGGCGCTAAAAGGCTCGCTGGACGCACTGGCCCCGGGAGGACGACTTTCTGTGATCAGTTTCCATTCGCTGGAGGATCGGCTGGTTAAACGCTTTATGCGCGAGCAAAGCCGTGGTCCTCAGGTTCCGGCCGGGCTCCCGATGACAGAAGCGCAACTCAATAAACTGGGCGGTCGCCATTTACGAGCATTAGGCAAGTTGATGCCGGGCGAAGAAGAAGTGGCAGAAAACCCACGTGCCCGTAGTTCAGTGCTGCGAATTGCAGAAAGGACGAACGCATGATCGGCAGAGTGACGGAAGCCCTAAGCAAAGTTACCGGAACGCTGGGAAGCAACGAGCGCCATGCATTGCCTGGCGTGATCGGCGGCGATCTGTTGCGACATGGGAAGCTGCCACTCTGCCTGTTCATTATTATCATCGTCACTGCGATTTCCGTGGTGACCACCGCGCATCACACCCGTTTGTTGACGGCGCAACGTGAGCAACTGGTGCTGGAGCGTGATGCGCTGGATATCGAATGGCGCAACCTGATACTTGAAGAGAATGCACTCGGCGACCACAGCCGGGTTGAACGGATCGCGACTGAAAAGCTGCAGATGCAGCATGTCGATCCATCCCAGGAAAATATCGTGGTTCAGAAATAAGGATTTAGAGCAGGCATGAGAGCAGCGGCAAAAACGCTTAAACCGAAACGCCAGGAAGAACAGGCCAACTTTATCAGTTGGCGTTTTGCGTTGCTCTGCGGGTGTATTTTCCTGGCGCTGGCTTTATTGCTGGCGCGTGTGGCGTATCTACAGATTATTGCTCCCGATATGCTGGTTCGTCAGGGCGACATGCGCTCACTACGCGTTCAGGAAGTGGCGACGTCGCGCGGCCTGATTACCGACCGTTCAGGCCGCCCGTTAGCGGTCAGCGTCCCGGTCCGGGCGGTGTGGGCCGATCCCAAGGAACTCCATGACGCGGGAGGCATCACCCTTGATAACCGCTGGAAAGCGCTGTCCGATGCGTTGAAACTGCCGCTGGACCAGCTCTCCTCGCGCGTTAACGCTAACCCGAAGGGGCGCTTCATCTACCTTGCCCGTCAGGTCAATCCTGATATCGGCGATTACATCAAAAAACTCAAATTACCCGGGATTCATCTGCGCGATGAATCTCGTCGTTATTACCCTTCCGGCGAAGTAACCGCTCACCTGATTGGCTTCACCAACGTCGACAGCCAGGGCATTGAAGGCGTAGAGAAAAGCTTTGATAAATGGCTCACCGGTCAACCCGGCGAGCGTATCGTGCGTAAAGACCGTTATGGCCGGGTTAT
This sequence comes from Atlantibacter hermannii, assembly GCA_900635495.1. NCBI lineage: Bacteria > Pseudomonadati > Pseudomonadota > Gammaproteobacteria > Enterobacterales > Enterobacteriaceae > Atlantibacter > Atlantibacter hermannii. The sequence goes on along the minus strand of LR134136.1, from coordinate 3,767,479 downwards.
TGAAGACATCTCGTCCACTGACAGCCAGGCGGCGCACAATCTGGCGCTGAGTATTGATGAGCGCCTCCAGGCGCTGGTTTATCGCGAACTGAACAACGCGGTGGCGTTCAACAAAGCCGAATCCGGTAGTGCCGTGCTGGTGGACGTGAACACGGGCGAAGTGCTGGCGATGGCCAACAGTCCCTCTTACAACCCGAACAATATTTCGGGCACGCCGAAAGACATTATGCGTAACCGCACCATTACAGACGTCTTCGAACCCGGTTCGACGGTCAAACCGATGGTGGTGATGACGGCGCTGCAACGCGGCGTGGTAAACGAAAATACCGTACTGAATACTGTCCCGTATCGCATCAATGGTCATGAGATCAAAGACGTGGCGCGTTACAGCGAGTTAACCCTGACCGGGGTGTTACAGAAGTCGAGTAACGTCGGTGTTTCAAAGCTGGCGTTAGCGATGCCGTCCTCAGCGTTGGTAGATACTTACTCACGTTTTGGACTGGGTAAAGCGACCAATTTGGGGTTGGTCGGAGAACGCAGTGGCTTATATCCTCAAAAACAACGGTGGTCTGACATAGAGAGGGCCACCTTCTCTTTCGGCTACGGGCTAATGGTAACGCCGTTACAGTTAGCGCGAGTCTACGCAACCATCGGCAGCTATGGGATTTATCGTCCCCTGTCGATAACCAAAGTCGACCCGCCGGTACCCGGCGAGCGTATTTCAATGAATCCGTAGTACGTACCGTCGTGCATATGATGGAAAGCGTGGCGCTGCCAGGCGGCGGCGGCGTGAAGGCGGCAATCAAAGGTTACCGCATCGCCATCAAGACCGGTACGGCGAAAAAAGTAGGCCCCGATGGGCGCTACATCAATAAATATATTGCTTACACCGCGGGCGTCGCTCCGGCGAGCCATCCGCGCTTTGCGCTGGTGGTGGTCATTAACGACCCGCAGGCAGGTAAATATTACGGTGGTGCCGTTTCTGCACCGGTGTTCGGAGCCATAATGGGCGGCGTATTACGCACCATGAATATCGAACCAGATGCCCTGGCTACGGGCGAAAAGAGTGAATTTGTAATTAATCAAGCAGAGGGAACAGGTGGCAGATCGTAATTTGCGCGACCTTCTTGCGCCGTGGGTAACGGGTTTACCTGCGCGCGCGCTACGTGAGATGACGCTCGACAGCCGTTTGGCTGCCGCAGGCGATCTCTTTGTGGCAGTGGTCGGTCATCAGGCGGACGGGCGTCGATTTATCCCGCAGGCGATAGCGCAAGGTGTAGCTGCCATTGTGGCGGAAGCGAAAGGCGAAGCCACTGACGGTGAAGTCCGTGAAATTCACGGCGTTCCGGTTATCTTTCTCGAACAGTTAAACGAACGGCTTTCCGCGTTGGCGGGCCGTTTTTACCATGAGCCGAGTCAACGGCTCCGCCTGGTGGGCGTAACAGGCACCAACGGGAAAACTACCACCACGCAATTACTGGCGCAATGGACTCAGCTGTTAGGCGAAACCAGCGCGGTAATGGGCACCGTGGGTAACGGTTTACTGGGCAAAGTCAGTCCGACCGAAAATACCACCGGTTCCGCCGTGGATGTTCAACAGGTGTTGGGCGGATTGGCCGATCAGGGCGCAACTTTTGCCGCGATGGAAGTCTCTTCTCACGGTCTGGTGCAGCACCGTGTTGCGGCGCTGACCTTTGCCGCCAGTGCGTTCACCAACCTGAGCCGCGACCATCTGGACTACCATGGCGACATGGAGAGCTATGAAGCCGCTAAATGGCAACTCTTTTCCTCTCATCACTATGGTCAGGCGATCATTAACGCCGATGACGAGGTAGGCCGTCGTTGGCTGACCCAGTTGCCCGATGCCGTTGCGGTTTCGATGGAAGACCACATCAATCCCGCCTGTCATGGCCGCTGGCTGAAGGCCAGTGACGTGAATTATCACGATAGCGGGGCGACTATCCGTTTTGAATCCTCATGGGGCACTGGCGAAATTGAGAGCCGCCTGATGGGGGCATTTAATGTCAGTAATCTGCTGTTGGCGCTGGCAACGTTACTGGCGCTGGATTATCCGCTGCCGGCATTGCTGGAAACAGCTCCGCGTTTACAACCGGTGTGTGGCCGCATGGAAGTGTTCAGTGCGCCGAACAAACCGACCGTGGTCGTGGATTACGCCCATACGCCTGACGCGCTGGAAAAAGCGCTGGAAGCCGCGCGACTACATTGCGCGGGCAAGCTGTGGTGCGTGTTCGGTTGTGGTGGAGACCGCGATAAAGGCAAACGTCCGCTGATGGGCGCCATTGCCGAGCAGTTCGCCGATGTGGTGGTCGTTACCGACGACAACCCGCGTACCGAAGATCCGAAAGCGATTATCACCGACATTCTGGCAGGAATGATGGACGCTGGTCGCGCTCGCGCCGTTGAAGGCCGGGCCGAAGCGGTAACCAATGCGATCATGCAGGCTAAAGAAAATGACGTCGTTCTGATTGCCGGTAAAGGGCATGAGGATTACCAAATCGTTGGTGCGCGCCGTCTGGACTATTCAGACCGTGTGACCGCCGCTCGTTTACTGGGAGTTGTCGCATGATCCCGGTTTCTTTAAAACAGCTCGCCACGGTGTTAGGTGGCGAATTACGTGGCGATGACCGCTCCATCGAGGCCGTGACCACTGATACCCGCAAATTAACGCCGGGATGTCTGTTTGTGGCGCTGAAAGGCGAGCGTTTTGATGCGCACGATTTTGTGCAAACCGCTCAGCAAGGCGGGGCAGGGGCATTGCTGGTCAGCCGACCGGTGGATGTGGCGTTGCCGCAGATTATCGTCGCCGACACGCGTCATGCGTTTGGCGAACTCGGGGCGTGGGTGCGCTCACAGGTACCGACGCGTGTTGTGGCGTTAACCGGTTCTTCGGGTAAAACCTCTGTTAAAGAGATGACCGCATCCATCCTAAGTGAATGCGGCAATACACTTTTTACCGCCGGTAATCTAAATAATGACATCGGCGTGCCGATGACATTGCTTCGCCTGACGCCAGAGCACCAGTACGCAGTGATTGAACTGGGCGCTAATCATCAGGGCGAAATCGCCTGGACTGTGGCGCTGACCCGGCCGGAAGCGGCGCTGGTGAATAATCTCGCCGCCGCGCATCTGGAGGGGTTTGGGTCGCTGGCTGGTGTGGCGAAAGCGAAAGGCGAGATTTATTCCGGCCTTCCGCAGGACGGCATCGCGATCCTGAATGCCGACAATAACGACTGGCTCAACTGGCAGAGCGTGATTGGCGATCGCAAAGTGTGGCGCTTCTCACCGAACGCTGCCGGTAGCGATTTCAGCGCGACCAATGTGCATATTACCAGCCGCGGCACCGAGCTGACGATTGTCACGCCAACCGGAAATGTGGACGTGCTGCTGCCTCTGCCGGGGCGGCATAACATCGCAAACGCCCTCGCGGCGAGCGCGTTGGCGATGGCAGTCGGTGCAGGCCATAACGCGATCAAAGCCGGGCTTGCGAAACTGAAAGCCGTACCGGGCCGTCTGTTCCCGATCACACTGACAGAAAACCAACTGCTGCTGGATGACAGTTATAACGCGAACGTTGGCTCGATGACGGCGGCGGCGCAGGTACTGAGCGAAATGCCGGGCTACCGCGTCATGGTGGTGGGCGATATGGCGGAATTAGGCGCTGAGTCCGAGGCCTGCCATCGCGAAGTCGGCGAGGCGGCGAAAGCGGCGGTGTCGATAAAGTATTAAGCGTTGGCAAAGCCAGCGAAATTTTGAGCCAGGCCAGCGGCGCAGGCGAACATTTTCAGGATAAAAAAGCCGTCATCGAACGTCTTAACGCGTTACGGGCGGAACATAAGATTATGACAATTTTAGTGAAGGGTTCACGCAGCTCCGCCATGGAAGAGGTGGTTCGCGCATTACAGGAGAACGCGACATGTTAGTTTGGCTGGCCGAGTATATGGTCAAATATTATTCCGGCTTCAACGTCTTTTCCTACCTGACGTTTCGCGCCATTGTCAGCCTGCTGACCGCCCTGTTTATCTCCTTATGGATGGGGCCGCGCATGATCGCGCATTTACAAAAGCTCTCCTTCGGCCAGGTCGTACGTAACGATGGTCCTGAGTCGCATTTCAGCAAACGCGGTACGCCGACCATGGGCGGGATTATGATCCTGACCTCTATCGTCATTTCCGTGCTGTTGTGGGCTTATCCGTCAAACCCTTACGTGTGGTGCGTTCTGTTTGTACTGGTGGGTTATGGCGCGGTGGGCTTTGTTGACGATTACCGCAAGGTGGTTCGTAAAGATACCAAAGGCCTGATTGCCCGCTGGAAGTACTTCTGGATGTCGGTGATTGCGCTGACAGTGGCGTTTGCTCTGTATATGGCAGGCAAAGACACGCCGGCAACAGAACTGGTGGTGCCGTTCTTTAAAGATGTCATGCCGCAACTGGGCATTTTCTATGTGATCCTGGCGTATTTCGTGATTGTCGGCACCGGTAACGCAGTCAACCTGACCGACGGTCTGGATGGCCTGGCGATTATGCCGACGGTGTTCGTCGCGGCAGGTTTCGCGCTGGTTGCCTGGGCGACCGGCAACATGAATTTCGCGAACTATTTGCATATTCCATATCTGCGTCATGCAGGCGAGTTAGTGATTGTCTGTACGGCCATCGTCGGCGCAGGGCTCGGTTTCCTGTGGTTCAACACCTATCCGGCGCAGGTCTTTATGGGTGACGTCGGTTCCCTGGCACTCGGCGGCGCACTGGGCATTATTGCAGTGCTACTGCGTCAGGAATTCCTGTTAGTGATCATGGGCGGCGTATTTGTTGTGGAAACCCTGTCGGTGATCCTTCAGGTGGGGTCGTTTAAGCTGCGCGGGCAACGTATTTTCCGCATGGCGCCGATCCATCACCACTATGAACTGAAAGGCTGGCCGGAACCGCGTGTCATTGTGCGCTTCTGGATTATTTCGCTGATGCTGGTGCTGATTGGCCTGGCGACGCTGAAGGTACGTTAATCATGGCAGATTATCAGGGTAAGAAAGTCGTCATCATCGGTCTCGGATTAACCGGACTCTCCTGCGTGGACTTTTTCCTGGCGCGCGGTGTGACGCCGCGTGTGATGGATACACGCCAGGCGCCGCCGGGCCTTGATAATCTTCCTGAGGCTGTCGAACGCCATCTGGGATCGTTGAATGACAACTGGTTGCTGGACGCAGACCTGATCATCGCCAGCCCCGGCATCGCGCTGGCGCATCCTTCACTGAGCGCGGCGGCGGATGCAGGGATTGAAATCATTGGCGATATCGAGCTGTTCTGTCGTGAAGCGCAAGCGCCCATCGTCGCCATCACCGGCTCAAACGGTAAAAGTACCGTAACGACGCTGGTGGGCGAAATGGCGAAAGCGGCGGGTGTCAGCGTTGGTGTGGGCGGTAATATCGGCCTGCCTGCGCTGATGCTGCTGGATCCTGAAAAAGAGCTCTATGTACTGGAGCTCTCCAGTTTCCAGCTGGAAACCACCTATAGCCTGCGCGCCAAAGCGGCGAACGTGCTCAACGTAACGGAAGATCATATGGATCGCTATCCGTTCGGGCTTCAGCAATATCGCGCCGCAAACTCAAAATTTATGAAAACGCGCAGGTCTGTGTGGTAAACGCCGACGACGCGCTCACTATGCCGGTACGCGGTGCCGATGAGCGTTGCGTAAGCTTTGGGATTGATGTGGGTGATTACCACCTGAATCATCAACAGGGCGACACCTGGTTGCGGGTGAAGGGCGAGAAGATCCTCAATGCGAAAGAGATGAAAATCGTCGGGCGCCATAATTATACCAATGCCCTGGCGGCGCTGGCTCTGGCGGATGCCGTGGGTTTGCCACGCTCCAGTAGTCTGCAGGCGTTGACCACCTTTACTGGCCTGGCGCACCGCTTCCAGCTGGCTTACGACCATAACGGCGTGCGCTGGATTAATGATTCCAAAGCCACCAATGTCGGTAGCACGGAAGCAGCGCTTAACGGCCTGCATGTGGATGGCACGCTGCATTTGTTGCTGGGTGGGGACGGTAAATCCGCCGATTTTTCGCCGCTCAATCGCTACCTGCAGGGAAATAACATCCATCTGTACTGTTTTGGCCGCGACGGAGCGGAGCTGGCTGCGTTGCGTCCTGAAGTCGCTACCCGGACGAATACCATGGAAGAAGCGATGCGGATTATCGCCGGCAAGGTTCAGCCAGGAGATATGGTTCTTCTGTCACCTGCCTGCGCCAGCCTCGACCAGTTTAAAAACTTTGAACAGCGCGGCGATGTGTTTACCCGCCTTGCGAAGGAGCTAGGCTGATGCGGTTGTCTCTTCCTCGCCTGCGCCTGCCACGCGCGCCACGCCTTCCGGGATTCGGCATCCTGGCATGGCTGTTCGTGGCATTAAAAGGCTGGGTGATGGGGTCGCGGGATAAAGACGCCAACAGCATCGTGATGTATGACCGTACGCTGCTGTGGCTGACCTTCGGGCTGGCGGCGATCGGTTTTATTATGGTGACGTCGGCGTCGATGCCCGTGGGCCAACGCCTTGCGGAAGATCCGTTCCTGTTCGCCAAGCGCGACGCGATCTATATCCTGCTGGCGTTTATGCTGGCGATGGTGACGCTACGAATGCCGATGGAAGTCTGGCAGCGTTACAGCGCCGCATTATTAATCGCGTCTATTGTGATGCTGCTGATCGTACTGGTGGTGGGGAGCTCGGTTAACGGGGCCTCACGCTGGATTGCACTGGGGCCGTTGCGTATTCAGCCTGCCGAGTTTTCGAAACTGTCGTTGTTTTGCTATTTGTCGAACTATCTGGTCCGTAAGGTGGATGAAGTCCGAAACAACCTGCGGGGATTCTTAAAACCGATGGGCGTTATCCTGGTGATGGCGGTGCTGCTGCTCGCTCAGCCTGACCTCGGAACCGTTGTTGTGCTGTTTGTGACGACGTTGGCGATGCTGTTTTTAGCAGGCGCTAAACTCTGGCAATTCATCGCCATCATCGGCATGGGCATTTCAGCGGTCGTGCTGCTGATTCTGGCGGAACCTTATCGTATCCGGCGCGTTACTTCGTTCTGGAACCCCTGGGAAGATCCGTTCGGCAGCGGCTACCAGCTGACGCAATCGTTGATGGCGTTCGGGCGTGGAGAACTTTGGGGGCAGGGCTTAGGAAACTCGGTTCAGAAACTGGAGTATTTGCCGGAAGCGCACACTGACTTCATCTTCTCGATCATTGGCGAAGAGCTCGGCTATATCGGTGTAGTGCTGGCCCTTTTGATGGTATTCTTCGTCGCTTTTCGCGCCATGTCGATTGGGCGTCGCGCACTGGAAACCGACCAGCGTTTTTCAGGGTTTTTGGCCTGCTCCATCGGCATTTGGTTTAGCTTCCAGGCGCTGGTTAACGTCGGGGCGGCAGCGGGTATGTTGCCCACCAAAGGTTTGACCCTGCCGCTGATCAGTTACGGTGGTTCGAGCTTACTGATTATGTCGACCGCGATCATGCTGCTGTTACGGATTGATTATGAAACGCGTCTGGAAAAGGCGCAGGCGTTTACAAGGAGTGCCCGATGAGCGGCCAGACGAAACGGTTAATGGTGATGGCAGGCGGCACCGGGGGCCATGTTTTCCCGGGTTTGGCCGTTGCGCATCACTTAATGGCTCAGGGTTGGCAGGTACGTTGGCTGGGAACGGCTGACCGAATGGAAGCAGATTTAGTGCCGCGTCATGGCATTGATATTGATTTTATCCGAATCTCAGGCTTGCGCGGCAAGGGCATTAAAGCCCTGCTGTTAGCGCCGATGCGCATTTTTAATGCCTGGCGTCAGGCTCGCGCCATCATGAAACGCTATCAGCCGGATGTGGTGCTGGGCATGGGGGGATATGTTTCCGGGCCTGGCGGTCTGGCAGCCTGGTCGCTTGGCATTCCGGTTGTATTACACGAGCAAAAACGGTATTGCCGGGTTGACCAATAAATGGCTGGCGAAAATCGCCCGTAAAGTGATGCAGGCGTTTCCCGGCGCGTTCCCCAATGCAGACGTAGTGGGTAACCCGGTACGCACTGACGTGCTGGCGTTGCCGGAGCCGGAACTGCGCCTGGCCGGACGTTCTGGCCCGGTACGTGTGTTAGTGGTGGGCGGTTCACAGGGCGCGCGCATCCTTAACCAGACGATGCCGCAGGTAGCAGGACGTCTGGGCGAGCGCATTACGCTCTGGCACCAGTGCGGCAAAGGCGCGCTTAATGAGGTTCAGCAGGCTTATGCCGAAGCCGGACAGCCTCAGCATAAAGTGACTGAATTTATTGATGATATGGCAGCGGCCTATAGCTGGGCCGATGTGGTGGTGTGTCGCTCAGGGGCATTAACCGTGAGTGAAATCGCCGCTGCCGGTCTGCCTGCGATCTTTGTGCCTTTCCAGCACAAGGATCGCCAGCAGTACTGGAACGCGCTGCCCCTGGAAAAAGCCGGGGCGGCGAAAATATTTGAACAGCCGCAGTTCACCGTTGATGCTGTCAGCGAAACGCTGGCGGGATGGGACCGGGCAACGCTGTTAGCTATGGCTAAGCGAGCGCGTGGTGCCGCCATCGTCGATGCGACTGAACGTGTGGCCCATGAAGTGTGCGCTGTTACTCAGGCGTAATTCTTGCGGACAATATTTGATCCGCGTGATTTTGAGATGTTAAGGCGTTGATGCCAAAGGCTTTAGAAGAATGAATACACAACAACTGGCGAAACTGCGTTCTATCGTGCCCGAGATGCGTCGCGTCCGGCACATTCATTTTGTCGGCATCGGCGGTGCTGGCATGGGCGGTATTGCCGAAGTGCTGGCCAATGAAGGCTATCAGATCAGCGGATCTGACTTAGCGCCCAACCCGGTTACGCAGCAACTGTCTGATTTAGGGGCCACTATTTATTTTAACCACCGCCCTGAAAACGTCAGCGATGCCAGCGTAGTGGTGGTATCCAGCGCCATCGCGGCCGATAACCCGGAAATCGTCGCGGCCCATGAGGCGCGTATTCCTGTGATCCGTCGTGCGGAAATGCTGGCGGAACTGATGCGTTTTCGTCACGGCATCGCGATTGCCGGGACCCATGGCAAAACCACGACCACCGCAATGGTTTCCAGTATTTATGCCGAAGCCGGTTTAGATCCGACCTTCGTCAATGGCGGGCTGGTGGAAAGCGGCTGGGGTGCATGCGCGTCTTGGTCACAGCCGTTATTTGATCGCTGAAGCGGATGAGAGCGATGCGTCGTTCCTCCATCTGCAACCCATGGTTTCAATTGTGACCAATATCGAAGCCGATCATATGGATACCTACCAGGGCGACTTCGAAAACTTAAAGCAGACTTTTATTAACTTCCTGCACAATTTGCCGTTTTATGGACGTGCGGTGATGTGTGTTGACGATCCGGTGATCCGCGAGTTATTGCCGCGCGTTGGGCGTCAAACCACCACTTATGGCTTTAGCGACGACGCTGACGTCCGCGTTGAACAATATGTACAGCAAGGCGCGCAAGGCCACTTCATTATCAACCGCCAGGATAAGCCCGCGTTGAATGTGACGCTGAATGCGCCGGGCCGCCATAATGCGCTTAATGCAGCGGCTGCGGTGGCCGTGGCCACAGAAGAAGGTATTGAAGACGATGCTATTCTGCGTGCGCTGGGAGAGCTTCCAGGGAACCGGACGACGCTTTGATTTCCTCGGCGAATTCCCCGCTGGCTGCGGTAAACGGTAAAGCGGGTACCGCCATGTTGGTCGATGACTATGGCCATCACCCAACCGAAGTAGACGCCACCATCAAAGCGGCGCGGGCAGGCTGGCCGGATAAAAATCTGGTTATGATTTTCCAGCCGCACCGTTACACACGCACCCGCGACCTGTATGACGATTTCGCCAATGTGCTTTCCCAGGTTGACGCGCTGTTAATGCTGGATGTTTATCCCGCTGGCGAAGCGGCCATCCCCTGGCGCTGACAGCCGTTCACTTTGCCGAACCATTCGTGGCCGCGGAAAGATCGACCCCGATTCTGGTTTCCGAACCGAAAATGGTTGCCGACATGCTGGCGCCGGTTCTTACCGGCAACGATCTGATTCTGGTGCAGGGTGCCGGTAATATCGGCAAGATTGCGCGTCATCTGGCTGAAGTGAAATTGCAGCCGCAAACCCATGAGGAAGAGCAACATGGCTGAGAAAATTGCGGTGCTGCTCGGCGGTTATTCTGCAGAGCGCGATGTCTCGTTGCAGTCCGGCGCGGCGGTACTGAAAGGCCTGCGTGAAGGGGGCATTGACGCTTATGCCGTCGATCCGCGTGACGTGCCGGTTGCGACGTTAAAAGAAGAAGGCTTCGATAAAGTATTTATCGCCTTGCACGGTCGCGGCGGTGAGGATGGAACGCTTCAGGGCATGCTGGAGCTTATCGGGCTGCCGTATACCGGCAGCGGCGTGATGGCATCAGCCATTACTATGGATAAGCAGCGTACAAAATTGCTCTGGAAAGGTGCAGGACTGCCGGTAGCGCCCTGGGTTGCATTAACACGTAAAGCGTTCGCCGCAGGACTGGATGCTGCCACACGTCAGGCTATCGCCGCGTTAGGTTTACCGCTTATTGTTAAGCCAAGCCGCGAAGGCTCCAGCGTCGGGATGTCGAAAGTGGATTCGGCGGAAATGCTGGATGCCGCGCTGGCTTTAGCGTTCGAACATGACGAAGAAGTGCTGGTTGAGAAATGGTTGAGCGGGCCGGAATTTACTGTGGCGATCCTCGGCGAAGAAATTTTGCCGTCAATTCGTATTCAACCGGCGGGAACCTTCTATGATTATGAAGCTAAGTATCTCTCTGATGATACACAATATTTCTGCCCGTCAGGCCTGGAGGCCCACCGCGAATCTGCGCTGAATGACCTTGTGCTTCAGGCGTGGAACGCTTTAGGTTGCCGGGGCTGGGGGCGCGTTGACGTTATGCTGGACAGCGATGGCGAGTTTTATTTGCTGGAAGTGAATACCGCGCCAGGGATGACCAGCCACAGCCTCGTGCCGATGGCAGCGCGTCAGGCGGGTCTGAGCTTCTCGCAGTTGGTTATTCGCATACTGGCATTGGCGGGGTGATATGTCGCAGGCAGCGCTAAACACCCGGAACCGCTCAGAGGAAGTGACGACCTCAAACCGCAATAATGGAACGCGGCTTGCAGGAATGTTGTTTCTGCTGGCGGTGTTATGTACCGTGTTTTTTGGCGGTTGGGTGGTGCTGGGCTGGATGGAAGATGCGCAGCGCCTTCCTTTATCAAAGCTGGTAGTGACCGGTGAAAGGCACTACACGCGCAATGATGATATTCGTCAGTCGATTCTGGCTTTAGGTTCGCCTGGAACGTTTATGACCCAGGACGTGAATATCATCCAGCAACAAATCGAACGTTTGCCGTGGATCAAGCAAGCAAGCGTAAGAAAGCAGTGGCCGGACGAATTGAAGATTCATCTGGTTGAATATGTGCCCATAGCACGTTGGAATGACCAGCACATGATTGACGCGCAAGGAAATGCGTTCAGCGTGCCGGCGTCGCGAACCAGCAAACAGATATTACCGATGCTGTCTGGTCCTGAAGGCAGTGAAATGAAGTGCTTCAGGGATATCGCGATATGGGACAAGTGCTGGCAAAGGACAGGTTCACCATTAAGGAAGCGGCAATGACCGCTCGTCGTTCCTGGCAGTTGACGCTGACGAATGATATCAAGCTCAATCTGGGCAGAGGCGATACGATGAAACGTCTGGCGCGGTTTGTAGAACTCTACCCGGTTCTACAGCAGCAGTCGCAGGCTGACGCAAAACGAATCAGTTATGTTGATTTGCGCTACGACTCAGGCGCGGCGGTGGGTTGGATACCCGCGCCAGTTGAAGAACCTAATCAGCAACAGAATCAGGCACAGGCAGAACAACAATGATCAAGGCGACGGACAGAAAACTGGTAGTTGGACTAGAGATTGGGACTGCGAAGGTCGCCGCTTTAGTAGGGGAAGTTCTGCCCGACGGTATGGTCAATATAATTGGCGTCGGGAGTTGCCCCTCCCGTGGTATGGATAAAGGTGGGGTCAACGATCTTGAGTCGGTGGTGAAATGCGTACAACGCGCCATCGACCAGGCTGAACTGATGGCAGATTGCCAGATCTCTTCGGTATATCTGGCGCTTTCGGGTAAGCACATTAGTTGCCAGAACGAAATCGGTATGGTGCCTATTTCGGAAGAGGAAGTGACGCAGGAAGACGTGGAAAACGTGGTTCATACGGCCAAATCGGTGCGTGTGCGCGACGAACATCGCGTTTTGCATGTTATTCCTCAGGAATACGCTATCGATTATCAGGAAGGCATTAAAAATCCGGTAGGGTTATCCGGTGTACGTATGCAGGCTAAGGTCCATTTGATCACCTGTCATAACGACATGGCGAAAAACATTGTTAAAGCTGTTGAACGATGTGGCCTTAAAGTTGACCAACTCATTTTCGCGGGCCTTGCGGCGAGTTATTCAGTGCTAACTGAAGACGAACGCGAACTTGGCGTCTGTGTCGTGGATATCGGCGGTGGTACAATGGATATCGCTGTCTATACCGGCGGTGCGCTTCGCCACACCAAAGTGATCCCCTATGCGGGGAACGTGGTGACCAGCGATATCGCTTATGCCTTCGGCACACCGCCGAGTGACGCCGAAGCGATTAAAGTGCGCCACGGGTGCGCGCTGGGCTCGATTGTCGGCAAAGACGAAAGCGTCGAAGTGCCGAGCGTGGGCGGACGACCGCCGCGCAGTTTACAGCGTCAAACGCTTGCCGAGGTGATTGAGCCGCGTTATACCGAGTTGCTCAACCTCGTCAACGAAGAAATTTTGCAATTGCAGGAGCAGTTGCGTCAGCAAGGGGTGAAACACCACCTTGCGGCTGGCATCGTCTTAACTGGCGGCGCAGCGCAAATTGAAGGCCTCGCCGCCTGTGCGCAACGCGTATTCCATACGCAAGTACGTATCGGGCAGCCATTGAATATTACCGGGCTTACTGATTATGCTCAGGAGCCTTATTATTCTACGGCGGTAGGCCTGTTGCACTACGGGAAAGAAACACATCTCAGTGGTGAAACGGAAACGGAAAAACGGACTTCAGTCGGCTCGTGGATTAAACGACTCAACGGTTGGCTACGAAAAGAGTTTTAATTTTAAAAAGAGACCGCTGAGTTTGCGGTCTCAGGCGACAGGCACATTACGGAGAGAAACTATGTTTGAACCTATGGAACTGACCAATGACGCGGTGATTAAAGTCATCGGCGTCGGCGGTGGCGGTGGTAATGCCGTCGAACACATGGTGCGCGAGCGCATCGAAGGTGTGGAATTCTTTGCGGTAAATACCGATGCTCAGGCATTGCGTAAGACGGCAGTAGGACAGACTATCCAGATTGGTAGCGGGATCACCAAAGGCCTTGGCGCCGGTGCTAACCCGGAAGTAGGCCGTAACGCAGCGGATGAAGACCGCGAAGCGCTGCGCGCCGCCCTGGATGGCGCAGACATGGTGTTTATCGCTGCCGGTATGGGCGGTGGTACAGGTACGGGCGCTGCGCCGGTCGTTGCGGAAGTTGCCAAAGATCTGGGCATCCTGACCGTAGCAGTGGTAACCAAGCCCTTCAACTTCGAAGGCAAGAAGCGTATGGCCTTTGCAGAGCAGGGAATTACCGAGCTGTCCAAGCACGTAGACTCGTTAATCACTATCCCTAACGACAAGCTCCTGAAAGTACTGGGTCGCGGCATTTCTCTGCTGGACGCCTTCGGCGCAGCAAACGATGTATTGAAAGGCGCCGTTCAGGGCATCGCGGAGCTGATTACGCGTCCGGGCCTGATGAACGTTGACTTCGCGGACGTGCGTACCGTGATGTCTGAAATGGGTTACGCCATGATGGGTTCTGGCGTGGCAAGCGGCGAAGATCGTGCGGAAGAAGCGGCCGAAATGGCGATCTCTTCTCCGCTGCTGGAAGATATCGATCTGTCTGGCGCGCGTGGCGTTCTGGTTAACATCACGGCGGGCTTTGACCTGCGTCTGGACGAGTTTGAAACCGTCGGTAATACCATCCGTGCGTTTGCATCTGATAACGCGACCGTGGTAATCGGTACTTCTCTCGACCCGGATATGAATGATGAACTGCGCGTTACTGTTGTTGCCACGGGTATCGGCATGGACAAACGTCCGGAAATCACCCTGGTGACTAACAAGCAAACTCAGCAGCCGGTAATGGATCGTTACCAGCAGCATGGTATGGCGCCGCTCCAGCAGGAACAGAAACCGGCAGCCAAAGCGGTTAATGACACGACGCCGCAAGTTGCTAAAGAACCGGATTATCTGGATATTCCGGCGTTTTTGCGCAAACAAGCTGACTAAGAAAAAACCGGAAGTTGGGATTCAGCGCTCTTTGTGCTAAACTGCGCTGCCGATTGTGATATACACTCTCGGTTGTATAGGTTATATGGCGAGATTATACGATGATCAAACAAAGGACTCTTAAACGTATCGTTCAGGCGACTGGCGTCGGTTTGCATACCGGCAAGAAAGTCACACTGACGTTACGCCCTGCGCCGGCAAATACCGGGGTCATCTATCGTCGCACCGACTTGAATCCTCCGGTAGATTTTCCGGCTGATGCCAAATCTGTGCGTGATACCATGCTCTGTACTTGCCTGGTCAATGAGCATGACGTGCGGATTTCTACCGTTGAGCACCTGAACGCCGCCCTGGCGGGCCTGGGTATCGATAACATTGTTATCGAAGTTGACGCCCCGGAAATCCCGATTATGGATGGCAGTGCCGCACCGTTCGTCTATCTGCTGCTTGATGCAGGTATTGATGAACTGAAAGTGGCCAAGAAATTTGTTCGCATTAAAGAAACCGTTCGCGTGGAAGACGGTGACAAATGGGCCGAATTCAAGCCGTATAATGGTTTTTCGTTGGATTTCACCATCGACTTTAACCATCCGGCGATTGATGCCAGCACCCAGCGTTATCAGATGAACTTCTCCGCTGAAGCGTTTATGCGTCAAATCAGCCGCGCGCGTACCTTTGGCTTCATGCGTGATATTGAATACCTGCAGTCCCGTGGTCTGTGCCTGGGCGGCAGTTTCGATTGTGCCATCGTTGTTGACGATTATCGCGTATTGAATGAAGACGGCCTGCGTTTTGAAGACGAATTTGTTCGTCATAAAATGCTGGACGCCATTGGTGACCTGTTCATGTGTGGCCACAACATTATTGGTGCATTCACGGCTTATAAATCAGGCCATGCACTGAATAACAAACTGCTACAAGCGGTACTGGCTAAACAGGAAGCGTGGGAATATGTGACTTTCGAAGACGAAGCAGAAATGCCGCTCGCTTTCAAAGCACCTTCCATCGTTCTGGCGTAACAACGCACGTTAAATACGGCTGGTTTTTTTCTGGTACTCTCTCCGATCAGAAAAGCTGGCCGTTTTTTTTTGCTTCTCTGTATTATCCTTTCGCCATGAACCGTTTAACTGTCGGTTTGTTGCCCATTTCTGGTCTTTCAACGCTTGATTACTGCTGTCTGACATCGGGAATGATGATAATATTTAACCGTAAATTTTAATGATTAACGAACGGCGGAAACTTTTCGTTTGTTCTGGTGGGTAACGTGTCCGGACTTTTGACCTGTTGGCGACAAATAGGCAGACGTTTTTTTTGGCCGCATCTCTTATTGGGGATGGTCGCGGCAAGCCTTGGGTTGCCTGCGTTAAATAACAGCGCCGAACCGGAACTGCCAGCAAAAGCTTCAACCCGCAATATCGATAGTCCCCAGCGCTTTTCATTCGACACGCTGGCGCTCCAGCAGACAGTCCGTCGTCCTTCTTTTTCGGTAGATTACTGGCATCAACATGCCATCCGCACCGTTATTCGTCATTTGACGTTCGCCATGGCGCCTCAGGCGCTGCCGGTGGCGGATGAAGTTAAAATCCCGCTTCAGGCGCAGCAACTGGCTCTGCTTGATACGTTAAGTGCACTTCTTACGCATGAATCTCAGCCTTCCCGGGTGCTCAGCCTGTTGCCAGCGGCCAGCTGTTCCGATCGGCATTTTGCCATCAGCCACTGGATTAGCCAGGTTAAGGGCATTCGCGCAGGACCTCAACGCCTCAGCTAAGTCATCTCATCCCTTAACGTTCAGGTTGTAGATGCGTCGCCGCGTGATTAAGCCTTCGGCTTTTGTCCCTTCAGGGCCACGCTGACGCTGTTCGCCGCTCCGGGGAGTGATGTCCTGCAACGTGAATTATTTAGGGTATATACTCATCTTTTTTATTTCTTCGCACAGGCGAGGCGTTTGAGATTTATTATGATAATTAACTTATTAACCAAAGTTTTCGGTAGCCGTAACGACCGTTCCCTGCGTCGTATGCGTAAAACTGTCGCAGCCATTAATGCCATGGAACCGGCGCTGGAAAAGCTTTCAGATGACGAATTAAAAGCAAAAACCGCCGAATTCCGGGCTCGTCTCGAAAAGGGTGAAACCGTTGACAGCCTGCTGCCAGAAGCGTTCGCCGTTGTTCGTGAAGCCAGTAAGCGTGTCTTCGGTATGCGTCACTTTGACGTGCAGCTGATGGGCGGCATGGTGCTGAATGATCGTTGCATCGCGGAAATGCGTACCGGTGAAGGTAAAACCCTGACCGCAACGTTGCCCGCTTACCTCAACGCATTAAGCGGCAAAGGGGTTCATGTCGTCACCGTGAACGACTACCTGGCCCAGCGCGATGCGGAAAATAACCGCCCGCTGTTTGAGTTCCTGGGTATGACCGTTGGCATTAACCTGCCAGGTATGCCTGCTCCGGCTAAACGTGAAGCCTACGCAGCAGATATCACATACGGCACCAACAACGAATACGGCTTCGACTACCTGCGTGACAACATGGCGTTCAGCCCTGAAGAACGCGTACAGCGTAAACTGCATTATGCGCTGGTGGATGAGGTTGACTCCATCCTCATCGATGAAGCGCGTACGCCGCTGATCATCTCCGGTCCTGCCGAAGACAGCTCCGAGCTGTACAAAAAAGTAAACAAAATCATCCCGCACCTGGTTCGTCAGGAAAAAGAAGACTCTGACACCTTCCAGGGTGAAGGACACTTCTCCGTCGACGAAAAAGCCCGTCAGGTTAACCTGACCGAACGTGGCCTGGTATTAATTGAAGAGTTGCTGGTAAATCAGGGGATTATGGAAGAGGGTGAATCACTCTACTCTCCGACCAATATCATGCTGATGCACCACGTCACCGCAGCCCTTCGTGCCCATGCGCTATTCACCCGCGATGTGGATTACATCGTAAAAGACGGCGAAGTCATCATCGTTGATGAGCACACTGGCCGTACCATGCAGGGCCGCCGCTGGTCTGATGGCTTGCACCAGGCGGTGGAAGCCAAAGAAGGCGTGGAAATCCAGAACGAAACCAGACGCTGGCATCCATCACTTTCCAGAACTACTTCCGTCTGTATGAAAAACTGGCAGGTATGACCGGTACAGCGGATACCGAAGCCTTTGAATTCCGTTCAATTTACAAACTCGACACCATTGTGGTGCCGACCAACCGTCCTATGATCCGTAAGGATATGCCAGATCTGGTCTACATGACCGAGATGGACAAAATCAATGCGATCATTGAAGACATCAAAGAGCGTACCGCCAAAGGCCAGCCGGTGCTGGTGGGGACCATTTCGATTGAAAAATCCGAAGTGGTGTCCAATGAACTGACCAAAGCGGGCATTGCGCATAACGTTCTTAACGCTAAATTCCACGCCAATGAAGCGGCTATCGTTGCCCAGGCCGGTTTCCCGGCTGCGGTAACCATCGCAACCAACATGGCGGGCCGTGGTACCGATATCGTACTGGGCGGCAGCTGGCAGGCAGAGATCGCTGAGCTTGAAGATCCGACGCCGGAACAAATCGCACAGATTAAAGCCGACTGGCAGGTACGTCACGAAGCCGTTCTGGCCTCGGGTGGTCTGCATATCATTGGTACTGAGCGTCACGAATCCCGCCGTATCGACAACCAGCTGCGCGGCCGTTCCGGTCGTCAGGGCGATGCCGGTTCTTCTCGCTTCTATCTGTCTATGGAAGATGCGCTGATGCGTATTTTCGCCTCCGATCGCGTTTCCAGCATGATGCGCAAACTGGGTATGAAGCCAGGCGAGGCCATTGAGCATCCGTGGGTGACCAAAGCTATCGCCAACGCCCAGCGTAAAGTGGAAAGCCGTAACTTCGATATTCGTAAGCAACTGCTGGAATATGATGATGTGGCGAACGATCAGCGTCGTGCGATCTATACCCAGCGTAACGAATTGCTGGATGTTTCTGACATCAGCGAAACTGTGAACAGCATTCGCGAAGACGTCTTTAAGGCTACTATTGATGGCCATATTCCGCCGCAGTCTCTTGAAGAAATGTGGGATATTCCGGGCCTCCAGGAACGTCTGAAAAACGATTTCGATTTAGATCTTCCTATCGCCGAGTGGCTGGACAAAGAGCCTGAGCTGCACGAAGAAACGCTGCGCGAGCGCATTCTGCAGAACGCTATCGACGTTTATAAGCGTAAAGAAGAAGTGGTTGGCGCTGAGATGATGCGTCACTTCGAAAAAGGCGTGATGCTGCAAACCCTGGATTCCCTGTGGAAAGAGCACCTTGCGGCGATGGATTATCTGCGTCAGGGTATTCACCTGCGTGGTTACGCGCAGAAAGATCCGAAGCAGGAATACAAACGTGAGTCGTTTGCCATGTTCGCGACCATGCTGGAAACGCTGAAATATGAAGTCATCAGCACCCTGAGCAAAGTTCAGGTGCGGATGCCGGAAGAAGTGGAAGCGATGGAGCAGCAGCGTCGTGAAGAAGCTGAACGTCTGTCGCAGATGCAGCAGCTTAGCCATCAGGATGATGAAAGCGCAGCAGCAGCGGCTCTGGCGGAACAAACCGGCGAGCGTAAAGTCGGCCGCAACGATCCGTGCCCATGCGGATCCGGTAAGAAATACAAACAGTGTCATGGTCGCCTGAGCTAACCGGCAACCTTGCATCAGTAAAAAGCCCCCGCCATATAGCGGGGGCTTTTTTTATGGGAAAAGCAGCGTTACATCAGTCGGCCAGGAAGAGCTCAAGCAGGGAGTTGAGGAACAGCTTTCCATGCTGGGTAATTTGCCAGTACTCCGGAGTTTCTTCGATATAACCCAGGCTTTTCGCCTGCTCAATCTGCGGACGGACCGTCTCCTCGCTTAAACCGGTATAACGAGTGAACTCCGTACGCGGCGCAGCTTCCAGCAACCGGAAGCGGTTCATGAAAAACTCAAAGGGCTTATCTGCCGCCTCAACATCATGCTGCCTGTCGAGGTAGTTTCCCTGCATATACCCGCGCGGATGGCGCGTTTTCGACGTGCGTAAAATTCTGCCATCTGGAAAAGTAATTTTGCCGTGGGCACCACAGCCAATGCCTAAGTAATCGCCGAAGCGCCAGTAATTGAGATTATGCTGGCACTGATAACCCGGCTTCGCGTAGGCCGACGTTTCATACTGCTGATAACCCGCTGCGCTAAGCAGTTGATGACCCTGCTCAAAGATATCCCACAGCGCGTCGTCGTCCGGTAACACAGGAGGGCGCGAACCAAACATGGTGTTGGGCTCAATGGTGAGCTGATACCACGAAAGATGCGGCGGATTAAGCGCAATCGCCTGACGCAAATCATCCAGCGCTTCTTCCTGTGTCTGATCCGGCAATCCGTGCATCAAATCAAGGTTAAAACTGCGCAACCCCAGCGAACGGGCCAGAAGAGCAGCGCGTTTCGCTTCATCAGGGCCATGGATACGTCCCAGCCGAGTGAGCTTAGCCTGGTCGAAACTTTGTACGCCAATGGAGATACGGTTCACCCCGGCACGTTGATAATCGACGAAACGATCGGCTTCCACGGTGCCCGGATTGGCTTCCATAGTGATTTCCGCATCATCACGCACGGCGAGGCGCGCGCGTACACCGTCCAGCAGTGTTTGCATTGCCGGGCCGGAAAGCAGGCTTGGCGTACCACCGCCAATAAAAATGGTGGTGATCTCCCGTCCCTGAGCCATTGCCACGTCTTTATCCAAATCGGCTAAAAGATGCTGCACATAATCATCATGCGGCACTTCGCCTTTTAGCGCGTGAGAGTTGAAATCGCAGTAGGGGCATTTCTGCACGCACCAGGGAATATGAATGTACAGACTCAGGGGTGGCAAATTAGCCATGTCGCATTGCTTCCAGTAACTGTTTCAGCGCCTGTCCACGGTGGGAAATCGCGCTTTTCTCTTCGCGGGTTAATTCTGCGGCGGTTTTGCCTTCAGAAGGGACATAAAAAATAGGATCGTAACCAAAACCGCCTTCACCCGCAGGAGCGTGGGTTATCTCGCCCGGCCAGACACCGTGGAACACCAGCGGCGTCGGATCGTCGGCATGGCGCAGATAGACCAGCACGCAGTGGAACTGTGCCTGGCGCTGCCCATCAGGTACGTCTTTTAATGCTACCAGCAGCTTTTCAAGATTCTGGCGATCGCTGGCGTCAACGCCTGCATAACGTGCTGAGTAGATACCCGGCGCGCCGCCCAGCGCATCGACGGCCAGACCTGAGTCATCGGCAATAGCGGGCAATCCGGTGATAGCCGCAGCATGGCGGGCTTTAAGAATCGAGTTTTCAATAAACGTCAGGCCGGTTTCTTCCGCCGATTCAACGCCTAAGTCGGTTTGCGCAACAATATCGAGCCCAAAATCCTGTAATAAAGACGCGAGTTCACGCACTTTACCGGCATTTCCGGTAGCGAGGACAACTTTTTGCATAGTGAAATCCTGTGATTAAAGCAGCGCCGCAATAGCAGGCGGAATGAGTTGCGGTTCGGTAATGACAATGTGTTTGTGGCGGCCCGTTTCGCCTTTTTCGATGCTGACCTGGCTTTTCGGAACCCGAAACTGTTTGGCGAGAAATTTTACCAGATGCGCATTGGCCTGGCCGTCAACCGGTGGGGCGGTGATGGCGATTTTTACTTCATCGCCATGCAGTCCAATAATCGCGTCGCGGCTGGCCTTCGGCTGAATATACAGCCGAAGCGTCAGTTTTTCCGCCGCATACTCTACGGCACTCATAGCGCCATCCACAGCCCCGGCAGCAGCATATTCCCCGTGCTTTGCAGCAGTTCCATCATGCCCATATTCAGAACGTACAGCAGCAGCACAAGCACCATCGGCGAGAAATCAATGCCACCCATGGCAGGCAGCATGCGGCGAATTGGCGACAGCAGCGGCTCGGTAAGCTGCATTAACACATATTCCACCGGGCTACGGCCACGGCTCACCCAGCTCATTAACGCCATCACTAACAGCACCCAGAAAACCAGCAGGCCGATAGTTTTAATCAGAATTAACAGCGCGGCTATCCAGATAATCGGCTGGAAAGTGATGACCATAAACAGCACCATCGACTTTATCAGGCTAAGTACGAACGCCATCACTAACGACGCGGTATCAATCGGCCCCATTGACGGGAGAATACGGCGCAGCGGCCCCACTATCGGTTGCGTTGCTTTCACAACGAACTGAGCGAGGGGATTGTAGAAATCGCAACGCGCCCACTGCATCCAGATGCGTAACAGCATCACCATGGTATACAGCTCAAGCGCGGTGGAGATCAGGAAAGTCAACGTCTTCATGGCATTCCTCTGTGGTTATTGTCCTTGATGTGCCTTGTTGTAATCGCGTGCGCCGAAAATGGCGGTACCAATGCGTACCATCGTGCTTCCGGCAGCAATCGCCGCATCCATATCGTCACTCATTCCCAGAGAAAGCGTATCGACATGGGGGTAGCGATGCTTAAGCGCGCTAAATGCTACAGCCATTTGCTGTGCGACGGCAAACTGCCTTTCATAACTTGACTCAGGCGCGGGGATCGCCATCAGACCGCGTAATGTCAGACCGGGGAGTTCGGCAATCTGGTCGGCCAGCTCATCCAGCGCAGCCAGCGGTATACCGGACTTGCTGTGCTCATCGCTGATATTGATTTGAATCAGCACGTTAAGCGGCGGCATCTCTTTGGGGCGCTGGTCGCTCAGGCGGGTGGCGATGCGCAGGCGATCGACGGTATGACACCAGTCGAAATGCTCGGCCACAAGTCGGCTTTTATTGGACTGTAGCGGCCGATAAAGTGCCACTCCAGCCCGGATACGCCCAGGTCGGCGAAATGGCGGATTTTCTCCACCCCTTCCTGCACATAATTTTCACCGAAGGCCCGCTGACCTGCGGCAATAGCCTGTTCGATATCGCTCGCAGGTTTAGTTTTGCTGACTGCAAGCAGGGTAACTTCTTCTGAAGATCTGCCGCAGCGTAACGCAGCCGCTGAGATCTTTGCTTTTATCTGCGCTAAGTTGCGCGCTATATCACTCATGATTGTCAGGAAGCTGTATGGATATGGAAGAAATGGTGGCTCTTAGTGTAAAGCATAACGTTTCGGATCTACACCTGTGCAGCGCCTTACCGGCGCGATGGCGACGAAACGGCGAACTGGAATGCGCCCCGGAAGGCGCGCCGCCGCCGCAGTCGCTGCTTTGCGAGTGGTTATCCCCGGCACAGCAAAGCGCCTTATCCCAACAGGGACAACTGGATTTTGCGGTGACGCTGGCGTCCGGTGCCCGTTTGCGTGCCAATGCTTTTCAGCACTCTCAGGGCATTTCACTGGCGCTGCGTATATTGCCCCGCACCGCGCCTGAACTGGATGCGCTTGGCGCGCCGCCGCGGCTTCGGGAATTGCTGAGTCAGCAGGAGGGGCTGATACTGGTCACCGGCGCGACAGGCAGCGGGAAATCCACCACGCTTGCCGCCATGGTCAACGCGCTTAACAGCACGCTACGCGGCCATATTCTGACGCTGGAAGATCCTGTCGAATATCTCTACGCCAGCGATCAATGTCTGATCCAGCAGCGCGAAATCGGCACCCATTGCGCCAGTTTTAGCGAGGGGCTGCGTGGCGCGTTGCGTGAAGATCCCGATGTCATTCTGCTGGGGGAATTGCGCGACAGCGAAACTATTCGTCTGGCATTGACTGCCGCGGAAACAGGGCATCTGGTGCTGGCGACACTCCATACGCGTGGTGCGGCGCAGGCAGTGGAACGGCTGGTGGATGTGTTTAGCGCCGAAGAGAAAAACATGATCCGCAGTCAGCTCGCTGGCAGCCTGAAAGCGGTGCTGGCGCAGAAGTTGGTGCAGCATGGGGAGGGCAAGCGGACCGCGTTATTTGAACTGTTAGTCAATACGCCCGCCGTCGCGAATCTGATCCGCGAAGGCAAAACCCATCAACTGCCCGGCGTGTTGCAGACCGGGCAGCAGTATGGAATGCAAAGTTTTGAGCAGAGCCTGCAAAAACTGACAACGATAAAGACGTAACGGAACGGCGTTAACCGTGATTCTCGAAATAGCTTTCAAGAATAATGACGGCAGAGGCTGAGTCGACGCTGCCTTTATTCAGCGCACGGAAACCGCCACGCTCGAACAGACCCGCTCGCGCTTCCACGGTGCTCAGGCGCTCGTCCTGCAATTCGACTTTTACGCCGAAGCGGCCATGCAAACGGTTAGCGAATTTTCGCGCCCGGTCGGTCAAAGGTTGGTTGGTGCCGTCCATATTTAACGGTAAACCGACCACCACCAGCTCCGGTTGCCACTCTTTGAGCAGCTTTTCGAATTGCGTCCAGTCGGGTGTACCGTCATTGGCTTTAATGGCCGTCAGTGGTCGCGCGGTGCCGGTGATGCGCTGCCCGATAGCGACGCCGATGCTTTTGGTGCCGAAATCAAAGGCCAGTAACGTTCCGCTCATCAGGCATGCCCCGCTGTGTCCGGCATGGTCTGGATATCGATGCCAATCAGTTTTGCCGCCTCGCGCCAGCGCTCAGCAATGGGCGTGCGGAACAGGATATTCATATCCGCCGGGGCTGTTAGCCAGGAGTTTTCCAGGATCTCGCTCTCGAGCTGGCCTTTTTCCCAGGAGGAATAGCCTAATGCGACGATCACCTCTTCCGGCTGTGATGCCGTGCCCAGCGTTTCAAGCACATCACGGGATGTCGTAATGATGGTGTTATCAGAAATACGGATGCTGGAATTAAATTTATCCGGCGGCGTATGAAGGATAAAACCCCGGTCTTCGGCCAGCGGCCCGCCGACAAACACCGGTTTATCCAGACGCAGGGCCGGATCGCGCGGTTCAGGCGTGATTTTGAGTTTCTGCAGGACGCCATCCACCTTCAAGTTTTCCAGCGGCTTATTGATGATAAGCCCATGGCACCGTCCTCGTTATATTCACAGATATAAACGACGGCGCGGCGGAACAATGGATCCTGCAGGCCTGGCATAGCAATAAGAAAATGATGCTGTAAATTCATATCAGCGGTTTGAATCCCTGGTTAAAAAACATCTTCGCCCAGTATGCGGGGAAAGCGATGGCCTGTCACTCTTCAGCAAAGAGCATTACAGAATAGATAAAAAACGAGAGTGCGGGATCCTTCCCGCACATTGCATTACTTCGCCAGGCGTTTTTCGATAGCGTCCATCAGCATGCCGGTGATAGAGATGGGGAACTGGGCTTCAATTTCACGGATGCAGGTTGGGCTGGTTACGTTAATCTCGGTTAAGCGATCGCCAATGATATCCAGACCGACGAAAATGAGCCCTTTCGCTTTCAGGGTCGGACCAACGCGGCGGGCGATTTCCCAGTCGCTTTCGGTTAACGGACGCGGTTCGCCGCGACCGCCAGCCGCCAGGTTGCCGCGGGTTTCGCCGCCTTGCGGGATGCGCGCCAGGCAGTAGGGCACCGGTTCGCCATCGACCACCAGCACGCGTTTATCGCCATCGACAATAGCGGGCAGATAGTTTTTGCGCCATGCAGTAGCGCGTGCCCAACTGGGTCAACGTTTCTGCAATCACCGACAGGTTAGGATCGCCTTCTTTGACGCGGAAAATCGATGTGCCGCCCATGCCGTCCAGCGGCTTAAGAATGATGTCGCCGTGTTCCTGCCAGAATGACTTCAGTTGCGCCTTGTTACGCGTCACCAGGGTCTGCGGCGTCAGGTCGGGGAACCATGCGGTAAACAGTTTTTCGTTACAGTCGCGCAGGCTCTGCGGTTTGTTAACGATCAGGGTTCCCTGTTCTTCGGCGCGTTCCAGAATATAGGTAGCGTAAATAAATTCGGTGTCGAAAGGCGGGTCTTTACGCATCAGCACCACGTCGAGGTCCGCCAGCGCAATATCCTGTTCACCGGTGAAGTCGTACCATTTATCGTAATTCTGCTCAACGCTGAGCAGGCGGGTACGCGCACGTCCCTGGCCATTTATCAAATAGAGATCGGCCATTTCCATATAGTGAAGTTCATAGCCGCGACGTTGAGCTTCCAGGAGCATGGCGAAGCTGCTGTCTTTTTTAATATTGATGGTTGCGATGGGGTCCATCACGATGCCGAGCTTAATCATTGTTTTCTCCTGTGAAGCTGGCGCTGAGATAGGTGCAGGGCTCAACGCCAGATATTAACCCAGATCGCCAAAACGCACCTGAAGCGCGGTAATAGCGGTGAGCGCGGTAGTTTCAGTGCGCAAAACGCGTGGTCCCAACAGAATATCAGTAAATTGATGCTGCGCGGTCATGGCAATTTCTTCGCGGCTTAGCCGCCTTCCGGGCCAATCAACAACCGTACCCGCTCTACCGGCAGCGGCAGCGTATTAATACTTTGGCTGGCGCGCGGATGAAGGTTGAGCTTCAGGCCCGCTTCGGGTTCGGCACACCAGTCAGCTAAATCCATCGCGGGGCGAATTTCCGGCACCCGGTTGCGTCCGCATTGTTCGCATGCGGCAATGGCAATTTTTTGCCACTGCTGAATTTTCTTGTTGAGCCTCTCGGCGTCGAGCTTTACGCCGCAGCGTTCGGAGAAGAGCGGAGTGATAACGTTGACCCCAAGCTCGATGGATTTCTGAATAGTAAATTCCATCTTTTCTCCTCGCGACATGACCTGGCCTAAATGCAGGTGCAACGGCGATTCTCTGTCATCTTCTGTGGCGCTGAGCACCTGTACCTGCACGCTTTTTTTGTCAGCATGAGTGATTCGTGCTTCGAATACCTGGTTTGAGCCGTCAAACAGTTGTACTAACTGGTCCGGGCCCATGCGCAGAACGCGCCCCACGTGATTGGCGGCATCGTCAGTTAACGCCACGAGCTGGTTGGCGTTTAGCGGTTCAGGGTGATAAATGCGGGGAATGCGCATAGCGTTAATCCGGTCAAAAGTGTTCCCCATAGATGAGGGGGGAACGGTAATTTTCAATGCCCGGTAGTGTAGGTTAGCTCTTTTGGGCCTGGCAAGCCTGCTGAACATAGGGATTGTGATTGCCCTGAACTTTCGCGATGCGGTTATCGCGTTCGCATTCCCAAACGGTGACCGGGTAGAGTTTATCCCACGCATTGAACAACTGCGTCTGCTGGCGGGAAAGCGTAAGCGAATATTTGTCGCGCATATAAAAATAAGTGCGGGCAATGGCGCCACGCGCTCTGGCCGGCGGTTCGGCTAATTTTTCTTTGAAGTCTATTTTCATGGCGCACTGGCCATATTGGCCCTCACCGCCGTTCCACTGGCTGTACATAAAGTTGCCCCGATCGCCGTTCACTTCACCCACGGCAGGTTGCAGGTTATGCATATCGCTTTCCATGGCGCGATAAACCGGATCCTTGGCGCAATTTTTCCGACCGCCATCCTGCCAGCACTGGCGTTGATGACCGAACTGCCAGGCGGGCACCACATGTTCCCACTCAATACGTGAGGCGCGATTCTCGTTTTTACGCACTTTATAGCCACAAGATTCCAGATCCGGGATACCTTTCTTCCCTTGCCAGGTTATTTTGCAGCCACAATAAAAATCACCCGGTACGTCAGCGTTCACTTTCACGCTGGCGGCTTTCGCCTGGGAGAAATTATGGATCCCTGCGCTGAATGCGTTCCATGAAAAAACGGTCGCCAGCCCTGCAACCGCCAGAATAATTTTGCGAGACATCTCGAACTCCATAGCAAAACGAGTCGGCACCGTACCCAACGATGACGTGAGATGCAATTAGTAAGCGCAGGAAATTTCCAGATGCTATTAAGAAATTAATCGGTCTGTGGCTCAGGCCTGAGCGTTTCGCCACAGTGTACGCAACGGTATTCCGTTTCACCCCGACGTACCCGGTTATGGCGGCGAACAGTGAGCTGATGAAGCTGGCAACGGCAGCGATAGGGGAAGGTGTTACGTGCCAGGGAGTCCAGCGCAAACTGGTGCGTACGCCTGGCGGGGATGCCCAGGACGCTCTCCATCATCCATTTCCATTCTTTCCCGTGGGGCGGGACGCGGCCAAAGTGTTTCCAGACCAGTAAATGCGCCAGTTCATGAGGAACCACTTCGTCAGTAAAAGCCTGCGCATTTTCCAGCAGAAGCGTCGGGTTAAGACGGATTTCATAGCGCTCAAGCCAGGCGGTGCCCGCGGCGGTTCCACGTTGCTGATAGACCAGCTTCGGTTCGGGATAGTTACGATCAAGATGCTGGTTCGCCCGGGCTAAATTATCGCGCAGGCTGCGCATTACGGCTTGTTGAATGGCGATGGGAAGGCGCAGGGTTTTCATAACGGCAAAGAATAGAGCGAAGCGAAGAACCCTGCAACCGAAAGACGCCCTCTTAAAAGAGGGCGTCATGGTCAGTCGTGTGAGCCGATGTCGCGCAGGCGACGGCCTTTCATCAGGTTGCGCTCGATATGCTCCAGCGAGATATGCTTGGTTTCGGGTACCAGCCAGAGCGTCAGTACGATAAAGAACAGGTTCAGGCCACCATAGACCCAGAAGGTATTGGCATTGCCCAGCGTGTTCAGCATCGTCAGGAAGGTCGCGCCTACGATCATATTGGCGATCCAGTTGGTGGCGGTAGAGCAGGTAATCCCAAAATCACGCCCTTTCAGCGGCTGGATCTCGGAACACAGTACCCAGATCAACGGACCGGCGCTCATCGCAAAGCCGACGATAAACATCAGCAGCATGGCGACGGCAAAATACTGGCCTGCCGACGTTTCGATACCGATGTGCATCAGGTAACCCAAAATCCCCATGCCTGTGGCCATCACTAAAAAGCCCAGCACCAGCGTCGGTTTACGGCCCCAGCGATCCACCAGGCCAATGGCGATAAAAGTCGCGAGTACGTTAGTCAGACCGACGATGACGGTCCCCCACATTTGCTCTTTGGTATTGGCATAACCCGCCAGTTCAAAAATTTTCGGTGCGTAATACATGATGACGTTCATACCGGTGAACTGTTGCATCACCTGGAGTAGTACCCCAAGAAATACCGCGCGGCGGAAGTTACTGTTGTCTTTAAACAGTGCCCAACCGCTTTGTTTCACCTGCAGGCTTTCGCGGATTTCATCCAGCTCGCGTTTGGCTTCCGCACTTGAATCACGCAGGCGCAGCAGGACTCGCTCCGCATCGTGGAAGCGGCGTTTTGCGGCAAACCAGCGCGGGCTGTCCGGCAGAAAAAATACGCCAATCAGTAGCAAAACCGCTGGGATGGTAATAATCCCGAGCATCCAGCGCCATGCGCCCGCATCGCTAAAGGCGGTGTCAGACAAATACGCCGCGAGAATACCGATAGTGATCATCAACTGATACATGGAAATCATGCTGCCGCGAATTTTTTCTGGCGCGATTTCTGAAAGATAGAGTGGGGCAGTGTAGGAGGCGATACCTACCGCAAGGCCAAGCAATACGCGGGAGAGAATCAGAATTTCGACATTTGGCGCGGCAGCAGAACACAGAGAACCCACCACAAACAGCACCGAACCAATCATCAGGCTTTTTTTACGCCCGAGAGAGGATGACAGCCACCCGCTGCCTACAGCGCCCACGGCGGCACCGAACATCATCGAACTTACCACCCATTCCTGCTCGTGGGAGGTAATCTGGAAGTCGTCGGTGATAAACGGCAACGCGCCGGCAATGACGCCGATATCCAGCCCAAATAATAATCCTGCCAGTGCAGCTAAAAAGCAGACGAAGAACGTCATGCTCCTGTTTTTCTTATTGTCAGGCATAACGCCCTCCTTTTGAATTTTGAACTTATCCGTTCAAAAGGTAGGTGGTGAAAGTGTAAAGATATGTGGGAAAAGTCGTAATTATGTAATCGCTTCCATGAGTATGCGCCTGGCGAGGCCGGCTCAAAGCCGTTGAGCAGGCTAAAGTATTTGAGAAAACCAGGAGAGTAATTATGGGTGTTCCCGACTCTTCAGAATACGATTTGCGCTTCGTTTGCAAAAATGACACAGGCAGGGATATGGATACGTTCAGGCAAAACAAAATCAGCTCGGCGGGAATGATTCTGGGGGCAATTGCCTTCATTCTCGGAATAATACACTTCTCTCTGGGACCGTTTAGTCCATCCAGAGGCTCGGTGGAAAGTGTTGTCGCCAGAGAGGTTGCCGCGGTGAAAAGAGGGATCATTGCCGGATTAAAAGGCGACGAAGCGCCAGTACCGGTTCGCCGTGAACGCCCCGACATGGATAAATTGCTGGATAACGTTGGGAGAGGGCTGGCTGTTATCGCCTTAGGCTGTGCGTTTGTAGGTGGAATGCGTAAGGAAAATCGCTGGGGCGTTAGCGGTGCGCTGTTTTTTGGTGGTGCCACGCTCGCGTTTCATGTGTTGGTTTTCAGCATTGGACTGGTGTGCGGGATAATTTTGCTGTTGCTGATCCTGCAATGGTTAACCGGCGGAGGGCTCGGTTAATCGGGGTGCTATGTATTTTTGAATTAGCCCGTCAGAAAATGAAAAATCCGGAAACGATGAACGCTTCCGGATTTTTTCGTGCTGTTTTTCCCGCCTGGCAGGACTCAGCACATGCTGTTCAGCGGAGCGCTTATTTCAGGCCCGCAGCGTCACGCAGCAGAGCGGCTTTATCGGTTTTTTCCCACGGGAAATGCTCACGACCAAAGTGACCGTATGCCGCTGTCTCTTTATAGATCGGGTGCAGCAGATCCAGCATCTGGATCAGGCCGTACGGGCGCAGATCGAAGAATTCACGAACCAGCAGAGTAAGCTGCTCGGTTGCGATTTTCTCAGTGCCGAAGGTTTCCACCATGATGGATGTCGGTTCCGCCACGCCGATAGCGTAGGAAACCTGAATTTCACAGCGGTCCGCCAGGCCTGCGGCCACGATGTTTTTCGCAACGTAACGCGCCGCGTAAGCTGCGGAACGGTCAACTTTAGACGGATCCTTACCGGAGAATGCGCCGCCGCCATGACGTGCCATGCCGCCGTAGGTATCAACGATAATTTTACGACCGGTCAGACCGCAATCGCCCATTGGGCCACCGATAACGAAACGGCCTGTCGGGTTGATGAAGTATTTGGTGGACTCATTCAGCCATTCTGCAGGCAGAACCGGCTTGATGATCTCTTCCATCACCGCTTCGTGCAGCGCTTTCTGATCGATATCTTCCGCGTGCTGGGTAGACAGGACCACGGCGTCAATCCCGACGATTTTGTTGTTATCGTACTGGAAGGTGACCTGGCTTTTCGCGTCAGGACGCAGCCACGGCAGGGCGCCGTTTTTGCGGACTTCAGCCTGGCGCTGCACCAGACGGTGTGCATAGGTCACTGGCGCTGGCATCAGCACGTCAGTTTCATTAGTGGCGTAGCCAAACATCAGACCCTGGTCGCCTGCGCCCTGTTCCAGCGGATCGGTGCGGTCAACGCCCTGGTTGATATCCGGGGACTGCTTGCCAATTGCGCTCAGTACGGCGCAGGAATTGGCATCAAAGCCCATATCAGAATGCACGTAGCCGATTTCGCGGACCGTATTACGGGTAATCTCTTCGATGTCTACCCATGCGCTGGTGGTGATTTCACCGCCAACCAGCACCATGCCGGTCTTCACATAGGTTTCGCAGGCCACGCGCGCTTTAGGATCTTGCTCCAGAATTGCGTCGAGAACCGCATCGGAGATCTGGTCAGCGATTTTGTCGGGATGCCCTTCTGATACAGACTCGGATGTAAAAAGGTGTTTAGCCATATTCGTGTAAACTCGGTAATAATCTGTTAGCTCAACGTATTGTATTTAAAGCGCTTACCTGTGAGAGGGTAGCGGCTTGCAGGCAATACAGGCGATGAGTGTTAATCGTCTATTCCATTCGCTGAGCGGCGCTACCTTGCGCAACGTATCCGGATACTCAGCAGGTATATAGATGGATTAACATCTGGACGTCTATTCTAGGTCATTTATTCATCCCTTTTCCAGCGATTTTTGTTGGCCGCAACAGCAGTGAAACGGAAGAAATGGCAATAATTCCTGACATCCGCGTCAAGAATGCTATTTTTATTTTGCATTTACCCCCTGTTGTCGGTATAAAACGGCGCGCGCGGCTTCCCCGTTTCGCTAATAACGCGAAGGGTGAAAAAAAGCGCACGACGAATGTTCGTGTCGCCACTTCCAGCCGGGTTGAGCATTAACCATTAGCTTTGCTTGTCGCTTGCCCATTAAAGGCTGGCGTGGAGGTGATACGAAATAATGAATCGGAGTAATCTGCAGAATCTGTCACACCGTTCTGGTGTACTGTTGTCCCTCTCAACCTGCATCCCTTTTTTGCAAACCTGCCGATGTTATACCCATCTCGGCGCTTCTCAGGATTCCCGGGCCGGTTAAGGCTTGTGATAACTGAACAAGGGCGCTCTTGCTAAGCAAGAGTTTTCTCGTGGTTTCGTCGAACCTGTCATACAGCGTTCGGATACGTGTTTTACAATGATATGAATAAGAAACCGGTCGCACAGCGGGGCGGTCAGCGTACTATGCTGTCATGCCCGGTTGTTTATGGGTTGTTATCGCAATTTAACGCTGCGATAGTAGTCAACTACTCTATGCCCGACGGTATCGGGTATACACTTTCAACAGAGTTTGAGGTTCGTTATGTCTGACGACATGTCTTCGATTTCGCCTTCGTCAGCAGGCGAACAGGGTGTACTACGTTCCATGCAGGAGGTTGCAATGAGTTCTCAGGAAGCCAGCAAGATGCTGCGCACCTACAACATTGCCTGGTGGGGCAATAACTACTACGACGTCAATGAACTGGGCCATATCAGTGTCTGCCCGGATCCCGACGTCCCACAGGCGCGCGTCGATCTTGCCAGCCTGGTGAAGGCGCGCGAAGCGCAGGGGCAGCGTTTGCCCGCACTGTTCTGCTTCCCACAGATTCTGCAACACCGTTTGCGTTCCATTAACGCGGCGTTTAAGCGTGCGCGTGAATCCTATGGTTATAAAGGTGATTACTTCCTGGTTTATCCGATCAAGGTTAACCAGCATCGTCGCGTTATCGAAACGCTTATCCATTCCGGCGAGCCGCTGGGTCTGGAAGCCGGCTCTAAAGCCGAGCTGATGGCCGTACTGGCGCATGCGGGCATGACCCGCTCGGTGATCGTGTGCAACGGTTACAAAGACCGTGAATACATTCGCCTGGCGCTGATTGGCGAAAAGATGGGCCATAAGGTTTATCTGGTCATTGAGAAGATGTCTGAAATCGCCATCGTGCTGGAAGAAGCCGAGCGTCTGAACGTTGTTCCGCGCCTGGGCGTACGTGCGCGTCTGGCGTCGCAAGGTTCCGGTAAATGGCAATCCTCGGGCGGTGAAAAATCCAAGTTCGGCCTGGCGGCAAACCAGGTTCTGCAACTGGTTGAAATGTTGCGTGAGCGTGGCCGTCTGGACAGCATTCAGCTGCTGCACTTCCACCTGGGTTCGCAGATGGCGAACATTCGCGATATCGCGACAGGCGTACGTGAATCTGCGCGTTTCTACGTTGAACTGCACAAGCTGGGTGTGAATATTCAGTGCTTCGACGTAGGTGGCGGTCTGGGTGTCGATTATGAAGGGACCCGCTCGCAGTCTGACTGCTCCGTTAACTACGGCCTGAACGAATACGCCAACAACATTATCTGGGCGATTGGTGATGCCTGTGAAGAGCATGGATTACCGCATCCAACCGTGATCACCGAATCCGGTCGTGCCGTAACGGCGCACCATACCGTGCTGGTATCCAATATTATCGGGGTTGAGCGTAGCGAAACGTCCGAAGCCACGCCGCCACAGGATGATGCGCCTCGTTCCCTGCAAAATATGTGGGAAACCTGGCAGGAGATGCACGAGCCTGGCACGCGCCGCTCCCTGCGCGAATGGCTGCACGACAGCCAGATGGATCTTCATGATATTCATGTCGGTTATTCATCCGGTTCGTTCAGCCTTCAGGAACGTGCGTGGGCTGAACAGCTGTATCTGAATATGTGTCATGAAGTGCAGAAACAGCTCGATCCAAGCAACCGCGCACATCGTCCTATCATCGACGAACTGCAGGAACGTATGGCGGATAAAATCTACGTCAACTTCTCGCTGTTCCAGTCCATGCCGGATGCCTGGGGGTATCGATCAACTGTTCCCAGTCCTGCCGCTCGAAGGGCTGAATCGCGCACCGGAACGCCGTGCGGTACTGCTGGATATCACCTGTGATTCCGACGGTGCTATCGATCACTATGTGGACGGCGACGGGATTGCGACCACCATGCCGATGCCGGAATACGATCCAGAGAACCCGCCAATGCTGGGCTTCTTTATGGTTGGCGCGTATCAGGAAATCCTGGGCAACATGCACAACCTGTTCGGCGATACCGAAGCGGTTGACGTGTTTGTATTTCCGGACGGCAGCGTGGAAGTTGAATTGTCCGACGAGGGCGATACCGTTGCGGATATGCTGCAATATGTACAGCTCGATCCGAACACGTTGCTCACTCAGTTCCGCGATCAGGTGAAAAACACCGGGCTGGACGATGCGCTGCAACAGCAGTTCCTCGAAGAGTTTGAAGCCGGTCTTTACGGGTACACCTACCTGGAAGACGAGTAAGTCATCGGTTGCGTCTGCCTGGCTATACTGTCGGTATGCAGACGCTTGAACCCGGCTCTAAACGCGGCGATAATTACGCCAACAAACTGACTCTAATCAATCCCTTCCTCGTCGGGCTTAACGACGCGGAGGGGATTTTTTTTACATCGACTTTATTAAAGAGGTCATATCAATGAGCACCTTAGGCCATCAATACGATAACTCGCTGGTATCCAACGCCTTTGGTTTTTTGCGTTTACCAATGAATTTCCAACCTTATGACAGCGATGCTGACTGGGTAATCACGGGCGTCCCTTTTGATATGGCGACCTCAGGCCGCGCCGGTGGCCGTCACGGGCCGGCTGCAATCCGCCAGGTGTCCACCAACCTCGCGTGGGAACATAACCGTTTCCCGTGGAACTTCGACATGCGCGAACGCCTGAACGTCGTGGACTGCGGCGATCTGGTTTACGCATTTGGCGATGCCCGCGAAATGAGCGAAAAACTGCAGGCGCATGCTGAAAAACTGCTGGCGGCCGGTAAACGTATGCTCTCTTTCGGCGGCGACCACTTTGTCACCCTGCCGCTGCTGCGGGCGCACGCAAAACATTTCGGCAAAATGGCGCTGGTGCATTTTGATGCCCACACCGACACCTATGCCAACGGCTGCGAATTCGACCACGGCACCATGTTCTACACCGCGCCGAACGAAGGCCTGATCGATCCGAACCATTCTGTACAGATTGGTATTCGTACCGAGTTTGATAAAGATAACGGCTTTACCGTTCTGGATGCCTGCCAGGTGAACGATCGCGGCGTTGACGACATCATTGCTCAGGTGAAGCAAATCGTTGGCGATATGCCAGTTTATCTGACCTTCGATATCGACTGCCTGGATCCGGCATTTGCACCGGGAACCGGTACGCCGGTGATTGGCGGCCTGACGTCCGATCGCGCCATCAAACTGGTACGCGGCCTGAAGGATCTGAATATCGTGGGGATGGATGTCGTGGAAGTGGCGCCGGCTTACGATCAGTCAGAAATTACGGCGCTGGCTGCTGCAACCTTAGCGCTGGAAATGCTGTATATCCAGGCTGCCAAGAAAGGCGAGTAATCTGGCTTTTTTGCTGGCTGATTGAACCTGGCCAGCGCTCGCCATCCTCACGTACTGTGTACGCTTCGGTGGGTGCGCGCTGACCGGGTTCATATTGTCTGCGCCAGTGACGCAAGACTGAAAAAGATGATAAGCGCCTTGCGGCGCTTTTTTATTTACTTAATCCCATCTGCTTTCATGCGATCGCGAATATGCTGGGCGCGCTCGGCTGAAGCCGGGTGATCGTCAAACATGGAGCTTTGACGGCCCGCTTCCAGTGACGTGAGTTTCTCAAAGCTGGTGGCCAGGCCAATAGGGTTGATCCCACGTTTGCGCAATAGATCGTAGGAGTAATCATCCGCTTCGGATTCCTGACGCTGGGAGAATTGCGCGTTCACCAGTTTCTCGCCTAAATCGCCAAGCTGTGACTGCGACAGGCTGCCAATGACGCCGCCTGCGGACGCGGCGGCAACGCGTGCGGCGTTAGTGCCGAGCGCAACCTGCATGCCTTTTTTCACATGGCCCAACGCAACGTGGCCCATCTCATGACCAATCACTGCTTCGACTTCGTTATCGTTCATCATGTCCATCAACCCGCTATAGACGCGGATACAGCCGTTCGCCATGGCGAAGGCGTTGACGTCTTTTGCCATGTAAACCTTATAGTTCACCGGCTGGCCGTTGATGTTATCGCCCAGCGCGGCGGCGATGGTATTCAGACGCTGTGCGTACTGGCTGCCCGCAGGCGCAATAGTCGCTTTGCTGTCCATTTCTTTACAGGCTTCATCGCTGAGCGTCTTCACCTGGGCATCGCTTAAGGTATACGCCTGAAACGCCTCCGCGCCGGAGGAGAGCAGGCCGTTCGAGTCCATATTCTGGCAACCGCTCAGCAGAGCAACGGCCACCAGGCCTGGCAATATCGCGCGCATCTTCATGTGTAGGCTTCCGCTAATAAAATGTGTCGTAATCAATATTATTCGGCTCGTTAACGCGCCGGTAACACTCAGTATAAAGAACAGCAGACAGTCTGGGCGAGAAGCTTGCGCAAGCTGCGAGAAGGATCCAGAGATTTCTTAGGAGGCAAAAGGATGCTCCATGTACATAGAAAGCCGCTTGGGTTACATTGTGGGTCAAATTTTCGGGGCGTAGCCCAAAACGCGCGATCGTCAAGCCGTTAACAGGTTTCGCCCTTTAACTATCCGATCTGGAGTCAAAATGTCCTCTCGTAAAGAGCTTGCCAATGCTATTCGTGCGCTCAGCATGGACGCAGTACAGAAAGCCAAATCCGGTCACCCGGGCGCCCCGATGGGCATGGCTGACATTGCCGAAGTCCTGTGGCGTGATTTCCTGAACCATAATCCAACTAACCCGGCCTGGGCCGACCGCGACCGCTTTGTGCTGTCTAACGGCCACGGCTCAATGCTGATCTATAGCCTGCTGCACCTCACCGGCTATGACCTGTCTATCGACGAGCTGAAAAACTTCCGTCAGCTGCACTCTAAAACCCCGGGCCACCCGGAAGTGGGTTACACCGCCGGTGTGGAAACCACGACCGGTCCGCTGGGCCAGGGTATTGCCAATGCCGTGGGTATGGCGATTGCTGAGAAGACCCTTGCGGCGCAGTTTAACCGTCCTGGCCACGACATTGTTGACCACTTCACCTACGCCTTTATGGGCGACGGCTGCATGATGGAAGGCATCTCTCATGAGGTGTGCTCTCTGGCCGGTACGCTGAAGCTGGGCAAACTGGTAGCGTTCTATGACGATAACGGCATCTCCATTGATGGCCACGTAGAAGGCTGGTTTACCGACGACACCGCGAAACGCTTTGAAGCTTACGGCTGGCACGTTGTACGCGGCGTGGATGGTCACGATGCAGATGCGATTAAACGCGCTGTGGAAGAAGCCCGCGCAGTGACTGACAAACCGTCCCTGCTGATGTGCAAAACCGTTATCGGCTTCGGTTCGCCGAACAAAGCTGGCACCCATGACTCGCACGGCGCCCCGCTGGGTGACGCAGAAGTGGCATTGACCCGTGAAGCGCTGGGCTGGAAACACGCCGCCTTTGAAATCCCGTCTGACATCTATGCGCAGTGGGATGCCAAAGAAATGGGCCAGGCGAAAGAAGCCGCATGGAATGAGAAGTTCGCGGCCTATGCGAAAGCCTTCCCTGAGCTGGCGGCTGAGTTTACCCGCCGTATGAAAGGCGACATGCCGGCTGATTTCGATGCCAAAGCCAGTGAATTTATCGCGAAACTGCAGGCGAACCCGTCCAAAATCGCCAGCCGTAAAGCCTCCCAGAACGCCATTGAAGCCTTTGGTCCGCTGCTGCCGGAATTCCTCGGCGGTTCCGCTGACCTGGCACCCAGCAACCTGACCCTGTGGTCCGGTTCGAAAGCCATCAACGAAGACGCAGCGGGTAACTATATCCACTACGGCGTTCGTGAATTCGGGATGACCGCGATTGCCAACGGTATCGCGCTGCACGGCGGTTTCCTGCCGTACACCTCTACCTTCCTGATGTTTGTTGAGTATGCCCGTAACGCGGTGCGTATGGCGGCGCTGATGAAACAGCGTCAGGTGATGGTCTATACCCACGACTCCATCGGTCTGGGCGAAGACGGCCCAACTCACCAGCCGGTAGAGCAGACCGCTTCCCTGCGCCTGACCCCGAACATGTCTACCTGGCGTCCGTGCGACCAGGTTGAATCCGCGGTTGCGTGGAAATACGGCGTTGAGCGTCAGGACGGCCCGACCGCGCTGATCCTCTCCCGCCAGAACCTGGCTCAGCAGGAGCGTAGCGAAGAGCAGCTGGCGAATATCGCTCGCGGTGGTTACGTGCTGAAAGATTGCGACGGTCAACCGCAGCTGATTTTCATCGCCACCGGTTCTGAAGTTGAACTGGCTGTCGCGGCATGGGAACAGCTGTCAGCGGAAGGCGTGAAGGCGCGTGTCGTTTCTATGCCGTCTACTGATGCGTTCGAGAAGCAGGATGCCGCTTACCGTGAATCCGTGCTGCCGAAAGCCGTATCTGCGCGTGTTGCCGTGGAAGCGGGTATCGCTGACTACTGGTACAAATACGTGGGCCTGAACGGCGCGGTTGTCGGTATGACCACCTTCGGTGAATCCGCACCGGCAGAGCTGCTGTTTGAAGAGTTCGGCTTCACGGTAGAAAACGTCTTCGCGAAAGCAAAAGAACTGCTGTAATTACTTTTACCGTTAAAAACGGGTCGCTACGGCGGCCCGTTTTTTATTTGAATTCAATTTATTTTTATCTCCGCAATGGCTTTTTAGAGATATTAATCACAAATTCGACATTTAATGATGTTCGTAGTTTGCAATGCAAGTCACAAAATAACTGTTGCATTATAATTTAATGCTCTCAACAAATTGATTTTAAAGATTTTATAAAAAATCGGTTTTTGCCGTGTCAGTATTTTCCCTGAATTGATTTCACTTAGCTGCACGAGTATTTTGTTTTTGGCGCTCACTCTTGCCCTAAAAATAAAATAAGGAAAATGTATGCGGCTGATTGATTACTTTCCTGAATCATCTATCTCAATAAAAAATTCAGCAAAGAACTGGCAGGAAGCTATTGATATTTCCATGTCATCATTGCTGGCTAATCATTATATAACTTCGGATTATATTAAGGCTATTAAAGATTCAACGCTCACTAATGGCCCTTATTATATTTTGGCGCCAGGCGTCGCTATGCCACATGCCCGACCGGAATGCGGAGCGATAAAAACAGGAATGTCATTAACGCTTCTAAAACAGGAAGTGACGTTTGCCGACGATAATGAAGGGATTAAATTATTAATCGGGTTGTCGGCTGCTGATTCCGATTCACACATCGGCGCTATTCAGGCCCTGAGCGAATTATTATGTGAAGAGGAAGCCCTTACCGCGTTATTAGCGGCAAAATCAGAAAAACAACTGGCGGATATTATCGCCCGCGCATAACTGACAATCTCCTTTCAGGATTTTATTATGGAAAACAAGTCTGCTCGTGCCAAAGTCCAGGCTTTTGGCGGGTTTTTGACTGCGATGGTCATTCCCAACATTGGTGCTTTTATTGCCTGGGGATTTATTACCGCATTATTTATTCCAACCGGCTGGATGCCAAATGATCAGTTCGCCAAAATTGTTGGACCGATGATTACCTATTTATTGCCCGTCATGATTGGCTCTACCGGGGGGCATCTGGTGGGAGGCAAGCGTGGCGCAGTCATGGGTGGGATTGGTACTATTGGCGTGATTGTGGGCGCGGATATTCCGATGTTCCTTGGCGCTATGGTAATGGGTCCACTCGGCGGTTGGGTGATTAAGCATATCGACCGTCTGCTTGAAAAACGCATTCCAGCCGGTTTTGAGATGGTTATAAATAACTTCTCTCTCGGTATTACGGGAATGATCTTATGCTTGCTGGGGTTTGAAGTGATTGGCCCGGCGGTGCTTGTGGCCAATAATTTTGTGAAAGGATGCATTGAAGCATTGGTGCATGCGGGCTATCTGCCATTGCTATCAGTGATCAACGAACCAGCAAAAATCCTCTTTTTGAATAATGCTATCGATCAGGGTGTGTATTACCCGCTGGGAATGCAACAAGCCTCAGAGACCGGGAAATCAATTTTCTTCATGGTGGCCTCAAACCCTGGGCCGGGTCTGGGTTTATTACTCGGCTTTACTTTCTTTGGTAAAGGGATGAGCAAGAAGTCCGCGCCAGGGGCGATGATTATCCACTTCCTTGGCGGTATCCATGAATTGTATTTCCCCTATGTGTTGATGAAGCCTCTGACGTTGATTGGCATGATTGCCGGGGGAATGACCGGGACATGGGTGTTTCATTTATTAAACGGTGGGTTAGTGGCAGGCCCGAGTCCGGGATCAATATTCGCTTATCTGGCATTGACGCCAAAAGGCTCATTCCTGGCAACGATTGCAGGTGTCACAGCGGGAACAGTGGTAACTTTTGTTATTACCGCGTTAATCCTGAAAATGGAAAAGAACCTCGAAACAGAAAATGAAGATGGCTTTGCTGAATCGTCCCGAACCGTCAAGGCAATGAAGCAGGAAGGTCAATTCGCTTATAAAAATATCAAACGTGTTGCGTTTGTTTGTGATGCGGGAATGGGGTCCAGTGCAATGGGCGCCACCACTTTTCGAAAGCGTCTGGAAAAAGCGGGGCTGGATATTAATGTCACGCATTATGCGATCGAAAACGTGCCGCCAGATGCCGACATTATTGTCACCCATGCCAGTCTTGAAGGTCGCGTTAAACGTGTGAGTGAAAAACCATTAGTACTGATCAAAAACTATATTGGCGATCCACTCCTGGATGACTTATTTAAGCGCCTTACCGCGAATTAATCTTCAGCTATTTTTGGAGTGAATATGAAAACGAAAGTTGCTGCCATCTATGGCAAGCAGGATATTCGTATCCGCGAATTTGAATTGCCTGCTATTACAGAAAACGAATTGTTAGTGAGCGTAATATCCGACAGCGTGTGTTTATCTACCTGGAAAGCGGCTACGCTGGGAAGCGAGCATAAACGCGTGCCGGACGATCTGGAAAATCACCCGGTTATTACCGGACATGAGTGTGCAGGCATCATTGTAGAAGTGGGTAAAAACCTTACCCATCGTTATAAGAAAGGCCAGCGTTTTTGTTTTACAGCCAGCAATGGGATTGCCAAGTGGATATTCGGCGGGATACAGCTACGAATATTTTGGCGGCAATGCGACGTATATGATTATCCCGGAAGTGGCCATTAATCTGGGCTGTGTTTTACCGTATCACGGCTCTTATTTTGCCGCTGCATCCCTGGCCGAACCAATGTGCTGCATCATTGGTGCTTATAACGCGAACTATCACACCACGCCTTACGTTTATGAGCATCGTATGGGAATTAAGCCGGGGGGAAACATTGCGCTTCTGGCATGTGCCGGACCGATGGGAATAGGCGCAATAGATTACGCCATTAACGGTCCCATTCAGCCTTCGCGGGTGGTGGTGGTTGATATTGATGAGGTGCGACTCACCCAGGCGAAAAAACTGTTGCCCGTTGAGCTGGCGGCGAAAAAAGGGATTGAGCTTATCTACGTGAATACCCGCGGTATGGATAACCCTGCGGCGACGTTGCGTGCGTTAACCCAGGACGCAGGTTTTGATGATGTCTTTGTGTATGCGGCCGTACCCGCCGTCGTTGAAATGGCCGACGATCTTCTGGGGGAAGACGGTTGCCTGAATTTCTTTGCCGGCCCTACTGACAGTCATTTCAAAGTGCCGTTTAATTTTTATAACGTGCATTACAACAGCACCCACGTTGTCGGGACGTCGGGTGGTTCAACGGATGATATGAAAGAGGCCATCGCGCTCAGTGCTACCGGCCAGCTACAACCGTCGTTTATGGTGACACATATTGGCGGGCTTGATGCCGTTCCAGAAACCGTTCTGAACTTACCCAACATCCCAGGCGGTAAAAAGCTGATTTATAACGGGGTGACGATGCCGTTAACCGCCATTGCTGATTTTGCGGAGAAAGGGAAAACGGACCCCTTATTCAAAGAACTGGCGCGGCTGGTAGAGGAGACGCACGGCATCTGGAATGAAAAGGCCGAAAAATACCTGCTGGCGCAGTTCGGCGTGGATACCGGGGAGGCGGCGCTATGATGTCGCTGGCATGGCCGCTCTTTCGCATTACGGAGCAGGCCGCACTGGCCGCCTGGCCGCAAACCGGGTGCGGTGATAAGAACAAGATTGATGGTCTGGCGGTGACGGCGATGCGGGAAGCGTTGAACAGCATTGCTATCCGTGGGCGCATCGTCATTGGCGAAGGGGAAATTGATCGTGCGCCGATGCTGTGGATTGGCGAGGAAGTGGGAAGCGGCATTGGACCCGAGGTAGATATCGCCGTCGACCCCATTGAAGGAACCCGCATGGTGGCGATGGGGCAAAGCAACGCGCTGGCTGTAATGGCGTTCGCCCCCCGCGGCAGTTTGTTGCACGCCCCGGATATGTACATGAAAAAACTGGTGGTTAACCGGTATGCGAAAGGGGCAATCAATCTGGCGCTGCCGTTGGCGGAGAATCTGCGTAATGTAGCTGATGCGTTGGGCAAACCCCTTGAGCGATTGCGCATGGTGACGCTGGATAAACCGCGACTTCAGCCGGCGATTGCCGAGGCGACGCGGCTTGGGGTTAAAGTCTTTGCTCTGCCCGATGGGGATGTGGCCGCCAGTGTGCTGGCCTGTATGCAGGAAAATCCCTATGACCTGATGTATACAATCGGCGGCGCGCCAGAAGGGGTGATTTCCGCCTGTGCGGTTAAAGCGCTGGGGGGCGATATGCAGGCTGAGCTGATCGATTTTTGCGAAGCGAAAGGTGACAGCGCGGATAACCGTCTGATTGCGGCGCAGGAACATCAGCGCTGCGCGGAGATGGGCGTCGGGATCAACCGTATCTATACGCTCGATGAACTGGTTGCGGGGAATACCATCCTTTTCAGCGCAACGGGTGTGACGGGCGGCGATCTTGTTAAAGGGATCCAACAGGTTGCGAATGGTGTGCGCACGCAAACTTTACTGATCGGCGGCGCGGATCGAACGTGTAATATAATAGACTCTCTGCATTCATGGTGACTTATCGGGAAACGAATGACGACGCTGACAGAAGACGATGTGCTTGAGCAACTGGATGCTCAACGTGACTTACGTTCGTTTATGACGACGGCACATACCATTTTGCTCCAGGGCATTAAGCGCTTTTTGCCGTCGCTGTTCGTGAATAACGATGAAGAGATCGTGGAATATGCAGTGAAGCCGTTACTCGCGCAGAGCGGGCCACTTGATGATATTGAGGTTGCGTTACGGCTGATTTATGCGCTCGGAAAAATGGATAAATGGCTTTATGCCGATATCACCCATTTCTCCCCGGTTCTGTCAGTACCTGAACGAGCAGGAGACTGTCCCCGGTTTTGCCGATGACATTACCTGGGATTTTATCAGCAACGTAAACAGCATTACCCGCAACGCGACGCTCTACGGTGCGCTGGAGTCGATGAAATTTGCCGACTTTGCTGCGTGGTCCGAGGTGCGATTTAGCGCAATGGTCAAGACGGCAATGGCGCTGGCAGTGACGGCGATTTTAAAGGAATTAACGCCGTGAAAATCGAACTAACGGTTAATGGGCTACAGGTTGAAGCACATTACCACGATGATGAGATAACGAATGTCCATAAGCCGTTATTACAACAGCTGGCGAAAATACATGCTGATAATCCGCAGCGACGTACGATAGTTTTTCTCTGCGCGCCGCCGGGTACGGGTAAATCGACACTGACAACGTTCTGGGAGCATCTCTCACATCAGGACCCAAACCTGCCGAAGATTCAGACGTTGCCAATGGATGGTTTTCATCACTACAACAGCTGGCTGGATGCCCATCATCTGCGGGCGTACAAAGGGGCGCCGGAAACCTTTGATGTTGAAAAACTCGCGCAGAATCTGCGTCAGATAAGGGACGGAGAAGGTTTCTGGCCGCAGTATGACCGGCAAAAACACGATCCGGTAGAAGAAGCAATATGGGTGACCGCGCCGATTGTGATTGTTGAGGGAAACTGGTTATTGCGGAATGACGAAAGATGGCGAGCATTAGCTGAGTTTTGTGATTACTCGCTGTTTATTCGCGCCCCTGCCAACGCGCTCCGGACCCGACTGGTAGGCCGTAAGCGGGCTGGTGGGTTGTCACAGGCTGATGCTGAGGCGTTTTACGCGCGTACCGACGAACCGAATGTTCGTCGGGTACTTGAAGAGAGCCAGCCTGCCGATGTTACGCTGGAGATGACAGCGACGGGTGAATATCGGGTTGCGTGAGTTTTTTGTTATGCAATCGAACCACCCGCGAGAAATGGCGCTGCGTAAATGCAGCGTCATGACTAATGGCGACAACACTTGTGCCACGCGCCCGGCATTCCGCCAGCCAGCGCTCGAAGACGCCAAGCCAGTGCGTATCAAAATCCCGGCTGGGTTCATCCAGTAACAGGATTGCCGGGGCAAGCGCCTCCAGACTGGCAACAGCCACCATTCGGCGCTGCGCAGTATGCAGATCCAGCGGATGCGCGTCCGCGACGTCCTCCAGTTGACACATTCGCAATGCCGCCGCAGTGCGTTGCGCAACTTCAGATGCGGGGCGCTTCTGCAGGCGTAGCCCGAATGCAACTT
This sequence comes from Atlantibacter hermannii, assembly GCA_900635495.1. Taxonomy (NCBI): domain Bacteria; kingdom Pseudomonadati; phylum Pseudomonadota; class Gammaproteobacteria; order Enterobacterales; family Enterobacteriaceae; genus Atlantibacter; species Atlantibacter hermannii. Next base: position 3,723,177 of record LR134136.1, on the reverse strand, counting down.
CCTCTGAGACTTTACTGTGAAAAATTTGATTTTCAGCTTCCTGAAACAGGACGCCGAGTAGGGTGGCGCGCTCCCTGTTTTTCAGTTGCGCCATTGCGCGGTTTTGAACCGCGATCGTGCCGGAGGAGGGCATAAGCAGCCCCGCCATGATGCGCAGCAGCGTGGATTTTCCCGCGCCATTATCGCCCGTCAACGCCAGCCATTCGCCTTCCCGGAGTTCAAGTGAGATATCGCATAAGCAGTCATCGGCGGCGTTCGGCCAGCGATAGGTTATCTGGTTGAGCGTTAGCATAGCGGTGACAGTACTCCGTCGCGCAGTTGCCATGCCTGCTGGCAGTGGCTGAGAAAAGGAGAATGATTGCGCTCGAAAAACACGACCAAAGCATGCTGTTTCTGCGCCCAGTGTTGCAGTCTCTCCAGCAGCATTGCCGTGGCCTGAGCCGTCAGGCGACTGAATGCCTCATCCAGAATCAATATTCTGGGCTCCATGGCGAGCGCACTGGCAATAACAACCCGCTGGGTTTCACCGCCGGACAGTGTTCCGGGATGACGATGGCGCAACGGTTGGCATTCTGTCAGTGTCAGTGCAGCATCGATGCGGTGTATAATTTCCGCTTCGGTAAGACAAAGGTTTTCCGGGCCAAACGCCACTTCCTCTTCAACGCTAAACGTACAGCCGGAAAGCTGGAGGTAGGGCGATTGCTGTACAAGCTGGATGGTACTCGACTGTTCGACGAGTGACAGTTGGCCGATGGGGTTACCCAGCAATGTGCCTGTGCCCTCAATTTCTCCGGGAAGAAAATCGGGATACCAGCCTGCCATCAGTTGCGCCAGTGTACTTTTTCCGCTGCCATTATCGCCAAAAATGGCCACCATACCGGGTTGGTCGTAGTGAAAATCGAAGCAGGCCGGTGTGCGCTGGGAATGTGTTTGGTGATAGCGAAACTGCTCTAACGTAACCATATCCAGACTCCTGTCTCGGCTATCATCAGTATTACCATGCCGTAGCGGGCCAGACGTTGTAGCGTGCTGTCAGGCGGAGCCCACAACGTAGTGCGTGTGCGATGCAGACGAAATCCCCGCATATCCAGCGCCGCGCCGCGGACGGTTAAATCGTTGAGCGCATTATGGGTGAGCGGCACAATTAAGGCCGGCATGGCGCGCAAACGGCGATGCCAGGCTTCATCCAGCGGAACGCCTCGTGCACGCTGCGCCTCATGAATAATTGCTAACTGGCGTTTAAGCTGTTCCACAACCAGCAGCGGCCCGGCGAAAACATAGGCGATGCCAGGTGGCAGGCGGCTGGCAAACAGGGCACGGGTAAATTTGCGGGCCGGAACCCATGCCATCCACAGTTGCGAGGTGGAGACAATCGCCAGAATCCGTAGCCACAGCGTAATCGCGTCGGCCCAACGTTGTGGATCGCGTGGATGCCCGCTGATCCATTCGGTGAGCCATCCTCCGTGCACCAGCCACAGTCCTGCGCCCAGTGAAAACATCAGCCAGGCGACATAACGCGCCCGCAGGCGGGTCGACCGAAACACTAACAGCGAGGCGAACGTTGTTGCGCTATAAACGGCCAGGATCGCCCCGGCAGGCAGCAGGAGCGTGGTACAAGCCGCCCACGCCCACAGCGTTAAAGAGGTAAATGGATGCATTTACCGTACAGCCGACATCGCCGGGAAATGGCGAGCCGTACGTTGAGGAAGCTGACGCAGCAGGATCCAGACAATTACCGCCGTCAGGATTTTATCGACCAGGTTGGCGCCCAATACCGTCAAGGCCACTGATTCGACCAGGTTCTGGCCCATAGAGTGCATCCAGGCGACCAGCAAATCCGCGCCGCTGCCGGTCACACCTGCAAACAGCGCAGTACGGATAGGCACCGCCACAACGGTTACCGCAAGGGTAATGACGACGCCGCTGAGGATGACCTTCGGCAGTGTACGGAACCAGCCAGCTTTCGCCAGCCATCCGGCCACCAGACCGATGACCATCGCCACAGGCGCAAAGGCGGCAGCGATGGGATCGGTCAGTAATCCCCAGATTAAATTGGTAATAAGCCCGGTTAACATGCCAATCAGCGGACCAAGCAGTACGGCGCTAATTAACGTACCGATGGAATCGAGAAAGACAGGCAGCTTGAGCATGCTGATAAGTTGCCCACCGATCATGTTAATGGCGACGGCGATAACGATGAGTGCCAGAGATTGACTTGAAAATTGGCGCTGAGCCATAAATTGACCTCTATTTATAGGGATTCGGAACGTGTGTTGACGACCAGTTCTTCGTAACCGGAAATTGCACAAGGTTGGCGGCTGAACGCGAGTTCCGTTAACTCGCCGATAATGATTTCAAGCGTGGTGCGAACAGTGCTGCCGGGCATCATATGGCCCCCCAGCATCGCGCCATGGGGATCGGAAATGGAGAGGTGCAGATGCTCACCGGTGAGCTCCAGTGTTCCGCTCATTGAAATCACCTCATAGGTTCCGCAGAGCAGGGTGGTTTCTTCCTGTCCTGCATAGCGCAGCGCGACATCGCTCAGGCTTCCGGTACACCCGGCAATCCAGGCGGCCTGAAGTTGATGATGCTGAATAAATGCGCGTAGCTGGCTGAGAACCTCGTCGCCGGGAAGGAGACGTAACGCATAGAAACGCGCCCCGGAAACAGGTGAAAAAGTAAGAGATGTTTGTGACATGGATTAGGGTTACTCCGAAACTCGGACGTGCGGCAAATAATACAGGCTCGTCACCAATGAATCGCTGATATAAATCAGAAAATGGCATTCAGAGGAAGTAACAAATTCGACCACCCTTATCAATAATTCTGCATTTGGAATAATTCACCGGGCAGATTTGCATAGAAATGTGATGTGGATCAGATATCAGTTTTTACACGGCGGTGAGGAATATCTTTTATTCCGCGTTTCGCTTATCCTAGCTGAAGCGTTTCAGTTAGTAATTTGCTCGACATTTAACCGATTGAAGCGCGTTTATGGTTAGCAAGGATTCCCCTGGTGACGTCGCTGCATTACCCTGTCAGCCACTTATTTCACCTGGAATGCCTCTATGACATTACGCATTGCGGTAAACGGATTCGGTCGTATCGGGCGCAACGTGGTTCGCGCGTTATACGAGTCCGGGCGGCGTGCGGAAATCACGCTGGTGGCGATAAATGAGCTTGCGGATGCACAAGGCATGGCGCACTTATTGAAGTATGACACCACGCATGGACGCTTTGCCTGGGATGTCCGCCAGGAATGTGAACAGCTCTGGATTGGCGATGATGGGGTTCGGCTCCTGCATCATCATGAGATTCAGGACTTGCCCTGGCGAGAGCTGGGCGTTGATGTGGTGCTGGACTGCACCGGGGTTTACGGATCGCGCGCTGATGGCGAAGCCCATCTGGCGGCAGGGGCGAAAAAAGTGCTCTTCTCCCACCCCGGCGGCAATGATTTAGATGCGACCGTGGTGTATGGCGTCAATCATGAGGCGCTCCTTGCGGAACATCGCATCGTTTCAAACGCCTCCTGCACCACCAACTGTATTATTCCGGTGATCAAGCTGCTCGATGAAGCCTTTGACATTGACTCCGGAACCGTGACGACGATCCACTCGGCCATGAACGATCAGCAAGTTATCGATTCCTGGCATACGGATTTGCGTCGTACGCGGGCAGCCAGCCAGTCGATAATTCCTGTCGATACGCGTCTGGCGGCGGGGATTACGCGTATTTTCCCCAAATTTAATGACCGTTTCGAGGCAATTGCGGTACGTGTGCCGACCATTAACGTCACTGCGATTGATTTAAGCGTGACGGTAAACAGGCCGGTAAAAGCGTGTGAAGTCAACGGGTTGCTGCAAAAAGCAGCGCGAGAGACATTTCGTGGTATAGTTGACTATACGGAACTACCGTTGGTCTCAAGCGATTTTAACCACGATCCGCACAGCGCCATTATTGATGGCACTCAAACGCGGGTTAGCGGTTCGCACCTGATCAAGACTCTGGTCTGGTGTGATAATGAATGGGGCTTTGCTAACCGTATGCTCGACACCACGTTAGCAATGGCCGCTCAAGGTTTCCGGTAAGGCGTAATTTGCGCCTGCAAAACTTTATGAATCAACGAGAGGATTCACCATGTCTGTAATTAAGATGACCGATCTGGATCTGGCTGGTAAACGCGTACTTATCCGTGCCGATCTGAACGTGCCGGTTAAAGAAGGTAAAGTGACTTCTGATGCCCGTATCCGTGCATCGCTGCCGACCATCGAACTGGCCCTGAAACAGGGTGCTAAAGTGATGGTGACCTCCCACCTGGGTCGTCCGACCGAAGGTGAGTACAACGAAGAATTCTCTCTGTTGCCGGTTGTTAACTACCTGAAAGACAAACTGTCTAACCCGGTTCGTCTGGCGAAAGACTACCTCGATGGTGTTGAAGTCGCTGAAGGCGAATTAGTGGTTCTGGAAAACGTTCGCTTCAACAAAGGCGAGAAGAAAGACGACGAAACCCTGGCGAAAAAATATGCCGCACTGTGCGACGTATTTGTCATGGACGCGTTCGGTACCGCGCACCGCGCGCAGGCGTCTACCCACGGCGTTGGCAAATTCGCTGAAATCGCTTGTGCAGGCCCGCTGCTGGCAGATGAGCTGGAAGCGCTGGGTAAAGCGCTGAAAGAGCCGGCTCGCCCGATGGTCGCTATCGTTGGCGGTTCTAAAGTTTCCACCAAACTGACTGTTCTGGATTCTCTGTCTAAAATCGCCGATCAGCTGATCGTCGGTGGCGGCATTGCCAACACTTTCGTGGCCGCACAGGGCCATAATGTGGGTAAATCCCTGTATGAAGCGGATCTGGTTGATGAAGCCAAACGTCTGCTGGGCACCTGCGACATTCCGGTTCCGACCGATGTTCGCGTAGCGACTGAGTTCTCTGAAACGGCTGAAGCGACCCTGAAATCTGTTAACGACGTCAAAGACGGCGAGCAGATTCTGGATATCGGCGATGTGTCTGCGCAGAAACTGGCTGACATCCTGAAAAACGCGAAAACCATCCTGTGGAATGGCCCGGTTGGCGTGTTTGAATTCCCTAACTTCCGTAAAGGTACCGAAATCGTGGCTAACGCTATCGCAGACAGCGAAGCGTTCTCCATCGCGGGCGGCGGCGATACGCTGGCGGCTATCGATCTGTTCGGTATCTCCGATAAAATTTCCTACATCTCTACTGGCGGCGGCGCATTCCTTGAATTCGTTGAAGGTAAAGTGCTTCCTGCCGTAGCTATGCTCGAAGAGCGTGCTAAGAAGTAAGCGTTGAACAGGCGGGGAAACCCGCCTGATTTTCAAATAACTTTTCTACCCCATGGATTGCCACGGCATGAAAACAGCGGGTAAAAGATAGTCGACGATACAGGACAACCTAAACATGTCTAAAATTTTTGATTTCGTAAAACCGGGCGTAGTAACGGGTGATGACGTACAGAAAATCTTCCAGGTTGCAAAGAAAACAATTTTGCACTGCCGGCGGTTAACTGCGTAGGCACCGACTCCATCAACGCGGTACTCGAAACGGCTGCAAAAGTTAAAGCTCCGGTCATTGTCCAGTTCTCCAACGGCGGCGCTGCATTCATCGCAGGCAAAGGCCTGAAAGCAGAAGGGCAGCAGGCTGCTATTCTTGGCGCTATCTCCGGTGCGCATCATGTACACCAAATGGCTGAACACTACGGTGTGCCGGTAATTCTGCATACTGACCACTGCGCGAAGAAACTGCTGCCGTGGATCGACGGTCTGCTGGACGCGGGTGAAAAACACTTCGCGGCAACCGGTAAACCGCTGTTCTCTTCTCACATGATCGACCTGTCTGAAGAGTCTCTGGAAGAGAACATCGAGATCTGCTCTAAATACCTGGAGCGCATGTCCAAAATCGGCATGACGCTGGAAATCGAACTGGGTTGCACCGGCGGTGAAGAAGATGGTGTGGACAACAGCCACATGGACGCTTCCGCACTGTACACCCAGCCGGAAGACGTGGACTACGCGTACACCAAACTGAACGCTATCAGCCCGCGTTTCACCATCGCTGCTTCTTTTGGTAACGTCCACGGCGTTTACAAGCCGGGCAACGTGAAACTGACCCCGACTATCCTGCGCGATTCTCAGGAATATGTGTCCAAAAAACACAACCTGCCGCACAACAGCCTGAACTTCGTGTTCCACGGCGGTTCCGGTTCTTCCGCTCAGGAAATCAAAGATTCCGTCAGCTACGGCGTAATCAAAATGAATATCGATACCGATACCCAATGGGCAACCTGGGAAGGTATTCTGAACTACTACAAAACTAACGAAGCGTATCTGCAAGGTCAGTTGGGCAACCCGAAAGGCGAAGACCAGCCGAACAAGAAATACTACGATCCGCGCGTATGGCTGCGTGCTGCACAGACTTCCATGATCACCCGTCTGGAGCAGGCTTTCAAAGAACTGAACGCGGTAGACGTTCTGTAATTTGTGGCTTTAACGCTTGTTAATAAAAACCCGCCTCGTGCGGGTTTTTTGTTTTATGGCGCCGAACATTCTTAATCGCCGGCGATTCGTGTGACCAACTTGGCAGAGTTTCCTGTTTTTGCTTACCCTTTACAGACCTGCGATTCGAAGCCAGACGGCGATGACGGGCAAAATTTGATTACGCATAAGGAACAGTAAATGGAAGACATCAATGTTGTCGACAGCATCAACGGTGCAGGTAACTGGCTGGTGACCAACCAGGCACTGTTGTTGAGTTACGCAGTGAATATCGTGGCGGCGATTGCCATCATTATTGTCGGCATGATTGTGGCGCGCATTATTTCTAATACCGTGAATAAACTGATGCTGGCGCGTCATATTGACAGTACCGTCGCGGACTTCCTGTCTGCGCTGGTTCGCTACGGCGTCATCGCGTTTACACTGATTGCCGCGCTCGGACGGGTAGGTGTGCAAACCGCGTCGGTGATTGCGGTCCTCGGCGCAGCGGGGTTGGCCGTGGGGCTGGCATTGCAGGGATCGTTATCGAACCTGGCAGCAGGCGTACTGCTGGTCACGTTCCGCCCGTTCCGAACCGGAGAATATGTCGATCTTGGCGGCATTGCGGGTTCAGTACAACATGTACAAATTTTCTCTACCACGCTGATTACCGCAGACGGTAAGTATGTTGTAGTGCCGAATGGTAAAATTATTGCGGGTAACATTATCAACTTTTCCCGCCAGCCGGTGCGCCGTAATGAACTGATCATTGGCGTTTCATATGACGCCGATGTCGATCGCGTGCGCCAGATCCTGACCGACATCGTGATGTCTGATGAGCGTATTCTGCCGGATCGCGAAAGAACGGTGCGTATGAACGAGCTGGGCGCGTCTTCCATTAACTTTGTGATCCGCGCCTGGAGCAAAAGCAGCGATTTGCAGGAAGTTTACTGGGATGTGCTTGAACGGGCGAAGAAAGCGCTGGATGCCGAAGGCATTAGCATTCCGTATCCGCAGATGGATGTGAATGTGAAGCAGTCGTTTCAGTCCACACCAGTGCCCGTGAAAGCTGAAAAAACGCAGCCTGAACAGCCCGCTATCATTACCGACACCACGGCGCAGGATATAAAAGCCCCCTCGCTGGATAAATCCTCCGACGCCTGATCTTCCGAAGCCAGCTTCATGCTGGCTTTTTCATGGGCGTGTTTATTAGCGTTACTTATTAGCGATTAAAATTATGCGTTAGAGCTAATGACTATCACGCATTACACTGTTTTCCAGTGTTAAACATTTCAGGAAAACAGCGTGATAAGTTACTACTTTCAAGGGCTTGCTCTCGGTGCGGCGATGATCCTGCCATTAGGTCCACAAAATGCCTTTGTGATGAATCAGGGGATCCGTCGCCAGTACCATCTGATGATTGCGCTGTTGTGCGCCGTGAGTGATTTGGCGCTGATTTGCGCCGGTATCTTTGGCGGAAGTGCGATTCTGATGCAGTCCCCGTGGTTACTGGCGCTGGTCACCTGGGGTGGGGTCGGCTTTTTGCTGTGGTATGGCTGGGGCGCGTTTCGCACGGCGCTGAGCCAGAATATCGAACTGGCTAACGCAGAGGTCATGCGCCAGGGACGGTTACGTATTATTGGTACGCTGCTGGCTGTCACATGGTTAAACCCGCATGTCTATCTGGATACCTTCGTGGTGCTGGGCAGCTTAGGCAGCCAACTGGCTGAAGGGCCAAAACGGGCATTTGCGCTCGGCACCGTCAGCGCGTCGTTCCTGTGGTTTTTTGGGCTTGCTTTACTGGCCGCCTGGCTTGCGCCACGGCTGCGTACGGTCAAAGCGCAACGCATCATTAATGGCGTGGTGGGGCTGGTGATGTGGATTATCGCTTTCCAGCTGGCCAGAGAGGGCGTAGCCCATCTCATTGCCCTGATGAACTAATCTTTCTCTTATAGACATTCGCTTGCCACCGACTAAGCTAGCATGTGGCGTCTGGGCATATCCCGGACGTTTGGTCTGGAACATACACGGAGGAATAACAGTGAAGTTTAAAGTGATGGCCCTGGCGGCAATGATTGGCTTAAGCGCAGGCGCAGTGCAGGCGAATGAACTGCCGAACGGCCCGCATATTGTGACTTCAGGGACGGCAAGCGTCGATGCGGCACCTGATATCGCAACACTCGCTATCGAAGTGAATGTTTCAGCTAAAGACGCTGCAGCAGCGAAAAAACAGGCTGACGATCGCGTTGCGCAATACCTCTCTTTTCTCCAGGAAAATGGGGTAGAGAAGAAAGACATTAACTCGGCGAATTTGCGCACCCAGCCGGATTATGACTACCAGAACGGCAAAAGCATTCTGAAAGGTTATCGGGCTATCCGCACGGTCGAAGTGACCGTACGCCAGCTTGATAAGCTGAATAACCTGCTCGATGGCGCCTTAAAAGCGGGGCTGAATGAAATTCGCGCGGTCTCGTTAGGGGTGGCTAATCCGGAGCAGTATAAGGACAAAGCCCGCAAAGCGGCGATTGATGACGCCACGCATCAGGCTCAGCAGCTGGCGGAAGGCTTTAAGGGCAAACTGGGTCCGGTTTACAGCGTGCGTTATCACGTTTCCAATTATCAGCCGAGCCCGATGGTTCGTATGATGAAAGCGGAAGCGGCGGCACCTGCGGTGTCTGCACAGGAAACCTATGAACAGCCGACCATCCAGTTTGATGATCAGGTTGACGTCGTGTTTGAGCTCGAGCCCGGTCAGGGGCAGACCGCGGCGCCGTCGCAACCTGCGACGACAGCACCCGCGCAAACAGCGCAATAATCATAAAAAACCCGCCATCTGGCGGGTTTTTTTATACCTGGCGTAAGACCTTATGGCCATATTCCAGTAGCGCATCGGTCACGTTGCGCATCATACGGCTTTCTGGTGCAAACCGGTGCCAGTAGAGCATCCGTCGCTGGAACAGTCCCGGCGTCAGATCGATCAGTTCGCCGCTCGCCAGCTCTTTCTCAATTTGCAGGTGCGGGATCATACAGCAGGTGGTGCCCTGCCGGGCTAACTGAACAAAAGCCTCTGAAGAATTAACGATATGGCAGGGGACGCTGCCAGGCGACAGGTCGAAATTCTGTTGCAAAAATGCCTGATGCATATCGTCAAGATGGTCGAACGCCACGGCTGGCGCTTTAAGTAACGCGGCGCGGGTCACCCCGTTCGGGAAATAGCGCTCGGCAAATGCCCTTGAGGCGACAAACAGATAATCAAGCGCGCCCAGTTGATCCACCAGGCAGCTTGGCAGTGGCTGGGCTGAATACTTACCGCGCCAACCACTTCTCCACGACGTAAACGCTCTTGCGTGCGGGTTTCATCTTCAACCTGCAAATTCAGGCGAATGGGCGAATCGACTAATACGGGCGCTAATGCGGGTAACAGCCAGGTCGCCAGACTGTCGGCGTTGACGGCCAGAGAAAGCAGCAGCGGCGTCGAACCGGTCTGTTCATCGCCCAGCCATTCGTCTTCCAGTAATTCCACCTGACGCAGCAGCGCCAACAGTTTTTGCCCTTGCTCGGTCGGACGCGGCGGAACGGTTCGTACCAGCAATGGCTGCCCGAACAGGTTTTCCAGTTGCTTAATCCGCTGGGATACAGCGGATTGCGTGATGCAAAGTTTTTGCGCCGCGCGCTCAAAGCCGCGTTCGCGAATGACAGCGTCCAGTGCCTGCAATGTTCTGTAGTCCGGGCGTTTCATGTATCGGGTGCGCTCCTGAATTCTCGTTATTCAGCACTATGACATAATTTTCCTGCGGTTTCCGACAAAAACAGAAACTGGCGCATATTTGGCGGTCCAATAGATACCCCTTTTCATCACGCCTTGTTCTATAATGCGCCTCAGTTTTCATACCACAGGCAAAAGACCATGACGCAGGATGAACTGAAAAAAGCAGTGGGTTGGGCGGCGCTCCAGTATGTGCAGCCCGGCACCATCGTTGGAGTGGGTACAGGATCGACCGCCGCACATTTTATTGATGCGCTTGGCACCATCAGGCATCAAATCGATGGCGCGGTTTCCAGCTCTGATGCTTCCACCGAAAAACTGAAAGCCCTTGGCATCACCGTATACGACCTTAACGAAGTGGATTCTCTCGGTATCTATGTGGATGGCGCTGACGAGATTAACGGTCATATGCAGATGATTAAAGGCGGCGGCGCAGCGCTGACCCGAGAAAAAATCATCGCCTCGGTGGCGGAAAAGTTCATTTGCATTGCGGACGCGTCCAAACAGGTCGATATTCTCGGTGCCTTCCCGTTACCGGTGGAAGTTATTCCGATGGCACGAAGCGCCGTGGCGCGTCAGTTGGTCAAGCTGGGTGGTCGTCCGGAATATCGTCAGGGTGTGTTAACCGATAACGGCAACGTCATTCTTGATGTGCATGGCCTTGAAATTATTGACCCTGTGGCCACCGAAAACGCTATTAACGGTATTCCCGGCGTCGTGACCGTTGGTCTGTTCGCCAACCGGGGTGCCGACGTGGCGCTTATTGGTACCGCCGACGGTGTAAAAACCATCGTGAAATAATCCGGTCAGGGCACGAAAGTGCCCTTTCACTGAAAAAAATTTCCCGCACGAATTTTGGTGACATCTGTCACAATTTAGCCGCGCTCCTGTTATTCCTTTCGCCTTTATTCTTTCATGCCATATTTTATTCTGGCTTTAGCCGCTGGATGATATTTCCTCAAAATCGTGACGCAAACGTTCATATTGCCGGGCCGCGAAATTTTGATATGTTGGCATAAGGGTGACTTATTACCCAGCACAACAATCAGCTCAGAAAAACAGGGTCGGGAAATGGCAAAAGTATCACTGGAAAAAGACAAGATTAAATTCTTACTGGTGGAAGGGGTTCACCAGAAAGCCATCGATAGCCTGCGCGCAGCAGGGTATACCAATATCGAATTTCATAAAGGCGCGCTGGACAGCGAGCAGTTGAAAGCCTCCATCCGTGATGCCCATTTCATCGGTCTGCGATCCCGTACCCAACTGACTGAAGAGATTTTCGCTGCGGCTGAAAAGCTGGTTGCGGTGGGGTGTTTTTGCATCGGCACAAACCAGGTAGATTTGCAGGCGGCGGCGCGTCGTGGCGTTCCGGTGTTTAACGCCCCGTTCTCCAATACCCGCTCCGTGGCGGAACTGGTGATTGGCGAGCTGTTGCTGTTACTGCGCGGCATTCCTGAAGCCAACGCCAAAGCGCACCGCGGTATCTGGAATAAACAGGCTGCGGGCTCTTTTGAAGCGCGTGGTAAAAAAGCTCGGTATTATTGGCTATGGTCATATCGGGACCCAGCTTGGCATTCTTGCTGAGTCACTGGGGATGCATGTGTTTTTCTACGATATTGAAAGCAAACTGCCGCTGGGCAACGCCACGCAGGTTCAGCATCTTTTCCGATTTGCTGAACATGAGCGATGTGGTGAGTCTGCATGTGCCGGAAAACGCGTCCACCAAAGATATGATTGGCGCAGAGCAGCTGGCGCTGATGAAGCCGGGCGCTTTGTTGATTAACGCCGCACGCGGCACGGTAGTGGATATTCCGGCGCTGTGCGATGCATTATCGCGCAAGCATCTGGCAGGCGCCGCCATTGACGTTTTCCCGACAGAGCCGGCTACCAACAGCGATCCGTTCCATTCGCCGCTGTGTGAATTCGACAACGTGATCCTGACGCCGCACGTGGGCGGTTCAACGCAGGAAGCCCAGGAAAACATCGGTCTTGAAGTGGCAGGTAAACTGGCTAAGTACTCCGATAACGGTTCAACGCTGTCGGCGGTGAATTTCCCGGAAGTTTCGCTGCCGCTACACGAGGGGCGCGTCAGCCGCTTGCTGCACATCCATGAAAACCGTCCTGGCATTCTGACCGCCATCAACAAGATTTTTGCAGAGCAGGGCGTGAACATTGCAGCCCAGTATCTGCAAACCACCTCGCAAATGGGCTACGTGGTTATCGATATTGATGCGGAAGAAGATGTGGCGCATAACGCACTGCTGGCGATGAAAGCCATTCCGGGCACCATCCGCGCGCGTCTGCTTTACTGATCTTTATGATGCAAAAAGCCCGCTTCGGCGGGCTTTTTTATGCCCACTGCCAGGTGGTGGTAGGCGTAATAACTGCGGGTAGAGGGATATCCCATTCTTCGACGGGCAGCGCATCTACCTGCTGGCAATCGTGGGCGTAACCCACAGGGAAGAGGCCATGCGCGCGCCAGTTTTGCAATGTGCGATCGTAAAAACCGCCGCCCATACCAAGACGTTGCCCTGTCGTGTCAAACGCCACCAACGGTGTAATTAGCACATCCAGCTTGTTCAGCGGTAATACGTGACGCACGTCCAGCGCAGGCTCATGGATTTTAAAATGATTGAGCACCAGGTCGCTGTCGGGAAAGTAACGCAAAAACAGCAAATTACCTGCGCTAAACGGATGAAGCACTGGCAGATAGACTTTTTTACCCGCGCGCCACAGCCCTTCTATCAGCGGTCGGGTATCCAGTTCGCCGTCAAAAGAGAGAAACGCGGCCACGGTTTGCGCTTCCACGACGGGAGCGAAGCCCATCATGCGTGCGGCTGCCTGTTGCGCGGCTTGTGTTTGCTGCTCGTGGGTAAGTGATTTTCGGCGTAATCTGATCTGTTGACGGATCTGCTGACGCGTTGAAAGGGGTAACGGCTGTTGGGTCATGAAAACGTATCCTTCAGTTCGAAGGTGTCGCTGGTGAAAATCAGGGTGAGGTAGGGAAGGGAATCTCCGAGATGCCGCCGCAGGCTGTAACCCTTGAACCCTTGGTTCAAGGTGAATGTGTCGTCATAGTCTTAAGGCTTCTCGGACGAACCGAGCATGCTCACCGACCATGGAGCGCCACATTCTTGTGGTATGAAATATCGGCTCAGGGGACTGGCCCGCTTGCGAACATCTCAGAGAAATTTTTTCTTCACGGTCACTCTACCATAGTAAACCCTGAAGTGTTATTCAAACTTAGGCCCTGTTCTCTCACTTATGCGACCTTGCTCAAGTAATGCCTGTTCAATGGTCTGCTGGAGCATTCTGATACGCTGTTCCATACTTTCAGCGTAGTCGCGAGTCTTGGCCTTTTCCTGCGTTAGCTCATAGCAAATGTTAAGTGCTGCGATGAAAACTAACTGCTCGGTATTTGTGACTCTAGTGCGAACTTTTAAATCTTGCAACCGTTGATTCAGCTCTTCTGCAGCCTGATTCAACGCATCTTTTTGTTCAGGCGGACAATTCACCCGCAGTGAACGCCCAAAAATTTGGATATCGACTGGTTGTGCAGACATTCCACCTTCCTGCTGTTGACTCGCCTGCTACCGCAGCCGGGGCTGCGAAGGGGCGACACTATAGCTACCCTTATATGAAGATACAAGCCCTTTTCTGGTATCCCCAGGGCCCAAAGTGGTAGCATAACACGAACTTTTCCTCCCAACGACGATGAATGCGCATGTCTATACAGAACGCTTTACCTGGCTACGATGACGTTAACCAGCTACTCACCCAACAGGGTGTAGGACTGACGCCCGCCGAAATGCACGGACTCATCAGTGGGATGCTGTGCGGCGGCAATACTGACAGCAGCTGGCAGCCGCTGTTGCACGACCTGACCAACGAAGGTCTGGCCTTCGGTCAGAACCTGGCGCAGGCGTTGCGCCAGATGCACGCCGCCACCAGCGATTCGCTGGAGGACGATGGTTTCCTGTTTCAGCTATACCTCCCGGACGGCGATGATGTTTCGGTGTTTGATCGCGCCGATGCGCTGGCGGGCTGGGTTAATCATTTCCTGCTCGGCCTTGGCGTTACCCAGACCAAGCTGGATAAAGTGACCGGTGAAACCGGCGAAGCGATTGACGATCTGCGCAATATCGCCCAGCTTGGTTATGATGAAGAAGAAGATCAGGAAGAGCTTGAAATGTCTCTGGAAGAGATTGTCGAATACGTTCGCGTTGCCGCTCTGCTCTGCCATGATACGTTTAGCCGTCAGCAGCAACCGACTGCGCCGGAAGTGCGCAAACCGACACTGCATTAATTTTCATCACCGCGTTAGGAGGCGCCATGACTCAGCAGGAATTCCTTCGTCGTCGCCAGCAATTACTGGCCAACATGGCGCCTGGCAGCGCCGCGTTGATTTTCGCCGCGCCGGAAGTGACCCGAAGCGCAGACAGCGAATACCCTTTCCGTCAGAACAGCGACTTTTGGTATTTCACGGGCTTCAACGAACCTGAAGCGTTACTGGTGCTTATCAAAAGCGACGACACCCATAATCACAGCGTTTTGTTCAATCGCGTGCGCGATAAAACGGCGGAAATCTGGTTTGGCCGTCGTCTCGGCCAGGAAGCCGCGCCGGAAAAACTGGGCGTTGACCGTGCGCTGGCATGGGATGAACTCAACGAACAGCTGTATCAATTGCTGAACGGTCTCGACGTGGTGTACCACGCCCAGGGGCAATATGATTTCGCCGATGCGGCGGTGTTCCACGCGCTGGATAAGTTGCGTCGCGGCTCGCGCCAAAACCTGACTGCGCCTGCCACACTGACCGACTGGCGTCCGTGGGTGCATGAAATGCGCCTGTTTAAATCGGAAGAAGAGATCGCCGTGTTGCGTCGCGCCGGAGAAATCACCGCGCTGGCGCATACCCGGGCTATGCAAAAATGCCGTCCGGGCATGTTTGAGTATCAACTGGAAGGCGAAATCCTTCACGAATTCAACCGTCACGGGGCGCGTTTTCCGTCATACAACACCATTGTTGGTGGCGGTGAAAACGGCTGTATTTTGCATTACACCGAAAACGAATCGCCATTACAGGATGGCGAACTGGTGCTGATCGACGCAGGTTGCGAGTACCAGGGCTATGCCGGCGACATTACCCGTACATTCCCCATCAACGGCAAATTTACCCCGCCGCAGCGCGAAATCTATGACATCGTGCTGGCCTCGCTGGACGCGGCGCTTGAGCTGTATCGCCCCGGCACCTCCATGCAGGAAGTGACGCAGGAAGTGGTGCGTATTATGGTCACCGGACTGGTGAAGCTGGGCATCCTGAAAGGCGACGTTGAACAGTTGATTGCGGAAAACGCCCATCGTCCGTACTTCATGCACGGTTTGAGTCACTGGCTGGGGCTGGACGTGCATGACGTCGGCGTCTACGGGCCGGATCGCTCCCGCACGCTGGAGCCGGGCATGGTCATTACCGTGGAGCCGGGCTTGTATATCGCGCCGGACGCCGACGTGCCGCCGCAATACCGCGGCATTGGCATCCGCATCGAAGACGATATTCTCATCACCGAAAACGGCAATGAAAATCTGACAGCAAGCGTCGTGAAGCGCCCCGAGGATATCGAAGCGCTGATGGCTGCGGCGAAACAGCCATGAGTATTATCATCGTCGGCGGTGGAATGGCAGGCGCGACCCTGGCGCTGGCAATTTCTCATTTAACGCAGGGCAAACTGGCGGTGCATCTGGTTGAGGCTACACCGCCTTCCAGTACCGCCCATCCCGGTTTTGACGCCCGCGCCATTGCGCTGGCGCAGGGTACTGTGGCCCATCTGGCGCGTATCGGCATCTGGCAGAACCTGGCGGATTCCGCCACTGCGATTGAAACGGTGCATATCAGCGACAAAGGCCACGCCGGGTTTGTCACGATCGAAGCGCAGGACTACCAGATTGATGCGCTGGGGCAGGTGGTGGAACTGCACGATGTCGGCCAGCGGCTATTTACCTTATTAAAACGTGCCCGCGGCGTCACATTGCATTGTCCGGCGAGGGTGACAGACGTGGTGCGCGATGAACAGCATGTTGACGTCACGTTATCGACCGGCGAGAAGCTTCGCGGCGCACTGCTGGTCGCGGCAGACGGTTCGCGTTCAGCGATCGGCGAGCAGTGCGGTATCCGCTGGCAAAATATGCCTTACCAGCAACTGGCGGTGATCGCGAATGTGACCACCGCGCAGCCTCATAATAACCGTGCCTTCGAGCGTTTTACCGAGCATGGTCCACTGGCGGTATTGCCCATGACGCAGGGCCGCTGTTCGCTGGTGTGGTGTCATCCCATTGAGAATCAGCAGGTGCTGGACTGGAGCGATGCGAAATTCTGCGATGAACTTCAGCGCGCCTTCGGATGGCGGCTTGGGCGCATTACCCATGCGGGAGCCCGAAACGCTTATCCGCTGGTGTTAAGCCGTGCGGAATCCTCGGTCTCTCATCGCGTTGCGCTGGTCGGCAATGCCTCGCAGACGCTGCATCCTATCGCCGGACAAGGCTTCAACCTTGGCATGCGCGATGTGATCACGCTGGCGGAAAACGTGGCGCAGGCCTGGCAAGCCGGGCAGGATGTGGGCGCGTTTGCGGTCCTTAACGCCTGGCAACGCCAGCGTGAGCCGGATCGCGAAGCCACGGTGGGCGTCACCGATGGGCTGGTGCATTTGTTTGCTAATCACTGGTCTCCGCTTATCGTCGGCCGGAATTTAGGGCTGATGGGCGTTGAGATTTTCACGCCAGCGCGTGATGCGTTGGCCAGGCGGACCCTGGGTTGGGTTGCGCGTTAAGGAGAGAAATGTGCAAAGCGTAGATGTGGCGATAGTAGGCGGCGGAATGGTCGGGCTGGCGCTGGCGTGCGGATTACAGGGCTGCGGCTTACGGGTCGCGGTGCTTGAGCAGCAGCGTCCGCAACCGCTGGAGGCAGACGCGCCGTTTGCCTTGCGGGTATCCGCCATTAACGCGGCCAGTGAGAAGCTGCTGGAAAAGCTCGGCGTCTGGCAATCCATTGTGAAACAGCGCGTCAGCCGCTATCACGGCATGGAAGTGTGGGAAAAAGACAGTTTTGGGCGCATTGCCTTCGACGACAGAAGCATGGGCTACAGCCATCTGGGCCATATCATCGAAAACAACGTGGTTCATCAGGCGTTGTGGGATAAAGCATCCGTCAGTGCCGACATCACATTGATTGCTCCGTCACAGTTGCAACAGGTGGCGTTCGGCGAAAACGAAGCGTTCCTGACGTTGCAGGACGGAACGATGCTAACGGCGCGCCTGGTCGTGGGTGCGGACGGCGCCAATTCCTGGCTGCGCAACCGTGCCGATATTCCCCTGACGTACTGGGATTATGGTCATCACGCGCTGGTGGCGACTATCCGCACCGCAGAGCCGCACGGCGCGGTGGCGCGGCAGATTTTTCATGGTGAAGGCATTCTGGCCTTCCTGCCGTTGCCCGATCCGAATCGGTGCTCCATCGTCTGGTCGCTGCCACCGCAAGAGGCGGAGCGTCTTCAACAGTGCGATGCCGATACGTTTAATCAGGAATTGTGCATCGCCTTTGATAACCGCCTCGGCCTGTGCACCGTGGAAAGCGATCGTCAAATCTATCCGTTGACCGGACGCTATGCCCGGCAGTTCGCTGCGCATCGCCTGGCGCTGGTGGGCGACGCGGCGCATACCATTCATCCGCTCGCCGGGCAGGGCGTCAACCTGGGGTTTATGGATGCGGCGGAACTGATCGCCGAGATCCGCCGGCTGCACAAGCAGGGCAAAGATATCGGCCAGCATTTATATCTGCGCCGTTACGAGCGCAGCCGTAAACATAGCGCCGCGGTAATGCTGGCGAGCATGCAGGGTTTTCGCGAGCTGTTTGCCGGAAGCCATCCTGCGAAAAAACTGCTGCGTGATGTTGGACTAAAACTCGCGGACACGTTGCCGGGGATCAAACCCCAGCTGATTCGCGAAGCAATGGGCTTTAACGATCTGCCTGACTGGTTACGTTAACTCGATCACACTTCCCTTTTCTGACAGCGAAAAGGGAAGCCTCGCCTCATTTGAATTATTCTAATTTGACCGGATTTTTCGAATTAGTTTTTTTAATGTTAAGATTTTCCGGCTTGCGTCTTTTCCGGTAAATTTCCGACGTAAATGCTCCCTCTTAAAAATTCATCCGGTTAAATGTTACGTTTATGTGTCTTTATTCGCATTTTTCCAGTGAATTCCACTGTAGCCTTCCTTTCCCGTTTTGGTCATAAGCTAATGTAATGACCCATTTTCGCGTGTGGTTTGTCCCTGCGTTAGATGGTAACTTCAGGCCAAAGGTAACGTTTGCGTCGGCGGCGGGAATGATGCCGACGCCGGGTTTCGTCCAGTAGTTTTGAGGTAACCAACCTCAACTGACTGAAAGAGGAAAAGATGGCTCAACAGACTCCTTTGTTCGAACAACATACGCTTTGCGGCGCACGCATGGTGGATTTCCATGGTTGGATGATGCCGCTGCATTACGGCTCGCAACTCGACGAGCATCACGCGGTGCGCAGCGATGCCGGTATGTTCGATGTGTCCCATATGACCATCGTCGATCTGCACGGCGCGCGCACCGGGAATTTCTGCGCTACCTGTTAGCCAACGACGTGGCGAAGCTCACCCAACCGGGTAAAGCCCTTTACAGCGGCATGCTCAATGCTTCAGGCGGCGTGATTGACGACCTGATCGTTTACTTCCTCACTGAAGATTACTTCCGCCTCGTTGTTAACTCCGCCACCCGTGAAAAAGACCTCGCCTGGATCACCCAACACGCCGAACCGTATTCCATTGATATCACTGTACGCGACGACCTGGCGCTGATCGCGGTTCAGGGTCCGCAGGCGAAGCAGAAAGCCGCTACGCTTTTTTCTGATGAACAACGTCAGGCGGTCGACGGCATGAAGCCATTCTTTGGCGTGCAGTCCGGCGAGTTATTTATTGCCACCACCGGCTACACCGGCGAAACAGGCTATGAAATCGCCATGCCTGCCGAAAAGGCGGCCTCTTTCTGGAGCCAACTGGTGGAAGCGGGCGTCAAGCCGTGCGGCCTTGGCGCGCGCGATACGCTGCGTCTGGAAGCGGGCATGAATCTGTATGGCCAGGAAATGGACGAAGGCGTTTCCCCGCTGGAAGCCAATATGGGCTGGACCATCGCCTGGCAGCCGGAAGATCGTGATTTTATCGGCCGTGAAGCGCTGGAATCCCAGCGTGAAAAAGGCACCGACCAGTTGGTCGGGCTGATCATGAAAGAAAAAGGCGTATTGCGTAATGACCTGCCGGTGCGTTTTACCGATGCGCAGGGCAACGTACAGGAAGGCAAGATCACCAGCGGATCGTTCTCGCCGACCCTGGGCTACAGCATCGCATTAGCGCGTGTTCCGGCAGGCATTGGCGACACCGCTATCGTGCAGATCCGTAACCGTGAAATGCCGGTTATCGTCACTAAACCGATTTTTGTGCGCGCCGGTAAGCCGGTCGTTCAGTAACTGTTTTGTTATTCGGAGAAGAAGAAATGAGCAATGTGCCAGGTGAACTGAAATACAGCAAAGAACATGAGTGGCTGCGTAAAGAAGCGGACGGTACCTACACCGTGGGCATTACCGAACATGCGCAAGAGTTGCTGGGCGATATGGTATTTGTCGATCTGCCGGACGTGGGTACGACCGTTAGCGCGGGCGATGACTGCGCGGTAGCGGAATCCGTAAAAGCGGCGTCAGATATTTACGCGCCCGTTAGCGGTGAAATCGTCGCGGTAAACGACGCGCTGAGCGATTCACCGGAGCAGGTGAACAGCGAGCCGTATGGCGCAGGCTGGATTTTCCGTATCAAAGCCAGCGACGAATCCGAAGTTGATGCGCTGCTGGATGCCGCAGGTTACGAAGCCCTGTTAGAAGACGAATAAAGACGCGTCATCATTCATGTTGCAGGGGCGCTGGCTTCTGCAACATGAACAATTTTTCGAGTATCACCAGTTACCAACCGATTCACCGCACGTTTCAGGAACCCTCGTCCATGACACAGACTCTCGACCAGTTGGAAAATCGCGACGCGTTTATTGACCGTCATATCGGACCGGACAGCGAGCAGCTTCATTCGATGCTCAATACCGTTGGCGCGGAATCCCTTGATGCCCTGACGGCGCAGATTGTCCCTGCGGACATTCAACTGGCGACGCCGCCTGCCATTGGCGAGGCGACCACCGAATTCGCGGCGCTGGCTGAACTGAAAGCCATCGCCGCCCGTAATAAGCGCTTCAAAACCTTTATCGGCATGGGTTACGCCGCGGTCCATACGCCGCCGGTGATCCTGCGCAATATGCTGGAAAATCCGGGCTGGTACACCGCGTACACCCCGTATCAGCCGGAAGTGTCTCAGGGGCGTCTCGAAGCGCTGCTGAATTTCCAGCAGGTGACTATCGACCTGACGGGTATGGATATCGCCTCGGCTTCCCTGCTGGACGAAGCGACCGCGGCGGCGGAAGCGATGGCGATGGCCAAACGCGTCAGCAAACTGAAGAACGCAAACCGCTTCTTCGTGGCGGCTGACGTGCATCCGCAAACCCTCGACGTGGTACGTACCCGTGCGGAAACCTTTGGTTTTGACGTTATCGTCGATGACGCGCAAAAAGTGCTCGACCATCAGGACGTGTTCGGTGTGCTGTTACAACAGGTGGGCACCACCGGCGAAGTTCATGATTACACCGCGCTGATCGCCGAGCTGAAATCGCGCAAAGTGGTCGTCAGCGTCGCAGCCGATCTTATGGCGCTGGTGATGCTGACCGCGCCGGGGCACCAGGGGGCCGATATCGTGTTCGGTTCTGCCCAGCGCTTCGGCGTACCGATGGGCTACGGCGGCCCGCACGCGGCCTTCTTCGGCGCGCGCGATGAGCATAAACGCTCAATGCCTGGCCGTATTATCGGCGTCTCCAAAGACGCGGCGGGCAACACGGCGCTGCGTATGGCGATGCAAACCCGCGAGCAGCATATCCGCCGTGAAAAAGCCAACTCCAACATCTGTACCTCTCAGGTACTGCTGGCAAACATCGCCAGCCTGTATGCCGTTTATCATGGCCCGAAAGGCCTGAAGCGTATCGCTGATCGCATCCACCGTATGACCGATATTCTGGCGGCAGGCCTACAGCAAAAAGGCCTGAAACTGCGCCACAGTAGCTGGTTCGATACCCTGTGCGTGGAAATCGCCGATAAAGCGGCTGTGTTGTCCCGCGCTGAAGCCAGCGAAATTAACCTGCGCAGCGACGTGCTGAATGCTGTGGGCATCACGCTGGATGAAACCACCACCCGTCAGGATCTGCTTAACCTGTTTAGCGTGCTGCTGGGCGATGACCACGGGCTGGATATCAGCGAACTGGATAAAGACGTGGCGCATGACAGCCGTTCGATCCCGGACGCGATGCTGCGCCAGGATGCGATCCTCACGCACCCGGTATTTAATCGCTATCACAGCGAAACCGAAATGATGCGTTATATGCATTCGCTGGAGCGCAAAGATTTGGCGTTAAACCAGGCGATGATCCCGCTCGGTTCCTGCACCATGAAGCTCAATGCGGCGGCGGAAATGATCCCTATTACCTGGCCGGAGTTTGCTGAGCTTCATCCGTTCTGCCCGGTGGATCAGGCGGAAGGGTATCATCAGATGATCGCCCAGCTCTCCGAATGGCTGGTTAAGCTGACCGGCTACGATGCGCTGTGTATGCAACCAAACTCCGGCGCGCAGGGCGAATACGCCGGGCTGCTGGCGATCCGTCACTATCACGAGAGCCGCAACGAAGGCCATCGCGATATCTGCCTGATCCCGGCGTCTGCTCACGGCACTAACCCGGCCTCTGCGCAAATGGCAGGGATGCAGGTTGTCGTCGTGGCATGCGACAAGCAGGGCAACATCGATCTTGCCGATCTGCGCGTCAAAGCCGAACAGGCGGGCGATCGTCTGTCGTGCATCATGGTGACCTATCCGTCCACCCACGGCGTATACGAAGAAACTATCCGCGAAGTGTGCAACGTGGTGCATCAGTTTGGCGGCCAGGTTTACCTCGACGGTGCGAATATGAATGCCCAGGTGGGCATCACCACGCCGGGTTATATCGGCGCGGATGTGTCGCACCTCAACCTGCATAAAACCTTCTGTATTCCACACGGCGGCGGCGGTCCGGGCATGGGGCCGATTGGCGTGAAAGCGCACCTGGCACCGTTTGTACCGGGCCACAGCGTGGTGCAGATTGAAGGTATGCTGACCCGTCAGGGCGCGGTTTCTGCCGCACCGTTCGGCAGCGCGTCGATTCTGCCAATCAGCTGGATGTATATCCGCATGATGGGCGCGCAGGGGCTTAAACGCGCCAGCCAGATGGCGATCCTCAACGCCAACTACATCGCCACCCGGTCTGAAAAGCGCCTTCCCGGTGCTGTATACCGGACGCGATGGTCGCGTGGCGCACGAGTGCATTCTCGATATTCGTCCGCTAAAAGAGCAGACCGGGATTAGCGAGCTGGATATCGCCAAGCGCCTGATCGACTTTGGCTTCCATGCCCCAACCATGTCTTTCCCGGTTGCCGGAACCCTGATGGTTGAGCCGACCGAATCGGAAAGCAAACTGGAGCTGGACCGCTTTATCGACGCCATGTTAAGCATCCGCGAAGAGATCGATCGCGTCGCCAGTGGCGAGTGGTCGCTGGACGATAACCCGCTGGTTAACGCGCCGCACACCCAGACTGAACTGGCAGGCGACTGGGCTCATCCGTACAGCCGCGAGCTGGCGGTCTTCCCGGCAGGCCATGCGAATAAATACTGGCCGACGGTCAAACGTCTGGACGATGTGTATGGCGACCGTAACCTGTTCTGCTCCTGCGTACCGATGAGCGAATATCAGTAACGTCGCGCATTGTTCTATTCTGTAAGGGCACTTCGGTGCCCTTTTTTTTGGCGTTTTTTCAGGAGGATGGATGAAAATCGTACTGATTACCGGCGCCAGCCGGGGGATTGGCAAAGCGACTGCACAACTGCTGGCGCAGCAGGGAATGCGGGTGGTTGTGAACTATCTCCGCGATAAACAGGCGGCGCAGGCCGTGGTGGACACCATTAATATCGCGGGCGGCACAGCGATGGCCTGGCAGGCTGATGTGTCTGACGAGCGCCAGGTGGTGGACATGTTTACCGCCATTGACGACGCCTGGGGGCCGGTTGCCGTATTGGTCAATAATGCCGGTATTCTCTCCACCCAGTGTCGTGTGGAAGACCTGACCGCCGAACGCATCAACCGGGTGTTAACCACTAACGTCACGGGCTATTTCCTTTGCTGTCGTGAAGCGGTTAAGCGCATGTCGCATCAGCACGGCGGCGCAGGCGGGGCGATTGTTAACGTCTCGTCGGCGGCTTCCAGGCTTGGCGCGCCGGGGGAGTACGTGGATTATGCCGCGTCTAAAGGGGCGGTGGATTCACTGACCATCGGCCTGTCGCTCGAGGTGGCGGCACAGGGCATTCGCGTCAATGGCGTACGCCCGGGATTTATTTATACCGATATGCATGCGTCCGGCGGTGAACCGGGACGGGTGGATCGCGTAGCCTCGGCCATCCCTATGCGGCGCGGCGGCCGGCCGGAAGAGGTGGCGCAGGCTATTGCGTGGCTGGTAAGCGATAGCGCGTCCTATGTGACGGGCAGTTTTGTCGATCTGGCCGGGGGAAAATAGCCGCCCGGTTGGGCGGCATGGCGGTTTACTCCAGCGGCGCGGGTTGATATACGCCGTTCAGGCTTTGCAGGAACGCCACAATATCATCCACATCGGACTGCGGCAGTTCGGTACCGACCTGATAACGCAGCATCAGTTTTACCGCCTCATCCAGAGTAGCGACATCGCCACGATGAAAATAGGGTGCGGTCAGGGCGATATTGCGCAGCGTCGGCACTTTCTGGCGCAGGCGGTCGCGTTCGTTATGGGTGACGTTCATGCGCCCGATATCCGCAGGCAGTACGTCGCCAAACGTGAACTCTTTCTTCAGGCCCAGCGGCTCGAAGGTTCTGCCGCCGAGGATTACGCCGGTGTGGCAGGTAGCGCACTTGTTATCTTTAAACAGTTTCCAGCCCTGTTTCTGTTGCGCCGTCAACGCGCTGTCGTCGCCACGCAGATAGTTGTCGAACGGCGAGTTCGGCGTAATCAACGTTTTTTCGAACTCAGCGATGGCGTCGGTGATCGTGTCGCCGCTTAATCCCTCCGGGTAGACGGCGGTAAAGTCGCGTTTAAGGATCGCATCCTGATTTAACCTGCCAGTGATCTCATCCCAGGATTTGGACGCCATCTCAATGGGATTGAGCGGCGGGCCACCAGCCTGCGCTTTGAGATCCGGCGCGCGACCGTCCCAGAATTGCACCACGTTAAAGACCGAGTTAAACACCGTTGGGGCGTTGATAGGCCCGATTTCGCCCCGTACGCCGGTGGAGGTTTTACGACCATCCACGCCGCCCGCGCCAAGCTGGTGGCAACTGGCGCAGGAGATGGAGCTGTCACCGGAGATGCGCGGATCGTGATACAACCGGAAGCCGAGCGCGGCTTTGCGCTTGTCGTAGGGGACGGTTTGCGGGATGGGCTGCACCGGCTCGTTGCGATGCGCTTCCGCCATGTCGTCAGAGGCG
Organism: Atlantibacter hermannii; assembly: GCA_900635495.1. Lineage (NCBI taxonomy): Bacteria > Pseudomonadati > Pseudomonadota > Gammaproteobacteria > Enterobacterales > Enterobacteriaceae > Atlantibacter > Atlantibacter hermannii. Next base: position 3,698,224 of record LR134136.1, on the reverse strand, counting down.
TAATATTTCAGGCGCTGGGCTTTGATCCACGCCAGCACTACACCGCGCTCTTCATCACTCATTTTGCCGTCCCAGTGCAGGGCGGTATAGCGCGTCGGCGGCATCGTTTGATGCGCCATCACCCATTCGACTTTGGTCAAATCGCTTTGTAAGGGGGGCGTATCATCCAGCAAACTTTGCCGCAGCGGAGTGAGATCGAACGATTTATAGCCAAGGTGCATATCATAATTCATCAGCTGCTTCGCCACCGGCAGCGAGGCATAGAATGGCAGATCGGTGGATACGCTATGGCAATAGTCACATCCTTTATCGCGCATGATCGCCAGCACCTGATTGTTTTGCGGTGATACAGAGGTTTGCGTCAAAGCTCGGCTGTTACGATCGCTGTCGTGGTGATACACATATGCCACGAGCCCAAGGTAGCCGACAACGCCGACGCCTATCACACCCAGCGCCAGTTTAGTGCGTTTTTTCATCTTATTATCCCTTCAAGTGAATGAGGTCTCAGAGACCACAAACGTTCTGATTCCTGAAAGGGCATAGTGTCAGTGTGGGAATTCTGGCTCTTGCGAGGGATCAATAAATTTTACAAGCCAGGCCTATCATTGGGATAGGTTTCAACAATGTGGTAAATGCGTGGACAGAGAAAAGGGGCGCTAAGGCCCCTTTTTCATTACAGTTTTTCGCCGTTACTGGCGATCACTTCTTTATACCAGTTAAAGCTTTTCTTGCGTGAACGGGACATGTCGCCCGTGCCGTCGTCATGTTTATTGACATAGATAAAGCCGTAGCGCTTGCTGTACTGACCGGTGGTGAAAGAGACGCAGTCAATGCAACCCCATGGCGTATACCCCATCAGATCCACGCCATCCCAGGTGACGGCTTTGATCATCTCTTCAACGTGGGCGCGCAGATAATCGATGCGATAATCGTCATTAATGCTGCCGTCTTCTTCGACTTTATCGTATGCGCCGAAGCCGTTTTCCACGATAAACAGCGGCTTCTGATAGCGTTCGTACAGTTCGCACAGCGCATAACGCAGGCCAACCGGGTCAATCTGCCAGCCCCAGTCTGAGGCTTTGACATGCGGGTTCGGCACGCTGCCCTGGAAACCGGTCAGCGCATCACCGCTGCCGCCTTCGGCTTTGACGGCGTTGGTCATGTAATAGCTGAAGCCCAGATAATCACAGGTGCCTTCGCGCAGCACCTGCTCATCCCCGGCTTCCATATTGATGGTAAAGCCCCGGCGCTCCCATTCGTTAAGAACATAGGACGGGTAGTAACCGCGCAGCTGAACATCGGTAAAGACATAACGTTCACGCATCGATTCCTGTGCATACATCACGTCTTCTGGCTTACAGGAGAACGGATACAGCGGCACCATCGCCAGCATACAGCCGACTTTCATCGCAGGATTGATGTTACGCGCCGCCTTTACCGCCAGCGCGCTGGCCACGAACTGGTGATGCAGCACCTGATACATGGTCTCTTCCGGGTTTTCATGTTCGGTATACACCACGCCGGAACAGCAGTAGCCAAACAGCGGCGCGCGCCAGTTGCGCTGGTTGTTAATCTCGTTAAAGGTCATCCAGTACTTGACCTTATTCCGGTAGCGTTCGAATACGACTTCAGCGAAACGCACAAAGAAGTCCACGACCTTACGGTTGGTCCAGCCTCCGTAGTGTTGCACCAGATGCAGCGGCATTTCGAAGTGGGAGAGGGTGATGACCGGTTCAATGTTGTACTTCAGCAATTCATCGAACAGGTCGTCGTAGAACTGTAACCCCTCTTCATTGGGCGTGAGCTCATCACCGTTGGGGAAAATACGCGTCCAGGCGATGGAAGTGCGAAAACACTTAAAGCCCATTTCCGCGAACAGTTTAATGTCTTCTTTGTAATGGCCGTAAAAATCCACAGCTTCATGATTGGGATAGTATTTTCCCGCTTCCACGCTTTGGGTGATCTCGCGCGGAACGCCGTGCGCGCCGCCGGTCAAAACGTCACAGATGCTGGGGCCTTTGCCGCCTTTATTCCAGCCGCCTTCAACCTGGTGCGCGGCGACCGCGCCACCCCATAAAAAGTCTTTGGGTAAAGTCAGTTTTTTCATCATCGCGATTCCAGAACAGAGTGATACGGGACGTGTTGCAGGCGAGTCTGGCAAAAGGAACGGTAATTGTCACGATATAACAAAATCAACAAGTTGTGACTTGTTACCTCCAGAAAACAGGGTGTTTTATTCGCCCAGTTTACGGGCGATTTTGCGGCCCAGCGTTTCAAGAATATAGACCACCGGGATTTGCGTGGTGATGTCGTAAACGCCCGCCACGCGCGTTTGGGGAATATGCCAGGAGAGATTGAAATCGGCCAGTTTCGCCAGGGATGAATTGTCGTGGCTGGTGATAGATAACACCTTGCAATGGTGCAGGCTGAACTGACTGGCGAAGCGCAGAATTTCCGCCGTTTCACCGGAAACAGACAGCACGATCGCCAGCGCGTTTTTCGCCATATCACTGGTCACCGGGAAGTAGGGATCGTCAATATGGTTGCTGAATTTGCCGACGTTAGAGAAAAAACGCGCGCCATATTTGGCCAGCGATCCGGAGGTGCCTGCGCCAACAAAAATAATGCGCTCCGAGGCCAGAATGATATCCGTGGCTTTATCCAGCAGTTGATCAAATTCATCGTTATTCACGCTACGGAAGAAACTGATGATTTCGCTGGCGCCGAAGTTAGCCTGCTGGGGTTCATTTTGCTCAAGGTAGAGCTTAAAGCGGACGCGAAACTCGGAGTAGCCGTCGCAGTTGAGCTTGCGGCAAAAGCGCAGCACCGTCGTGGTGGAAACGCCTGCTGCCTCGGCCAGCTCACGGATGGTCATATACATCACTTTGTCGCGGTTTTTGACCACAAAGTTATAGACCCTCATTTCGATATTATTAAGGCTGGCAACGGCGGAATGAGTGAATAACGTCACGGTAAGCGATCCTGTTTCAGGCAGTGTTTCAAGGATACTGGAATTGCAGTTTTTAACCCACCCCAGGACAGGTAATATCTTCCGACCAGAGCATGACATCAACGGGAATGAGATGAACGATATTACTTTTTTTCAACGATTTGAAAGCGACATTCTTGCAGGCCGTAAAACCATTACGATTCGTGATGAAAGTGAAGCGCATTTCAAGGCGGGGCAAGTATTGCGCGTTGGTCGCTATGAGGATGACGGCTATTTCTGCACCATCAATGTGCTGAGCGTGACGCCGGTTACGCTAAGCGAACTTACCGATGAGCATGCGCACCAGGAGAACATGACGCTGGATGCGCTGCGCGAGGTTATCAACGCGATCTATCCGGGTACCGATAATTTCTATGTGATTGCTTTTAAGGTGATTTCTGCATAGCACATTGTCTTGCGTACCGTGCGTCTGCCGACGAGGCAATAAATATTTTAGCGAACATGTGTACACTGAAATCATTCTCAATTAGGCTAGAGGAGCTGCTTTTATATTCAGTTCCTCTGGAGTCACTTTATGGTGAGCAAACCATTAATGGAGAAGGGATATTCACTGGCTGAGGAAATAGCCAACAGTATTAGCCACGGCGTGGGTCTGGTTTTCGGTATCGTTGGATTGGTGTTATTGCTAATCCAGGCGGTGGATGCCAATGCGAACGTTATGGCCATCACCAGCTACAGCCTGTATGGCGGCAGCATGATCCTGCTGTTTCTCGCCTCAACGTTGTATCACGCCATCCCCCACGCCAACGCGAAGAGATGGCTTAAGAAATTTGACCACTGTGCAATTTATTTATTGATTGCCGGTACCTACACTCCGTTTTTACTGGTGGGTCTCGACTCGCCGTTGGCCCGCACCCTGATGATTGTGATTTGGGGGCTGGCGCTACTGGGCATCCTGTTTAAATTAACCATTGCGCATCGCTTTAAAGTGCTCTCGCTGGTGACGTATCTGGCAATGGGTTGGCTTTCGCTGATTGTGATTTATGAACTAACTGAAAAGCTCGCCCTGGGCGGCGTGACTCTGTTAGCGGCGGGTGGGATTGTCTATTCGCTTGGCGTGATTTTCTACGTGTGCAAACGCATCCCGTATAACCATGCTATCTGGCATGGCTTTGTGCTGGGCGGCAGCGTATGCCATTTCCTGGCTATTTATCTTTACGTCGGACAGCATTAATAACCGCTACCCTTTCGATTACTGAGACGTTGACCTCATTTGTTTGCCGCGGCGCTTAAAGCTTTAAGCGCCGGGATTCAGACAATTGCCGCTTATTGGCCACTCAAATACATTAGCCTGTCTCCGCCCGCCATTATGGCTGGCGGAGAGCTTTACATTACGCTTCTTCTAACGAATACGGCAGGGGTTCAATTGCCAGGGTGTGGCTGGGTTCATCACGTACGCGGAAGACGCTGTCGCTTTCCATGTCGTTATTCATGACAACCTGAACGCGTACCGTTCCATCATCCAGCTTAACGGCGGCCAGTACGGTGCCGGTGCGACGCCAGTTGTCGCCCATCTTCAGCTCCAGGTCTTCCCCAGGCGCAGGCGTACGGCTGGCATTACCCACCAGCGTCCAGAGTGCGCGTTTATTGGCACCGCGGAACTTAGCGCGCGCCACCATCTCCTGGCCGGTATAGCAACCTTTCTTGAAGCTAATGCCGCCGAAGGCCTGAAGGTTTGTGGCCTGAGGAATAAACTGCGCGCTGTTGGCTTCGTCGATAATTGGGTAACCCGCTTCAATATCGAGCGCCAGCCACTGCTGGCTGGCGTTAAGCTGCGCTTCTCCACGCAGGCTATCGGTAAGCTGCTGCGCTTTTTCTTCCATGGTAATCAGCAAGAAACGTTCAGCGGGTAACGGTAGCCAGAGCAGGGTGGTATCGTCATCATGCACAGCGGGATTTTCCGCATCCGGCAGCGCTGAAAAGTGATTAGCCAGCGCGGCGCGCGCCTGGAAACCCGCAACGCCCAGCAATACCGCATTGTCGTCCGGTGCGATAGTCACTTTAGAAAACACGGCGTACTTTTTCAGCGCGGTCAGTTGGGCGTCACGAACGCTACGGCGCTGAATCCAGGCGAAGCCTTCATTCTGGCGGAACAGACGCAGATTACTCCACATCTTGCCTTTCGCGTCGCAATGGGCCACCAGCAGATGCTGATTGTTTTGCAGCAGTGCGACATCTGCTGTTACCTGGCCTTGTATATATTTTTCGCTGTCGGCGCCGGTGATGGTCGCCAACGCCCAATCTTCCAGGGTAATAAGGGTTAAAGGCAGACGGGCGGCAGCAGTCGGCTGACGCGGAGGGAACGGATTAAAAGCCATATAAGTGCCCCGATTCACAATGCATTGTCTAATGAGACTAATGGTAAAAGAGCCACAACACATTGCAAGCGCTTTGACATGGCCTTTCGTGCCGTCTTTATTACTTTCGGGATATCATCCAATTCAGGCGTAATAGTTTCATTTTTAATAAAGTTTTTTGGAACATGGCGCCTAAATGACAACATTCCATTAAATGAAGTGGCGAAAACGGGTTACACTAGCAGGCATCCTTCAGAGTGATTACCCAGGAAAGCAATCATGGATATTAATAATAAAGCCCGTATCCACTGGGCATGCCGTCGCGGGATGCGTGAGCTGGATATCTCTATCATGCCGTTCTTTGAACACGAGTATGACACCCTGAGCGACGACGACAAACGCGTGTTTATTCGTTTGCTCGAATGCGACGACCCCGATCTTTTTAACTGGTTAATGAATCACGGTAAGCCTGCGGACAGTGAATTGCAGCGCATGGTGCAAATGATTCAAACACGGAACCGGGATCGTGGTCCTGTGGCAATCTGATCTACGCGTCTCATGGCGCGCACAATGGTTTTCGCTCATGCTTCACGGCATTGTTGCGGCTATTATTTTATTGCTGCCCTGGCCGTTGAGTTACATGCCGCTCTGGCTGATTTTATTATCATTAGTGGTATTTGATTGCGTGCGCAGCCAACGGCGCATCCATTCACTGCAAGGTGAAGTCAAACTGACAATTGATTATCGGTTGCGCTGGCAAGGTATCGAGTGGGAACTGACGGCTGCGCCCTGGATGCTGCAAAGCGGCATGTTGCTGCGCTTGCGTCACCCGGATACACATCGCAGCCAGCATTTATGGCTTGCGGCAGACAGTATGGACGCAGGCGAATGGCGTGATTTACGGCGGATATTAATGCAGCAACCGCAAAGCGGTCGCCATCCCTGATTCTCAGGAGAAATGCTCCGCCATTTCTCCCAGAATCTGTTCGCACCATTGCTGGATGCGTTCATCGCTTAAATCGTACTGGTTGGTTTCATCCAGTGCGAGCCCCACAAAAAGCTGACCATCGGCGATAACCGGTTTCGGGCTGGTGAATTCATAGCCTTCAGTCGGCCAGTATCCCACGAATTTCACCCCTTTAGGCATCAGCTTATCGTGCAGCATACCGAGCGCGTCCAGGAACCATTCGCCATAACCCAGCTGATCGCCCATGCCGTAAAGCGCGACGATTTTACCCGCTAAATCCAGCGTATCCAGTTGATCCCATATAGCTTCCCAGTCTTCCTGGATTTCACCAAAATCCCAGGTCGGAATGCCGAGGATCAGGACATCGTACTGCTCCATCAGCGCCGGTGCGTCATCTTTCAGGTTATGCAGCGTAACCAGTTCCGGCCCGATAATGTCGCGGATTTTTTCCGCTGCCATCTCGGTGTAACAGGTACTGGAACCATAAAAAAGACCCATATTCATAGCGATTACTTCTCATTTCTTACTGTGCGGGTGGCCCAGTGTACCAGATCGCGACCGCTATCATGCATAATGCCCCCCTGCGTGATTGATAAGAGGCTCATGTGGAACAAGATATTGCACGCATCGAACAGTTTCTGGATGCGCTCTGGCTGGAGCGTAATCTGTCGGAAAACACCCTTAGCGCGTACCGCCGTGATCTAACGATGCTGGTACAATGGCTTGCATCATCAGCAGCGGGATTTATTGTCCGCCAGCCGGGAGGATCTTCAGGGCCTGCTTGCCGAGCGTGTTGAGGGCGGTTATAAAGCGACCAGTTCCGCACGGTTGCTAAGCGCCGTCCGGCGGCTTTATCAGCATCTCTATCGCGAAAAGTTACGTCCTGACGATCCGAGCGCGCAGCTGGCTTCGCCCAAACTGCCGCAGCGCTTGCCGAAGGATTTAAGCGAAGCGCAGGTGGAACGTCTGTTACAGGCGCCCGCGCTGGAAGGCAATCCGATTGAACTTCGCGACAAGGCGATGCTCGAAGTGCTTTATGCGACCGGGCTGCGCGTGTCCGAGCTGGTGGGGCTGGTGATGAGCGATATCAGCCTGCGCCAGGGCGTGGTGCGCGTGGTGGGTAAAGGTAACAAAGAGCGGCTGGTGCCGCTCGGCGAAGAGGCGGTTCACTGGCTGGAACACTACCTTGAATATGGCCGCCCATGGTTGCTCAACGGCCAGTCCAGTGATGTACTGTTTCCCAGTAACCGTGCGCAACAAATGACGCGTCAAAACCTTCTGGCATCGCATTAAGCATTACGCCACACTGGCGGGCATTGATAGCGACAAACTGTCGCCTCACGTACTCCGTCATGCTTTTGCCACGCATTTGCTCAATCACGGCGCCGACCTGCCGCGTGGTGCAAATGCTGTTAGGCCACAGTGATTTATCGACGACCCAAATTTATACGCACGTGGCGACTGAACGCCTGCGGCAACTTCATCAACAGCACCACCCCCGTGCGTGAGTGCTTGCTGAATCAAGGACATGTTATGAAAAAAGGCTTTATGCTGCTGACGCTTTTTAGCTGCCACTGTTTCCGGACTCCGCTCATGCAGATGATGCGGTGATTAAACAATCGCTGGCAAAACTGGGCGTCCAGAGCGCAAGACATCCAGGCATCGCCGGTGCCGGGCATGAAAACCGTGCTGACCAGCAGCGGTGTGCTTTACGTAACGGATGACGGTAAACATATTATCCAGGGCCCCGCTGTATGACGTGAGCGGCAACCAGCCGGTTAACGTCACTAACCAGCTGTTAATGGGTAAACTTAATCAGCTCGAAAAAGAGATGATTGTGTATAAAGCGCCTCAGGAAAAAGCACGTCATTACAGTCTTTACCGACATTACCTGCGGTTATTGCCACAAACTGCCATGAAGAGATGAAAGACTATAACGCGCTGGGCATTACCGTGCGTTATCTGGCCCTTCCCGCGCCAGGGCATTCAGAGCCCAGGCCGAAAAAGACATGAAGTCCATCTGGTGTGCCAAAGATCGTAATAAAGCCTTTGATGACGCCATGAATGGCAAGGCGGTTCCTGCCGCCAGCTGCAATATTGATATCGCCGACCACTATGCGCTGGGCGTGCAGTTTGGCGTAAACGGCACACCAGCCATCGTGCTGAGCAATGGCTATGTTGTGCCGGGATATCAGGGGCCGAAAGAGATGAAAGCGTTCCTCGACGAACATCAGAAACAGACCAGCGGAAACGGGCAATAACGGGTGAAGCAACAATCGCAACTTCGTCGGCGCACGGTTGATGAGTCCGTCGTACTGCCGTCCACCCTTCCGCCTCTGTTAAAACGGCTGTATGCCAGCCGCGGCGTGCGCGGCGCTGACGATCTTGAGCGCAGCGTGAAAGGCATGCTTCCCTGGCAGCAGCTGTCCGGCGTGACGACCGCCGTTGAGATGCTCTATCAGGCCTTTAAAACCGGCCAGCGGATTGTGGTGGTCGGCGATTTCGACGCCGACGGCGCTACCAGCACCGCGCTCAGCGTGCTGGCGTTGCGCAGCCTTGGCGGAAAAGAGATTGGTTATCTGGTGCCGAACCGCTTTGACGACGGCTACGGCCTGAGCCCGGAAGTGGTGGATCAGGCAAATGCGCTGGGTGCCGAGCTTATCATGACCGTGGATAACGGCATCTCCTCCCATGCTGGCGTTGCTCACGCGCACCAATACGGTATTCCGGTGTTGGTGACCGATCACCACCTGCCTGGCGCGACACTGCCCGACGCAGAAGCCATCATCAATCCCAACCTGCCGGACTGCGCCTTCCCGTCGAAGTCGCTGGCGGGTGTCGGCGTGGCATTTTATCTGATGCTGGCGTTACGCAGCCACTTGCGCGACAAAGGCTGGTTTGATGAGCAGGGCATTGCTATTCCCAATCTGGCGGAATATCTGGATTTAGTCGCGTTGGGCACAGTAGCGGACGTGGTACCGCTCGATGCCAATAACCGCATTCTGACCTGGCAAGGATTAAGCCGTATTCGCGCCGGAAAATGCCGGCCAGGCATTCGTGCGCTGCTGGAAATCGCTAACCGCGATCCGCAAAAGCTGGCGGCAAGCGATCTGGGCTTTGCGCTCGGCCCACGTTTAAATGCGGCCGGACGGCTTGATGATATGTCGGTCGGGGTGGCATTGCTGCTGTGCGATAACCCTGGCGAAGCCCGGGTGCTGGCAAATGAACTGGATGCGTTAAATCAGACCCGAAAAGAAATTGAGCAGGGCATGCAGGTTGAAGCGCTGGCGCTGTGCGATGCCTTTTTGAAAAGCGCCGCTGAACTGCCGGTGGGGTTAGCTATTTACCATCCTGAATGGCATCAGGGCGTGGTGGGCATTCTGGCTTCGCGCATTAAAGAACGGTTTCACCGCCCGGTGATCGCTTTCGCTCCTGCGGGCGACGGCACGCTGAAAGGCTCTGGCCGATCAATTCCCGGGCTGCATCTGCGCGATGCGCTGGAGCGGCTGGACACGCTGAACCCAGGGCTTATTCTTAAATTTGGCGGGCATGCCATGGCGGCGGGATTGTCGCTGGAGGCGTCTAACATCGAGGTATTCCAGCAGCGTTTCGCTGAGCTTGTGGCGCAGCTTCTCGATCCGGCGCAACTCGAAGGGGAAGTGTGGTCGGATGGTCCGCTGCAACCGCAGGAGATGGACGCTGGAAATCGCTGAGATGCTGCGTGATGCCGGTCCGTGGGGCCAGGCCTTTCCCGAACCGGTATTTGACGGGCGTTTTCGCCTGTTGCAACAACGGCTGGTAGGCGAGCGCCATCTTAAAGTTATGCTTGAACCGGCGCAGGGCGGCCCGCTGTTAGACGGCATCGCCTTTAACGTGGATACCGCGCTCTGGCCCGATGCGGGCGTGCGCGAAGTGGAAATGGTGTACAAGCTGGACATCAACGAGTTTCGCGGCAACCGCAGCGTTCAGTTAATAATCGACCATCTCTGGCCGCTTTAGCGCCACTTTCGCTATAAAAAAGGGCGAAATTCCGGTAAACTTTCGCCCTTACGTCCGCATTCTGACTTCCGTCATCAATTAAAGATCTTACAGACCATGTTTGAAATTAATCCGGTAAAAAACCGTATTCAGGACCTCACCGAACGCCACCGACGTTCTTAGGGGGTATCTTTGACTACGATGCAAAGAAAGAACGTCTCGAAGAAGTAAACGCTGAACTCGAACAGCCCGATGTCTGGAACGAGCCCGAACGCGCCCAGGCGCTGGGGAAAGAGCGCTCTTCTCTGGAAGCGATCGTTGATACGCTGGACCAATTAAATCAGGGGCTTGAAGATGTTTCCGGCCTGCTGGAACTCGCCGTTGAAGCCGACGACGAAGAAACGTTTAACGAAGCCGTTGTTGAACTCGATCAGCTTGATGCGAAATTAGCGCAGCTCGAATTCCGTCGCATGTTCTCCGGTGAATACGATAGCGCCGACTGCTATCTCGATCTGCAAGCCGGTTCCGGCGGCACCGAAGCTCAGGACTGGGCCAGCATGCTGCTGCGCATGTATCTGCGTTGGGCTGAAGCGCGCGGATTCAAAACAGAAGTTATCGAAGAATCAGAAGGTGAAGTGGCCGGTATTAAATCCGCCACCATCAAGATTTCTGGCGAATACGCGTTCGGCTGGCTGCGTACTGAAACCGGCGTTCATCGCCTGGTGCGCAAGAGCCCGTTCGACTCCGGCGGTCGCCGTCATACCTCGTTCAGTTCCGCCTTCGTTTATCCGGAAGTGGATGACGATATCGATATCGAGATCAACCCGGCAGATTTGCGCATCGACGTGTATCGCGCATCCGGCGCGGGTGGTCAGCACGTTAACCGTACGGAATCCGCGGTACGTATTACCCATATTCCAACCGGTACGGTAACGCAGTGCCAGAACGACCGTTCTCAGCATAAGAACAAAGACCAGGCCATGAAGCAGATGAAAGCGAAGCTGTATGAGCTTGAGATGCAAAAGAAAAATGCTGAGAAGCAGGCGCTGGAAGATAATAAATCGGATATCGGCTGGGGCAGCCAAATCCGCTCTTACGTACTGGACGATTCCCGCATCAAAGATTTGCGTACCGGTGTTGAAACCCGTAACACGCAGGCGGTGCTGGATGGCGATCTGGACAAATTCATCGAAGCTAGTTTGAAAGCAGGGTTATGAGGAATCAAAATGTCTGAACAACACGCGCAGAACGCGGATGCTACTGTCGATCTCAATAATGAGCTGCAAACCCGTCGCGAGAAGCTGGCTCAGCTTCGCGAGCAGGGCGTCGCGTTCCCGAACGATTTCCGTCGCGACCACACCTCTGACCAACTGCACGCTGAATTCGATGGTAAAGAAAACGAAGAGCTGGAAGCGCTGAACGTCGAAGTGGCTGTAGCTGGTCGTATGATGACCCGCCGCATCATGGGTAAAGCCTCTTTCGTTACGCTGCAGGACGTGGGCGGGCGCATTCAGTTATATGTTGCCCGTGACGATCTGCCGGAAGGCGTCTACAACGAACAGTTCAAAAAAATGGGATCTGGGCGATATCCTGGCGGCGCGCGGTAAGCTGTTTAAAACCAAAACCGGCGAGCTGTCCATCCACTGTACGGAACTGCGTCTGCTGACCAAAGCCCTGCGCCCGCTGCCGGATAAATTCCACGGCCTGCAGGATCAGGAAGCACGCTACCGTCAGCGCTACCTGGATCTCATCTCCAACGATGAATCCCGCAACACCTTTAAAGTGCGTTCACAGATCATGGCGGGTATCCGTCAGTTCATGGTGGCGCGCGGCTTTATGGAAGTTGAAACCCCGATGATGCAGGTGATCCCAGGCGGCGCGTCTGCCCGTCCGTTTATCACCCATCACAAACGCACTGGACCTGGACATGTACCTGCGTATCGCGCCGGAACTGTACCTGAAGCGTCTGGTGGTCGGCGGTTTTGAACGCGTATTCGAAATCAACCGTAACTTCCGTAACGAAGGTATCTCGGTTCGCCACAACCCAGAGTTCACCATGATGGAACTCTATATGGCGTATGCGGATTACAAAGATTTGATCGAACTGACCGAATCGCTGTTCCGCACCCTGGCGCAGGATGTTCTGGGTAAAACCGAAGTGCCGTACGGCGACGAAGTATTCGACTTCGGTAAACCGTTCGAAAAACTGACCATGCGCGAAGCGATCAAGAAATACCGTCCGGAAACCAATATGGCCGATCTGGATAACTTCGATTCTGCCAAAGCGATTGCTGAATCCATCGGTATCAAAGTTGAGAAGAGCTGGGGTCTGGGCCGTATCGTGACCGAGATCTTCGAAGAAGTGGCGGAAGCGCATCTGATCCAGCCAACTTTCATCACTGAATACCCGGCAGAAGTCTCTCCGCTGGCGCGCCGTAACGACGTGAACCCGGAAATCACCGACCGTTTTGAATTCTTCATCGGCGGCCGTGAAATCGGTAACGGCTTTAGCGAGCTGAACGATGCAGAAGATCAGGCGCAGCGTTTCCAGGATCAGGTGAATGCGAAGGACGCGGGCGATGACGAAAGCCATGTTCTATGACGAAGACTACGTGACGGCGCTGGAGCATGGCCTGCCGCCGACCGCGGGCCTGGGCATTGGTATCGACCGTATGGTGATGCTGTTTACCAACAGCCACACCATTCGTGACGTGATCCTGTTCCCGGCGATGCGTCCGGTTAAATAAGGTATTTGCTTTACACAAAGGCACCGGCGTTAATACCCGGTGCCTTTTTTATTTCACTCCCCTGACTCCCGATCCTTTTTTACCTTACGCAGCAAAAGCCACATACGCACGGTTCTCACCGACTTGCCGCTGACGCTGGCGGGTTCTTCCACCATGCCAGGCTGCGGATGATAGCCATTGAAAAACAGATTCAACGTCACCGCACTAAAGGTTGCGAGCATGATCCCGCTGTGCAGCAGCGGCTGGAGCATGGTGGGGAACTGCGAGAAAAAGTTATGGGACAGCATCGGTGTCATGCCGACGCCCAGGCTGATGGCCACAATATAGAGGTTGTAGCGGTTAGTGGTGTAATTAATGCGGGCGAGAATGCGGATACCTGTCGCGAGCACCATCCCGAACATCACCAGGCCCGCACCGCCCAGCACAAACTGCGGAATTGACGCCACCAGCACCGCCATTTTGGGCACCATGCCGAAAAGAATCAAAATGATCCCCGCCGCCACGCACACCCAGCGGCTGTAAACGCGGGTGACGCTTACCAGCCCGACGTTTTGCGAAAAGGACGTATGCGGAAAGCTGTTAAACAGCCCGCCAAACAACGTGCCGACGCCGTCAACGCGCAGGCCGCGCACAATGTCCTGCGACGACAGTTTGCGTCCAACGATTTCACCCAGCGCCAGAAACATCCCCATGGATTCGATAAACACGATAATCAGCACGGCGGTCATGGTGAGGATAGACACGGGATCGAACACCGGCGTCCCGAGCGCCATCGGGGTGACAATCGCGAACCACTTCGCATCATGTAGGCCCGACAGGTTGACTTCGTTAACCATCAGCGACAGCACAAAGCCAAACACAATGCCCAACAGCACCGCGACATTGGACATAAAACCTTTCGCGAAACGGGTTACCACCAGAATAAACAGCAGCACGGCAAACGAAATACACAAGTAAACCGGATCGCCGTAATGCGGATTACCCTTACCGCCCGCCGCCCAGTCGATGCCCACCTGAATAATACTCAGCCCAATCGACGTAATGACCACGCCAGTCACCAGAGGAGGGGAACAGCGGGATCAGGCGGCCAATCACCGGTGCCAGCAGCGTAGTGATGATCCCGGCTGCGATGGTCGCCCCGAAGATCCCCGTCAGGCCGATATCGGGATTCAGCCCGATAGCGATCATGGGCGTAACGGCCGCGAAAGTAACCGACATGATCACCGGTAACCGGATCCCCATAAAGCGGCCGACGCCCAGGCATTGCAGGAGCGTGACCACGCCACAGCAGAACAGATCGGAACTGATCAGCAGCGCCACCGTTTCTTTATCAAGGCCCAGCCGATCGCCAATCATCAGCGGTACCGCCACCGCGCCCGCGTACATGACCAGCACATGCTGTAATCCAAGAATGCACAGTTTAGCCGGTGACAAAACGCGGTCGACTTCATCTGTTTGCGCGGCGCGATCGGGGTGGAGCGGTTGTGGTCGTGAATCGAGCGTACTCATGAATGCCTTCCTTATGTTAACCCGCGAGCAGACGACAACACCTGGCCTGCGTGGATACGGCTTCCTCTGACGGCGGTCGCTGACGACCCGGATCAGCCGCAATGTAATGACGGTTGCCAACCCGGCGATCATGCGCAGACGATGCCAGGTTTTCATTCAGGCCGCAGGAAAGGGTAAAAACGCGCAGAGGGTCACAAAGTTGCCGCTTTTGGCAGGGGTAAAGCGCGGCGTATCGCCAGGACTGGCAGGTGATAACACCGTGGATTCTCAGTTTGATAACGGGAAAACGTCGTTGTGATTCATCGTATCTCGCGGTTTCAGGATCGCTTTTATCCCTGCATTCTCTGCCGCTGTGTTTTTACCTCTCATTCTGAGAGCGCCACCGTCGCGCCTGTCACGCACCTGCCACAGTTTTGTCGGGGTTAATTTGATTGCATTCACACTATTTACCTCCCGTCGGATGGGAATCGCACAATCGCCCGGTTCTTGCATTGCTTTACGTAACGTAATTTCACAAACCGAAACGTAAAGGATGCTTATGAACAGATTTATTGTCGCCGATGCCAGGGAGTGTATCGGTTGTCGTGCTTGTGAGGTTGCCTGTGTGGTGGCGCATCATGATGGTTGGCCGCAGCGGCGCAGCGATTATCTGCCGCGTATTCGCGTCGTTTCTGATGGCGAGCAGAGCAGCGCGGTGGCCTGTAAACACTGTCTGAACGCGCCCTGCGTACGGAGCTGCCCCGTTGGCGCGCTGCACTACGACCGCGATGTGATCCAACTGGATTCAGGGCGCTGTATCGGTTGTAAAAGCTGCCTGGTGGCCTGTCCGTTTGGTGCGATAGATATTGTTGTCGCTCCGCACGAGCCTGGCATAAAGGCGCAAAAATGCGATTTGTGCCACTCCGCCGGGCCCGCAGGCCCGGCTTGCGTCATCCACTGTCCGACTCAGGCATTGCGTCTTATGGATGGCAATAGCCTCGACAAACTGCGTCGCGCCCGGCAGCGGCAGGCGGCAAACCCGGGCTTAATGACGCCCGAACCGACAGGTAAACGTATCCTGCATAAACCACCGCGCAAAGGGGCAGAAAAGCGCGCCGCCGCCGAGCGCAAACGTGATTTTAAAGAGATCTACGCAGGCCTGAATGAAACCCAGGCCAGTTATGAAAGCGAGCGCTGCCTCTATTGCGCGCAGAAAGCCCAGTGCAACTGGACCTGCCCGGTGCATAACGCCATACCTGATCTGCTGCGTCTGGTACAGCAAGGCCGGATCAAAGAAGCGGCACAGCTTTCCCATCAGACCAGCTCACTGCCGGAGATTTGCGGCCGCGTTTGCCCGCAGGATCGCCTGTGTGAGGGCGCATGCACCCTGAAAAACCGTAGCGGCCCGGTAGCCGTGGGGAATCTGGAGCGCTATATCACCGACAGCGCTTTGCAAATGGGCTGGCGACCCGGATGTGTTCCCACACCGCCGCGCCGCGAGCGGGTGGCGGTGATCGGCGCCGGGCCTGCCGGATTAGGCTGCGCCGACTTCCTTGCCCGCGCGGGATCAACGTCGACGTATACGATCGCCACCCGGAAATCGGCGGGCTGCTGACCTTCGGCATTCCTTCCTTCAAACTGGATAAAGCGCTGTTAACCCAGCGGCGCGAAATCTTCAGCGAGATGGGCATCCGGTTCCATCTCAACTGCGAGATTGGCCGCGATAAATCCTTTCATCAGTTGACCGAGGCGTACGACGCCGTGTTCCTTGCGACAGGGAC
The DNA here is from genome assembly GCA_900635495.1 of Atlantibacter hermannii. Taxonomy (NCBI): domain Bacteria; kingdom Pseudomonadati; phylum Pseudomonadota; class Gammaproteobacteria; order Enterobacterales; family Enterobacteriaceae; genus Atlantibacter; species Atlantibacter hermannii. The sequence continues at coordinate 3,681,956 of LR134136.1, read as the reverse complement.
TTACGGGTTAATGACCGCCGGACTGGCGCATGAAGATGCGCCTGGAGTGATTCAGGCATTGCCGTTCCTGATTGCCAATACCCGGCGGGTCATGGGGCTTGAGGCCTCTGCCGACTACCCGTGGATTGACCTGCAAGGCAAGCAGGTGGTGGTGCTCGGCGGCGGCGATACGGCGATGGATTGCCTGCGTACATCGGTGCGGCGCGGAGGCGGCCAGCGTGACCTGTGCCTATCGCCGGGATGAGGCCAGCATGCCCGGATCGCGCAAAGAAGTGACCAATGCCAGGGAAGAGGGCGTGGCGTTTTTATTTAACGTTCAACCGCAGTACATCGTTCGTAATGCGCGTGGTGAGGTGAGTGGTATTGGGCTTATCCGTACTGAAATGGGTGAACCAGGCGCTGACGGGCGGCGGCGTCCGCGGCCCCGTCGCCGGTTCTGAATTTGAGCTGCCCGCCGACGTGCTGATTATGGCTTTTGGCTTCCGTCCTCATTCAATGCCGTGGCTACAGGGCAGCGGGGTTCGTTGCGATGATGACGGGTTAATCATCACCGGCGGCGGACAGCGACTGGCGACCCAGACCACCTGTGACAAGGTATTTGCGGGCGGCGACGCGGTACACGGTGCGGATTTGGTGGTAACGGCAATGGCGGCAGGCCATCAGGCGGCGCGGGATATAGTGACGGTGTTTGAACGCTGCGCTGAATATACGGCGGTCTGTTAACGCCAGCCCATAAAAAAACCCGCTTCGTGAAGCGGGTTTTTTGTTTAGCAGCGCATTAAATCGCCCAGCCTCCGGCGTAGAAAATCACTAATATCGCGGCAATGGCGACCGTACCGATATTTAAGCGATCCCATTCGCGGGCAAATACCCGTCCTACCACCAGCGTGACGAAACCCAGCATAATCCCGGTGACGATATTACAGGTCAGCACAATAAAGACCGCGCAGACCAGCCCGGACATGGCATCGATAAAATCGTTAAAATTGAGTTTTGATACATTGCTCAGCATCAGCAGACCGACGTACATCAGCGCAGGCGCAGTGGCGTAGCCTGGGATCAGATACGAAAGCGGCGATAAGAACAGGATCAGCAGGAACAGCGCGCCAACCACTACCGCCGTCAGGCCGGTTTTACCGCCCGCTGCCGTCCCTGCGGCCGACTCGATATACACCGCTGCCGGTGCGGCACCCATTTAACCCCGAGAAAATCGAGCTCACGGAGTCGCTGGTCAGTGCCTTACCGCCGTTGATAATCTGGTTATCTTTATCCAGCAAATTGGCCTGGCCTGCCACGGCGCGGATGGTGCCGGTGGCGTCGAATACCGCTGTCATCACCAGCGCCAGCACGCTTGGCAGGACGTGTGGTTGCAGCGCACCCATAATGTCGAGGCTAAACATCAGCGATTTGCCATCTTCGCCCGCCAGACTCGGCATCGCCACCAGCCCGTGGAATTTCACCGCCGGATCGAAGATAAGCCCAATAATGGAAATGCCGATAATTACTAACAGGATCCCGCCCGGAATGCGGGATTTCTCCAGCCCGAAGATCATCGCCAGCCCCAGCAGGCTCATCATGACCGGGAATGAGGTAAAAGCCCCAAGCGCCACCGGCAAACCTTCCAGCGGATTTTTAATCACCATGCCGACGCCATTGGCGGCAATCAATAACAGGAACAGGCCGATGCCAATCCCGGTGCCGTGGGCAATACCCATCGGCAGGTTACGCAAAATCCAGGTGCGCACGCCAGTCACGGAAATGGCGGTAAAAATAACGCCCATCAGAAACACCGCGCCGAGCGCCACCGGAATGCTGATCTGCTGGCCGAGCACCAGGCTGAAAGCGGTGAAGGCGGTAAGAGAAATCGCGCAGCCGATTGCCATTGGCAGATTGGCCCACAGCCCCATCAGCAGGGAGCCAAAGCCCGCCACCAGACAGGTAGCGACAAACACCGCGCCGGGCGGGAAACCCGCTTTGCCTAACATCCCCGGCACGACGATGACGGAATAGACCATCGCCAGAAAGGTGGTTAAACCGCCAGTATTTCCTGGCGTGTGGTGCTGCCGCGCTCAGAGATTTTGAAGAAATGATCCAGGGCGTTGCGCGGTTGCGCGGCGCCGGGTGTTGTGGGTAGTGTGTCGCCAGACATAGTGATGCCCTCGTTATTTATTATCTTTCGTACTTCACGTTGCAGTCGCGTTGGCTGTGGTGTGCCCGGCCCGTTCGCTGATTGACGTCAGCGAACGGGATGGACACCCTTAGCGCGTTTCTGCAGGCGAATTACCGGGATACTTTGTTTGTTTTAAGTGCGTTCATAAACCAGACGGCCATCGACATAAGTACGGTAAATTGAGCGATCGTCGCCGAGCGTTATCATCACGAACAACTTGTCGACCAGAGAGACGGAGTTGTCGTAGCGCAGCTGCTGAAGCGGTGTGGCGGTGGGTTCCAGCACCACAAAATCGGCCTCTTTGCCAGCGCGAAGTTGCCGATGCAGTGATCCAGACCCAGCGCGTGCGCCCCGCCCAGAGTTGAAAGATAAAATGCCTCGTAGGCCGAAAGCCGGTAGCCCTGCAACTGCACAACTTTGTAAGCCTCATTCAGCGTCTGAAGCATATTGAAAGTGGTGCCCGCGCCGATGTCCGTGCCGATGCCCACTTTGATTTTTTTGCGCCATGCCTGCTGGAGATTGAATAACCCGCTGCCGAGATAAAGGTTGGACGTCGGACAAAACGCGATACTGGAGCCGGTTTTGCTCAGGCAATCCCACTCTTTGTCTTCCAGATGCACACAGTGCGCAAACACGCTGCGTTTCCCGGTGAGCCCGTACTGGTGGTACACATCCAGATAACCGTCGTGTTCCGGGTACAGTTCTTTTACCCAGGCGATTTCCTGCTTGTTCTCACAGAGATGAGTGTGCAGCCAGGTGTCCGGATACTCTTCGCGCAGCCGCTGTGCCATGGCAAGTTGTTGCGGCGTCGAGGTCGGCGCGAAGCGCGGGGTAATGGCGTACAGCAGGCGGCCATTTTTATGCCAGCGCTCAATCAGCGCCTTACTCTGTAGATAGCTGCTTTCAGCATCGTCCAGCAGATAGTCCGGCGCGTTGCGGTCCATCATTACTTTCCCGGCGATCATCCGCATATTAATTTGGCTGGCGGCCTCAAACAGCGCGTCCACCGATTCCGGATGCACCGTACCGAATACCAGCGCCGTCGTGGTGCCGTTGCGTAATAACTGTTTGAGAAAGAACGTCGACATTTCGCGGGCGTATTCCGCATCCTGATAGCGCCGCTCCGTCGGGAAAGTATGTTTATTCAGCCACTCCAGCAGTTGTTCACCGTATGCACCGACCATTTCACTTTGCGGATAGTGGATGTGGGTATCCACAAACCCCGGCACCACGATTTTGCCCCGGTAATCGCGTACGCGAATCGAAGAGGGGATTTGTGCTTTTCCGTCTTCCCATTCGCCAAACCACGCGACTTTACCGTCGCGGATCAGCAGCAGTCCGTCCTCGATAAAGCGCAACGCGGACTCGATTTCCTCCGGATGTTCCACGGTGCGGGTAATATCGAGAAAGCTGCCGCGTACGGCTTTTAGCGTCTGTTCACCTGACATATGTGCTCCTTACGTCTTAATCCAGTTCTTTCAACACATGGGGCAGTGGTTTTTCGTCTTTCTGCCCGAGCGGAATCAACAAATTCAACAGAATGGCGGTCAGGCCACCTGCGCAAATGGGGTTTTCAACCAGTACATAAATGGAGGCGGGCAGCACCTGGAAAATCGCCGGATCGTAAGAAACGCCAAGGCCCAGCCCCAGCGAAGTGGCAACGATCAGGGTTTCCCGGCGCTTCAGGCCGTTGGTGATAATGATGCGGATCCCGGCGATGGCGATCATAGAGAACATCAGCGTCATTGCGCCGCCGAGCACCGGGGCAGGGATGGTGGTAAAGAAACGGCCAATGCCGGGGAAAAGCCCGAGGATCACCAGCATCACGGCGATAAAGCGCCCCACGTAGCGGGAAGCCACGCCGGTCATCTGGATCACGCCGTTGTTTTGAGCAAAGGTGGTCAGCGGCAATGAGCCTACGGCGGAAGCAATGACCGACACCAGCCCGTCAGCCAGCACGCCGCCCCTGAGGCGTGACTGATACTCTTCGCCTTTAATGGGCCGGTTCGAGACCATCGCGGTGGCGGTAATATCACCGACGGCTTCCAGTACACTCAGCAGATAAATGGTGCCGACCACCAGGAAGTGATGAAAGTTGAATTCAAAACCGTATTTAAAGGGGATCGGTACGGTAACCAGTGGCAGATTGCGCATACTGCTGAAGTCCACCATGCCGAGGCAAAACGACACGATATAACCGACAATCAGCCCAATCGCGATGCCGCCCATGCGCAACAGCGGGCTGCGGCAGCAGTTAAAGCCGATAACCACCAGCAAGACCAGCAAACCCACGCCGATGTTCTCGTAATTGCCGAAGGTGCCGCTGCTTTTTGCGGCGAAGCCGCCGCCGAAATCAATAATGCCGACCTTAATCAGGCTGAGCCCGATCATCAGCACCACCACGCCGCTCACCGTGGGGGTAATGACGCGGCGCAGATAGGGAAGAATAAACGATGAACCGACCACGAGAAACGCGCCGACGAACGACACGCCCAGCAGCGACGACATAATCAGCTCTTCGTGCAGCCCGTCGCTTTTCATGCTGCTGCCCAGCGCAATCATCACGGTAACGAACGAAAAATTGACTGACTGAATGGATAATAAACCGGAGCCGACATGACCGTAGCGGTTTACCTGGAGCCAGGTGCCCACACCCGAGGCGATCATCGCCATAGAAACCAGATAAGAAGTGGTTTCAGTTGAGAGTTGCAGCGCCGCGCCGACGATCAACGCCGGGGTGACCATCGGAACAAAAATGGCCAACAGATGGGTTATGGCGCCAAGCAGGGTTTGATGAAACGGAGGATTATCATCTAACTCATAAATAAGATCCGAACCCTTGTTTGATATATCAGACATCCCTTCACCTCATGAGTAAATTTGATCATCTGATTCAATTAATAATTATCTGCCCTAAATCACCCGAATTTCAGGTACAGCAAGCCCTGAGCCGGTACACGCGCTTTATGCAGACGCTTATGTTGTGAGGCATTGAATCGTTGGAAACAGGCCGCCGAAGCGGCCTGCTCAATTACAATTTTCCTAATGCACTAAGAATTTTTTCCGGTGTGAAGTGCCATTCCCGCAGCCAGACCTGGCATGCGTCATGAATGGCGGTCGCGATAGCCGGGGCGGCCCCGTTAACGCCAATTTCAGAAATGGACTTCGCGCCGAATGGCCCAACTTTGTCATCGCTTGGCACTAACACCGCCCGGAAATCACGGGGGATATCGCCAATTTTTGGTGCGCCGTAGCTGCGTAAATCACGGGTAACAGGATGGCCCCCGGCGTCATAAATAATCTCTTCCATCAGGCTATGCCCTATGGCGCGCAGCGTTGCGCCATAAATTTGCCCCAGCGCGAGATCCGGGTTAACCGGCGTGCCGCAGTCGAGCAGGGCGTAGAATTTATCCAGCCGAATCTCCCCGGTGCGGGTATTCACCGCCACTTCGGCAAAGTTTGCGCCATACGGGAAGGCGAACTCCGGCGTGATGTAGCAAGCTGTTGCGACCAGCGTACCGAAGCCGGTACCGGTTTCCGCTTTATGGGCAATCTGCGCATAGGTCACTTCACCTTTTTTACCGCGCACAATTCCGGGTGCCACAATCGTCACGTCGCTTTCCGGCTCGCCAAGCATTTGCGCGCCGTGGAACTGGATTTTCTTCAGGAGATTTTCGGCCGCCATGCGCGCCGCGTTGCCGGAGAAACAGGTGCCGGATGAGGCATACGCGCCTTTATCAAACAGGGCGTGGTCGGTATCACCGGAAATCACATGCACATCTTCCAGTGGGCAGCGCAGCACTTCGGCCGAGAGTTTGCTGACTACCGTATCGAGTCCGGTGCCGATATCCGCGCCGCCGGAATGCACAATGAACGTGCCGTCAGATTCCAGTTTGATCATGCAGTTCGCCTGATCGATATCCGGGATCCCCGATTTCTGCATGATGATCGCCACCCCGCGTCCAGTCTTCCAGTCGCCCTGGTTCGGTTTCGGCGAATCCCACTGGATCATCTCCCGGCCCTGGCGCAGGATCTCTTCCAGCGCGCAACTGGCGGCGGACGGTACCGACGTCGGCGCTTTACCTTCGCCAATCGCACCGAGGATCTTCAGCTCCTGGCCTTCGTGAACGCGGTTACGTTCAATCATCTCCAGTTGGTCGATCTGCAACTGCTCCGCCAGCTCCGCCAGCGCCATGGTGATGGCGAAATTGCCTTTTGGCGCACCGTAGCCCTGATAAGCGCCAGTTGGGCAGATGTTGCTGTAATAGGTCGTGACCTGGAAATCGACGTTATCGCAGGGGTAGAGCGGTAATGAGAGCGCCGGTCCGTTACAGGGCACGGTCAACGAATGGTTGCCGAACGGCCCGGTGTTGGCGCGGAAATCCATGTTGATCGCCGTTAAGCGTCCGTCTTTTTTCGCCCCCAGCTTCACGGTGACTTTCGCCACATGGCGTGAAGTGTTAGCAATAAACTCTTCTTCCCGGGTGTAGCGGAAATAAACCGGACGGCCCGTCACGCAGGTGGCCCAGGCGCACACTTCTTCCAGCAAAATATCCTGCTTCGATCCGAATCCACCGCCGACGCGCTCTTTAATCACATGCACTTTGTTTTGCTTCAGGCCGACGATACGCGCCACCTGGCGACGTACGTGCCACGGCACCTGGGTTGACGCATGGATCACCAGCCGATCGCCATCCATTCGGGTAAAGCAGATATGGGTTTCGGTCGGGCATTGCTGGGCCTGAGTTGACGAATAGGTGCGTTCAATGATGACGTCCGCTTCGGCAAAGCCGCGCGCTACGTCGCCAATATGGCCGCGTATGCTGGCGGCGATATTCTTCGCCGGACGCGAGCCAATCGGGAAGTTGATGATCATATGTTCATCGCGCTGGACCGCTTTTTTATTATCTTCTTCCAGCGTATCCGGCGCGCCAGCAACGTAAACCACCGGCTCGTCATGCACCACCGGCGCGTCGTCCGCCATGGCTTCATCAATCGACATCACCGGTTTTAATACGTGGTATTCCACCTCGATAAGCTTCAACGCCTGCAAGGCGATCTCTTCGCTCTCAGCGACCACCGCCGCGACGCGGTCACCCACGTGACGCAGTTTTTTACTGAACATGCGACGGTCAAGCGGTGAGGGTTCCGGCGCGCTCTGCCCGCCAGGGGTGTAATAGATATCAGGGCAGTTGCGCCAGGTAATGACGTGCACCACGCCGGGCAGCGCTTCCGCTTTACTGACATCAAGGTGGGTAATCAGCGCGTGTGGATGCGGGCTGCGCAGCATTTTGATGGTGCAGGCGTCGGAGGTAATCCGGTCTTCGACATAGCAAGGTTTGGCCTGAACCATTTTGGCGGCGTCGGTTTTCGGGTGGATCTTACCCACCACCGTCAGATCGTCGCGGAACGTCGGCGCAGCGTGGCAGGCGACGCTGGGGTCGGCTTTGCGCGCCACCGCCAGATCGATCACCTGATAATATTGCTGCCAGCCCGCATCACGGCTGAACAGGCCCGACAACGCATCGTCGATCTCGTCGCGGCTCGGCGTGGCGATACGATCCAGTAATTCGGTAATAATCAGCGCGGCGGCGGGATCGTTATACCCCGACTGCACCACCCCGACGTCTACCATGGCCTGCTGCACCAGGCTGAGTTGATTCCATTTGCCTAACGATTCCGCCGTTTTGATCTGCGCATTTTGCAACTGGGCGGCAATCAGTAGCGAGGCGTTAATCAGGCGGCTATTAAACAGGATTACGTCTGAACCTGCGAACCCGAAGCCGTCATCGCTGTTGCGCACCGAATGCATGCCCAGCCCGAACAGCAATTTCTGAACGTTAGCGCCCGGTTGGGCATCCAACTGATGCGCGCTGCCGTTGAGCGTAAAGTGAATGATCATTGGATTTCCTCTCCCTTCTGCTGGCAGTCCGCATACAGGTCGGCAACCACCACACCCGCCATATAGCGTTTGTACGCCACGCTGCCACGCACATCGTCGCGCGGGAAAATAGCCGCGCCCACGGCAGCTTCAAGCTGCTCGCCTTCCAGCCGCTGCGCTTCCACATCCCGCAGGCGTAACGGGCGCTCCGCCACGCCGTCCAGCGCGATGCGTACCTGATTGTTTTCATCAATGGCGACGGCCGCCGTCAACACCGTCAGCCCTGCCTGAGAGCGGCTGATTTTGCGGGTGGAGCAGGCGCGGTAAGGATCCTTGATAATGATTTCGGTCAGCAGTCGGTCGCCTGGCTGGGCGAGGTAATTTTCTAACGGCAGTGTTTCGCCATCGCCAAAGACCAGCACCGCATCCAGCGCCAGCAGCACCGGGATCAGCACCGATTCTTCCTCAACGGCGGCGATTTCTCCGCCTAACGTTGACTGATTACGCAAGTGGCGCGAGTAAACAAAGCCCAGCGCGTCATACAGCGCAGGCGGCAAATGATGGCTGTCGCGCAGGGTTTGCAGCGTGGTCATCGCACCGATGCGCAGGCAGTCGTTATCCCAGTCGATCCAGTCGAGGGACAGTCTCTCAAGCGAGATCGCCACGCTTTTATCGGTGTGGCCCGGCGCGGAATTCAACTTGCTGCCGCCCGCAAACCAGACGGCATCGTCCTGATAGCGCTGCTTCAGTTCCAGCGCCTGCTCGACGGAGTCGGGTCGTAGAAAGTGCTCAATCATAATTCACCCTCATTTAACGCCTCCCGGAGGCCGGGAGGCGGCAAGTGTTAGTTCAGTGCATCCATGCGTTGCCACATCCGGGCAGCCACTTTTCTGGCCTCGGCATAGACAGGTTCACAATCAAAGGCAAACTGGCGATCTTCATAAACCATGACGCCGTTCACCATCACGCTGTGGACGCTGGATGAACCAAGCCCAAAAGCGATATGCCCGGCGATATTTTCCGGCAGCAAGGGCGTTGGCGCGCTGTAATCACAGATAGTCAGATCCGCTTTATAACCGGCCTCCAGGCGGCCAAATTTGGCGTGGAAGTTGCGGCTCAGCAGGGCGTTGCCGTGCGTGAGCGCCCTGGCAAAGCTGTCCGGCCAGAGCGGTCCGCCTGCATCGCGATGTTTGAAAAAGGCAAATTTCATCTCTTCAAACATGTCGGAACCGATGCCATCGGTGCCGAGCGCCAGATTGCGCACCCGGGGGAGCTGGTGGTTGTAACCCACATGGTTGTTCATATTGGAGCGGGCGTTATGCACCAGGAAACCGTCTTTTTCATTCAGCAGGTCAATGTCGCTGGCAGATAAATACAACCCGTGGGCAATCAGCGTCTTGCTGTCGATCAACCCGTAATCCGCCAGCCGCGCCAGCAGATCTTTGCCGTAATGGTGATGGCTGTGGGAGACGTCGTAGCGGTCTTCCGCCGCATGAATATGCAGGCCGCGCCCGGTCACCTTAACCGCTTCGCTTAACATCGCCAGGCCCGCGTCCGGGACGGTGAACGGAGCATGGGCACCGATATGCGCCTCCACCAGATAGGGCTGATGGCCTTTCTCTTTTGCGGCATCAATATGTTGCGCGAAGCGGATATTCTCCTCGACACCCGCCTGAAGCTCTTTCAGTCCTGCGTTGCGATCGGTGGTTTCAAAGCAGGTCATCCCGCGTAATCCCACCCTGATGAAAGCGTTGCGCAGCGTATCCAGCGAACCCGCGATATACGCAGGCGAAGCGTGATGATCGATAACCGCCGTACAACCGCTTTTGATCGCTTCCAGCGAGCAGATCAGGCCGCTGTAATAGAGCGATTCCTCATCCAGCGCCCGGTCCAGCCGCCACCAGAGGTTTTTCAGCGTGGAGATAAAATCCGGGCAGGGATCGATTTTCGCCTGAATACCCCGCGATAGCCCCGAGTAAAAGTGGTTATGGGCGCAGACGATGCCGGGCATAACGACCCGGCCATGCATCTCTTTACAGGATGCCTCGGGATAGCGTTGCGTTAATCCCGGGCCCACCGCCTGAATCTCGTCGCCATCAATGGCGATATCCACGTTCTCCATCACCATTGCCGGGTGTAGCTGTACGGCAGTGACATTTTTCAAAATAAGCATGATTACGCCTCCACCCGACCCAGCAGATAATGATGATGTTGATGCACATGGCTGATGATGCGGCACATAGCATCCAGCTCGGCGGGCACGTCCCGGAACTGACTGTCGCTGCCGATGGTCAACTCCCAGGTCTGTTCGCCCTGCCGGATATGCACGCGGTTCTCATCCACCAGGAAGCCAGGATTCACGCTGTTGCGGAAATCCTCCGGCAAGCTGAATACCGTGACTTTGTCTTTATACGGTTTGCCCTGCCACGGGCAGAATTGCGCGCAGTTGCCGCATTCATTGCAGTAGGCGTCCAGGTGCAATGTCTGGTAGCGGTTCTGGAAGCCCGGAACCGCGATGGAAACGTTGGCGCGGTTAGGGCAGACATCGACGCATTTACTGCAAAGGTAGTTACACTCCAGGCAGCGTTCGGCTTCCTGAGCCACGAAGGCGTCGCGATCGTCTTTATCGACCTGCGCCACCGCGATGGCCCCTTTGCGACGGTAGACCTCCGCCGGATTAACGTTATTCCAGTGCTTATCGCCCTGATGGGTGCGGATATTTTCCCGCGTCAGGATCGCGTCGCTGGCGCGGCGAGCGTTGCCGATAGCGGAAACAATGGAGGAAGGGCCGCGCTGTACGTCGCCTATCAGGAACACATTAGGGCGGCTGGTTTCACCGATGATATTGACCACAGGCCAGCCGTTGTCATCCAGCGGGACGCCCATAGCGCGCAGGGCATCGCTGTCCTGCTGTTCACCGATGGCGGTGATCAGGCTATCCACCTGCATGGTGCGTACGTCGTCGGTTTCCACCGGACGGCGGCGACCTTTGGCATCCGGCTCGCCTAACTTCATCACGCGCACCGTCAGCGTGCCGTCAGCATCAAACTGTTCCGGATTGCAGAGGAACTGGAACTGGACGCCGTCATGCAACGCTTCTTCATACTCCTCACGCCAGGCAGGCATTTCCTGCAATGAGCGGCGGTACACCACGGTGACGGTTTCCACGCCCGGTACGCGCAGCGCGGTGCGTGCGCAGTCCATCGCAGTATTGCCCGCACCCACCACCACCACATGTTTGCCGAGGTTAAGGGTGGCGCCGAGGTTGTATTCACGCAGGAACGGCAGCGATTTCCAGACGTTGCGGTTATCGCCGCGCAATTTAACGCCGCTGTTTTTCTCTGTACCGGTGCCGATCAGCACATAGTGAAAGCCCTGCTGTTGCAGTTTATCCACCGTCAGATGCGGGTCGCAGCCATATTCAATTTTCACGCCGTGAGCGGTTACAAAATCGATATCGTGCTGGATAAGTTCGCCCGGAATACGGAATTGCGGAATGATATTTCTGACCACACCGCCCGCGTTCTTCTCACGCTCAAACAGCGTGACCGGGTGACCAGCGCGCGCCAGGAAATACCCCGCCGCGAGGCCAGCCGGGCCTGCGCCAATCACCGCGACCGGATGGCGAGAACCGGAACCTGCCGGTTTATGCCAGCGTTCTTTATAGGTTTCCCAGCCTTTTTCCAGGGCGATTTTTTTCAGCTCGCGAATGTTTAGCGCGCTGTCATAGTCGAGGCGGGTACAGTTGTACTGGCACTGATGGTCGCAGATGTGCCCGGTAATGGCGGGCAGGGCGTTGCGCTGATAAATCAGCTCCAGCGCGTCGGCGTAACGCTGCTCACCCATCAGGCGGATGTATTCAGGAATGTCCTGTTTGATGGCGCAGGCGGTGACGCAGGGCGCGACATAGCAGTCCGTCAGCGGCAACCCTTCAGCCACGTCGACGCGCTCTTCCGGTTTCCAGTGTTTCTGGGTGTACTCCATGCTGACGGCGCGCTTAGCGAGATCTTCCAGGCGCGCCACATCGACCTGTTGCATCTCCCAGGCATCGGAGCTTTCCAGTTCGCGCATGCACGCGCTGAGCCGTAAATAGCCGCCGGGTTTCAGCAAATCCGTCGCCATGGTGATGGGACGGATACCGGTATCGAAAATATCGCGGATAGTAAGCTGGCTGGCGCCGCCGGAATAGGAAATGGGAAGCTGGCCGTTGAAAGCGCGTGACAAGACGGCCGCGACGTTAATAGACAGCGGGAACAGCGCCCGGCCGGACATATACATCTCTTCGCCAGGCAACGCGCCTTTGTTATTAATCGTGCCGAGGGTATTGGTCAGTTTTACCCCAAAACCCAGGCCTTTTTCTTTCGCCAGCGCCTGCAGGCGTTGCAGCATCGCCAGCGCCTGATCGAGCTTCAGGTCGTGCTCGAAAGAGTCCTCTTTCAGGCCGATATAGTCGAAACCGCAGGTATCGAGGATCTCACGCACGCGCGGGTAGCCCAGCAGGGTAGGGTTCAGTTTTACGAAGGTATTCAGCCCTTTTTCTTCCAGCATATAGCGGCATATAGCTTCGATTTCATTGGGCGGGCAGCCATGCATGGTGGAGAGCGTGACACCATGAACCAGCGTGGAGGGAACGCGGGCATCCAGCGTGGCGAGCTGCTCGCGTTTCGCCTCCGGCATGCGTGCAGCAAAGCCCGGATTCGTCAGCCAGCGATTCAGGATCTGGCGGTATTCGCTAAACTTCGGATGGTCTGCCGCATTCATCATGTTATCGATGAATTGCTGCATCGGCGGCTGCTTAATGCCCTCCAGGTTGTAGCCGACGCTCATATTAAAAATAAAAGATTTGGCATCATCGGGGCCGCGGGCGGTGAGCATTTCATCCAGCAGATGCAGGATAAACCAGGCTTTCAGATACTCATCCCAGGCTTTCTGAAGGGTAAATTCTGTGGACCATTCGGTGTTAAAGCATTCGTCTTCCGCATCGATACAGGGTTTTTCTAGCTCGAGGCGATCGAGGATTTGTACCGTTTTGAGTTCGATAAAACGGCCGCCGGTCAGCCAGGAGGTCACAATATTCTGGGCGAGTTGGGTATGAGGCCCGGCTGCCGGGCCAACGGGCGTGGCGCAGGTTTCGCCAAAGACGGAAATTGGCTGATGTTGCCCGCTTTGATAGAACTGTTGTTCAGGAATACCAAAAATAGTGTGGTGTTGGTGGTATTCATCAAACAGACGCGTCAAAAGTTCCTCAAACGGGACGGGACGCATGATATCCCCCATAACCCTCTCCTTATTGTTGCGATTTATAATCGGAATGGCCGGCGTTGTGTAAACTCCCGGCGGATTACGTTATATGAGCAACAATCGCACCAGCTATTTATTCAGGGCGTTACCATTAAACAGATTTGTGAGAAACCTCGAAAGTTAGCCCGGGTTTGTGAAATATCTCACAGGTCACAAATGAGAATTAAAATCACTCTGTTTATAGGCTTTGTCGGCTGTCTCATCAGGATGATTCATTTTCTCAAATCCACTGAGAAATTATCATATTGATAAATACACCGGCGTAGCGTGCGATATTTAAGGGTTGTCATTTAATTGGTCCGGCGTTTTATTTTGTAACGAGATGAAATCCTCAGGCGTATCAATATCAAAAATTATTTCGGGATGATTTATTTCACAAACACGATATTCTCCGGCCATTAACGCCTCGCGCATTGAGCGCAGATGGGATAAGCGGGACGCCTGCAGGAGCCGCTGGCGCGGCAACAAAATCGGATGGCCGGGCTTGCCCTGATAGTGCGGCATCAGGGCGTAGTCTCCGCGTAAGTGCCAGAGAGTATTGAAAATAGCGTAATCAAGACAGGGCAAGTCGCCGTGAGTCAGAAAGCAATACTCCGTTTGTACATGCGCCGCGCCTGCCTGCACGGAAGTGAACAATCCCGATTGATAATCAGGGTTATAAACAATCTTAATCTGAGCGTCGTGGATATAACGTTGCGCAAGTTCCTGATGACGAAATCCTGTCACTAAAATAATACGCGAACAAAACCCGCGCGCGTTTTTGATACTTGCATCAAGCATTATCCCATCCTGCCAGGGTAGTATCATTTTCCATTGTCCCATTCGGGAAGAAAGACCCGCCGCAGTAATTACACAGTCAATTTGTGTCACGATTTTTTATCCATGGAGTCTGATGGAAATAATCAAAAATATACCGGATACGCAGACGCTGTTATGTGATGTGGGCGCGCTTACACAGCCCCTGATAATAAGCGTGGTGGGTGCGGGAGGAAAAACCAGCACCTTATTTTGGCTTGCTGAATTATTTTTGCGGAGCGGCAAACGGGTATTGCTCACCACGACAACCCATATGTTCTTACCTGAACCGCCCTGTCCGGTCGTGATTTGTCGCGATCCCGCCACGCTTCCCGTCGCGTATGTCCCTTCACCACTCTTAGCCTGTTTTGCTGGCTGGAATGTCGTTCAGGGAAAAGCGCACGGGTTTTCACCGAACGCGCTGGATCGGCTCGCCGCGCGGGGGGAGTGGGATGTGGTTTTGGTCGAAGCTGACGGCGCTCGCGGTTTTGCGCTAAAAGCCCCCGCTGAGCATGAACCTTGCATACCTCAATCCAGTCACTGCGTGATCGGGGTGACCGGCGGCGGTTTACTGGGTGAACCGGTTGGGCCACAGACGGTTCATCGTTGGCCGCAATTTGCCGGGATCACCGGGCTTAACGCCGGCGATCGGCTCGATTTCCCCGCGTTGCGGCAATTAGTCAGACATCCGCAGGGCCTGTTTAAAAGTGCGCCTTCCGGCTGCCGCAGGGTCTGGTTGATCAATCGTTTTTCTCATTATGAGAATCACGACGACATGATTCAGCAGATGCTGGAGGCGAGCGAAGTGGACGTTGTCTGGCTGGGGGCGGTTCAGGAAACACCGCCCGTCACGCGCAGACTGGTGAGATAGCAGCCCAGGTTCAATGCGGGCGCCGACTGGATATTTCGATTGAGGTAACAATGAATATTTTCACGGAAGCTGCAAAACTCGAAGAGACAAATTGCCCGTTCGCCATGGCGCAAATTATCGATAGCCGGGGCTCAACGCCCCGCCATTCCGCGCAAATGATTATTCATCAGGATGGTTCCATTGTCGGTACTATCGGCGGCGGTATGGTTGAACGGCGGGTGATTGATGAAGCACTCGAGGCGATGCGTGAACGTCGGCCTCGTCTGTTCCATGGCCGGATGGCGCGTAATGGCGACGACGCGGTTGGGTCAGACTGCGGCGGCGCGATGACGGTCTACATCAGCGTCCACGGTTTACGGCCCCGGCTGGTGCTGATTGGCGCAGGGCACGTTAACCGGGCGATTGCCCGTGCGGCGCAACCCCTGGGATTTGAAATCGCCGTGGCGGATGTCTATCCGGAAAGCCTCAATCCTGACTTTTTCCCGCCCGCCACCCAACTGCTCCATGCCGCATCCTTCTCCGCCGCTATTGAGGCGCTGGATATCAAGCCTGATAACTTTGTGCTGATCGCCACCAATAATCAGGATCGTGAAGCGCTGGATCTCCTGATTGCGCGGCCTGTCGCCTGGCTTGGCCTGTTGGCCAGCCGGCGAAAAGCGCAGGTATTTATCCGCCAGATGCGCGAAAGCGGGCTGACGGAGGCGCAACTCGCCCGGCTTCATGCGCCGGTCGGCTATAACATCGGCGCGGAAACGCCGCAGGAAATCGCCATCAGCGTGTTAGCGGAAATTTTGCAAATCAAAAACCATGCGGCGGGCGGACTGATGAGCCAGGCCGGTCATCCTTCCCATCATCAGCGCGTGGTGATCCGCGGGGCAGGGGATATTGCAACGGGTGTGGCGCTGCGTCTGTTCCACGCCGGATTTAAAGTGATCATGCTGGAGGTGGATAAACCGACGGTGATCCGCCGAACCGTCGCATTCGCCCAGGCCGTGTTCGACGGCGAAATGGTGGTAGAAGGCGTGACCGCAAGACGCGCCGACTCCGCCAGCGACGCCATTGCCCTGGCCGACAACGGCGTGATACCTGTCCTTGTCGATCCGCGTTGCAGTTCGCTTATCGCTATTCAACCGACGTGCGTGGTGGATGCCATCCTGGCCAAAGAGAACACCGGCACGCATTGCGGCATGGCCCCGATTACCCTCGCGCTCGGCCCCGGTTTTACGGCAGGCAAAGACTGCCATGCGGTTATTGAGACCAATCGCGGGCACTGGCTGGGGCAGGTGATTTACCAGGGCTGCGCGCAGGAAAATACCGGCATCCCCGGAAATATCATGGGGCATACCGCCCGCCGGGTGATCCGTGCGCCGGTCGCCGGGATCATGCATGCGCGGGTTAAGCTTGGCGATATCGTGAAAGAAGGCGAGGTTATCGCCCATATTGGCGATACGCCTATTGAAGCGCCGCTGGCAGGCATGGTGCGCGGCCTGTTGAATGACGGGCTGGCGGTGAGCGGCGGATTTAAAATCGGCGATATCGATCCGCGCGGCGAGGCGGCGGATTACACCAGCGTGTCTGATAAAGCCAGGGCGATTGGCGGCGGCGTGCTGGAAGCGGTTATGACATTAATGCACCAGGGCGTAAAAGCCACAGAAGACGTGCTGACCGTGGCATAACCGGCTGATAAAAAAGGGGCGCTTCGGCGCCCCTTGTTTTTTCACCAGAAAGTTACTGGCTGATAATGGTACCGGTTTTGCCTTCAATCCCTTCTTTCGCTTTGCTTAACACGGTAATCAGCGCCTCGCGGCCCGGACGGGAGCGGGCAAAGGCGACCGCAGCTTCCACCTTCGGCAACATCGATCCTTTGGCGAAATGCCCTTCGTCAATGAAACGTTGTGCGTCGTTCAGCGACAGCCTGTCGAGCCACTGCACGTCAGGTTTGCCAAAGTTAATAGCCACTTTTTCTACAGCGGTCAGAATGATCAGCATGTCGGCGTCGATCATTTCCGCCAGCCTGGCGCTGGCCCAGTCTTTATCGATCACCGCGCTGGCGCCGCGCAGATGCAGACCTTCGCGGATCACCGGGATCCCGCCGCCGCCTGCGGTGATCACCACATGGCCCGCTTCCATCATGGCCTTCACGGTCTCTTTTTCAATGATGTCTACCGGTTTCGGCGATGCCACTACGCGCCGGTAACCGCGACCGGCATCCTCTTTCATGGTGTAGCCCTGCTGCGTCAGGCGTGCGGCGTCCTGTTCACTAAAGAATGAGCCGATAGGTTTAGTCGGGTTGAGAAACGCGGGATCGTTGGCGTCCACTTCTACCTGGGTGATTAGCGTGGCGACCGGTTTATGGATCTCACGGGAAAGCAACTCTTCACGCAGCGCATTTTGCAGGTCGTAGCCGATGTAGCCCTGGCTGAGTGCCACGCATACCGACATGGGCAGCATCGGCGTATGCGCTTCTGTTTTGGCGGCCGCTTCGAAAGCCAGGTTGATCATGCCCACCTGCGGGCCGTTACCGTGTGTCACGACCACCTGATGGCCCTGCGCAATTAAATCGACAATCGCCTGTGCGGTAGTTTTCACCGCCGCCATCTGCCCGGCCAGATCGTCACCAAGGGCATTCCCGCCCAGGGCGAGAACAATTTTTTTACTCATCCTTTCCTCACTTCGTAGGGTTTTGGGGTCATCCGTTTACGCCACATTGCCGGTTAGGGGGCGGGGTGTTTAAACGGTTTACGTCGCAGGTAGCGTCCTTGTCCGGGGCTACCGGTGAATTTGCCGTCGCGGAACACCGTATTACCGCGCGACAGGGTCTGGCGAATTTCGCCCTGGCATGTCATGCCTTCCCAGGGGGAATAATCGGCATTGTCATGCAGGTTTTCATGACGGATCACGGTAGTGCGGCGCGGGTCGATAATCACAATATCGCCGTCTGCACCGGGCGCAATCTGGCCCTTGTGCGGCCACAGACCGAACAGTTTGGCT
This sequence comes from Atlantibacter hermannii, assembly GCA_900635495.1. NCBI lineage: Bacteria > Pseudomonadati > Pseudomonadota > Gammaproteobacteria > Enterobacterales > Enterobacteriaceae > Atlantibacter > Atlantibacter hermannii. Next base: position 3,663,947 of record LR134136.1, on the reverse strand, counting down.
GGCGTGGCGCTGGTTAAAGCGACAAACCGCGACGGGGAGATGCGACCGCTCATGACACCGTGGGAAAACAGCAACAGCATTCGGTTTTCCACGCCGGGCAGCCCATTGGGGCAACGGCTGAAATCGCCGCCTGACAAGCGCTGGCGCTGTTCCAGTGAGAAGGCGCAGTGGTCTGTCGCCACCACATCCACCGCCCCGTCGGCAATGCCGCACCACAGCTTGTCCTGCTCGCGCACGTTGCGCAGCGGTGGGCTGAGAATAAACTTCAGTGCGTCTTCCGCCTCGTAACTACGCTCATCCAGCAACAGATATTGCGGGCAGGTTTCAACCCACACGGGCTGATGTTGCGCCCGCGCCAGCCGTAAATAATCAAGCCCCAGGCCGTTCGACAGATGCACGATGTACAGCGGCGCGTTGCCGGAAAGATGCGCCAGATTGATCATCCGGGCGATGGCTTCTGCTTCGCACTCCAGCGGGCGACTCAGGGCATGGTATATCGGCGCGGTTTTGCCGGAGGCGATAAACCCGGCGCGTTTGCGGGCGATGGCCGCGTCGTTTTCGGGATGAACCGTGGTCAGCGCCCCGGCGTCATTTAATCGCCTCAGCGCCTGCAACACTTCGTCATCGTTGAGTTTGAACTGGTAGGTCAGATAGAGCTTAAAGCTGCTGATCCCTTCTTCCACCATCATGGGGATCTCATCAAGGATGGCGTGGTTAATATGCTGGATCACGCCGTGGAAGCTGTAATCGATCACCGCTTTGTGGGCAGCGTAACCGTGGTAGACCTCAAGCTGGTGGCGCAGTCTGCAACCGGCGGGCCCAAATCCCATATGGTCGATGATGGTTGTTGTACCGCCACACGCGGCGGCGCGGGTACCGGTAAAAAAATCATCACAGCTACGGGCGATGCCGACATCAATATTGAAATGGGTATGCACGTCGATACCGCCAGGCATGACGTAGCATCCTTCCGCGTCGATGGTTTCACAGGGTAAATCGGGATTAATGACCGGGGCGACCTGGCGGATATGGCCGCTTTCAATCAGCACGTCCTGGCGGGCCTGGCCATCAGCATTCACGACGATGCCGTTTTTAATCAGTACACGCATACGCAACTCCCTTTCCCTCCCCGGCAGAACGCCGGAGAGGGATTGCACGATGATTATTGTTTTTCTGTAGCAAGCCAGGCCAGCGGGATGGCGGCATACATGGCCGCGCAGGTGACCAGATGCGCTTTCCAGGTTTTCTCGTTCGGCGCATGGGCTTCCGGCTCTTTACCTGGTCCAAAACCGACTACCGGAATGCCGTGACGACCCATAATAGAGACGCCGTTGGTGGAGAATGTCCACTTATCGACAACGGGCTGCTGATGGAACAGGCCTTCATAAGCCGCTGCCAGCGCGCGAACCGTGAAATGATCTTCTTCCACTTTCCAGGTCGGGAAGTAGCACTCGGTAGGGTAAACCAGGCCGGTCCAGGACGGACGATCGTAGTTGTACATGGAGACCACGGCATTCGCCTGTTGAACCGCTGGCAGGGCGCGGATCTCTTCCAGTGCGCCTTCCCAGGTTTCGCCCCAGGTGAGACGGCGGTCGATAGAAACCGCGCAACTGTCCGCCACGGCGCAGCGGCTTGGGGAAGTGAAGAAGATTTCCGAAACGGTCAACGTGCCTTTGCCAAGGAACTCGTCATAGCCTAACCGTTGGGACAGCCCCTGCAGTTCATTCAGGATCGGGCCCATTTTAAAAATGGCGTTGTCGCCGCGCTCCGGCGCGGAGCCGTGGCAGCTTACACCCTGAACTTCGACGCGAATTTCCATGCGCCCACGCTGGCCACGGTAAATCTGGCAGTCGGTGGGTTCGGTGCTGACCACGAATTCCGGCCGGATGCCGGATTGTTCGATAATGTACTGCCAGCACAGGCCGTCGCAATCCTCTTCCTGCACGGTGCCGGTGACCAGCAAGGTGTATTCATCTTCAAGGCCCAAATCTTTGATGATTTTTCCGGCGTATACCATCGACGCCATTCCGCCTTCCTGGTCAGACGCGCCGCGCCCGCCAATCAGCTCATCGGTCTCCATGCCGGTATACGGGTCGAAGTTCCAGTTTTTGATATTGCCGATGCCGACGGTATCAATGTGCGCATCCATCGCAACCAGACGCGGACCGTGGCCGACGTAGCCCAGAATGTTGCCCATCGGGTCAATTTCCACTTTATCGAAACCGACCTTTTCCATTTCCTGCCTGATGCGGTGAATCACGCGCTTCTCATCGCAGCTCTCGCTGGGAATGGCGATCATGTCGCGTAAAAAACGGGTCATGTCGTCTTTATAGTGATTCGCTTTTTCCAGAATGAGCGCGAACGGAATATGCTTAGCCATCTTAAATTCTCCAGTCGTGTTCTCCCCGTCAGGCGGGGAGCGTAAATTCGTCAGGGTGAAATGCGCAGTCTGTTAACCCGGAATGCCGTGTTTGCCTTCCCAGACCACTTCGCGGTAATGCTTCACGTCGGTGTCGCCTTCGGTGCTGATTGCCAGCACGACGGAATCGCTATCAAGACCCAGCTTTTTCATTAAGGCGTCGCGCTGCGGGTGGTAATGCACGGCGGCGAGCACACCCAGGCCAACTGCGCCGGATTCACCGGAAACCACGCGATGATCGTTGCCGAGCGGGTTGCCGAGCACCCGCATGCCCAGCGCGGCGACGGCGTCCTGGCAGGAGATAAACTGGGTGGCGCAGTTACGTAACACTTCCCAGCCCAGCGGGTTTGGCTCACCGCAGGCCAGACCGGCCATGATGGTGGCCATATCGCCGCCCACGTTGACGATTTCGCCTTTAACGCCGGAGCGGTAAACGCAGTCGGCCAGTTCCGGTTCAACAATCAACGAATGCAGGTTGCGCGGCCCGTAAACGTCCACCAGATAACCGAGCACGCCGCCCGCCATGGCGCCGACGCCCGCCTGCAACAGGACGTGGGTTGGTTTCACATCCATTGCGTTCATTTGTTCCACGGCTTCGTCCGCCAGGGTGGCGTAGCCTTGCATAATCCAGGTCGGGATGGTGGTGTAACCTTCCCAGGCCGTGTCCTGCACCACTTCCCAGCCGTTTTGTTGGGCGTTTTTCATGGTCAGGCGCACGGTGTCGTCATAGTTCATATCGGTGACGATGCACTCCGCGCCCAGCTTGAGGATCGCGTCGACGCGCTCTTGCGCGGAGCCTTTCGGCATATACACCACGGCGTTTTGGCCGAGTTGCTTCGCCGCCCACGCCACGCCGCGACCGTGGTTCCCGTCGGTGGTGGTGGCGAAGGTCATTTTCTCGCGGATGGTGGTTTTGATGGTCTCAAACGAGAAATCGGCGATGTTGATGTGGTATTTCTCGCACAGTAACTGCGCGATGGCATAAGCCCCGCCCAGCATCTTGAACGCATTGAGCCCAAAGCGTTGGGACTCATCTTTGACCAGTATTTTTTTAACGCCGAACAGCCCGGCTAATTCATCGAGCGCATACAGCGGCGTTGGCTGATATCCCCGCGATTTTTTTATGAAACTGACGGGCCTGCTGCGCCTGTTTTTGCGAGAACAGCGGCGAGGTTTCACCAGTAAAAAATTGGTTGTCGGCGATATCGATTTTCAAAGCGAAAACTGACATATCCCATCCTTATCCTTCATAACTTCCCGGAGATCGAAGAGGCCGGCCTGCAGGCCGGCGGAGAGGTTTACTTAATGCGCTTTTGGGCTTCCTGCAGCAGTTGCTCCAGCAGGACGCCGGGTTTGGCGTACTTACGGGCGAGGATCATGGCGGCGATGATGTAAGGCTTCCAGCTGGCTTCTTTATAGGTAGCGATACGGTATTTCTCGAAGACGGCTTCGGTCACTTCACCCTCTTTGCAGGAAACGCCGCTGATGTCTGCCGGCAGACAGTGCATGTACAGCGCGTTACCCTTATTGGTGAGCTTCATCATCTCTTCAGTGCAGTGCCAGTCCTTATGATTGGCGTTCTGCGCCAGGCAGGCTTTTTCCAGCGCTTTCAGACCGTCGTGATCGTTGGCGCGCAGCAGGTCGGTGCGCTGTTCCATGACTTTGTACGGCGCCCATGATTTGGGATACACAATGTCGGCATCTTTAAACGCTTCTTCCATACTGGTGACCTGGCGGAAGCTGCCGCCGGACGATTTGGCGTTGTTTTTCGCCACGTCGATCACGTCAGGGATCAGGTCATACCCTTCCGGATGCGCCAGCGTCACGTCCATCCCGAAACGGGTCATCAAACCGATGATGCCCTGCGGTACGGAAAGCGGCTTACCGTAACTGGGGGAGTAAGCCCAGGTCATGGCGATTTTCTTGCCTTTCAGGTTTTCCAGCGAACCAAAGTGCTCGCGCAGCCAGGCGAGATCGGCCATGGACTGGGTAGGGTGGTCGATATCGCACTGCAGGTTAATCAGCGCCGGACGTTGAGGCAGAACGCCTTGCTTATAGCCATCATCCAGCGCGGCGCCGACTTCGCGCATATAGGCGTTGCCCGCTCCCAGGAACATATCGTCGCGAATACCAATGGCATCGGCGCAGAAAGAGATCATGTTGGCGGTTTCACGCACGGTTTCGCCGTGGGCGATTTGTGATTTGCCTTCATCCAGATCCTGCTGGGCAAGACCGAGCAAATTCAGCGCCGAGGCATAGGAGAAACGCGTACGGGTGGAGTTATCGCGGAATACAGAGATGCCAAGGCCGCTATTAAACACCCGGGTAGCGATATTTTCCGCACGAAGTGTTTTGAGCGCGGCGGCGACGTCCAGCACCTGTTTCAATTCGTCTGTCGTTTGTTCCCACGTCAATAAAAAAGTCTTTTTCATGGAGGTGGGAGTTCAGCGCATTGATATCCTTTATCAATTCATTAACTGTTTTCATTGTGTAATCCTGGTAAGTGGGGTGACAGGCTAATTAGCAACATGCTGTGTCCGGCAAATAAAGGGGCATTCCGAGGCGCGATTCACAGCGATATCTGTGTATTAACAATAACTGTGCCAGGATTGTTTCTGCGGGTAGTGAAGGGGGTAAATAGCCTGAATAGTGAGAAATGAATCACAAATTAACGCCGGAAATGTGTGGGAAAGGGATACGTAATCGTTTGGCTTTATTTATGCATTATTTTCAGCCCCGTTGAGGGGTAACTATTAACAAGCGTAAGAAGGAAAGTTATCGCCAAATTGATAAAACCAACCCGGTTATTCTCATATTGATATGGAAATGTGATGTTTCTTCCATAATTCCATCTGCGAATGATAAAGAAAAAGTGTTTTTATCAATGTTAATGGCGGCTGAGTTAGTATCATGGGGTTCAGACTGTTAAAAGTGTTCTTTTATAAATATCAACTTCTTACGTGATATTCGAAGGTCAAGCTATGATATCCGCCAACACGCAATCCGTTCTGATGCAGATTCAACCCACTATTCAACGCTTTGCCAGAATGCTGGCCAGCGTATTACAACTCGACGTGGAAATTGTTGATGAGAACCTTTGTCGGGTGGCAGGCACAGGATCGTATGGGAAATTTCTTGGTCAAAAACTGAATACCAATTCGCGGTTATTACGCTACGTCCTGGAAACCAAAAAAGAGAAAGTCGTTACGCATTCCCGTTACGATCCATTATGCGAAGGTTGCACCAGTAAAAATAATTGTAAGGAAAAGGCTTTTCTCGGAACGCCGGTTATTTTTCAGGATAACTGTGTCGGGGTGATAAGCCTTATTGCAGTCACGCACGAGCAGCAGGAACATATTAACGATAATCTGCACGAATTTTCTGATTACGTACGACATATCTCGAACGTTTTTGTTGCGAAATTACTGGAGGACCAGAACGACAGCGGCAGTATTCGCAAAATATTCTCCACCATGATTGAAAATATGGATCAGGGCGTGCTGGTGGTCGGGGAGGATAACCGGATCCAGTTTGCCAATCTCACCGCGCTTAAAATCCTGGGTGCCGTGCAGGACAATATGATTGGTAAAACGGTCAGTTTTCGTCCGCTGACCTTTGAAAGTAATTTCACGCACGGTCATATGCAGCACATTGTTTCCTATGATGACAAAAGCGAGCTGATTATTGGTCAGTTGCATCACGTTCAGGATCACCAACTTTTTTTGATGGCGTTTCATCAGTCCCACAGCGCTTCCGGCGTCGCCATCGCTCAGGATGAGCCGCACATCGAACATCTGGTCGGGGAATGCCGCCCGATGCGCCAGTTAAAACGCCTGATTAGCCGTATTGCGCCAAGCCCATCGAGTATTTTAATCGTCGGGGAGAGCGGCACCGGTAAAGAGGTGGTGGCCCGCGCGATTCATCAACTCAGCGATCGTAAAAATAAGCCGTTTATCGCCATCAACTGCGCCGCCATCCCGGAACAGCTGCTGGAAAGCGAGCTGTTCGGCTATGTGAAAGGCGCGTTTACCGGTGCGTCGGCGAATGGCAAAACCGGTCTTATCCAGGCGGCGAATCACGGTACGCTGTTTCTTGATGAGATAGGCGATATGCCGTTGACCTTACAGGCAAAACTGCTGCGCGCCATTGAATCCCGGGAGATTCAGCCTATTGGTGCCAGCAATCCGGTGCCGGTGGATATCCGCATACTTTCCGCAACCAACCAGAATCTGGAGCAGTTCATCGCCGACGGTAAATTTCGCGAAGATCTGTACTACCGGTTGAATGTCATTCCGGTGTCGTTGCCGCCGTTGCGCGATCGCCAGGACGACATGGAACTGCTGATCCATTACTTCCTGCACCTGCATACCCGGCGTATCGGGCTGGTTTATCCCGGTGTCGCGCCGGAAGTTATGCTGATACTGAAACGCTATCGCTGGCCGGGAAACCTGCGTGAACTCAGCAATCTGATTGAGTATCTGGTCAACGTTGTGCCGTCCGGCGAGGTGATTGACGCGTCGCTCCTGCCGCCTAACCTGATGAATGGCGTCAAACTGGCGGATACCGATATGGACGCCGTTTTTTCCATCGCGCCTAAGGGAGAGGAAAACGGGGGTACGGCACTGGAAGAGATGGAAAAACAGATGATTCGCGAGGCGCTGTCTCGTCACAGTAATAAGAAACAGGCGGCGGATGAACTGGGCATCGGCATAGCGACGCTGTACCGGAAAATCAAAAAATACGAGCTGTTATCGGGCTGATAAAAGCGGGCACGCCAGGTGCCCGCCGGGTAATGTTATTCTGTCGGGCGGTCGCAGGCCTGCACCGTCTCGACAATCATCTGATAACCGGTGCACCGGCACAAATTCCCCGCGAGCCCCTGGCGGATTTCCAGCACGGTAAACGGCTTCGTATGCGGTTTCGCCAGCAGGGCGGTGGTCGCCATAATCAGACCGGGCGTGCAGAACCCGCACTGGACCGCCCCGGAACGGGTATATGCCTGCTGTACCTCGGATAACTGCCCGCCGGTGGACTCTCCTTCAACAGTGCGAATCGTTTTCCCCTCGACCCACGCCGCCAGGTATAAGCAGCTGTCAATCGCCACCCCGTCGACCAGCACGGTACAGGCGCCGCACTCCCCGACGCAACACCCCTGTTTGATGCTCAGCAAACCCTGTGAACGTAATAATTCGGCCAGCGGCATCGCAGGCGAGGTGGTAAACCGGAACGGCGCGCCGTTGATGGCGCAGTTAACGGTTATCCAGCTTTCATTATTCATTGCAGCTTGCCTCCGGCGTTTTCCACCGCTTCGGTGACGACGCGCTTAGTCATGGTTTGAATTAAATGCAGGCGGAACGCTTTTTCGGCACGCCAGGAGGAGCGAGGAGAGACGTCCTGCAACACGGCTTCACTGATAGCCGCCAGCGTTTGTCGGGTGAGCGGCGCGCCGTTTGCCGCCTCTTCGGCATGCTGACAACGTATCGGCGTGGGGGCGGCGACGCCAAACGCCAGCCGTAACGTGTCGAATTTCCCGTCTTTAATTACGCAACGCGCAGCGCTGCCAATCGTGGCGATATCCATCGCATCGCGCATCGCGTATTTGAAATGGGCGCTGCCCACAGCAGAGGCGGGTTGCGGCGGAAAATGGAACGCCACCAGAATTTCGCCCGCTTCCAGCGAGACGCTGCCGGGGCCGGTGTGAAAACCGTTGATGGAAGCAAAGCGCGAACCGGAGGCGGAAACAATCTCCAGCCGGGCATCATAAATCAGTGATGGCGTGGCGGAATCGGCGCTGGTGGCACCATTGCAGATATTGCCGCCGTAGGTGGCGACATTGCGAATTTGCGGCCCGGCGATAGATGCGGCGGCGGCGCTCAGCGCCGGAAGATGTTGCCGCACCAGCGGGCTGTCAATCAGTTCGCTAAAGGTGGTGCCGGAACCGATGCGCAGCCCGCCATCCTCCTTCATTTCAATGCCACGTAGCGCCGCCAGACCATGAATATCCACAACATGGCGGTAGCGGGCATTATGATGATGCAACTGGATCAGCACGTCCGTACCGCCTGCCAGCAGCCGTGACTGCGGGTGCGCCGCCAGCAGCGCCGCCGCGTCGGCAATCCCGGTGGCTCGGTGATAGCTTTCAAAATCAAACATAGCGTTATCCTTAAATCAGGCCAGCTTCGCGGAATTCGCTGAACAGGCGCTTGGGCGTGAGCGGCAGGGTATTGATCGCCACGCCCGTCGCCATCCGTACCGCATTGCGTATCGCGGCAGCCACCGGGATGATCGGCGGTTCGCCAAGGGATTTATGGCCATACGCCGACTGCGGTTCATGGGTATCCACAAAGGCGCATTCCAGATTTGGCAGATCCAGCATGGTGGGCATTTTGTAATCCAGCAGATTGGGGTTACGCACCACGCCGGTGGTTTCGTCAATGATCATCTCTTCGAAAATCGACCAACCGATGCCCATTCCCATCCCGCCGTGTACCTGTCCTTCCGCCAGCATGGGGTTCAGGATATGGCCGGAGTCGTGCATATTCAGAATGCGGTTGATGGTGATTTTGCACAGCTCGATATCCACCGTAAGATCGACAAAGGTGCAACCGAAGGCAGGCGGGTTAGTCGTCGTTTTTACCGAGGCTTCTGAGGAGAGTTGCCCGCCGCGCTCAGGATGGTAAAACGCGTCCATGGCGATATCCGCTACCGACAGCAGCGGCGCGTTCGGGCGTTCTGTCAGCACCACATCGCCGCGAACCAGGGTTAAGTTCATGGCGGATTGATGAAGCATAAGCGCAGCATGCTGAAGAATTTTTTCGCGCAACTGCAACGCCGCCTGGCGCAACGCAGGCGCGGCCACGTAGCTTTGCCGCGAGGCGAATGCGCCGGGGTCAAAGGGCGTGACGTCAGTATCCTGAGTGGAAATCACCCGTATCGAACTGACCATCACCCCCCACGGTTTCTGCCACCATTTGCGAGAACACCGTATCGGCGCCCTGGCCGATTTCGGTCGCGCCGCTTTGTACGTTGATCGTGCCGTCCTGGTTGAGCAGCAGACGCGCCCCGGAGATCTCTACGCCAACCGGCCAGGTGTTGGAGGTGTAGCTAAAACAGGCCACCCCGACGCCACGCCGCAGATTGCCTTGCTGGCTGAGGCAGGCTGCCCGGCGCGTATCCCACTCAAATATTTCGCGGCCTTTAATCAGGCATTCCGGCAAGCCGGCACTGTGAATGATCTTGTGGTTTACCGGACTGGCGTCTCCTTCACGCGCCGCATTAAGCAGGCGGATCTCCACCGGATCGATGCCGAGTTCGGCGGCGGCGTCGTCTAACATCGCTTCCAGCGCGAATACCACCTGTGGCGCGCCGTAGCCGCGCATCGCGCCTGCTGAAGGCAGATTGGTGTAGCAGGTGGTGGCGCGGTAACCAAAGGCGATGCGGGGATACAAATAGGGAATTTTGTTGCCGCCAGCGGCAGCGATGGAGTGCCCGTGCGACGCGTATGCGCCGGTGTTGGACAGCACATCCAGCATATAGGCCTTAAGTATGCCGTCGCGCGAGATCCCCAGCTTCCCGTCAATAGTAAAGGCGTGACGTGTGCGGGTAGCGGTAAAACACTCTTCGCGGCTGAGCATGACTTTGACCGGAATGCCCCCCAGTTTAAGGGTCAGAAACGCCGCCATCGGTTCTTCCAGCACATCCTGTTTGTTGCCAAATCCGCCGCCCACATACGGCTTAATAACCCGAATGCGCGACCAGGCGATATCTAATGCCTGCGCCACCACACGTCGAACAATATGCGGAATTTGGGTGCTGGAGACGATAGTGATGCGCGCATCTTCCTCCATCCACGCAAAGCTGGTGACGCCTTCCATATGGCAATGCTGAATCACCGGCGTCTGAAAATGGCCGCCGACCTGATGGTCCGCCTGCGCAATGGCCTTCAGCGGATCGCCCGCCATGATCTCGCTGCTCTTGAGACAGTTACCGGCTTCATGAATCGCGACGGCATCCGCTGCCAGCGCATCTTCCGGGCGGGTGATCACCGGCAATGCTTCCCACTCGACGTTGACAAGCAGGGCGGCTTTTTCCGCGGTCAGTTCGTCACGGGCAACGACAATGGCGACGGCATCGCCATGATGACGCACATGGCGGGTTAACAATAACCGGTCGGCGACATCCCGTTTTTCAGGTTCTAATGTCCAGGCATGCCCAGCCGTGGCGAAGGGGATAGCGGGCACGTCTTCCCAGGTAAAGACAGCAAGGACGCCATTTAACGCTCTGGCTTCAGTGCAGTCTATTTTAGTGGCGTAGCCATGGGCGATTGGACTGCGAACATATTTGGCGTAACACATACCCGCCATCACATAATCGTCTGTGTACCGTGCGCGGCCCGTTGCTTTGGCGACGGCATCCACGCGCATACAGGGCTCGCCGGTCGCGGCTGCTTCCCGTTGTTCCATGTTGATCTCCTGATGTGACAGACACGGTTCTTCACGTAATAGAACGATCAGGCAAAATTTACGCCAGAAGAGAAAATGCCCGCGGAACAGGGAGTAAACTGTGATGACCTTAAAAATTGCCCGGGAATAAATGAAAAGTGGGAGGCGTGATAAATTGTCGCGTTATCAAAATGAACAAAAAGCTCTCATTCTGATAGACATCGTGAACAGCGTGGCGTTGGGAATTGGGCATCGCGGCTTCGGCTGCTATGATAAACCGTCATTTATTCGAAAAGAGGATCTGTTTTGAGCGCGGGACGCCTGTCTGGAAAACCCTTTCATATTGCCTTATGTCTGATGATTGCACTGCTGCTCGCAGGCTGTTCAGGCAATAAATCCTCCGGCTCCGGAAGTGATTCCGGTTCCATCTATACGGTGAAACGGGGCGATACGCTGTATCGAATTTCGCGCATCACAGGGACCAGCGTTAAGGATCTGGCCCGGCTCAATGACATTTCAGCTCCGTATACCATTGAAATCGGACAGCGCTTGAAGATCAACGGTGCGAAAAAAACAGCCTCTTCCGGACGTAAATCGTCGGGCAAAACAGCCGGGGTGACGCCGTCGTCTGCGGTGCCGCTCTCGTCCTGGCCGCCGGTCGGACAGCGTTGCTGGCGTTGGCCGACCAGCGGAAAAGTGATCCTGCCTTACTCTACGGCGGACGGCGGCAATAAAGGTATCGATATTGCCGGTAAGCGCGGACAACCCGTTATCGCGTCGGGCGCCGGTACGGTGGTGTATGCCGGTAATCAACTTCGCGGCTACGGCAACCTGATCATGATTAAGCACAGCGAAGATTACATTACTGCCTATGCTCACAATGACACGCTGTTGGTGAATAACGGCCAAAAAGTCAAAGCGGGCGAGAAGATTGCCACAATGGGAAGCAGCGGCGCGGACGGCGTACAGCTCCATTTCCAGATTCGCTATCGCGCGACGGCGATTGATCCGCAGCGTTATCTCCCGCCGCCGGGAAAAGCGCCGTCGTGTTAACTGCTTAAAAGAGCATCACTTAACCTGCAAGGTATTGTCTGGCGACGTTGAACCGCTATAATGCCTTGCACATCTCAAAGCGGGTGTAGTTCAATGGTAGAACGAGAGCTTCCCAAGCTCTATACGAGGGTTCGATTCCTTCACCCGCTCCAGCATCGCCAGTCTTACCTGACACGTCTTTTCCCTTGGCAACCTGTAAGCGTAACTTTTTTTATCCCGGCCCTTCGCTGCCTGCCGCCAGCAGCGGTACCAGTACGTCACTGACAGGGGTTGGAATACCTTTTGCCCGACCATAACGCTGTATAACGCCGTTGCGGATATCCCATTCCAGCGGGCGGTTGGCCTGGCGATCCGCAAGGATTGAAGTGCTTAAATCCGCCGGAGCACGCTGAAAACCGTCAATGATCTCCTGCACCACGCCATCGTCCAGATTCGCGCCTTGCGCACGCGCTACCGTCAGACACTCATGCAGATAAGACTCCGCAAGCGTCGTCACGTCCGCTCGCGAAAACATACCGGCGCGGCGATTTGCCAACACCATCAGACCCGCGACGGCATTTTGCATCAGTTTGCGCCAGGCGATTGACGTGAAGTCGGCTGACAGCTCGACGGCGCAGCGCGTGCCGCTGAGCGCATCGACAACCCGTTTCGCCTGCGGCACGTCCGGCAGGGTCAGGCGCGGCCTGGTACGTAGCCAGACGGAGGCGTCGGGCTCGCGTTGTGCCGGAAACCATACGACGGAGGGCAGTACCGTGGCACCGTTAACTAAGGGTTCCAGCTGGATTTTTTGTTCAACACCGTTTTTGCAGCGCGCAGACCACGGTGTTTTTATCGCATAGCGCAGCCAGCCAACCCGCGCTGTCTGCAACCTGTGTGGTTTTGACCGCGAGAAAGACCAGATCGACCGGCTGGCCAGCCGCCGCCGGTTTGTTCAGTACCGGTCCGGGGACGACGATTTCACCGCCGTCGTAGCGCAGCGTCAGCTGTGGATGAGCGGTACGCCCGCAAAGCATCGGCGTTCTTCCCCGCTCATGCAGCACAGCGGCAATCGTAGTGCCAATAGCACCTGGCCCAACAAGGGCAACCGCAGAACGATCGAACATCGTGTGTTCTCCTGATTGAATTAACCCATTACCAGCGTACCGGCGACAATCACCATGCAGGCCATGATCTTTTTCAGCGTCAGCGTTTCGCCGAGAAACAGATAACCCAGTACGGCGGCAAACAATACGCTGGTTTCACGCAGCGCAGAGACAGCGCCCATCGGTGCCGCCGTCATGGCATAAATGATGATGCCGTATGCCAGCAGCGAAAGCAGGCCGCCAGCGGCGGCGCTCAGCATGCCCGGCTGCCAGCGGCACAAACTTTTGCCGTCACGCAGTACGATATAGACCCCTGGCATCAGGACGCCCCATAACGCGCTCATCCACACAATATAGGAAAGCGCATTGCCGGACGCGCGTGCGCCCATTCCATCCACCACGCTGTATGCCGCGATAAACGCGCCCGTTGCCAGCGTATAGTTGAGGCCGGGCATCGCCAGCTTGCGACCCTGCATGGCGAGCATCAAAATCCCGCCGGAAACCAACACCACACCGCCAAGCGTATGAGGTGCCATTTTTTCCCCGGCGAAGACGGACGCCGCGCAGGTTACCAGTAGCGGCGACGAGCCGCGTGCAATGGGGTACGTTTGCCCCAGTTCTCCGTTCTGGTAACTCCGTACCAGGCACAGGTTGTAACCCACATGCAGCAGTGCGGAAAGCAGCGCGTATCCCCAACTGGCGGGGGCAGGTGGCGGCAGGAACAGTGCGGTAACGGCGCAGGTCATGGCGATAGCCATACACATAATGGTCATCGTCCATAACCGGTCGGTGCCGCCGCGTAGCAGCGCGTTCCAGCTGGCATGCAGCAGCGCGGCAAAAAGCGTCAGTAAAAAAATATGAGCAGGCATGAATCAATACTAAGCAGGGCATGGCGGTATGGAAAATGAAGTCTCGTCATCCTTCCGTGAGCGCCGACTCATGCTCACTGATAACGGTGCTGCGCAGACAGGGACTCCGCCAGTAACCAGTTGCGGAAATGAATAATATGCGGCTGCGTCTCAACACCTTTAGGACAGACAAAATAATAGGCAGCGGGGGAAGGGAAGGGGATCGCGAACAGGCGCACAAGGCTGCCATCGCTAATTTCTCTTTCAACATGCCCGCTACGTGCTAACGCCACACCCTGTCCCAGCAGCGCCGCCTCAATCGTCATGTTGGTGTCGGCGAAGCGGACGCTCTCTTTCAACGCTTCCGTACCGATACCGGCCAACTTAAACCAGACATCCCATTTCGGCACCAGATCGGCACCATCACGCGTCAGCAGCGGATAGCGCAGCAATTCAGCGGGATCGCGCGGGGAACCGAACCGCTGTAATAACGCCGGGCTGGCGACCGGGAACAGCTGCTCGCGAAACATAAACTCAGTGTGAAGCGCGGGATAATGACCATGCCCAAAGCGGATCGCCACGTCGGAGTCGGTGCTGGCAAAATTAATCGCTTTATCGGTGCTTTCCAGGGTCACCAGGATCTCCGGATGCAGGCGGGTCAAGCCCGGCAGGCGAGGCAGAAGCCACTTGAGTGCGAACGAGTAGGTCGTGTTCACGCGCAACCGCACCCGGCCTTTTTGCTCTCGCTGATCCGCCAGCGTGGTTTCCAGCTTGCTAAAAAACTCCCGCACGATGGGGGCGAGTGCGGCACCGGCTGGCGTCAAACGGAGACTCCTGCCGCGCTCAAACAGCTGCAACCCCCAGATTTCCTCAAGATTTTTTAGCTGATGGCTTACGGCGCTTTGAGTAATAAACAGTTCTTCGGCGGCTGACGTAAACGTGCTGTGGCGGGTCGCGACTTCAAACGCACGCAGCATGGCGGTTGGGGGGAGATCGCGCATCGTTCTGTTCCTGTTGAGGAGTAAAGGCTCATAGCACCATAAGCCGGATGAGACGTAAAAGATATGGCGTAACGGCGATTATAGACTGGCTGAACGGAGGGGCTGACCGGGGAGGCTGACCGGGGAAGATATTGCTGATGAAGGCCCGCCCCGCCTCGCCTGACCTGATGCGGGTTTCTCCAAAAAAGTGCGAATTACCTGATTTCTTTAAGGTAAATTGCTCAAAAAAAACACTGGATATTTAAACAGTAAATTGTATACTATTTCTACTACCCGCCAGGGTGTTGCTGTTTATGAGTAAGTGGTGAGGCCTATGATGAATCCTTCTTTAAACCGACATTCTATGGATCAATCAGTCACAATGAGCAGCCGTGAAATCGCTACGTTGACGGGCATTACTCACGGCGAAGTGAAGCGTATTATTAAAAGTCTTGAAACGGCCCAGCGTCTGTCGCAGCCCCTTGTCGTCGATGAATTCGAGCGGGAAGGGGAGCGCTATCAGGAGTTTTTACTGAACAAGCGTGATTCGCTGTTAGCCGTCGCGCGCGTGTCGCCGGGTTTTACCGCGAACGTGCTCGACTGGTGGCAGGAACGTGAACAACGTGCGGAAATTCCTGACTTCACAAACCCGGCCGCCGCTGCGCGAGCCTGGGCGGAGCAGTACGAGCAGCGTCAGGCTGCGGAACAGCAGCTGGCGTTAACCGCGCCAAAGGCTGAATTTTTCGATCGTTTCGTCCAGGTTGATGATTCGCTCGGTTTCCGCCAACTGTGCAAAATGTTGAAGGTTAAAGAGCCGGAGTTTCGTCAGTTCCTGCTTGAACGCAACATTATGTACCGCGCCAACGGCACGTTGACGCCGCCGCAGCATCATATGCAGGCAGGCTATTTCACATTGCGCTCTGGCGTCGGTGAAAATCAGCATACCTTCTCCCAGGCGCGTTTTACCGCCCGGGGCGTGAAATGGGTTGCCAGCCTGTGGGCCGGACATCTCTCTTCCCAGCCGAAAAGCGTCGCGGCGTAATCAGATCGCCTCACGTTGTTTACGTGAGGCGCGTTTTATCTTCTCTCCTCCGGTCGCTTCTGACCTGCTTATCCACGTTTCAGCTAACGTCATACGTTTTTACTGTGTGACTTTCTTCACCATTTTTTAAACATTTACGAAAAAATTTTATAACAATCGCTACGCTATCCCCGTCCTGTGATAGAGGGTTGGTTATGAAAGATGTGGTGATTGTTGGCGCAGCGCGCACGCCGATAGGGTGTTTCCAGGGTGCGCTTGCGCGCCGTACGGCGGTCGAGCTCGGCTCGGTGGTAGTGAAAGCGCTGATCGAACGGTCCGGCCTGAATCCTCTTGATGTGGATGAAGTGATCCTCGGCCAGGTGCTGACTGCTGGCGCGGGTCAGAACCCGGCCCGCCAGACCGCATTGAACAGCGGGCTGCCCTGGGCCGTTTCGGCCATCACTATCAACGATGTTTGCGGCTCAGGGTTAAAGGCGCTGCATCTGGCGACGCAGGCCATTCAGTGCGGCGAAGCGGATGTGGTGATCGCGGGCGGGCAGGAAAATATGAGCCGCGCTCCGCACGTTCTTACCGACAGCCGCACCGGTGCCCAGCTCGGCAATAGTCAACTCATCGACAGCCTGGTGCATGACGGATTGTGGGACGCCTTTAACGATTATCATATTGGCGTCACTGCGGAAAACCTCGCCCGCGAATACGGCATCAGCCGCGAGTTACAGGACGCCTACGCGCTTTCATCCCAGCATAAAGCGCGCATCGCCATCGACAGCGGACGCTTTCGCGATGAAATCGTGCCGGTGGAAGTGGAATTGACCTCAGGTCAAAAAGTGATGGTGGATACGGACGAACAGCCCCGCACTGACGCCAGCGCAGAAGGGCTGGCAAGCCTTGCACCCGCGTTTGATTCGCACGGCAGCGTCACCGCCGGTAATGCCTCGACGATTAACGACGGTGCGGCGGCAGTAATGATGATGAGTGCCAGCCGGGCAGCTGAGCTGGATCTTCCGGTTCTGGCAAGGATCCGCGCATTCGCCAGCATTGGCGTCGATCCGGCGTTAATGGGGATCGCGCCGGTTTACGCCACCCGGCGTTGCCTGGAGCGAGCCGGCTGGCAGCTCAATGAAGTAGATTTAATCGAAGCTAACGAAGCGTTTGCGGCACAGGCGCTGTCAGTGGGCAAAGTGCTCGAATGGGATCAGCGGAAGGTTAACGTCAACGGTGGCGCGATTGCGCTTGGACATCCTATCGGCGCATCCGGCTGTCGTATTCTGGTTTCGCTGGTTCATGAAATGGTAAAACGCGACGCCCGCAAAGGGTTAGCGACTCTCTGTATCGGCGGTGGTCAGGGCGTTGCGCTGGCTATTGAGCGCGACTAAACGGCTTCCCATCAGCCCATCTGCATAACGCCGGATGGGCACCTTCCCGTCAGCTTCTTTTCCTGCCATGCATTCCGCGCTGTTCCGCGGTCTTCTCGACCCTGAGCGCGCGTAATCTCTCGCCTAAACTTTTCCCTCTCAGACGATGGCTTTGGGCCTTCTCGCGGTGTGCCGGAGGAATCAAAAAAGCCCATACGGCGGCGGTTGAACCGGGTTTCGTGATCCTACTTCCAAATTCATACTTTGATGCTATGAAAAATGAAACATTGTTTTATTTATAATTGAAAACCTGTTTCAGAGGGGATAGTATAATCCCACGAATGAAAACGAAACGATGTTTTGTTGTAAAAAGCACGTTACGTTTCGAGGTATCGACGGTAATAAAGAAAGGCGAAATGTGTAACGGGTCGCAGGCTGATTTAGTGTTCATTCACTTCCTGACATCGCAAGCGAAACACACTCTACCCATAACCTGATGTGAACCGTTCAGAACTTTGCATCTGTCTGTGACAGGCTAGAACACTAAGGAAACCACCATGATTTTGGATTCATTTTCTCTTGAAGGTAAAGTTGCGATCGTGACTGGCTGCGATACCGGCTTAGGGCAGGGTATGGCGCTGGGTCTGGCGCAGGCAGGTTGCGACATCGTGGGTATTAACATCGTCGAACCGACTGAAACTATCGAAGGCGTGGCCGCGCTGGGCCGTCGTTTTCTGAGCCTGACTGCCGATCTGCGTAAAATCGACGCGATCCCGGAACTGCTGGAACGCGCGGTAGCTGAATTCGGCCATGTCGATATTCTGGTTAACAACGCGGGTCTGATCCGTCGTGAAGATGCGATCAACTTCAGCGAAACCGACTGGGATGACGTGATGAATCTGAACATCAAATCGGTGTTCTTTATGTCTCAGGCGGTGGCGAAACAGTTTATCGCTCAGGGTAAAGGCGGCAAAATCATCAACATCGCTTCCATGCTCTCCTTCCAGGGCGGCATTCGCGTACCGTCTTACACCGCATCCAAAAGCGGCGTAATGGGGATTACCCGTCTGATGGCAAATGAATGGGCGAAGCACAATATCAACGTTAACGCTATCGCACCGGGCTACATGGCCACTAACAACACTCAGCAACTGCGTGCCGATGAGCAGCGCAGCGCGGAAATCCTCGATCGTATCCCGGCGGGACGTTGGGGTCTGCCGAGCGATCTGCAAGGGCCGATCGTGTTCCTGGCATCCAGCGCATCGGATTACATCAACGGTTATACCGTTGCGGTAGACGGCGGCTGGCTGGCGCGTTAATTCACTCACGACGCCGTGTAACTAAGCCATGTAAACAAAGCCCGTCAGTGGAAACACTGACGGGCTTTTTGTATTACTGCGTCATAAAAATCCGGGTGTCCCCGGCGGCGATTACTTGAGAAAGTCTTCGCGCATGGGCGTAAATGTATCCAACAGGGTTCCTGCTTTGATACATACGCAGCCGTGCATGACATACGGCTCTTTATACAGCGTATCGCCTGCCGTCACGCGGCGGGTCTCATCGCCAATAGTGAATTCAAACTCGCCAGACAGCACGTAGGTGAGCTGCTCATGGGGATGGTTATGCATCGCACCCACCGCACCTTCCTGAAAGTTCACCTCCACTGCCATCATCTTACCGTTATGCGCCAGGATCCGACGGGTCACGCCGCCACCCAAATCTTCCAGCGTCGTTTCGTTATGGGAAATAAACATCTGCCTGCCTCTGATTAGTGAAACATTGTTTCAATTATTCTATATCAGCTGTTCATTTAAATATATGTCGCGGCTGTGAAGTGCGCCGCCGATCACAAATGTTTATCGCTTCACGGCAGGAAAGCGTTTTGTTATACCTTGAGAATAACGGAGGTGAAAAATGAAAACCCTGGGTTTACTTGGTGGAATGAGTTGGGAATCCACCATTCCTTATTACCGCTTTATTAATGAAGGCGTAAAAGCGCGTCTCGGCGGCCTGCATTCGGCAAAACTGGTGCTTCACAGCGTCGATTTTCATGAAATAGAAGCCTGTCAGGCGAGCGGCGACTGGGATAAAGCGGGCGACATGTTGGCCCAGGCCGCGTGTGGACTGGAAAAAGCCGGTGCTGAAGCCATCGTGTTATGCACCAACACCATGCATAAAGTGGCGGCGCATATTGAAGCGGCGTGCTCGTTACCCTTTTTGCATATCGCCGACGCCACCGGACGCGCCATTAGCCAGAGCGGGATGAACACCGTGGCGCTGTTGGGTACCCGTTACACCATGGAGCAGGATTTTTATCGTGGCAGGCTGACGGAGAAATTCGGCATCTCCACGCGCATTCCCGACGAGGCCGAGCGCGAGCGTATCAATCACATCATCTTCCATGAGCTATGCATGGGCGTGTTTCGCGATGAATCCCGGCATTATTACCAACAGGTGATAAGCCGTCTGGCGGAGCAGGGGGCGCAGGGCGTCATTTTCGGCTGTACCGAGATTGGCCTTCTGCTCGACCAGCAGAACTGTCCGTTGCCGCTGTTCGATACCGCGGCGCTGCATGCCGAAGACGCGGTCAATTTTATGCTTGGCGAGGAGTAAGCAGCGCCGTCAACGGCGTGGTAAAAAGGTCTTGATTGCGCTGGAGATGCTCGCAAAAAGCGTCCACCAGCGCAGACGCCGGACGATGTACTGGCCGTATCAGGCTCACGGTAAAAGGTACATCCACACTGAATGGCCGCACCACCACCCCGCTTGCCGCATAATCCAGCGCGGTCAGCGGGTTAACCACCGAAATCCCCGCGCCCGCCCGCACCATGGCGCATACCGAAGCGGCGCTGTGGGTCTCCATCACCATGCGGCGTTTTACATCGTGCTCAACGAATAAAGCGTCCAGCAACTGACGATAACTATCGGTACGGGACAGGCTGATGTAATTTTCGCCGCTAAAGTCCTGTGGCGTCAGCAACGCTTTTTGCGCGAGCGGATGCCCTTTTGGCAGAACGCATACTTCATTCAGCGTTAAAAGCGGAATACGCTCGGTCCCGGCTGGTGTGGTCACGGTTTCGGTTAACCCGAGGTCGTGACGCTGGGCCGACAGCCATTCCTCCAGCAACGGCGACTCCTGCGGCACGATATTCAGGCTTACCTCGGGGTAGCGCGCCAGAAAAGGCTGAACCAGTAGCGGCAAAAAAGACTGAGAGAACACGGGCAGACACGCCACGGATAATTCACCCTGGCGGAACTGACGCAGGCTTTCTGCAGCGCTGACAATACGATCCAGTCCGTACCATGAGCGCTGAACTTCTTCAAATAATCGCAGCCCCTGTACGGTGGGATGCAAACGACCCCGGCTGCGGGTAAACAATTCCAGACCAATCAGTTTTTCCAGCCGCGCCAGCTCGCGGCTGACTGTCGGTTGCGACGTATGCAACAACGCGGCGGCTTCGGTGACGTTTCCCGCCGTCATGACGGCATGGAATATTTCAATATGGCGCAGGGTGACGGCGGGCATCTCGCTTTCCTTAAAATCACGTAGCGGTATCCATATCATATTTGCATAGACTATGTAGAAAACGATATTTTTTCTTCATCAGCGACTGTGGCGTAATAAACGAAACGACTTCAGGAGCCCGCTATGCCACGTTCACTTCACCAGCACGATACCGATCTTAATGCCGATAATTTACTGCGCCTGCCTGCGGAGTTTGGTTGCCCGGTGTGGGTCTATGACGCGGCAATTATTCGTCGTCAGATTGCCCAGCTTCAGGCTTTCGATGTGGTGCGTTTCGCTCAAAAAGCCTGTTCGAATATTCATATTCTGCGGCTGATGCGCGAGCAGGGCGTTAAGGTGGACTCCGTATCGCTGGGTGAAATTGAACGCGCACTGGCGGCGGGTTACGATCCGCAACGGCATCCGGACGATATTGTGTTTACCGCTGACGTGATCGATAACGCTACCCTGGCGCGGGTGCGGGAACTGGGGATTGCGGTCAATGCCGGTTCGGTAGATATGCTGGATCAACTGGGTAGCGTGTCGCCAGGCCATCGTGTCTGGCTGAGGGTGAATCCGGGATTTGGTCATGGTCACAGCCAGAAAACCAACACCGGTGGCGAGAACAGCAAACACGGTATCTGGTACAGCGATTTGCCCCCAGGCGCTGGAGGTGATGCAGCGCCACGGTCTGAAGCTGGTCGGCATTCATATGCATATCGGTTCGGGCGTGGATTATGGTCATCTCGAGCAGGTGTGCGGCGCGATGGTGCGCCAGGTGGTGGAGTTCGGGCAGGATCTTGCCGCGATTTCAGCTGGCGGCGGGTTGTCGATTCCTTATCGCGAAGGCGAGGAAGCGATTGATACCGCCCATTACTATGGGTTATGGAATGCGGCTCGCGAGCAAATTGCCCGGCATTTAGGCCATCCGGTGAAACTGGAAATTGAGCCGGGACGTTTTCTGGTCGCGGAAGCCGGGGTGCTGGTGGCGCAGGTAAGAAGCGTCAAAAATATGGGCTCCCGCCATTTTGTGCTGGTGGACGCCGGATTTAACGATTTGATGCGCCCGGCTATGTACGGCAGCTACCATCACATTACCGCGCTGGCCGCGGATGGCCGGGATTTGACCGAGGCGCCGACGCTGGATACCGTGGTTGCCGGGCCGCTGTGCGAATCGGGCGACGTGTTTACCCAGCAGGAAGGCGGCAAAGTAGAAACCCGTGCGCTGCCTGCGGTGACGACCGGTGATTATCTGGTCTTCCATGATACCGGGGCGTACGGGGCATCTATGTCGTCAAATTACAACAGCCGTCCGTTATTGCCGGAAGTGCTGTTTGACCAGGGCGTGGCAAAGCTGATTCGCCGTCGTCAAACCATTGAAGAACTGCTGGCGCTGGAACAGTTTTAAGGCCAGCGCATGACCTTTACAGAGGATAACGGGTGATCATCGCGCCGCTTTATCAATACCCACATTATGCCGGGCAGGTTACCGACTGGCTCTGGCAGGCATTTGGCCCGGATCAGCCGCGCGGCTTTTTCGCCGATATTGTCGATCACAGCCAGACGCCCGGCGCACTGCCGCTGACGTTTATCGCTCTGCAGGGCGAAACGCTGCTGGGGACCGTAGGGCTGTGGCGCTGCGATTTAATCAGCCGCCAGGATCTTACGCCCTGGCTGGCGGCGCTGTATATCGATGAACCCGCGCGCGGCAAAGGCCTGGGCGGGATATTGCAGGAACATGTGGTGGGCGCGGCGCGGCAGGCAGGCTTTGATGCGCTGTATCTCTATTCCGCGTGCCGCGATTACTATGAACGGTTTGGCTGGGGATATATCGGCGATGGCCTGGAATACCCCGACAAAACCGTTCATCTGTACCATAAAGCGCTTTAGCTTTCCGATATGGCGGCAACTGAATGCCGACGCACCAGCGTTGGGCTAAAAAGGTGGGTGACTTCTGACGGGGTTTGATTTTGTGCCAGCGCCAGCGCCAGTTCTGCCGCCTGAGTCGCCATGGTCACAATCGGATAGCGCACCGTCGTCAGGCGCGGCCTGATGTAGCGTGAAATCAGAATGTCATCAAAACCAATCAGTGAGATCTCATTCGGCACGTCGATGCCGTTATCGTTCAGCACCCCCATTGCCCCTGCTGCCATCGAATCGTTGTAACAGGCGACGGCGGTAAAATGCTTGCCGCGCCCCAACAATTCCGTCATGGCCTGCTCGCCGCCGCTTTCATCGGGTTCGGCGAAGGTGACCAGTCGATCGTTAATCGGTAATCCGTGCTCTTTCAGGGCATCGTAATAACCCTGCAAACGGTCTTCCGCATCGGAAATCGCATGGGTTGAGCAGATATAACCAATTCGGCTGTGGCCCTGCTGAATGAGATGGCGGGTAGCCAGCCATGCGCCATAGCGATCGTCCAGCGCGATGCAACGCTGCTCAAAACCGGGAACGATCCGGTTGATCAGCACCATGCCGGGGATCTGTTTCAACAACGGGATCAACTCGCTGTCGGGGAGCATTTTTGCGTGTACCACGAGCGCCGCGCAGCGATGGCGGATCAGTTGTTCGATCGCCTGACGCTCTTTCTGCTCATTATGGTAGCCGTTGCCAATCAGCAAAAAATTGCCGGTGTGATAAGCCACCTGTTCCACTGCTTTTACCATCGCGCCAAAGAAAGGATCGGAAACATCGCCCACCACCAGTCCGACTGTTTCGGTGGTCTGCTGCGCCAGCGCCCGTGCGTTAGCATTTGGGTGATAGTTCAGTTGTTCCATGGCGCTTTGCACCGCCGCCCGCGACGCCTCGCTGGCTTTGGGCGAGGCATTGATAACACGTGAGACCGTGGCGACAGACACTCCTGCTAGCCGCGCTACATCCTTAATCGTCGCCATATATCACTCTGTTCTGAAGGGTAACCGTTTACACAGCGTTAAGTCTTACGGAAAACCGGCAGGGATACAAGATCGGGGCTGCTGGCGCTGTCGCAAACTGACGGAAAAAAATGTCTGCCATGCGCGAGGGTTACACGGTCGCGTAAAGGGTATTTGTAACCGAAACGGCGGGAAGAATGTCAGTTAAAACCTTTGGTTACACTTTGGCGTAGGCTGTTGCGATTGGCTGCTGGCTACGCAAATTCGCCTGCTGATACAGTGATTGTCCCAGAGGTATTGATAGGTGGAGTAAGCACCAATTTGCTGCTCACTTGAATTACACCAACCTGCGCGGATGCGCAGGTTTTTTTTTGCCTCTCACCCGCCTTGTTACAGCCTGCGAGCTTTTACATACCTGGTTTCACTTCAACAATCTCCCTTGCTTTTTTTCCATGGTACGCCCGCGTGGCAACGGCCAGAATAATGAGACCCAGAGGTATTGATTGGTGAGAATTCCATACCCACTCTTGCACCAACCTGCGCAGATGCGCAGGTTTTTTTTTATCCCTGCTACACTAACGCAACCTGAGTTATCTCGTGTAATCTGCCCGCAAATGCCTTGTTTCATTACTAAACTAACCACAAAGGGAGTTGCGATGCTTTTTGGTTTTTTTCGTGCGTTATGTCGCATATTGTTTCGGGTCACGCTTCATGGTGATACGCGCCCGCTAACCGCGCCGCGTGTACTGATTACCCCCAACCATGTCTCTTTTATCGATGGCGTGTTGTTAGCGCTGTTCCTGCCTGGCCGCCCGGTTTTCGCGGTGTATACCTCTATCAGTCAACAGTGGTATATGCGTTGGCTGAAGCCGCTGATCGACGTAGTACCGCTCGATCCGACAAAACCGATGTCAGTGAAATATCTGGTGCGGCTGATCGAGCAGGGCAGGCCGGTGGTGATCTTTCCCGAAGGCCGACTGACGGTGACCGGTTCACTGATGAAAATCTATGAAGGCGCGGGATTTGTAGCGGCAAAATCACAGGCGACGGTCATCCCCATTCGTATCGAAGGCGCGGAACTGACCTTTTTCAGCCGCCTGAAAGGGTTAGTCAAACAGCGTCTGTTCCCCACCATCAATATTCATATTCTGCCGCCGACCACGCTGGAGATGCCGCAGGCACCCCGCGCCCGCGAACGGCGAAAAATTGCAGGCGAAATGCTGCACCAGATTATGATGGAAGCGCGTATGGCGGTGCGCCCGCGCGAAACGCTGTATGAAGCCTTGCTGGCGGCGAAATACCGTTATGGCGCAGGCAAAAATTGCGTTGAGGATATTAACTTCAAGCCCGACAGCTATCGCAGCTTACTGACCAAAACCCTGTTTGTGGCGCGTATTCTGGAAAAATACAGTGCGCCGCGTGAAACCATTGGCCTGATGTTGCCCAACGCTGCTATCAGCGCGGCGGTGATTATCGGTGCCACGGTGCGTGGGCGTATTCCGGCGATGATGAACTATACCGCTGGCGTTAAAGGACTGAGTAGCGCCATTACCGCGGCTCAAATTAAAACCGTATTTACCTCCCGCCAGTTTCTCGATAAAGGCAAACTCTGGCATTTGCCGGAGCAACTCACCCAGGTGCGCTGGGTCTTTCTTGAAGATCTTAAAGGCGACGTTACCGGCGCCGACAAGCTGTGGATTTTCTCCCGCGTATTGATGCCGCGTCTGGCCCAGGTCAAACAGGAGCCGGAAGATGCCGCGATGGTGCTGTTTACGTCGGGTTCCGAAGGCAATCCTAAAGGTGTGGTGCACAGCCATAAGAGCCTGCTGGCGAATGTCGAGCAGATCCGGACCATTGCCGACTTTACCGCGAAAGACCGTTTTATGTCCGCGCTGCCGCTGTTTCACTCCTTCGGCCTGACCGTCGGGCTGTTCACGCCGCTGTTTACCGGCGCGGAAGTGTTCCTTTACCCCAGCCCGCTGCATTACCGCATTGTGCCGGAACTGGTTTATGACCGTAACTGTACGGTGCTGTTCGGTACGTCGACCTTCCTGGGTCACTATGCGCGTTTCGCTAACCCGTATGATTTCTTCCGCATTCGTTATGTGGTGGCGGGCGCGGAAAAACTGCAGGAGAGCACGCGCCAGCTCTGGCAGGACAAATTCGGCGTGCGCATTCTTGAAGGCTACGGCGTGACCGAATGCGCGCCAGTGGTGTCGATAAACGTTCCGATGGCGGCAAAACCGCATACCGTTGGGCGCATTTTGCCCGGAATGGATGCACGTTTACTGGCGGTGCCGGGCATTGAGCAGGGTGGACGGCTGCAGCTTAAAGGGCCGAACGTGATGAAGGGTTACCTGCGGGTTGAGAAACCTGGCGTACTGGAAACGCCTGCTGCGGAAAACGCGCAGGGTGAGCTGGAGCCCGGCTGGTACGACACCGGCGATATTGTCGCCTTTGATGAGCAGGGCTTCTGCCAGATTCAGGGGCGCGCCAAACGTTTCGCGAAAATCGCGGGCGAGATGGTATCACTGGAGATGGTCGAGCAGATGGCGACAGGCGTCTCGCCAGAAAAGCTTCACGCAACCGTGGTAAAACAGGACCCAACGAAGGGCGAAGCGCTGGTGCTGTTTACCACCGACAGCGAACTCACCCGCGACGCGCTACAGCAATATGCCCGCGCTCACGGCGTGCCGGAGCTGGCGGTGCCGCGTGATATCCGCGTCCTGAAACAGCTGCCGGTGTTAGGCAGCGGCAAACCTGATTTCGTCACCCTTAAAGAGATGGTTGAACAGGAACAGCAAAATGCATGATATGGCCGCCGGATCGTTGCGCTCACGGGGAATGATGGCGGTTATCGCCGCACAGTTTCTTTCCGCCTTTGCTGATAATGCGTTGCTGTTTGCCACGCTGGCGGTACTGAAGGCGCAGTTTTATCCGGACTGGAGCCAGCCGGTGCTGCAAATGGTCTTTGTCGGGGCGTATATCCTGTTTGCGCCTTTTGTCGGCCAGTTCGCTGACAGCGTCGCCAAGGGGCGCGTGATGATGGTGGCGAACGGGATGAAGCTTATCGGTGCGCTGGTCATCACCTTCGGCTTCAACCCGTTTGTGGGGTATACCCTGGTCGGCGTGGGCGCGGCGGCGTATTCGCCGGCGAAATACGGCATCCTCGGGGAAATCACCACGGGCGATAAGCTGGTAAAAGCCAACGGGCTGATGGAATCCTCCACGATCGCGGCGATCCTGTTGGGGTCGGTTGCGGGCGGCGTGCTGGCCGACTGGCATATCGGCGCGGCGCTCGGCGTATGTGCGCTGTTTTACGCAGGCGCGGTGGCGGCGAATCTGTTTATCCCCAAACTGGCGGCTGCGCGTCCCGGCCAGTCTTGGCATCTGGTGGCGATGATCCGGCAGTTCTATGCAGCCAGTCGACAGTTGTGGAACAACGGCGAAACCCGCTTTACGCTGGTGGGAACCAGCCTGTTCTGGGGCGCGGGCGTAACGCTGCGCTTTTTGCTGGTGTTGTGGGTGCCGGTGGCGTTAGGGATTACGGATAACGCCACGCCGACTTACCTGAATGCGATGGTGGCTATCGGCATCGTGGTCGGCGCGGGCGCGGCGGCGAAGTTTGTCACGCTGGAAACCGTCTCGCGCTGTATGCCCGCCGGGATATTAATCGGCGTGGCCGTGGTCGCGTTTGCGGTACAGCAAACGCAACTGCCTGCGTATCTGTTACTGATGCTGCTCGGGGTATGCGGCGGATTTTTCGTGGTGCCGCTTAATGCATTGCTTCAGGATCGCGGAAAGCGTTCGGTCGGCGCGGGCAATGCTATCGCAGTGCAGAACCTCGGCGAAAACAGCGCCATGTTGCTGATGCTCGGCCTGTATTCCCTTGCGGTGAAAGTCGGCGTTCCGGTTGTGGGTATCGGTATTGGCTTTGGCGTACTGTTTGCGCTGGCGATAGCCGGACTGTGGTTGTGGCAGCGGCGTCAGAAATCATAAAAAAAGGGGCGGATATCCGCCCCTTTCGTTTTAGGGTGAAGGATAGGTGTAACGCTGATGCACGGCTTCCAGTTCAGCCAGCACGGTTTCATCGAGCGTAATATTGAGGCTTTCGACGTTGGTCTTAAGTTGATCCAGTGTGGTCGCGCCCAGCAATGTACTGGCGACAAAGCGCTGCTGACGTACAAACGCCAGCGCCATCTGCGCCGGATCGAGGCTGTGACGCCTGGCGATCTCCACATAGGCCGCAACGGCTTGCTGTGCCTGTTCGCTGCTGTAGCGGGTGAAACGGCTGAACAGCGTATTGCGTGCCCCGGCGGGTTTCGCGCCGTTAAGGTATTTGCCCGTCAGGGTGCCAAATCCGAGGCAGGAATAGGCCAGCAGCTCTACGCCTTCATACTGGCTGATTTCCGCCAGCCCAACCTCAAAACTGCGGTTCAACAGGCTATAGGGATTCTGGATGGAGACGATACGCGGTAAATCGTGTTTTTCTGCCAGATTCAGGTAGCGCATCACGCCCCAGGGCGTTTCGTTGGATACTCCGATATAGCGGATTTTCCCGGCGCGCTGGAATTCGGTTAACGCTTCAAGCGTTTCCAGAATGGTAATCACCGGCGCGCTGTCGCTCCAGCTATAGCCAAGTTTGCCAAAGCAGTTGGTGGCGCGTTGCGGCCAGTGAACCTGATATAAATCGATATAATCGGTTTGCAGGCGTTTCAGGCTGGCATCCAGTGCGCTACGGATATTTTTACGATCCAATGCCTGATCCGGACGAATACCTGCATCACCCGCCCGTGACGGGCCGCTGACTTTGGTGGCTAAAACGATCTTATCGCGTATGCCGCGCTTGCTCAGCCAGTTACCCACATAGGTTTCGGTGAGGCCCTGCGTTTCAGGACGCGGAGGCACCGGATACATCTCTGCCACATCGATTAAGTTAATGCCCTGGCTGACGGCATAATCGAGCTGTTCCCAGGCGTCGGCTTCACTATTTTGTTCACCAAACGTCATGGTTCCCAGACCCAGCGTGCTTATCTCAAGTGAGCTATGGGGAATACGGTGATAATGCATAGCCGCTTACCTTTTATTGTGTCTAACAGGGGGATATAAACATGGCAGAGGGGAAACAAAAGGGGAAGAGGATACGGTAAAAAAACGAAGGCCAGCATTTGCTGACCTCTCTACATCATCGTTCAATGATTTGGGAAACTTCGTTACGGTTGATTTGCATCTTATTGCCCTGGATATCGCGGTAACTCACCAGACCGGTGTCGTCATCCACCTGGGGCTTACCTTCCGTCAGGATCATCCGGCCATCTTTAGTGGCCATGACATAATCGCTACTACACCCTGATACGGCGAAAGCCAAACCGACAGCAGAAATTGCTACAGCCCATTTCTTCATTGTTATGCGCCTCCTCTTAATTGGTGTGATGTCCTTTAAGTAATAGCGTTAAAAAGTGGAAGAGAACAGGGGGTAAGTCCTAAAAGCCGTTAACAAAGTTAACGTTTGATGATCAAAATGGGGTTTATGACAGCCATGTTGCCCGAAACCCCGGATTTCGCCGCTGATTACAACAAAAAATGCCGGGCCAGCAGCGCCGCAGTAAAATTTTTCTTCAGATAAAAACCGCGCGGCAGCGTGAGGATAGGTTCGCCATGGATGCCGATAGCTTCTGTCAGCGCTTTGCTGTTAGCCGCTTTTGGGCGAAGTTGTAGCACCTCGCCGTGGCGTGCGGTGATCCGTTCAACCTGACCCAAAACAATAAGATCCATTAACTCTTCCCAGTCGCGGCGCAACTGCTCTTCTTCCTCTTCGGATGGGCTCCACAGCAGCGGCGAACCGACGCGGCGCTCCCCGAGCGGCAGGCTGCGTTCGCCCTCGACCGGCATCCATAACACCCGTTTTAGCTTATGACGCACATGACTGGTTTCCCACACGACACCGCTGTTTCCGGGTGAGTGGAGCGACGCAAACAAAGGTGGTCTCCAGCGGGCGGCCATAGCGATCCACAGGAATGGTTTTCAGCTCAACGCCAGCGCCGCGAAATCCTGCTCAGGTTTACTGCCTGCGGTTGCGCCAAGCCATCGTTCAAGCAGCACACCCGTCCAGCCTTTATCCCGGCGCAAATCAGCAGGAATGGGAATATTCGCCAGCGCCGCCAGCTCGCTTAAGGTATAGCCAGCCAGCGACTGCGCCTGGGCCAATAACTGGCTTTCATCTTCGGGCGGAGCCGGCATAGGACGAAGCAATGACATCGTAGACTTTCCATTGGTTAAAAAATGTACTGCCAGTGGGGCGGTTGTGCACAACGCGAAAAACTTTTCGCGCAGCTAATCTAATGCAATGATTTATAAAAGAATATAATCATTATTTACCCGGTTTACCGCCGTTCCAGTTTGGGTTTTCCAAAGTAGGTCACTGACAATGAACAGGATCTTACACCATGTTATCCACAGAAAAATGGGATAAGTGGTAAAACTCCTTAATACTGTTTCGATTTACAGCCTTGACGTGGGAGCAATATCGAGTTTTTGAACAATTAACGGCTAAGTATTTGGCACAAGTTGTGGATAAAAACGACGTTGTTCGATCTTTAGGCATTGCGAGGATCAACCATGTGACATGGATCACGTATTACGAAGTATCATGGGGCATTAACGTCTTAAACTAATGATCTGTGAGTAAATAATTTATTTATAATTATTCGGCGCAACAGGGTTATTCCGAGTTTTCCCTAGGTAACTCGCGACTTCTTCACAATGATATCCACAGAAAAAGTGAATAAAATGGCGCGTATTGCCCGTTGCCTGTTTATAACCTTAACTTTTTTTGTGAGTTATTCAATTGTTATACCTTTGCGCCCCGTCAGGATAGTGGTTTACCGTTTTTCCGTAGTGTGAAACAATCGATGATATTTTGTTTTTTATTGAGGTAGTCCCGTGATCGATGATGATGGCTACCGCCCGAACGTTGGTATCGTAATTTGTAATCGTCAGGGACAGGTCATGTGGGCGAGACGCTATGGCCAACACTCCTGGCAATTTCCGCAGGGGGGCATCAATCCCGGCGAGTCAGCAGAGCAGGCCATGTACCGCGAGCTTTTCGAAGAGGTCGGATTACAGCGAAAAGACGTCAGGATCCTTGCTACAACCCGAAACTGGTTGCGTTATAAATTACCAAAGCGTTTGGTGCGTTGGGACACTAAGCCGGTGTGTATCGGCCAGAAGCAAAAATGGTTTCTTCTGCAATTGATAAGTAATGATTCCGATATCAATATGCAGACCAGCAGTACACCAGAGTTTGACGGGTGGCGTTGGGTTAGTTATTGGTATCCAGTGCGTCAGGTAGTCTCCTTTAAACGCGATGTTTATCGTCGAGTCATGAAAGAGTTTGCCAGCGTAGTTATGGCATTGCAGGAAGCAGCGCCAGTGCGTAATCACGCGCCTGCTTATCGACGAAAAAGAGGTTAAGCCACACGCCTATGCTGACCCAGTTGCGAGAAATAGTTGAAAAGGTAGCCAGCGCGCCGCGATTAAACGAAGCGCTGAATATCCTGGTGAATGATGTTTGCCTGGCGATGGACACCGAGGTGTGTTCCGTCTATCTGGCAGATAACGATCGTCGCTGCTATTACCTGATGGCAACCCGGGGGCTTAAAAAGCCGCGTGGCCGCACGGTCACGCTGGCCTTTGATGAAGGTATTGTCGGCCTGGTTGGCCGCCTTGCCGAACCTATTAACCTTGCCGATGCGCAAAAACACCCCAGTTTTAAATATGTTCCTGCCGTAAAGGAAGAGCGTTTCCGCGCTTTTCTTGGCGTACCCATTATTCAGCGCCGTCAGTTGCTGGGCGTGTTGGTTGTTCAGCAACGCGAGCTTCGCCAGTACGACGAAAGCGAAGAGTCCTTTCTGGTTACGCTCGCCACCCAAATGGCGGCGATCCTGTCGCAATCCCAGTTAGCCGCGCTTTTCGGCCAGTACCGCCTGACCCGTATCCGTGCACTCGCCGCTGCGCCTGGCGTCGCGGTCGCGCCGGGCTGGATGGATTCCACGGTTCCACTTATGGAACAAGTGTCGGAAGCCTCCACCCTCGATCCGGGGCTTGAGCGGGAGCGGTTAACCTTCGCGCTTGAAGAGGCCTCCGGCGAGTTTCGACGCTACAGCAAACGCTTTGCCGCGGGTGCGCAAAAAGAGACCGCAGCGATTTTCGATCTTTACTCGCATTTATTGTCGGATCCCCGGTTGCGCCGCGAACTGTTCGACGAGGTGACAAAAGGCTCGGTAGCGGAGTGGGCGGTAAAGAAAGTCATTGAGAAATTTGCCGCCCAGTTTGCCGCGTTAAGCGACAACTACCTCAAAGAGCGCGCGGGTGATCTGCGCGCGCTGGGGCAGCGGCTGCTGTTTCATCTCGACGACACCATTCAGAGCCCCAGCACTTGGCCGGAGCGTTTTATCCTGGTGGCTGATGAACTGTCGGCTACCACGCTCGCTGAACTGCCTCACGATCGTTTAGCGGGTGTCGTGGTGCGTGACGGCGCGGCCAACTCTCATGCCGCGATTATGGTGCGCGCCATGGGGATCCCTACGGTGATGGGCGCAGATATCCAACCCTCGATACTGCATAGTCGTATGCTGGTGGTGGACGGGTATCGCGGCGAGCTGCTGGTCGATCCGGAACCGGTACTGCTTCAGGAATATCAGCGCTTAGTCAGCGAAGAAAATGAGCTTAGCCGTCTGGCGGAAGACGATGTCGACCAGCCAGCCGCGCTGAAAAGCGGTGAACGGGTTCAGGTGATGCTGAACGCCGGGTTAAGCCCAGAGCATGAAGAAAAGCTTGGTAGCCGGATTGACGGCATCGGGCTCTATCGCACTGAAATCCCGTTTATGTTGCAAAGCGGCTTTCCGTCCGAGGAAGAGCAGGTTGCGCAGTATCAGGGCATGCTGCAAATGTTCAATGAAAAACCTGTCACGTTGCGTACGCTCGACATCGGGGCGGACAAACAGCTGCCGTATATGCCTATCAGCGAGGAAAACCCCTGCCTTGGCTGGCGCGGAATACGCATAACCCTCGATCAGCCGGAAATTTTTCTGGTCCAGGTGCGGGCCATGCTGCGAGCCAATGCCGCTACTGGCAACCTCAATATTCTGCTGCCGATGATCACCAGCATCGACGAAGTCGACGAAGCCTGTCGTTTGATTGAACGTGCCGGGCGCGAAGTCGAAGAGATGCTGGGCTACGCCATTCCCCGTCCGAGAATTGGCGTGATGATTGAAGTGCCCTCGATGATTTTTATGCTGCCGCATTTAACCAATCGCATCGATTTTATTTCCGTCGGCACCAATGACCTGACGCAGTATTTGCTGGCCGTCGATCGTAACAATACCCGGGTCGCTAACCTGTACGATAGCCTGCACCCCGCTATGCTCAGAGCGTTAAGCACCATCGCGACGGAAGCGCAGCGTTACTGCATCGACCTGTGCTTATGCGGCGAAATGGCCGGGGACCCGATGTGCGTCGCGCTTTTAGTCGGCTTAGGTTTCCGCCAGCTTTCTATGAATGGCCGTTCGGTCGCCCGTGTGAAATACCTGCTGCGCCATATCACTCAGGAAGAGGCGCAAACCCTGGCTAAACGTAGCCTTGACGCGCAACTGGCGACGGAAGTGCGTCACCAGGTGGCGGCATTTATGGAGCGTCGCGGTATGGGAGGCCTGATTCGCGGCGGCCTGTAGCGACGGTTTCTTACATATCTTTTCCTTCAACCCAACCGCAAGCTTCTTTGTGTTTGTGCTATGATTCGCTGCTTTGGGAGCGCCCTTAACCGGGCGCATCATTGAGTCCGCACTGTAAATTTAGCGGCATAAACAACGAGTTGTGATGACTATGAACAGTGGCTATCTGCATTTTCCCGATATCGATCCGGTAATCTTTTCCGTAGGGCCGCTCTCCCTCCACTGGTACGGCATGATGTACCTGGTTGGATTTGTGTTTGCCATGTGGCTGGCGATCCGTCGCGCTAATCGTCCCGGTAGCGGATGGACGAAAAACGAAGTTGAAAACCTGCTGTATGCGGGCTTTCTGGGTGTGTTTCTGGGCGGCCGTATCGGCTATGTGCTTTTCTACAACATGCCGCTGTTCCTCGAAAATCCGCTGTATCTGTTTAAAGTCTGGGATGGTGGGATGTCCTTCCACGGCGGCCTGATTGGCGTAATTTGCGTCATGATTTGGTTCGCTCGCCGTACCAAACGCACCTTCTTCCAGGTCTCCGATTTTATTGCGCCGCTGATCCCATTTGGTCTTGGCGCTGGCCGTTTGGGCAACTTTATCAACGGTGAGCTGTGGGGACGTGTCGATCCCAATTCTCCGTTCGCAATGTTGTTCCCGGGCTCACGCAGCGAAGATGTCGCGCTGCTGGCCACGCATCCGGAATGGCAGTCGATTTTCAATACCTATGGCGTTCTGCCTCGCCACCCGTCACAGCTTTATGAAATGGTACTGGAAGGGATCGTGCTGTTTATTATCCTCAACCTGTTTATTCGTAAGCCGCGTCCGATGGGCTCCGTTTCCGGCCTTTTCCTGATTGGTTATGGCGCATTCCGCATCATCGTCGAGTTCTTCCGCCAGCCAGACGCGCAGTTTACCGGCGCCTGGGTGCAGTACATCAGCATGGGCCAAATCCTTTCTATCCCGATGATCGTCGCAGGTATCGCGATGATGGTTTGGGCTTATCGCCATCGCCCGCAGCAACAGGTATCGTAACGAACCATGAAACAATATCTTGATTTGATGAAAAAGGTGCTCAACGAAGGGGCCCAAAAAAACGACCGGACCGGAACGGGAACGCTCTCCATTTTCGGCCATCAGATGCGTTTTAACCTGCAGGAAGGGTTCCCGCTGGTCACCACCAAGCGTTGTCACCTGCGCTCCATCATTCATGAACTGCTGTGGTTCTTAAAAGGCGATACCAACGTCGCTTACCTGCATGAAAATAACGTCTCCATTTGGGATGAATGGGCTGACGAGCAAGGTAACCTTGGTCCGGTGTACGGTAAACAGTGGCGCGCCTGGCCAACGCCAGATGGTCGCCACATCGACCAGATCGCCAACGTAATGCAGCAGTTAAAAAACGATCCTGACTCGCGGCGTATTATTGTTTCCGCCTGGAACGTGGGCGAGCTGGATAAAATGGCGCTGGCGCCTTGTCACGCATTTTTCCAGTTCTATGTGGCAGACGGTAAGCTTTCTTGCCAGCTTTATCAGCGTTCATGCGACGTGTTCCTGGGTCTGCCGTTTAATATCGCCAGCTATGCCTTATTGGTGCATATGGTGGCCCAACAATGCGACCTTGAAGTCGGCGATTTCGTGTGGACCGGCGGCGATACGCACCTCTACAGCAACCATCTTGAGCAAACACATCTGCAGCTTACGCGCGAACCGCGCGCACTGCCGAAACTGGTCATCAAACGCAAACCGGAATCCCTGTTTGATTACCGTTTCGAAGATTTCGAGATCGAGGGCTACGATCCGCATCCGGGTATAAAGGCACCGGTCGCGATATAAAAACTCTGCCATAACCGACGCGAAATGCGTCGGTTTTTTTCACTTTATAGAACGTTCCTGCGTAACGCCTTCCGACAATCCTGCAACGCATTGCAATCTGCGCTAAATCTTTCGCGACAACGCGAGAGTTGATCTTTTCATTCTCCAGTCCCGGCTTTTTTTCTGGCACCTTTGCGCCATGAAAAAACGAACCGGCGGATTCACATTAATGGAAATGATGGTGGTAATGACGATTGTCATTATGCTCGGCGGAGCGGGTATGTATGGCTGGCGGGACTGGAAGCAACAGCAGCAGTTGCGTCAAACCGCGCTACAGGTCAGAGATTTCCTGACCCGTTTGCGTGAAGATGCCAACGGATATAACCGCGACCATCTGCTTTGGGTGGAACAACACGGCCGCGGCTGGTGTCTGGCAAGCCGTACGGAGACAGTCACAAACTGTGAAACCCCGTCCTCCTGGCACATCAACGCGGTTTCGCCTGAGGTTCAACTGGTAGAGATAACGCCAGGCTTAGGCTTCTTCGGGCTGCGTAATACGGCATGGCCGGGGCATATACGGCTTCGAAACGAAAGCGGCGAATGGCGCATCGTCGTCTCCGCCTGGGGACGCATTCGTGCCTGTAATATGAAGAGTGGGGCCACATGTTAGTCCCGCGCGGTTTTTCACTCATCGAAGTGCTGGTGGCAATGTCGTTGAGCAGCATACTCATGTTGGGCACGATGCGGCTGCTGCCATCGCTACAGCGTGCGATGCTGCATCAGTCACAGATGAATGTCATGCGCGACGATCTCTGGCAACTGGCTTTTGCGCTCGGAAAACAGGTCCAGCGGGCAGGGTATTGCCATGGTGAGTGCGCCGGGCGGGGGATAGATATTCGC
The DNA here is from genome assembly GCA_900635495.1 of Atlantibacter hermannii. Taxonomy (NCBI): domain Bacteria; kingdom Pseudomonadati; phylum Pseudomonadota; class Gammaproteobacteria; order Enterobacterales; family Enterobacteriaceae; genus Atlantibacter; species Atlantibacter hermannii. The sequence continues at coordinate 3,627,911 of LR134136.1, read as the reverse complement.
GAAAATGGCAACTGCCTGGTGGTGCAATGGGATGCCAACCACAATGGTAAATGGGACGGCGCGACGGCGACCGAGCCTGAGCAAACCAGCTATCGCCTGCGGGATAAAAGTATCGAGATCCAACGTGGGACGCGGCAATGCGCCGGTAAGGGATGGGAGCGTCTGACGGATCCGGCGCAGTTTAACGTTGAGACATTCGTTGTTACGCAACGGGCCAGAGCGGGGCGGAAGCCCCTCATCACGATATCCCTGTCAGCTTCAACGGCGCTGGACTCAACCCGACGTCTCTCCGTTGAGCAGCAGGTTGTGGGGTACAACCTGTGAACCGCCAGCGCGGCTTTTCTTCTGTCTCAATGGTGATGATGCTGTTGATATTAGGCGCCGTTCTGCTCCATGGCCTTGAGCAGCACCTCCGCACCGAGTCTTCTCTGCTGATGAATGAGCGAAGGGCGATGAGTGCATTTAACAACGCGTTATCCGCTCAGGCATGGGGCACGACGCTTGACTGGCAACCCACCAGCGAATGGCAGTGCAAAATGAGGCCGGAGAACGGCTGGCGCGCCTGTCTTAAATCCGTTTCGCCTGGAGAGGTGCTGATGGCGGCGCAAGGTTTACAGGATAAACCGCCGCTGACGCTGTGGCGCTGGGGAAAGCGGGGGGCAGCCGTGACATTCAGTTCGCAGGGTTGGATTGATATTTGCCCGTTACGCGAGGCTACGTTATGTCAGCTGCCCTGAGCCCACGCGTCAGAAAGGGTTTTAGCCTGACAGAAGTGCTTGTGGCCCTGGTGTTATATGGTGTGGTGATAACGTCATTAATGGGTTATCACCGGGGGTTATCACTAAGTTTTCATTCATTATGGCAGTATCGCGAACTTTGGCGCATCGCCGCTCAACAGGTTGAACCTTCTGCGCTCCCTCCGCCTTCTGGCTGGACCGTTACGCGGGGGCAGACATCCGTGGCCGGATGTGTCAGCATTTCGGTTATTGTTACCAGCCCAGCGGGCAGACGAGGAGAGTTATCCCGTTTGCAATGCCCGTAAATTAGCGCAGTAGTGAGGAATTAACATGTTACGGGTTTACCACTCGAATCGTTTGGATGTGCTTGAGGAGCTCATGGAGTATCTCATTGAGCAGCACCCTCAACCCGATCCTTTCGATCCTGAAGTGGTGCTGGTGCAAAGCACCGGGATGGCGCAGTGGCTTCAGATGACGCTGGCCAAAAAATTCGGCATTTCAGCGAATATTGAGTTTCCGTTGCCCGCGAGTTTTATCTGGGACATGTTCGTACGCGTATTAAAAGATGTTCCGCTGGAGAGCGCGTTTAGCAAGCAGAGCATGAGCTGGAAGTTGATGACGCTGCTGCCGCAAATGCTTGAACGGCCAGAATTCGCCTTGCTTCGTCATTATCTCGACGATGACCCGGACAAGCGTAAATGTTTTCAACTCGCCACCCGGGTTGCGGATCTCTACGACCAGTATCTGGTCTACCGGCCCAACTGGCTGGCGCGCTGGGAAGCTGGGGAAACCATCGATGGCATTGGCGAGTCTCAGCAGTGGCAAGCGCCGCTGTGGAAAGCGCTGGTTGAATTAACCGATCAACTGAACCAACCGCAATGGCATCGCGCTAATCTTTATCAACGGTTTATTTCTACGCTGGAAAATGCCGAACAGGCACCAGCAGGTTTGCCGAAGCGAGTTTTCATTTGTGGTATTTCCGCGCTGCCTCCGGTTTACCTGGAGGCATTACAGGCCCTCGGCAAACACATTGATATCCACCTTTTATTCACCAACCCTTGTCGTTATTACTGGGGGGATATCAAAGACGCCAGCTATCTTGCGAAGCTGTTGAGCCGGCAGCGCCAGCGAACCCGTACGCATGAAATTAGCCCGCTTTTCCAGGATAGCGTCCTGGCACCTTCGTTGTTTAACGATAACGGCGAACAGAATACGGCTAACCCATTGCTGGCTTCCTGGGGAAAACTTGGACGAGATTATCTGTTTTTGCTGTCCGGCCTCGAACGGTTTCAGGAACTGGATGCCTTTGTGGATATCACGCCAGATAACCTGCTGCATCGTATTCAGCGCGATTTACTGGAGCTCGAAAATCATGCGGTTGCAGGCGTAGATCTGGAAACCTATGAAACCAGCGCGAGCAAACGGCTATTAGATCCGCAGGATCAAAGCCTGACGCTGCATGTCTGTCACAGCCCCCAGCGTGAAGTTGAAGTCCTGCACGATCGGTTGCTAAAAATGCTGGAAGAAGATCCTGATCTGACGCCGCGCGACATCATCGTCATGGTGGCGGATATAGACAGCTACAGCCCGTTCATTCAGGCCGTATTTGGCGCCGCCCGCGACAAACGACGCATCCCGTTTGCGATATCCGACCGACGCGCACGACAAGCGCATCCGGCTTTGCAGGCGTTTATTTCGTTGCTGTCGCTGCCTGACAGCCGCTTCACGGCGGAAGATGTGCTGGCATTGTTGGAAGTGCCCGCGCTCGCCGCACGGTTCTCCATTGATGAACAAGGGCTTCGCTATTTGCGCCAGTGGGTCGCTGAAGCTGGTATCCGGTGGGGAATGGATGACGATAACGTCCGGGAGTTCGATCTTCCCGTGACGGGGCAGCATACCTGGCATTTTGGCCTGACCCGCATGCTGCTGGGCTACGCCATGGAAAGCCGTGTCGGCGAATGGCAATCGATCCTGCCGTATGACGAATCCAGCGGTCTGATTGCCGAACTGGCGGGGAATCTGGCGGATCTGCTGATGCAGCTCAATCTCTGGCGGGCAGGTTTAAGCCAGGACAGGCCGCTGGTTGAATGGCTACCTGTATGCCGCGATTTATTGCAAAGCCTGTTCGCGCCAGACAGCGAAACGGAAGCGGCGCTTACGCTTATTGAACAGCAATGGCAGGCGATGATCGAACAGGGCGTGGCATCGCATTATGGAGACGATGTTCCGCTAAGTTTACTGCGTGATGAAATTTCTTCGCGCCTCGACCAGGAACGCATCAGCCAGCGTTTTCTGGCGGGGCCGGTTAACTTCTGTACGCTCATGCCGATGCGTTCTATTCCGTTTAAAGTGGTTTGTCTGCTGGGCATGAACGATGGCGTCTATCCGCGTACCCTCGCACCGCTTGGTTTGATTTAATGAGCGACAAACCCTTAAAAGGCGATCGAAGCCGCCGCGATGATGACCGCTATCTGTTCCTTGAAGCGTTGATTTCTGCGCAGCATCAGCTTTACATCAGTTACATCGGCCGGTCGGTGCAGGACAATGCGGAGCGCTTCCCGTCGGTGCTGGTGGAAGAACTGGTCGATTACGTCGCGCAAAGCCATTATTTACCGGGGGACGCGTCGTTAAACTGCGATGAGAGCGCGCAGCGCGTTAAGCAACATCTTACCCGCTTGCATCCCCGTACGCCGTTTGAGCCGGAAAACTTCCGCGTGGGCGATGAACGTCAGAGTTATGCCCGCGAATGGTTGCCCGCCGCGTGTGGAGAAGGGCAGGCGCAGCCTTCCTTCATTCATCCGCTCACGCCCTTTGAAACCACAGAGATCACGCTTGAACAACTGGCGCGTTTTTGGCGGCATCCGGTACGCGCCTTCTTCCAGATGAGACTGCGGGTTAACTTTCACGCTGAAGACGTGGAGTTAATGGATGCGGAACCCTTTACCCTCGATAGCCTGGATAAATTTTACCTGAACCAGGATTTGCTCACGGCGCTGGTGGAACAACAGGATCCCGAACCGCTTTTTCGCCGTTATAAAGCCTCGGGCTCGCTACCTTACGGTCCTTTTGGCGAACTGTTTTGGGAAGAGCAGCTCGCAGAAATGCAAACGATGGCGGATGAAATTATTGCCCTGCGTTGTGAAAGCGAAAATATGGAAATCGATCTTGAGATCGAGGGCCATCATATAACCGGTTGGTTGCCGCAGGTTCAGCAGGATGGGCTGTTACGCTGGCGTCCCTCAGTATTGCGTGTTGAGCACGGCATGCAACTTTGGCTTGAGCATCTTGTCTATTGTGCCTGTGGGCGTCACGGGAGCAGCCGTTTATACGGGCGAAAATCCACGCGCTGGCACTTTCCGCCGATGGAGAAAGAGCAGGCAAAAGCCTACCTGCAAACGCTCATTGAGGGGTACAAATCTGGCTTAACCGAGCCGCTGATTATGCTTCCTCAGTCCGGGGGCGAGTGGCTAAAAGCCTGCTACAACAAAGAAACGGATGCCATATTGTGGGATGAAGATACCCAGCATAAAGCCCGCACGAAGCTGATACAGGCCTGGACAGGAAGTTACAATGTTGAAGGCGAAGGCGCGGATATGTGGTATCAACGTTTATGGCGTACGCTGGAGCAGGAATATTACGACGCGATTGTCGAGCAAGCTCAGCGTTACTTATTGCCCCTGTTTCGGTTCAACCAGACAGAATGACTGTATAAAAATTGCGCTGCCGTAAGCGTTCACTTACTATGCGCATCTTATTCCGGCAGGGCAGTCACAATAAAATAAGCGGGTCGAACCCGCATAAGTCGTTGTTGGGTTAATGATAAATAGCAGAAGAGGTTTCGTGATTATGAGGTTCGTGAATGCCTAATTGCCGCACCGGGTTAGCCGCGCTTTTCCTTTCCATTGCCTTTTGGGCTCCCGTCAGTCAGGCAGATACGGGCTGGCAGCCGATTCAGGAAACCATTCGTAAAAGTGAGAAAGATCCCCGGCAGTATCAGGCCGTCAGGCTGGATAACGGGATGGTTGTCCTGCTGGTCAGCGATCCGCAGGCGGTTAAATCGCTTTCCGCGCTGGTGGTGCCGGTGGGTTCCCTCGAAGATCCCAAAGATCATCAGGGGCTGGCGCATTATCTTGAGCATATGACGCTGATGGGGTCGAAAAAATATCCGCAGCCGGATAGCCTGTCGGAGTTTTTAAAGATGCATGGCGGCAGCCATAACGCCAGCACGGCGCCTTATCGCACCGCGTTTTATCTTGAAGTGGAAAATAATGCCCTGGAAGGCGCGGTTGACCGTCTCGCAGATGCTATCGCCGCTCCTACGCTGGCAAAGGCCTACGCTGAACGCGAGCGTAATGCGGTCAATGCCGAACTGACCATGGCGCGTTCACGGGACGGGATGCGCATGGCCCAGGTCAGCGCCGAAACCATTAACCCTGCCCATCCCGGCTCGCAGTTCTCCGGCGGTAATCTTGAAACGCTAAGTGATAAGCCCGGCAGTACGCTGCATGACGCGCTGGTTTCATTTCGCGATACCTGGTACTCGGCCAATTTGATGAAAGCCGTGGTATACAGCAACAAACCGCTGCCGGAACTGGCGCGCATCGCCGCGCAAACCTATGGCCGCGTACCGAATAAAAATATCGAGAAGCCGGTTATCGATGTGCCAGTGGTCACCGATGCGCAAAAAGGCATATTTATCCACTACGTACCGGTGATGCCGCGCAAGGTGGTACGCATTGAATTTCGTATCGATAACAACACCGATAAGTTTCGCAGTAAAACCGATGAGCTCATTGGCTATCTGTTTGGTAACCGCAGCACCGATACGCTTTCTGACTGGTTACAAAAACAGGGGCTGGCAGAAGGGGTGCGGGCAGACTCCGACCCTGTGGTAAACGGTAACAGCGGCGTTTTCGCCATCTCGGTGACGCTGACCGATAAAGGCCTCGCCAGTCGTGATGAGGTGGTCGCCGCCGTGTTCAGCTATATCAATTTACTGCGCAGCCAGGGCATTGATAAACGCTATTTCGATGAGCTGGCGCATGTTCTGGATTTAGATTTTCGTTACCCGTCCATCTCCAGGGATATGGGGTATGTGGAATGGCTGGCGGATACCATGATCCGCGTGCCCGTCGCCCATACGCTGGATGCGGTGAACATTGCCGACCGTTACGATCCGCAGGAAATCACTGCGCGACTGAACATGATGACGCCGGAAAATGCCCGTATCTGGTATATCAGCCCCAACGAGCCGCACAATAAACAAGCCTACTTTGTAGATGCGTCTTACCAGGTCGATAAAATTACGCCTGAGACGCGGGCGGAGTGGCAGCAAAAAGCGCAGTCGATCGCGCTGCAGTTGCCTGAGCTTAATCCTTACATTCCTGACGATTTCACGCTGATCAAAGCGGATAAAGCTTATAAACATCCCGAACTACTCGTGAATGAAGAAGGCTTGCGGGTGGTGTATATGCCAAGCCGCTATTTCGCCAGCGAACCGAAGGCGGATATTTCAGTGGTGCTGCGTAATCCGCAAGCGATGGACAGCGCCAAAAATCAGGTGCTGTTTGCGCTTAATGACTATCTGGCTGGGCTGGCGCTGGACCAGTTGAGCAATCAGGCTTCGGTTGGCGGCATTAGCTTTTCCACTAATGCCAATAATGGCCTGATGGTCAATGCGAATGGATATACTCAACGCTTGCCGAAACTGTTTTTAGCGCTGCTTGACGGCTACTTCAGCTATACCCCCGATGAACAGCAACTGGCGCAGGCAAAGTCCTGGTATACCCAGATGATGGATTCAGCCGAAAAGGGCAAAGCCTACGACCAGGCCATTATGCCTGTGCAAATGGTGTCGCAGGTGCCGTATTTCCAGCGCGAAGCGCGTCGGGCGCTGTTGCCGTCGATTACGCTTGCCGATGTGCTTAAGTACCGTGAGCAGTTAAAAGCCAATGCGCGTCCTGAGTTCCTGATGGTGGGAAATATCTCGCCGCAACAGGCTACGGAACTGGCTCAACAAGCCAGGACGCAACTGGGAACGCAAGGCAAGACGTGGCCCCGGAATCAGGATGTGGTTGTCGATAACAAACAGCAGGCGATTTTCAATAAAGCTGGCAGCAGCACGGACTCCGCGCTCGCTGCGGTCTTTGTGCCGACGGGGTATGACGAAACGGTAAGTTCGGCTTACAGCACCATGCTTGGGCAAATTGTCCAGCCCTGGTTCTACAATCAACTCCGTACTGAAGAGCAGTTAGGCTACGCGGTTTTCGCCTTCCCGATGAGCGTCGGACGTCAGTGGGGAATGGGGTTCCTGTTGCAAAGCAGCGATAAGCAGCCCGCTGCGCTGTGGGCGCGCTATCAGGCATTTTTCCCGACGGCTGAAAAGCGTTTGCGGGAAATGGATCAGGCGACGTTTGCCCAGATCCAGCAGGGTGTGATTAACCAGATGCTTGAAGCGCCGCAAACGCTGGGTCAGGAAGCATCAATGGTCAGCAAAGATTTCGATCGGGGTAATATGAAGTTTGATTCGCGTGATAAAGTAATCGCCGAAATTAAACAGCTGACGCCCCAAAAACTGGCTGATTTCTTTCATCAGGCCGTCGTTGCGCCGCAGGGTATGACGATGTTATCGCAGATTGCCGGTAGCCAGAGCAAACCCGATTACGCGACGCCTGAAGGCGGGAAGATTTGGGACAGCGTCAGCGCGTTGCAACAATCTTTACCCCTGTTAAGCGAGAAACCATGACCGATGAGACCGTCCAGCCCCTTGATCCCTTACGTTTGCCCCTGGTGGGCGAACGGCTGATCGAAGCGTCGGCCGGTACCGGTAAAACGTATACGATAGCCGCGCTGTATTTGCGGCTGTTATTAGGACTGGGCGGTCCCGCCGCGCATCCGCGCGTGTTAATGCCGGAATCGCTGCTGGTGGTGACGTTTACCGAAGCGGCCACTGAAGAACTCCGTGGCCGTATCCGCACCAATATTCACGAACTGCGTATTGCCTGCCTGCGCGGGCATACCTCCAGCCCACTTTTTCAGCAATTGCTGGCTGAAATCCCCGATCTGGCCGATGCCGCGCAGGCATTGCTGCTCGCCGAGCGCCAGATGGATGAAGCCTCGATTTTTACTATCCACGGCTTTTGCCAGCGCATGCTCAATCTCAACGCCTTTGAATCCGGCATGCCGTTTGAGCAAAAGCTGATCGAAGATGAGTCTTTACTGCGTTATCAGGCGTGTGCGGATTTCTGGCGTCGGCATTGCTATCCGCTTGATAAATCGGTGGCACGCGCCATCAGCGAATTATGGCAAGGGCCGCAGGCGCTACTGCGCGATATCAACAGCTATCTGCAGGGCGAGGCGCCACAGCTGAAGTCGACACCCGCTGATGATGAAACCATTGAAAGCCGCCATCAAAAAATTATTGAGCGGATTGAACAGGTAAAAATACGCTGGCGCGCTGCGGCAGCGGAGGTGGGCCCGCTGATTGCCGGGTCCGACGTTGATAAACGCAGTTACAGCAGCCGCAACCTGCCGTCATGGCTGGATAAGGTCAACGCATGGGCCTGTGAAGAGACCCAAACCTATGCGTTGCCGGATGCGCTGGAAAAGTTTGCCCAGTCGACGCTTAATGAAAAAACCAAAAAAGGCGAGCCGCCGCGTCATCCGCTGTTTACTGAAATCGATGCTTTGCTGGCGGAGCCGCTTTCACTGCGCGACCTGGTGTTGGCGCGTGCGATTAAAGAAATCCGCTACACCGTGGCGATGCAAAAACGCCGCCGTGGCGAGCTGGGTTTTGACGACATGCTGAGCAGACTGGATGAGGCGCTCAACCAGCCTGCCGGCGAGGCCCTGGCGCAGGCGATACGCACCCGTTTCCCGGCGGCCATGATTGATGAGTTTCAGGATACTGACCCGCAGCAATACCGTATCTTCCGCCGTATCTGGCATAAACAGCCTGATACCGCATTGCTGTTGATCGGCGATCCGAAACAGGCGATATACGCTTTTCGCGGTGCAGACATTTTTACGTATATGCGCGCGCGAGGTGAAGTTAGCGCTCACTATACTCTTGATACTAACTGGCGTTCCGCGCCGGGTATGGTGGCAAGCGTCAATCGCCTGTTTAGTCAGCTACCCCAGCCGTTTATGTTCAAAGAGATCCCCTTTTTGAAGGTCAATGCCGCGCCTAAGAATCACGGTTTGCGTTTTGAGGTTAACGGCCAGACGCAATCAGCGATGAAACTCTGGCTGATGGATGGCGAAGGCGCGGGAGTGAGCGAGTACCAACAAACTATGGCAGCAGTCTGTGCCGGACAAATCCGCGACTGGCTGGATGCCGGTAGCCGTGGCGAAGCGTTGCTGTGGGATAATGAAAAAAAACGTCCCGTTCAGGCATCGGATATTACCGTGCTGGTGCGTAACCGCATCGAAGCCGCAGTGATCCGTCAGGCGCTGGAGGCGTTAACCATCCCTTCGGTTTACCTTTCAAACCGCGACAGCGTTTTCTCTACGCAGGAAGCGCTGGATCTGCTTTGGGTCTTGCAGGCGACGCTCAATCCTGAGCTGGAAAGCGCCTTACGCAGCGCCATCGCCACCAGCATGCTTGGGCTCAATGCCGCGACGATAGACGCGATTAATCAGGATGAAGACGCCTGGGACGCGCTGGTTGAGGAGTTCGACGGCTACCGACAAATCTGGTTAACCCGTGGCGTGATGCCCATGATCCGCGCCTTAATGGTGGAGCGACGTATCGCCGAAAATTTACTGGCGACCCCCGGCGGCGAACGGCGCTTAACAGACCTGCTGCATCTGACTGAATTATTGCAGGAGGCGTCTGCGCAGCTCGACAGCGAACCGGCGCTGCTGCGCTGGCTCTCTCAACATATTGCTGAACCGGATGCAAACGCAGCCAGTCAGCAGCTTCGTCTGGAAAGTGATAAGCATCTGGTGCAGATCGTCACCGTGCACAAATCGAAAGGGCTGGAATATCCGCTGGTCTGGCTGCCGTTCATCGCCGATTACCGGGAGCAAAAACAGGCGTTTTATCACGATCGTGCCACCTTTATGCCGGTGCTCGATTTAGACAATGATGAAGAAAGCCTGGCGCTCGCGGAAGCTGAGCGGCTGGCGGAAGATTTGCGCTTGCTGTATGTGGCACTAACCCGTTCGGTCTGGCACTGCAGCATCGGCATTGCGCCCTTATTTAAAGGACGCGGGGCCAAAAAAGGCGATACCAGTCTTCACCAGAGTGCGCTGGGCCGCCTGATTCAGGGCGGCGAACCGCAGGATCCAGCCGGGTTGCGCCGCTGCCTTGAGGCGCTGTGCGGTGAGGATATTAGCCTGGAAATTGCCGTCGATCCGGATACACAGCCCTGGCAGCCGCCGCAACCGCCCGCGTTGCAACTGGATGCCCGCGAACCGAGCCGCGAGGTCAAAGACAGCTGGCGCGTCACCAGTTATTCCGCGCTCCAGCAGCATGGCGGTAGCGCAGCGCAACTGCTGTTACCCCGGCTGGATATTGACGCTGCCGGTAATCGGGTCGACAGCGTTAGCCCGGAGATGACGCCTCACACCTTCCCACGCGGCGCATCGCCGGGAACCTTTCTGCACGGCCTGTTTGAGAACCTCGATTTTACTGCGCAACTGGATGCAGCCTGGCTTGCCGAACAACTGCAATTGGGCGGATTCGACAGCGACTGGGCAGGGGTATTTACCGCCTGGTTTGACGCGATTTTAGCGGCACCGCTCAACGCGTCCGGCGTCCGGCTTAATCAGCTCGGCGCGAAGGATAAACAGGTCGAGCTGGAATTTTACCTGCCGATTGAAACCGATCTGGAATCACAACGGCTGGACGCGTTAATTCGCCGTTACGATCCGCTTTCTGCCTCGTGCCCGCCCCTCGATTTCAAACAGGTACGCGGTATGCTGAAAGGCTTTATCGATCTCGTTTTCCGCTGGCAGGGGCGTTATTACCTGCTGGACTATAAATCGAACTGGCTGGGCGACGGCAGCGAAGCCTATACGCGTGAAGCGATGGCGCAGGCAATGCAGTCCCACCGTTACGATTTGCAATATCAGCTGTATACCCTGGCGCTGCACCGCTATTTACGCCATCGTCTGGCGGGTTATGACTATGAAAAACATTTTGGCGGCGTCATTTATCTGTTCCTGCGCGGCGTGGACCCGGCCCATCCGGAAAATGGCATCTTTACCACCCGGCCGGACGCCGGGTTGATACAGGGAATGGACGCGTTATTTGCCGGTCAGGAGTTGGCGACCCAATGAAGATGGATAAATTACTGCAGCAGGCTCAACAGCTGAAGTTGCTGCGTCCGCTGGATGTGCAGTTCGCTTTTATGGTTGCTTCATCAAGCGAACCGGCAGTCATGCTGGCGGCGGCGCTGGTTAGCCGCGACGCAGGGGAAGGGCACGTATGTTTGCCATTGTCCCGGTTAAATCCTGATGATGCGGCAGGCGTGCGGCGCGATCCGTTCTGGCAAACGCTGTTTGATGAAGCCGGTAATCCCGCTGACTGGCGCGACGTGCTGCTCGCGAGTCATGCGGTCAGCGAAGGCGAAGAGCCCACCCCGTTAAAGCTGGTGGGGGGAGTGTCTCTATCTGCACCGGATGTGGCGGCATGAAAAGGCCGTTGCGGCATTCTTTCGCGAACATAATCGTCCTGTTGAGGTGGATCCGGCCCAGGTCGCGGCGGTGCTCAATACGCTGTTTCCGGCAGGTGACACCATCGACTGGCAAAAGGTTGCTGCCGCCGTGGCGTTAACCCGGCGAATTTCGGTGATTTCCGGCGGGCCGGGTACCGGGAAAACCACCACCGTGGCGAAATTGCTGGCGGCGCTGGTGCAACTGAGTGCCTCTACGCCCCGCATCCGGCTTGCCGCGCCAACCGGGAAAGCCGCGGCCAGGCTAACGGAATCGCTGGGTGCCGCACTGGCGAATTTACCGCTCAGTGCTGCCCAAAAAGCCGCGTTCCCGGATGAGGCCAGCACATTGCACCGTTTGCTCGGGGTGACACCCGGTCGCCAGCGGACGCGTCACCATGAAGACAACCCTTTGCATCTGGATGTGTTGGTTGTGGATGAAGCGTCAATGATCGATTTACCGATGATGGCGCGCTTAATCTCGGCTTTACCGCTTCATGCGCGAGTGATCTTCCTGGGTGATCGCGACCAACTGGCGTCGGTAGAAGCGGGCGCGGTATTGGGGGATATTTGCCATTACGCCCACGAAGCCTATACACCGGCCCGCGCAAGCGAGTTAAGCACGTTGACCGGCTGCCCGGTGCCGCACTCCAGCTCCAATACCGCCAGCGAACTGCGTGATGCCCTGTGTCTGTTGCGCACCAGTTACCGTTTTGACAGCGCGTCAGGCATTGGCCAACTGGCTCAGGCAGTCAACTGCAGCGACCATAAAGGCGTAAATCAGGCCTTTGCGAAAGGCTTTGCGGATATCTGCCTTAAGCCACTGAATGGCGGGGAAGATTATGTCGTGATGATGGAAGAGGCGATTGACGGTTACGGTCGTTTTTTACAGGGCGTTCACGAGCGTGCCGAGCCTGCCGATATCCTGCGCGAGTTTAGCGATTTCCAGCTGCTGTGCGCGTTGCGGGAAGGGCCGTACGGCGTAAGCGGATTAAATGAACAGCTTGAGCAGACGCTGGTCCGCAAACGGAAAATTATCCGTTCAGCCCATTCAAAATGGTATGAAGGGCGGCCCGTCATGATTGCCCGCAATGACAGCGCGCTGGGCCTGTTCAACGGCGATATCGGCGTTGCGCTGAATCGCGGACAGGGGTTGCGCGTTTGGTTTCCATTGCCGGATGGGACCATAAAGTCCGTTTCACCCAGCCGGTTGCCGGAGCATGACACCGCCTGGGCGATGACCGTCCATAAATCTCAGGGGTCGGAATTCAAGCATGCGGCGCTGATCCTGCCTAATCAGTATGCGCCGGTACTGACCCGCGAACTGGTGTATACCGCGATCACGCGCGCCCGGGAAAAATTGTCGCTGTATGGGGATGAGCGCGTACTGCGTCAGGCGGTCACCGCCCGTACCGAACGGCGAAGCGGATTGCTGACGCATTTCTCGCAATAATGCATGCCTGCCCGCGAGGGCAGGCGATAAGGTCAGGTAAGGTCGGCCATCAGCACTTTTGAACGGCGCTGATAGTTGTACATCTCTTTTTTGCTTTCCGGCAGTGAATCGATATCCACCGGCGTAAAACCACGCTCCTGAAACCAGTGAATGCTGCGCGTTGTCAGCACAAACAGTTTGCTCAGGCCAATCTGTCGGGCCTGTTGCGCGATGCGCTCCAGAAGCATCTCGCCGCGTGACGAACTCCGGTAATCGGGATGGACCGCCACGCAGGCCATTTCGCCGATTTTCTCTTCCGGGAACGGATAGAGCGCCGCGCAGGCGATCGTCAGATTATCGCGCTGAATAATGGTGAACTTATCAATTTCCATTTCCAGCTGTTCGCGGGAACGGCGCACCAGAATACCCTGTTGTTCCAGCGGGCGAATCAGTTCAAGAATACCGCCGATATCATTGATGGTGGCACGGCGAACCTGCTCTGCGCTTTCCATCACGATTTGGGTGCCAATCCCCTCGCGGGAAAACAGTTCCTGCAACAGCGCGCCATCTTCCTGATAGCTGATCAGATGGCTGCGGCGCACACCGCTGCGGCAAGCCTTCACCGCCCCGCGTAAAAAGCGCACCGTACCTGAATGGTAATCGCCCGCAGCTTCCAGCTCTTCAATGCGTGCCTGGGCATCGTTAGGGAACAGCTCAGAAATGATATTGCCTTCGTTGTCGGTTACGCCCTGGGACGAGCAAAAGCCAATCATCTTCTCGGCTTTTAATTTACTGGCGAGCTGGGTCGCGATTTCTTCTGACGTCAGATTGAAACTCTCGCCGGTAACGGAAACCGCAACCGGGCCCATCAGAACGATAGCGCCGCTATCAAGCTGGCGGTTGATGGCTTCATCATCAATACGACGCACGCGCCCGCTGTGGCAGTAGTCCACGCCGTCATCCACGCCGAGCGGTTGGGAAATAATAAAGTTGCCGCTGACGACGTTAATATGCGCGCCCTGAAGCGGCGTATTACTGAGGCTCATCGACAAACGGGCCGTGATATCAAGCTGCAACTGGCCCGCCGCCTGTTTAACCAGTTCAAGCGTCTTCGCGTCGGTTACCCGCGTATGCTTGTGGTACAGAGGTTCATGATGATGGGCGGCCAGATTGGCATCGATTTGCGGACGTGCGCCATACACGACAACCAGCCGAATGCCGAGGCTGTGAAGAAGGCCTATGTCGTTAACAATGCTGGAAAAGTTTTCGTGTTCTATCGCTTCGCCGCCCAGCATGATGACAAACGTTTTACCCCGGTGGGTATTAATATAAGGGACTGAATGACGAAACCCCTGGACCAACTCGGTTCTACGCTCCTTCACCACGGCACACCCTCTCAATGCATGATTATTCGTTAATATTGTATTTTTATTCTTTTATTGGAAGCGGCGCAAGCGGCTTTTTATCAATGGCGCTCTGATGAAGTTCTTAAACCGCTTCTATGTTCACAATGTTTACCCTTTTATGGATGACAGGCAGGACGCCATTCGCTAAAGTTTTCGGTCCAGATTTTATGTTGTTGCGCCAGTGCCAGGCATTATTGCTCGGGAGGAGCATGTCGGATTCCAGTAAATTATTCAGCCGCCGCCAGTTAATCAAAGGGGCAGGCGCAATGTGGTTATTAAGCGTAAGCCAGCCGGGTTTTGCCGCAGGCAGCCAGGTGATCGCCGTTCGCGTGTGGCCCGCTTCTTCCTATACCCGCGTCACGCTGGAATCTAATCGTGAATTAAAGTATCGCCAGTTTGCCCTGAGCAATCCTTCCCGGGTTGTGGTTGATCTCGAAGGCGTGAACCTCAATTCCGTATTAAAAGGCGTGGCGAATCAAATTCGACAGGACGATCCCTTTATTCAGTCTGCGCGGGTGGGTCAGTTCGATCCAAAAACCGTGCGAATGGTATTCGAGCTCAAACAGAACGTGACGCCACATCTGTTTGCCCTGGCGCCGGTTGCCGAATTCAAAGAACGCCTGGTGATGGATTTATATCCGGTGAACGCCAGCAATGAGCAGGATCCGCTGCTGGCGTTGCTGGAAGATTACAACAACGGCGAACTGGACAAAAAAGTACCGCCCGCCGGGACCAGCAATACCGGGCCGCAGCCGGGTAAAGCCGGGCGCGACAGGCCCATTGTGATCATGCTCGATCCCGGGCACGGTGGAGAAGATCCCGGCGCTATCGGAAAATACAAAACGCGTGAAAAAGATGTGGTGCTGCAAATCGCCCGCCGCCTGCGTGGGCTGATTGAGAAAGAGCCCAACATGAAAGCCTTCATGACGCGTAATGAAGATGTGTTTATTCCGCTCAAGGTGCGTGTCGCCAAGGCGCAAAAACAGCGCGCCGATTTGTTTATTTCCATTCACGCCGATGCGTTTACCAGCCGTGCGGCGCGGGGTTCCTCGGTGTTTGCGTTATCCACCAAAGGCGCAACCAGTACCGCCGCACGTTATCTGGCGCAAACTCAGAACGCCGCTGACCTGGTGGGTGGGGTCAGTAAAAGCGGCGACCGCTATCTCGATCACACCATGTTCGATATGGTGCAGTCACTGACGATTTCCGACAGTTTGAAATTCGGTAAAGAAGTCCTGCACCGGATGGGCAAGGTTAACCATCTGCATAAAAACCGGGTTGACCAGGCGGGGTTTGCGGTATTGAAAGCGCCGGATATTCCGTCGATTCTGGTGGAAACGGCGTTTATCAGTAATGTTGAAGAAGAGCGTAAACTGCGAACGGCGGCATTTCAGCAGGAAGTGGCGGAGTCGATTCTGGCGGGAATTAAAGCCTATTTCTCCAGCGAAGCAACACTGGCGCGGCGGGGATAAATCGGGATTACCGCAGCATCGGCGTTGCGGTAATTTGAGAAACAGGGAAGTGACAGCCTTCAGAAACGAAAAAACACCCGAACGGGTGTTTAATATTGGTTGCGGGGCCGGATTTGAACCGACGACCTTCGGGTTATGAGCCCGACGAGCTACCAGGCTGCTCCACCCCGCGTCCGTCTCTGCTGCGCATGTGTTTTATCATGCTGTGCAGAATTACTACTGCAGTAAATGTTAATTGGTTGCGGGGGCCGGATTTGAACCGACGACCTTCGGGTTATGAGCCCGACGAGCTACCAGGCTGCTCCACCCCGCGTCCGTCTCTGCTGCGCATGCGTTTTATCATGCTGTGCAGAATAATTACTGCTTTATATTTTAATTGGTTGCGGGGGCCGGATTTGAACCGACGACCTTCGGGTTATGAGCCCGACGAGCTACCAGGCTGCTCCACCCCGCGTCCGTGGAAGCGCACTATACTCCGCTGACGTTTCGATGCAACCCTTTTTGTAACAAAACCGCTGTTTTTGGCGCTCCTGAACAAAATATCTCGCCAGTAGTGCAATTTTTAGACGTTATGGCGAGATCGCACAGCGTGCGCATTTCATTAGCCGGAGCGGTTTGCTATCTTCGCCTGCACGGCGCGGTAATCTGAGAGATAAGCATGAAAGGACGTTGGGCGAAATATTTACTCACCGGAGCGATGGTCATCGTACTCGCTTCCTGTTCTTCGAAACCGACCGATCGCGGTCAACAGTATAAGGATGGCAAATTAAACCAGCCATTCTCTCTGGTTAACCAGCCAGATGCGGTCGGCGCGCCGGTCAATGGCGGTGACTTTGCCCAGCAGGTAACGGAAATCCGCAATGCGTCGCCGCGTCTGTATAACAACCAAAGCAATGTGTACGCCGCGGTGCAGCAATGGCTGCGCGCGGGCGGCGATACCCGGACTATGCGTCAGTATGGGCTGGATGCGTGGCAGATGGAAGGCGCGGATAACTACGGCAACGTCCAGTTTACCGGCTATTACACCCCGGTAATCCAGGCGCGCCACACCCGACAGGGTGAATTCCAGTACCCGATTTATCGCATGCCGCCTAAGCGTGGCGGCCGCCTGCCGTCACGTGCTGAAATTTATGCCGGCGCGTTGAGCGAATCTTACGTGTTGGCTTACAGCAACTCCCTGATGGACAACTTCATTATGGATGTGCAGGGCAGCGGCTATATTGATTTTGGCGACGGCAGCCCGCTGACTTTCTTCAGCTATGCCGGGAAAAACGGTCACGGTTACTACGCGATTGGCAAAGTGCTGATCGACCGTGGCGAAGTGAAGAAAGAAGATATGTCGATGCAGGCTATTCGCCACTGGGGTGAAACCCACAGCGAAGCGGAGGTCCGTGAACTGCTGGAGAACAATCCCTCTTTCGTATTCTTCAAGCCGCAAAGCTACTCGCCGGTGAAAGGGGCCAGCGCGGTGCCGTTGATTGGCCGCGCGTCAGTAGCGTCTGACCGGTCTATTATTCCGGCGGGGACGACGCTGCTGGCGGAGGTTCCCCTGCTGGACAACAACGGCAAATTCAACGGACAATATGAACTGCGGGTGATGGTGGCGCTGGATGTCGGCGGCGCGATTAAAGGCCAGCACTTCGATATTTATCAGGGAATCGGCCCGGAAGCCGGGCACCGTGCAGGCTGGTATAATCATTACGGACGGGTGTGGGTACTGAAAACCGCCCCCGGCACCGGCAACGTATTTAACGGTTAATCCTATCTTACGGCGGGCCCATCCGGACCCGCCATCGACGTTTTGAGGTTTTCATGGCTGTGGTGATGACGGACGCCTGGCGTAGCCGCTTTGGCGGTACGGCGCGTTTATATGGTCAACAGGCGCTGCAAGTGTTTGCTGACGCGCATGTCTGTGTGGTTGGAATCGGCGGTGTAGGCTCCTGGGCGGCAGAAGCGCTGGCGCGTACCGGTATCGGCGCCATTACGCTGATCGATATGGACGATGTGTGCGTCACGAATACTAACCGTCAGATCCATGCGTTACGCGATACGGTCGGCCAGGCGAAAGCAGACGTCATGGCAGAACGTCTGCGTCAGATCAACCCGGAATGCCGCGTTTACGGTTATCGACGACTTCGTTACCGCTGATAACGTCGCCGCTATGCTCAGTCAGGGCTTCAGCTACGTCATTGATGCCATTGACAGCGTCCGTCCTAAGGCTGCTCTCATTGCTTACTGCCGCCGTAATAAAATACCGCTGGTCACCACGGGCGGCGCGGGCGGGCAGATCGACCCCACACAAATTCAGGTCACGGATCTGGCGAAAACCATTCAGGATCCGCTGGCGGCGAAGTTGCGTGAACGGCTGAAAAGCGATTTCGGCGTGGTTAAAAACAGCAAGGGTAAGCTTGGCGTGGACTGCGTATTTTCGACAGAAGCGCTGGTGTATCCGCAGGCTGACGGTTCGGTTTGCGCCGCAAAAAGTACGGCTGAAGGGCCTAAACGCATGGACTGCGCATCAGGATTTGGCGCGGCGACCATGGTGACGGCGACCTTTGGATTTGTCGCCGTGTCCCATGCATTAAAGAAAATGCTCGCCAAAGCGGCACGTAGCGCGTAAGCGTCAGGCGTTACGCGCTGCCTGCACCACTGCGTTCGCCAGGGCGTCTAATCCCTGGCTGCGGGAAGCGCTGATCTGGGCGCGCAAGCCTAACGAATCAAACAGCGCCAGCGGATCCTGGCTGACCAGTTCCTCCGGCGTTTTGCCTTCAATGGCGGTCAGAAGGATTGCCAACAGACCGCGCACAATTCTCCCTTCGCTATCGCCATAGAAATGCAGCGTACCGTCAGCGTGGCGGGTATGGCCCAGCCAGACGCGGTTTTCGCAACCGGCTATCTCGATATCGGCCTGTTTTAAATCGGCAGGCAGCGGCGGAAGCTGTTTGCCCAACATAATCAGCTGGCGGTACTTGTCTTCCCACTGACTGAGCGACGCAAACTGTTGGCGCAGGGTCTCTTCCGTAATTGATGTACCGAACGGGTGTCCGGCCAGGCTGGTACTTGTCATTTAATCCACCAGAATTTCCAGGGCGCGGTCAACGGCGTTAACCAGCGCATCAACGTCTTGTCGGGTATTATAAGGCGCGAACGAGGCGCGCAGGGTGCCGCTTACGCCAAGCTCCGCCAGTAAGGGTTGTGCACAGTGTTGTCCGGCGCGGAGCGCGATGCCGGATTCGGCCAGCAGCGTGACCATGTCGCTGTGATGAACGCCTGTGAAATCAAAGGCTAACAGGCTGGAATCCTGGCAACGGAAGCTCCGGAATCCGGGCCGTTGCGCCAGGGCGTCTTCCGCCAGCGTCGCCAGACGCGGCTGTAACTCTCCGATTCGACGAGATCAATTTCCGCCAGCCACTCCAGCGCCGCGCTTAATCCCATCACGCCTGCGACATTCGGCGTCCCGGCTTCAAAACGCCAGGGTGGCGCTTTAGGCGTGAAACCCTCAAACGTTACCTCGCTTAACATCTTCCCGCCGCCCAGCCAGGGCTCCATATCACTTAGCAGCGCCGTTTTGCCATAAAGCGCGCCGATGCCCGTCGGGCCATAAAGCTTATGGCCGGAAAAGGCATAGAAATCAATATCCAGCGCCTGGACATCTGCCGGGCAATGCACCGCGCCTTGCGCACCATCCACCACGGCGACCGCGCCTGCGGCGTGAGCGAAGGCGATAGCCCGTTTAAGATCCGGGCAGCCGCCGGTGACGTTGGACATTTGCCCCAGCGCCAGAATCCGGGTACGCGGCGTAATCAGTTCGGGAAGGCGGTCGATATCAGGTAAATAACCGGCATTAAGCGGCAATCTGATGATTCGCGCGCCGGTTTGTTGCGCCACCATCAACCACGGCACCAGATTGGCGTGATGCTCGGCCACGCTAACAATAATTTCATCGTCCGGCCTGAGGCGCGGGCGGGCGTAACACTGAGCGACGATGTTAATGGCTTCGGTGGTGCCGCGGGTCCAGACAATATCATGGCTTAGCGGTGCGTTAATCAGCCTGGCGACGCGCTCGCGCGCCGCTTCGTATTGTGCCGTCAGGCGCTGGGCACTGGCGAACTGGCTGCGGTGAACATTGCCCGCGCTTACGCTATAAAATTGTTGGATAGCATCGATGACCGGCTGGGGTTTCAGCGCCGTAGCGGCGCTATCCAGATACACGCCGGCATCAGGCAGCGCGGGAAACGCGCTGCGAAATAGGCTAGGGTTAAAAGCTGTCATGGCGATCCTCTCATTTCATACGATCGTGGCGCATTTCAGCCATGGGTACAAGGCACTTGATAATCCTCGGATTAATCTGTTTATCCAGGCAGATCCCGAAAAGAAGGTTATGCTAATTATTGTTTGGCAAATATTTTTGCCTGTTAGTAGATGCCCTTTACATAGCACGAAACTCTACGAGGAGAAGAATATGAATAAGACAGCCGCAGTAGTATCCGCATGTGTAATGGCTTTTGCCCTGAGCGCCTGTTCTGGCCCGAATTATGTGATGCACACCAATGATGGCCGTTCTATTGTTTCGGAAGGTAAGCCGCAGACTGATAACGATACCGGTATGATCAAATATACCGATGCTAACGGTAACAAACAGCAAATCAACCACAGCGATGTGAAAGAAATGGTTGAGCTGGAACGTTAAGCAGTCACAAATCGCAGCTAAAAAAAAGCACCGCAATTTGCGGTGCTACATTAATCACTATGGACAGACAGGGTAAATGTACAGGAAGTGAAAAGGGGTAGTCTTGCTACCGAGGTCTGAAATGCAGACCAATTGCAAACACAACAACACAACATCACAACCGTAAGCCAAAAGCCCTCAGAACGCCCGTTCACAACGACCATCCTAACAACTTTTCGTTCCGGCTCAGGAAGTGCCGCAATGATAGGTATTTGCTGGTGCAACCTCAACGGACAATTTATAATGGCTCAGATAAAAAAAACTAATAGGTTAACTCTTGTTTCCTGTTTGTTATTGAGCATTAACATATAAGTCCGGTGACCATGTCAAAGCGATTACCCCCTCTTAACGCATTACGCGTGTTTGATGCTGCAGCGCGCCATTTAAGCTTCACCAAGGCGGCTGAAGAGCTGTTTGTTACACAGGCAGCCGTAAGCCATCAGATCAAGTCCCTGGAAGACTTCCTCGGATTAAAACTATTTCGCCGACGCAATCGCTCGTTATTGCTCACGGAAGAAGGACAGAGCTATTTCCTGGACATCAAAGAAATTTTCTCGCAGCTTACGGAGGCAACCCGTAAACTCCAGGCGCGGAGCGCCAAAGGCGCGTTAACCGTCAGCTTATTGCCCAGTTTCGCCATTCACTGGCTGGTGCCCAGGCTTTCCAGCTTTAATATGGCTTATCCGGGCATCGATGTGCGTATTCAGGCGGTAGACCGCCAGGAAGATAAGCTGGCCGATGACGTTGACGTGGCAATTTTTTATGGCCGCGGCAACTGGCCGGGATTGCGGGTAGAGAAGCTTTACGCCGAATATTTGCTTCCGGTATGTTCACCGATGTTGTTAACCGGTGAAAAGCCGCTGAAAGTGCCTGAAGATTTAGCGCGGCACACCTTATTGCACGACGCCTCTCGCCGCGACTGGCAAACTTATACCCGCCAGTTGGGTCTTACCCACATTAACGTGCAACAGGGACCGATATTCAGCCACAGCGCGATGGTGCTGCAGGCGGCTATCCACGGTCAGGGCATTGCGCTGGCCAATAATGTGATGGCTCAAACGGAAATCGAAGCCGGGCGTCTGGTTTGCCCGTTTAATGATGTGCTGGTCAGTAAGAACGCGTTTTATCTGGTTTGCCATGACAGTCAGGCAGAACTGGGTAAAATAGCGGCCTTCCGACAATGGATCCTGTCGAAAGCGGCCAGCGAGCAGGAAAAATTTCGCTTTCGCTATGAGCAATGACCACTTTTTCGCGTACCACGCGTACGGATGACTTTAGGGCTACACCATGACCAGCCGATTTATGCTGATATTTTCTGCCGTTAGCGGCTTTATTTTTGTTGCGCTGGGCGCATTTGGCGCACACGTATTAAGTAAAACCATGGGGCCGATGGAAATGGGCTGGCTTCATACCGGTCTGGAATACCAGGCGTTTCATACTCTGGCTATTCTGGGGCTGGCGGTGGCGATGCAGCGCCGAATCAGTATTTGGTTTTACTGGAGCAGCGTGTTTATGGCGTTAGGCACCGTGCTGTTTAGCGGCAGCCTCTACTGCCTGGCGTTATCCCATTTACGTTTATGGGCGTTTGTGACGCCGGTGGGTGGCGTTAGCTTCCTTGCCGGTTGGGTATTGATGTTAATCGGCGCATTGCGCCTGAAACGAAAAGGCAGTGGGCATGAATAAGGTAATTTTGTATTGCCGCCAGGGTTTTGAAAAAGAGTGTGCGGCGGAGATTACCGATAAAGCGGCTCTCCTGAACGTTTACGGTTTTGCGCGCGTAAAAGAGCAATCCGGCTATGTCATTTTTGAGTGCTATCAGCCGGAAGAGGCCGATAAGCTGGCGCGCGAACTCCCGTTCAGCTCACTGATTTTTGCTCGCCAGATGTTTGTCGGCGGCGAGCTGTTACAAAATCTGCCGCCGGAAGATCGCATTACGCCCATCGTGGGGATGTTGCAGGGTGTGGTGGAAAAAGGCGGGGATTTGCGTGTCGAAGTGGCTGACACCAATGAAAGCAAAGAGCTAATGAAGTTCTGCCGCAAATTTACCGTACCGCTGCGCGCTGCGCTACGCGAAGCGGGGGTGTTGGCGAAGTTCGAAACCGCCGAAGCGCCCGGTTGTACACGTCTTCTTTATCGCGCCCGGCTGCTGCTACACCGGTTATTCCTACTCCCATAACAATTCGCCGTTCTATATGGGCATTCCGCGCCTGAAATTCCCGGCCGATGCGCCCAGCCGCTCGACGCTCAAACTGGAAGAGGCATTCCACGTGTTTATTCCGGCCGATGAGTGGGACGAGCGTTTGGCAAATGGTATGTACGCCGTTGACCTGGGCGCGTGCCCCGGCGGGTGGACCTATCAGCTGGTGAAACGCAACATGTGGGTGGCTTTCGGTGGATAACGGTCCGATGGCGCAAAGCCTCATGGACACCGGGCAGGTTACGTGGCTGCGTGAAGACGGGTTCCGCTATCGCCCGACCCGCAATAATATCTCCTGGCTGGTGTGCGATATGGTAGAGAAACCCGCCAAAGTGGCGGCGCTGATGGCGCAGTGGCTGGTTAACGGCTGGTGTCGCGAGGCGATTTTTAACCTCAAGCTGCCGATGAAAAAGCGCTATGAAGAGGTGTCACAGAATATCGCTTTCATCCAGGAGCAACTGGATGCCAATAACGTCAGTGCGCAGATCCAGGCGCGTCAGCTATACCATGACCGTGAAGAAGTGACCGTTCACGTACGCCGCATGTGGGCGGCGGTGGGCGGCCGCCGCGACGAACGTTAAGCTTTTCCTGAAGGGCGCCTGGCGCCCTTTTTTGTGCGCTTAGCGGCGCGTCAATCTGAGCTGCTGGAGGTTACCGTCCAGCTGTAAATCGGTTTTCAGGGTCGCAATCGTGCGGCTGAGAAACGCGTCATCGCGATGCGCTTCGAGCTTTTTACGCCACTTCTCCGGTACCTGTTCAACATTCGCATACAGATTTTCCAGCGAACCAAATTCGCCGATCAGTTGAGTCGCGCTTTTCGGGCCGATGCCCGCCACGCCGGAAATTTTCGAGCTGCTGATCCCAGCCAGTCCCCAGTAATCGGGTAAGGCCTGCGGCGCGACGCCAAACTCCTTTTCAATAAACGGCGCATCCAGCCAGCGTTTCTGGAAGTAGTCACGAATTTGGATCGCGGGCGACAGCAACTGGCAATAGCCTTTGTCCGTAGACACAATCATCGCCTGATGCCCGGCGCTGGCAACTTTCACTGCCAGCGTGGCGGCAAGATCGTCGGCTTCATTGCCTGGCGAATGCCAGCATGCCACGCCATGGTCAATAAAAGCGCGGCGTAAGGCGGGCATTTCTGCGTGTAAATCATCCGGCATCGGCGCGCGTCCGGCTTTGTAATCAGGAAATAACTGATGCCGCCAGCCGGTTGAGCGCGCCTCATCATCAAAGACGGCGACGGCATGGGTCGGGTTACTGTGAACGATCAGTTGCTGCAATGCGTGGACGCAGGTATCGGCGCAGGGCGATCCCTGCACGGCATGGATGCGACGAATCAGGTTGAGTGCGTCAACGATTAACAGAACAGCCATGGGGTCCACCTCCGTTTCAATGTGGGGCTACCCTACCATTTCTCAGTAGCGTGAACCACAAACGAGGGGAAATCAGGAAGATATGCCGCAAAAACAACTCCGCCTTCACGAGGGAAGGCGGAGAAGGGGATTAATCGCAGGTGACGACTTTCATCGCCAGGCCACCGCGTGACGTTTCACGTACTTGGCGTTCATGTCTTTACCTGTTTCATACATGGTTTCTATGACTTTATCGAGGCAAACCCGCGGCTCGCTGGTGCGGCGCAGCGCCATACGTGCGGCGTTTACCGCTTTGACGGCGGCAATGGCGTTACGCTCGATGCACGGCACCTGAACTTGCCCGGCAACCGGATCGCAGGTCAGGCCGAGGTTATGCTCCATGCCGATCTCCGCTGCGATGCAGACCTGCATCGGGCTTGCACCCAGCAGTTCCGCCAGGCCCGCGGCCGCCATTGAGCAGGCAACGCCCACTTCGCCCTGGCAGCCCACTTCAGCGCCGGAGATGGATGCGTTCATTTTATACAGCGAGCCAATGGCGCTGGCGACCAGCAGGTAGCGCGCCAGTGAATTGGCATTCACTTCACGGATAAACTTGTCGTAATAGGCCAGCACCGCAGGAACAATGCCACATGCGCCGTTAGTCGGTGCGGTAACCACGCGTCCACCTGCGGCGTTTTCTTCATTGACCGCCAGTGCGAACATGTTGATCCAGTCCACCACCGCCATTGGGTCCTGCGTGGTTTTGTCACTGCTGACCAGCATACGGCGCAGCGCAGCGGCACGGCGCGGTACGCGCAGTTTGCCCGGCAATACGCCTTCGGTGGTGATGCCGCGTTCAATACCGCCGCGCATCACTTCCCATACCTGCGCCAGATGGGTTTCGAGCTCTTCTTTGCTACGCAACGCGAGTTCGTTTTTCATCATCAGGCCGGAAAGGGACAGGCCGGTTTCACGACAGTGGCGCTGTAAATCCGCCGCGTTTTTATACGGATAAGGGACTTCTACGGCTGATGTGGTGGTGACGCCGAAGTGGTCCTCGTCAACAATAAAGCCGCCGCCGATGGAGTAATACGTCTGGCTGTAAACCACCTTGTCACCGGCAAGCGCGGTAATGCGCATCCCGTTTTCGTGCAGGGAAAGGTTATCAGCGTGGAAATTCATGCACTGATCGACCGGAAACTCGACTTCATGTTCTCCGTTCGCCAGCAGCAGGCGTCCATGGGTGTTAACGTCCTGGATAAAGCCAGGAATGCTATCGATATCAACAGAATGCGGCAGGTTTCCCGCCAGACCCATAATGATAGCAATATCGGTGTGGTGCCCTTTGCCCGTCAGGGAAAGTGAACCGTAAACATCAACAACAACACGGGTAACATCACGCAACAATCCTTGTGCGATTAAATCATCCGTAAACTGCTTGCCCGCTTTCATCGGCCCAACAGTGTGGGAACTGGAAGGACCAATACCGATTTTGAAAATATCAAAAACACTAATCATGATGCATCCAATGCGTAGTTAGAGGTAAGGGCATGCGCCGCTCAAAGAGCGGCGCGGACGATGCAATTAACCGAACAGTGAGTAGAAGATAGCGGAGATGGCGATCAGGCCCATCACAACCACAAACACATTACTGATGTGGCCGCTGTACTTACGCATAGCCGGGACTTTCTGAATGGCATACATCGGCATCAGGAACAGAATCATCGCGATGATCGGGCCGCCCAGGGTTTCAATCATGCCCAGGATGCTCGGGTTCAGGGTCGCTACAATCCAGGTCGTGACCAGCATGAACAGCGCAGTGATGCGGTTCAGTTTGTTGATTTCGATGCTTTTACCTTTACCGCGCAGAGACTTAATCACCATACCGTTAAAGCCTTCACGCGCGCCCAGGTAGTGGCCGAGGAAGGATTTTGTGATGGCGATAATCGCAATGATCGGCGCCATCCAGGCGATGACCGGCGCGTTAAAATGGTTAGCCAGGTAAGACAGAATAGAGATGTTCTGCGCTTTCGCTTCAGCCAGGTCAGCCGGGGACAGGCTCAGAACGCAGCTGAATACGAAGAACATGACCGTCAGCACCATCATGATGTGTGCGAAAGCCAGGATACGTGAACATTTTTTCTCCGCGTCCACGCCGTACTCTTCACGCTTCGCCACGGCGAAGGAGGAGATGATCGGGGAGTGGTTAAAGGAGAAGACCATTACCGGGATTGCCAGCCACAGGGTCATCCACAGGCCATTGCCGGTCGTGGTTGCTGCGGAGCTGAAAGATAAGGTATCCAGCGCGGCACCGTTCCACTGCGGGATCAGGTAAAGCGCAAGCAGCATCAGGGCGGCAACAAACGGGAATACCAGCACGCTCATCGCTTTCACGATCATCTGCTCACCAAAACGCACGATGGTCATCATGCCGATAATCAGGATCAGGGAAAGGATCGCACGCGGCGGCGCAGTCATACCCAACTGGTGGGTAATAAAGCTGTCCACGGTGTTGGTGATGGCCACGCTGTAAACCAGCAGGATTGGGTAAATCGCGAAGAAGTAGAGCAGGGTGATCAGTTTGCCTGCGCCAATACCAAAGTGCTCTTCAACCACTTCAGTGATGTCTTCGCCTGGGTTTTTACCGGACAGCACAAAGCGGGTCAGCCCGCGGTGTGCGAAGAAGGTCATTGGGAAGGCAATGATCGCCATGATAATCAGCGGGATCATGCCGCCGACACCGGCGTTAATAGGTAAGAAAAGAACACCTGCGCCGATTGCCGTGCCGTACAGGCCAAGCATCCACATGGTGTCGGTTTTGCGCCATGAACTACGCGTCGCGGTTGACGCAATGGTGCTGGTTTGGGTGGTTTCCATCTGTTTCTCCTGGAGGAAGCATAAAAATCAGGCTTTTAGAGATATCCAATGCAAAATTGCCTGACTGTAAAACGAAATACTGGTAAAGAGGGGATTTTTATAATTTTTTCCCGTAACTATTTTCGGGCGGAAAGATACATTTATGCCGTCAATCTATCAGTGATCGGGATCTCAATTGCAATAATCTACTTTTAATAAGGGTATTTTTTGGGTCTTTGAGCTGATTTTTTGCTTCTTTGCCAGATTATTGGACGCGAAGACTAGCATTCTTAGAGCAGAGCAGGATATGTCCTGATGTGGATATCAGATTTTCGACTGTTAAATTGAGGTTAAACGGAATTTTTGAAGGCAAATTGATTAGTTAGGATGATGTTTTATGCCTGAGGCGGATAAGCAAACGTTTACTTCGAAGCGGGTATGTTAAAAAAAAGGGCGGCCCATGGCCGCCCGGTTGTTTAGATTATGCTAGGTACATATCTCATAGCAGGGGATATATGCGCTTCCCGGTAGCTTCATACGATGTTGGGCAACAAATCCCTGCAACAGATCGTCCATCTGTTTCATCATGCGGCGATCGCCATGAATTTTGTAGGGGCCGAATTGCTCAATAGCGCGAATGCCGTTCTCTTTAACGTTACCCGCCACAATGCCTGAAAAGGCCCGGCGTAAATCCGCTGCCAGGATTTCAGTCGGCTGATCGGGATACAGTTTGAGGTTCGCCATATTGCTGTGCGTCGGCTCAAACGGCACCTGAAGGTCCGGTGAAATACGAATCGACCAGTTAAAGCTGTATGCATCGCCGGTTTCGCGGCGATTCTCTTTAACCAGCGGCATGGCTTTTTTCATCTGGCGCGCGACTTCCGGGGCATCGTCAATAATCACGCGATAATAGCGACGCGCCTGTTCCCCAAGCGTACTGACGATAAACTCATCCAGCACGCGGAAATAATCTGCACTCTGTTTCGGCCCGGTGAGGATAAGCGGCAGCACCTGATCCTGGTTATGCGGATTCATCAGTATCCCCAGCAGGTAAAGCAACTCTTCTGCCGTGCCTACCCCGCCCGGGAAAATAATGATCCCATGAGCGATGCGCACGAAGGCTTCGAGGCGCTTTTCAATATCCGGCATGATGATGAGTTCGTTCACCAGCGGGTTAGGCGGTTCAGCGGCGATAATCGACGGTTCGGTCATGCCGATGAAACGTCCTTCTTTATAACGTTGCTGCGCATGGCCGACTGCCGCGCCTTTCATGGGCGCTTCCATCGCGCCCGGTCCGCAGCCAGTGCAAATATTGAGTTCACGTAAACCGAGTTGCGTCCCTACGCGACGGGCATAGAGGTATTCGGTTTCATTAATGGAGTGCCCACCCCAGCACACCACCATATTCGGCGCTTCGCCGACGTGCAGCGCACGGGCGTTACGCAGGATAGAGAAGACCAGGTTAGTGATATGGGTAGAGTCTTCCAGATCGAGATGCTGCAACCGACCCGCGCTGGTTATCTGCCCATTTACGAACAAAATATCGCGCAGCACGGCAAACAGGTTCGCCTGCAAAGAGCGAATGATGCGACCATCGACGAAGGCCTCATCGGGCGGATTGATGAGTTCAAGCTTAACGCCGCGTTCGCGACGTAATACGTTGATGTCAAAATTTTCAAATCGAGAAAGCAGTTCTTTACTGTTGTCGGTCTGACTACCGGAATTCAGTACTGCCAAAGAACAATTGCGGAAGAGTTGATAAATATCGCTGCTGGCCGTGCGTTTAAGCATATCGACTTCCAGCTGCGACAACATATCCATTGAGCCAAGCGGGCTAATATGTGTAATCAAGTGAACTCCTTACGGGCACCACGCGCCGATCCCTGTGATTACAATAGCCCTGCCTGCTCAGGTTTAACAACCCGCTAACGTAAAATGGTGTGTCAAATGCGAGACATATTCCAGTTATTGGCGCACCAGACGCCCCGTGGCTGGCGTAAAATCGGTATTACTGCGCCATGGATTGATATCCAGCCCGCCGCGACGGGTGTAGCGCGCGTAAACGCTGAGGGATGTCGGCTGGCAAAAACGCATAATGTCGTTAAAAATTCGCTCCACGCACTGTTCGTGGAATTCATTATGATGGCGGAAAGAAACCAGATAGCGCAGCAGCTTTTCCCGGTCGATTTGCGGGCCGTTATAACGAATTTGCACCGAGCCCCAGTCAGGCTGATGGGTAATCAGGCAGTTTGACTTCAACAGATGGCTGACCAGCGTTTCTTCCACCACGCGATCGCCGGCAGCGCCCGCCAGATAATCCGCATCGAACTCATAGTTATCAATCGTAATGGGTTGATTATCAATACACGTTCCGTCAAACGCCGCTACCGTCTGGCCTTCCAGTTCGTGCAGGCGAAACAATTTTACGTCCACATTGCCTTGCGCGCAGCGGCCTAAATCCTGCGCCAGGGTCTGTTGCACCTCATCCCAACTGGCGAAGCGGGTTTGATTAAAACTGTTGAGGTAGAGCTTAAAGCTTTTGGACTCCACCAGATTGACGCTGGCGGAATCAATGCTGACATGCCCCACGCCGACCTGCGGCAACCCATTATTGTTCAGCCAGGAAAGCTCATACAGCGTCCAGATGTCCGCGCCGTGGAAGGGCAGCGCGTCGGCCCTGAGCCCCAGCGGGTCACGGTTCAGGCTACGGGGAACCGGCTGCAACAGACTGGCGTCGTAAATGTCCCGGTAGGCAGTGGATTTACCCAGCGTCAGGCCGCTTAACGCCGCGTGATTTTCATAAGAAGTCATGTGTCACCAAAATAAAGCAGGTACAATAATTGGCCTAGTGTATCGTACCTGGCAATGAGAGAGAAACGCAGTGGAAAGTGATGTGCAGCAAGCCCTGAAAGCCTTTACCCGCCGATTTTGCGATGCGTGGCATGATGCGCACAGTACATGGCCGCAAAGCGAAGATCTCTATGGCGTCCCGTCGCCCTGCATTATCTCGACGTTGCAGGACCGGGTTATCTGGCAGCCGCAACCCTTTGAACCCGCCGCCAGCCTGAGTGCGGTGGAACGGGCCATGGACATCGTGGTGCAGGAAGATATCCACGCGTTTTATACCACGCAGTATGCGGGCGATATGGCGGCGCGATTTGACGGCGACGCGCTGACGCTGCTGCAAACCTGGAGCGAAGATGATTTCCGTCGCGTTCAGGAAAACCTCATTGGCCATCTTGTTACCCAAAAGCGCCTGAAGCTTTCACCGACGCTTTTTATCGCCACGCGCGAAGATGAAATGGAGGTGGTTTCGCTGTGCAATTTAAGCGGCGAAGTCACGGTAGAAAAACTGGGCACCCGTCAGCGCACCGTGATTGCGCCTTCGCTTAGCGCCTTCCTTTCTGGCCTTGAGCCGCAGGTGTAAGCATTTTTTGCTAATTGCTTTGTGAGATATCTCTTACAAGTTTGTAAGACATTGCCGCTAACGTCTGGGCGTGTTTACCTGGGCTAAAATTGAATATTATTAAAATTCAATGAATTAATAACTTTTTCGGCACTTTCGAATGAAACTTAACTGCAATCTGTGATCGGGGTTCCCTTGTAAGACGAGTCGTAATAGAGGATTCTATATCCGTTGACAGGACGTCACGATATGAAGTTTACATCAGGAAGATGTTGCTTCAGCCAGGGAACACACCAGGATGGTGCTTCAGGGAAGGCTTCAGGACGAAGCAAGGATAACGCAAGGGCGCGTTAAAGGACACCTCCAGGAGGGAGAACGAGAGCCGGTCGGGATGTTCGGTGGATCAGGACGATCAGGGATTCAGCGCCAGGAAGGTGCAAATAAGCTGTCATGATGATGGCGTGCAGGATGCATAAATAAGGACGTTGAGCTCTTGAGCTCACAGGAAAAGTTGTCAAGGATGAGCAGGGAGCAACAAAAGTAGCCGGACTGCTGCGAAACGAACCGGGAGCACTGTTTTTACAGTGCTCCCTTTTTTTATTCCCGTCATGAAATGCTATGCTGCGCGCCTGTTTGCCGGAATCGAGGTCAATCATGAACAGAGCGAATGCTGTGCGTCAGCAACTTCTCCTTATCGAAACAACGCTGCGCAACCACCAGCAGTGGCAGGGCAATCCGCCTGATGCCGCCGCGTTTGCCAGCGATCAGCCTTTTTGCCTGGACACCCTTGCGCCTTATGAGTGGCTGCAGTGGATTTTCATTCCCCGAATGCACGCGCTGCTCGACAGCGACAGCCCGTTGCCGCAGGCTTTTTCGATTGCGCCGTACTATGAAGTGGCGCTGCATCCGGGTCATCCGGCGCGTGAAGACATTATTGCCCTGCTCCAGGAAATGGATGCCTGGTTCAGTGAGGTAAAAGCGTGAGTCTTGAGATCCTGTATCAGGATGCGTGGCTGGTGGCGGTAAATAAACCGTCGGGCTGGCTGGTTCACCGCAGTTGGCTTGACCGCGATGAAAAAGTGGTTGTGATGCAAACCGTGCGCGATCAGATTGGTCAGCATGTTTTTACTGCCCACCGCCTTGATCGCCCGACGTCTGGCGTATTGCTGATGGGGCTCTCCAGCGAAGTGGGGCGCTTACTGGCGCAGCAGTTTGAACATCACCAAATCCAGAAACAGTATCATGCCATCACCCGGGGCTGGTTGCAGGATGAGGCGGTACTGGATTATCCGCTGACGGAAGAGCTTGATAAAATCGGCGATAAGTATGCCCGCGCTGATAAAGGCCCGCAGCCTGCGGTTACCCATTATCGTGGCATCGCCACCGTGGAAATGCCGGTCGCCGTCGGACGCTATCCCACCGCGCGTTACAGCCTGGTTTCGTTATTGCCGCAAACCGGGCGTAAGCATCAGTTGCGCCGTCACCTGGCGCATCTGCGTCATCCCATTATCGGCGACAGCAAACACGGAGATTTACGCCAGAATCGTGCGGCGGCAGAGCATTTCGGCTGCGATCGCTTGATGTTGCATGCCAGCTCGCTAACGCTTAATCATCCGGTAACGGGCGCGCCGCTAACCCTCACCGCGCCGCTGGATAAGGTCTGGATGTCGGCGTTATCACATTTCGGCTGGTGCGGGATTCTCCCTGATATTGAAAGGGTTGAGTTTCCTGCACTCAGCGGCCAGGATGATGTTCATCAGGAACAATCGTAAGGAGTCACAGCAATGGCAAAGATAGGGATTTTTGTCGGCACCATGTATGGCAACTCACTCCTGGTCGCCGAGGAGGCAGAAGCCATCTTACGCGGCCAGGGCCATAGCGCTACCGTTTATGAGGATCCGGAACTCAACGACTGGCGGCAATATGAGCACGATCATGTGCTGGTCGTCACCTCTACCACCGGACAGGGAGATTTCCCCGAGAGCATTGCCCCGTTATTCCAGACCATCAAAGACCAGCTTGGCTATCAACCTGGATTGCGATACGGCGTGATTGCCCTGGGCGACAGCACGTACCAGAATTTTTGCGGCGCCGGTAAGCGATTTGATGCGCTGCTTGCGGAACAACATGCACAACGCGTCGGCGATGTGCTGATGATAGACGCGAGTGAAGACCCGGAACCAGAAACGGTTTCCAACCCGTGGGTTGAAGCATGGGGCGCACAGCTTAAATAAATCATTGCCCTCATCCGGGGGCATTTTTCCCGATACGCATTTAACCCGTAGTGATTAACTCTTACTTAACATACTGAAAAAGAAATCCTTTCTACCCTTCCGCCATTTTTTGTGATCCCGCCAGACCTCTGCGTCAAGCGATACGCTTCACATTCCTGCTGTTGATATCATTTGAAATAGCGTTTCATCTGGCTCCTGTTTCATTTCCGTGAGGCATCGCCCACTACGTTGTGCGGATGCCATAAACCCTTCCTGGAAAGCCCTGTAATGTTGTGGCCCTGCACGGTGAGCTCTTTTACTCCCCTTCATATACTTTTTTCGCCAGTTCTTAAAACGCAGAAATCAGGGCGGTAACGACTCTGGGACGACAATACTGCGACTTACAACAAATACTCATTCTGATTACCCTCCAGGTTGTGCTGTTCAGAATGAATGTAGCAAAACGCTATGATTCAGGAGTGCAACAATGAATACGATTAGCCAGACGGCGAGTGCAGTGCAAAAGCGCACCAATGCTCGTTATTGGATAGTGGTGATGCTGTTTATCGTCACATCATTTAACTATGGCGACCGCGCCACGCTCTCGATCGCTGGTTCAGAAATGGCCAAAGATATCGGGCTGGATCCGGTGGGCATGGGTTACGTTTTCTCTGCGTTTTCGTGGGCATACGTCATCGGCCAGATCCCGGGCGGTTGGCTGCTCGACCGTTTTGGTTCAAAACGCGTCTATTTCTGGTCCATCTTTATTTGGTCCATGTTTACCCTGCTGCAAGGCTTCGTCGATATTTTTAGCGGCTTCGGCATCATTGTTGCGCTGTTCACTCTGCGCTTCCTGGTGGGCCTCGCTGAAGCACCTTCTTTCCCCGGCAACAGCCGAATCGTTGCGGCCTGGTTCCCGGCGCAGGAAAGGGGCACGGCGGTTGCGATATTTAACTCCGCACAGTATTTCGCAACGGTTATCTTCGCCCCGATCATGGGCTGGCTGACCCACGCGGTAGGTTGGTCGCATGTGTTCTTCTTCATGGGCGGTCTGGGTATTTTCGTCAGCTTCCTGTGGCTGAAAATGATCCACGAACCGAACAAACATCCGGGCGTCAACCAGGCCGAGCTTGATTACATCGAAGCCGGCGGCGCACTGGTCAATATGGATCAGAAAAACAACAAGCAGAGTGTGCCGTTCAGCCAGAAATGGGGCCAGATTAAGCAACTGCTGGCGTCCCGCATGATGATTGGCGTGTATATTGGTCAGTACTGCATCAACGCCCTGACGTACTTCTTCATTACCTGGTTCCCGGTGTACCTGGTCCAGGCGCGCGGTATGTCGATCCTTAAAGCGGGCTTTGTGGCGTCTATCCCGGCTATCTGCGGTTTCGCGGGCGGGGTGTTGGGCGGCATTATTTCCGACTGGCTGATGCGCCGTACCGGTTCGCTGAATATTGCCCGTAAAACGCCTATCGTGCTCGGTATGCTGCTCTCCATGACCATGGTGTTCTGTAACTACGTGGATGTGGAATGGATGATTATCGGCTTTATGGCCATGGCGTTCTTCGGTAAAGGCATCGGCGCGCTGGGTTGGGCGGTGATGGCAGATACCGCGCCGAAAGAGATCAGCGGCCTGAGCGGCGGTCTGTTCAATATGTTCGGTAACATCTCCGGTATCGTGACGCCTATCGCTATCGGTTATATCGTTGGGGTTTCTGGCTCGTTCAACGGCGCGTTGATTTACGTCGGTGTTCACGCCTTTATCGCCGTACTGAGTTATCTGGTGATCGTTGGTGATATCAAACGTATCGAACTCAAACCTGTTACCGGGAGTCGCACATGACCACGCAATCAAGCCCCGTTATCACTGAGATGAAGGTGATACCCGTCGCCGGTCAGGACAGCATGCTGATGAATATCGGCGGCGCACATAACGCCTGGTTTACCCGTAATATCGTGGTGCTCACGGACAACGCCGGCAATACCGGCGTTGGGGAAGCGCCCGGCGGCGAAGTTATTTATCAAACGCTGGTGGATGCGATTCCCACCGTGGTTGGCAAGGAAGTGGCGCGGTTAAACCGCGTGGTGCAACAGGTCCACAAAGGCAACCAGGCGGCGGATTTCGATACCTTCGGCAAGGGTGCCTGGACGTTTGAACTGAAAGTGAACGCCGTGGCGGCACTGGAAGCGGCGCTGCTGGATCTGCTGGGCAAAGCGCTGAACGTGCCGGTGTGCGAACTGCTTGGGCCGGGTAAACAGCGCGACGCGGTTACCGTGCTGGGCTATCTGTTCTATATCGGCGATCGCACGAAAACCGATCTGCCGTATCAGGCGGGCGAGCAGGGTAAGCATCCCTGGTATCACCTGCGTCATCAGGAAGCGATGGACAGCGAGTCGGTGGTGCGTCTGGCAGAGGCGGCACAGGATCGCTATGGCTTTAAAGATTTCAAACTCAAAGGCGGCGTATTGCCCGGCGAAAAAGAGATCGACACCGCACGCGCCCTGAAAAAACGCTTTCCGGATGCGCGCATTACGGTGGATCCGAACGGCGCATGGCTGCTGGACGAAGCCATCGCGCTGTGCAAAGGGCTGAACGACGTGCTGACCTATGCGGAAGATCCGTGCGGGGCGGAACAGGGATATTCCGGCCGTGAAGTGATGGCGGAATTCCGCCGTGCGACAGGCCTGCCGGTCGCCACTAACATGATCGCCACCAACTGGCGTGAAATGGGCCATGCGGTGATGCTGAATGCAGTGGACATCCCGCTGGCGGACCCGCACTTCTGGACCCTGAGCGGTGCGGTACGCGTGGCGCAAATGTGCGACGACTGGGGCCTGACCTGGGGTTGCCACTCCAACAACCATTTCGATATTTCGCTGGCGATGTTTACCCATGTCGGCGCCGCGGCACCGGGCAACCCTACCGCCATTGATACACACTGGATCTGGCAGGAAGGCGAATCACGCCTCACCCGCGATCCGCTGCAAATTAAAGACGGCAAAATCGCCGTGCCGGATGCGCCAGGTCTGGGAGTGGAGATCGACTGGGATCAGATCCATAAGGCCCATGAAGCGTATAAAAAATTGCCCGGCGGCGCGCGTAACGATGCCGGTCCGATGCAGTATCTGATTCCTGGTTGGACATTTGACCGCAAACGCCCGGTATTCGGACGTTCCTGAAAGCTTAGATAAAGGGTTTACATAATGACGACTTACCAGTCCACTCCTGTGGTCACCGAAATGAACGTTATCCCGGTGGCGGGTCACGATAGTATGCTGATGAACCTGAGCGGCGCCCATGCCCCGTTCTTCACGCGTAATATCGTCATCATCAAAGACAACTCTGGCCATACCGGCGTGGGCGAAATCCCCGGTGGCGAAAAAATTCGCCAGACCCTGGAAGATGCGGCAGCGCTGGTGGTAGGTAAAACGCTCGGAGAATATAAAAATATCCTCAATACGGTGCGTGCCACGTTCGCCGACCGTGACGCGGCTGGCCGTGGTCTGCAAACCTTCGATCTGCGTACCACGATCCACGTGGTGACCGGTATCGAATCGGCATTGCTGGATTTGCTGGGCCAGCACCTGGGCGTTAACGTGGCTTCACTGTTGGGCGATGGCCAACAGCGCAGCGAAGTGGAAATGCTCGGCTATCTGTTCTTCATTGGCGACCGCAAGCGCACACCGCTGCCGTATCAAAGCCAGCCGGATGAACAATGTGACTGGTATCGCCTGCGTCATGACGAAGCGATGACCCCGCAGGCGGTGGTACGCCTGGCGGAAGCGGCATATGAAAAATACGGCTTTAACGATTTCAAACTGAAAGGCGGCGTACTGGCTGGCGAAGAGGAAGCTGAATCCATCATCGCCCTGGCGAAACGCTTCCCGCAGGCCCGCGTCACGCTGGACCCGAACGGTGCCTGGTCGTTGAACGAAGCCATTAAAATCGGTAAATACCTGAAAGGTTCGCTGGCCTACGCAGAAGATCCGTGCGGCGCCGAGCAGGGTTATTCCGGTCGTGAAGTCATGGCCGAATTCCGCCGTGCGACGGGCTTGCCGACGGCGACCAATATGATTGCCACTGACTGGCGCCAGATGGGGCATACCCTGTCACTACAATCTGTCGACATCCCGCTGGCGGACCCGCACTTCTGGACCATGCAGGGCTCAGTACGCGTGGCGCAGATGTGCCATGATTTCGGTCTGACCTGGGGCTCGCATTCCAACAACCATTTTGATATTTCGCTGGCTATGTTCACCCATGTGGCGGCCGCTGCGCCGGGCAATATCACCGCGATCGACACCCACTGGATTTGGCAGGAAGGCAACCAGCGCCTGACCAAAGCGCCGTTCGAAATCAAAGGCGGCATGGTGCAGGTACCGACCACACCGGGTCTGGGTGTCGAGCTGGATATGGACCAGGTAATGAAAGCCAACGCGCTTTATCAAAAACATGGACTTGGCGCACGCGATGACGCCATGGGTATGCAGTATCTTATTCCTGACTGGAAATTCGATAACAAGCGCCCCTGTATGGTGCGTTAATCGTATCGGTGCCTTCGGGCACCGTTTTTTTTAACGGCAGGCGGCTGCCGTTGACGTCGCTTATGCTTTATTAAAAGAGGCGAGATAACACCGCGCGAAAGGAACAGCTATGAAAATTGTTATCGCTCCTGATTCATGGAAAGAGAGTCTGTCTGCGCTGGAGGTTGCGACCGCCATTGAGGACGGCTTCCGGCAGATTTTTCCCGATGCGGAAGTGGTAAAAATTCCCATGGCCGATGGCGGCGAGGGAACGGTCGAGGCGATGGTGGCCGCGACTCAGGGACGAATCGTGACGCTCAGCGTCACCGGACCGTTGGGCGAGCCCGTTGAGGCGTTTTACGGATTATCCGGCGATGAAAAACAGGCGTTTATTGAAATGGCGGCGGCGAGTGGTCTGGAGTCTGTACCGACGGCGCGCCGCGACCCGCGTATCACCACCAGTTGGGGAACCGGCGAATTAATCCGTCACGCGCTGGATGCAGGCGTGCGGCATATCATAATCGGCCTCGGCGGCAGCGCCACCAACGACGGTGGGGCAGGCATGGTGCAGGCGCTGGGCGCAGGCTTGCTGGATGCACAGGGCGAGCAAATCGCGGGTGGCGGCGAAGCGCTGAGTCAGCTTGAGCGCATCGACACCCGGCGGCTGGACCCGCGTCTTGCGGAATGCCGCATAGAAGTGGCTTGCGATGTCACCAACCCGCTTACGGGCGAAGAGGGCGCAACGGCGGTATTCGGCCCGCAAAAAGGGGCAACGCCTGACATGGTCCGCCAGCTTGATGAGGCATTGACCCATTACGGCAAAATTATTGAGCGCGATCTCGATAAGTCCGTATTAACCCTGAAAGGCGGTGGCGCGGCGGGGGGAATGGGCGTGGCGCTGTACGCCTTCTGCGGCGCGGAGCTGCGCCAGGGCGTAGAGATCGTGACAGAAGCACTATCGCTTGATGCCGCCGTGCGTCATGCGGATTTGGTGATCACCGGCGAAGGGCGTATCGACAGCCAGACCATCCATGGAAAGGTGCCGATTGGCGTGGCTCGCGTGGCGAAACGCTATGACATTCCGGTGATTGGCATTGCAGGTAGCCTGACGAAAGATGTCGGGGTCGTCTATGACCACGGGCTGGACGCGATATTCAGCGTGATCCCGCGCATTTGCACGCTGGATGAAGCGCTGGAGAACGCCGCCGACAATCTGCGAATGAACGCCCGCAATATTGCTGCTGTCATGAAGCTGGCTCGGGCAAAACCCTGAACGTCTCCTCTCCTGATACGGGAGAGGATCACCCTAAGATTTTCCGCGCTTCCCGCGCCACGTTATCCATTTCATCAAGCAGTTCCA
The DNA here is from genome assembly GCA_900635495.1 of Atlantibacter hermannii. NCBI lineage: Bacteria > Pseudomonadati > Pseudomonadota > Gammaproteobacteria > Enterobacterales > Enterobacteriaceae > Atlantibacter > Atlantibacter hermannii. The sequence goes on along the minus strand of LR134136.1, from coordinate 3,589,563 downwards.
GCATTTCCGGCTCCAGTTCCGTCGCAGGCGTCCCGCTGCGTAACTGCTGTTCAATCAAATGACACAGTTTCTTTAGGCGAGGAACGCCGCTATAGCCTGTACTGCCGTGGAGTTTATGAATGATCTCCACCAGACCTTCTGGTTTTTCACCCACCAGTTGCTCTTCAAGGGTGTTACGCACCTCTGGCAGGAATTCCAGCAGCATATGCAGCAACTCTCTGGCCAGCTCGGGTTTATTGGCCGCCTGGCGCAACGCCAGTTGCCAGTCGAGGGTGACATCGGGTTGCGGATCAACATTTGCTATCGCTGGCGCGGGCTGGCTGGCAACCACCTGGCCGGGCTGATAACGCAGCAGCAGGGCGCGCAGTTTCTCTTCTTCAATCGGCTTCGCGAGATAGTCATTCATGCCTGCCGCCAGCAGCTTCTCTTTTTGTCCGGCCATGGCGTGGGCGGTGACCGCAATCACCGGCGTATGCTGGTGATGGGGCAACTGGCGAATCAGTTCACAGGCGCGGATGCCGTCCATTTCCGGCATCTGGATATCCATCAGGATCAGATCCAGCGGTTGTGCTTTGGCCCGCTCAAGCGCCTGAAGCCCGCTGTCGCACAGCTCAATGTGCTGAACATGATCCTCCAGCAACGCGGCGATGAGCTTCAGGTTTGCCGGGTTGTCATCCACGGCCATGACCGTCATGGGCAATTTGCCCTGCTCATCAACCGGGCGAAGCGCGGGCTGACCATTGGGGCAGTGTTCCAGCAACAGCGGAATAAGCCGCGTTTCGGTAATGGGTTTCAGTAAACAGCCTGCCGCGCCCTCTTTTTTCAACGCCTCGGCATCCACCTGGGCATGGCAGGGAAGGGCCAGCAACAGGCAATCCGTCATCGTCGCGGCTTTAGCCAGCAGTTCGTGCTGCATGGTCAGCGGCTCGCGTTGGGTCACCGATGTGGCGTAAAGCAGAATGTCGTAGTGATCGTCCGTCAGGCCGGCAAACGTCGGGCTGTATATGACGGTCAGCGGCGTGGTGGCTAAGATACCCAGGGTGCTTTGCGCGGCGCTGGGATTAGGCTCGATATAGGCGATACGCCGTCCGGCAAGATTTTCAGTGGTCTGGCGATCAACCACGACGTTCTGGTTCAAATCCAGATTGATATGGAACCAGAAGGTCGAGCCGCGGTTTGGCTGGCTATGAAAAGATATTTCTCCGCCCATTTCGTTTACCAGCCGCTGGGTGATGACCAGACCCAGCCCGGTCCCCCCATGGCGGCGGGAAATACTCGCATCCGCCTGACGGAATGCCTGGAACAATCGCGACTGATCGCGTTCAGGAATACCGATGCCGGTGTCGCGGATTTGCACTTCAATCTGCACTTTGCTGTGGCTGATAGCCCGCTTCTCGACAAAAATATCGATATTGCCGCTTTCGGTAAATTTAATGGCATTTCCCACCAGATTGGTGAGCACCTGTTGCAGGCGCAGCGGATCGCCAATCACATTATCCGGCACATCGTTTTTAATATTGATGGTGAGCTCAAGGCCTTTATCGTGCGCCGAATGGGCCAGCAGCGTCATCACCTCATCCAGGGTGTTGCGAAGCAGGAACGGGATGCTTTCAAGGATGAGTTTGCCCGCCTCCAGCTTCGAGAAATCCAGCACATCATTAATAATGGCCAGCAGATTATTGGCCGAACGTTCAATCGTATTAAGGTGATCGCGCTGGGTAGGATTGAGGTCTGTTTTCAGCGTCAGACGGGTAAAGCCGATGACGCCATTGAGCGGGGTACGCAATTCATGGGACATATTAGCCAGGAATTCCGATTTGATACGTGCGGCTTCCTGGGCGCGTTTTTTGGCTAAATCCAGTTCGACGTTCTGGATTTCCATCTGCTCCAGCGTCTCCCGCAGATCGGACGTCGCCTGATCGACGTTGTGCTGCATCTCTTCGTGATAAGCCGCCAGCGACATCGCCATCGAGTTAATGCCGTTTTTCAACATATCCAGCTCGCCCAGCATGAAACCTTCCACGCGGCTGTCCAGTTGCCCGCGCCGGATACGGTCAACGGTATTCACCATATTGCGGATCGGGCTGGTCACGTCACGCATCAACCGCCAGGCAAAAATCATCGCGCACAATATGCAAAGCAGCAGCATTAATACCGAGACGAACATCTCTTTATATTGTTGCAGGCGTACCGAACTGAGATCCATCTCCAGCGCCACGTAGCCCAGCATATTCCCATCGGGCTTAGCGTCCGTTGAGGCTGACTCATCTGACGAATAGCTTTCTGAGATGATGGGCGTGCGCATAATCAACATCGTGCCCTGACGGTGAGCGGTCAGTTCTTTCGGTAGCGCGCTGCCTGGCGGAAGCTGGAGAATCTCGCTTTTCGCATGGGCGTTTGAGGTCACGAACAGGTTATTATTCCGATCGTATACCGAGATAGCCCGCACGATATCCGAATGGCGGCGGTGCAAAACGCTGATGAGCTGGCGGGTGGATTCGCGGTTATTCTGGTTAATGCCATATTCGCTGGATACCGCCAGCGGCTCAATAATGCTGGCTCCAGCGTCTTCCAACTGGCGTTGTAAATCGTGATAGCGGTGGACGACAAAGAAAATACTCAGCAGCAACCCGATAAGCACGGTTGGCGCCAGGATCAGAATCATCATGCGTGCCCGCAGGCTGTAGTTGGTCATGGGCTTCCGTTATGGGACAATCAGCGTCACTTAGTTTAATGAATACGTGTAGGCAATGGCGCAATTCTACTCTGCAAAGCGACGCGTGACGACGCGTCAGATCATAACCGTAACGGTAAACGACCTTGACCCCTTTGGCCAGGGCGTGGCGCGGCACGATGGGAAAGCATTGTTTATCAGCGGCCTACTGCCCGGCGAGTGTGCAGAAGTCACGCTTACTCAGGACAAACGCAATTTTGGACATGCCACGGTAAAAAAACGGCTCACCGACAGCCCGGCCCGTGTCACGCCGCGCTGCCCGCATTTTGGCGTATGCGGCGGCTGCCAGCAGCAACATGCCAGCGTTGCGCTCCAGCAAAGCAGTAAAGCGCAGTCCCTGGCGCGGCTGATGAACCATCCCGTTGACAATATTATCGCCAGCCCGGAGTGGGGCTATCGCCGCCGTGCGCGGTTAAGCTTGAATTATTTGTCACGTGCGCAAACCTTAGAGATGGGATTTCGTAAAGCGGCATCCAGCGACCTGGTGGATATCCGGCAATGCCCGGTTATGGTGCCCCGGCTTGAGGCGTTGCTGCCGGAGCTTCGGATCTGCCTGAATGGCTTACAGGGTGTTCGGCGACTGGGACATGTGGAACTGGTGCTGGCGGATAACGGCCCGCTGATGGTGTTGCGTCATACGGAGCCGTTATCGGCGAACGATAAACAGAAACTGGAACAGTTCTCGCATCAGCATGACGTTGCGCTCTTTTTAGCGCCGCAGAGTGATGCGCTGGAACACATCACCGGCGATGAGCCTTACTATCATTCTGACGGTCTACGCTTAACCTTTAGTCCGCGCGACTTTATTCAGGTGAATGATGCGGTGAATCAGCAGATGGTGGCGCGGGCGCTGGAATGGCTGGATGTGCAACCGACTGACCGGGTACTGGATCTGTTTTGCGGAATGGGCAATTTTACGCTGCCGCTTGCCCGCCGCGCCCAAAGCGTGGTGGGTGTGGAAGGCGTACCGGCGCTGGTTGCCAAGGCCCAACGGAACGCAGAGAGTAATGGCCTGAAAAATGTCATCTTTTTTCATGAAAATTTGGAAGAAGATGTTACCCGTCAGCCCTGGGCAGCGCAGGGATTTGATAAGATATTGCTGGACCCGGCCAGGGCGGGCGCGCCGGGCGTGATGCAGCATGTTGTGAAATTAATGCCGCGTCGCGTGGTCTATGTTTCCTGTAATCCGGCAACGCTTGCGCGGGATAGCGAAGAATTACTGCGGGCGGGATACCACATTCAGCAGTTGGCGATGTTGGATATGTTCCCCCACACTGGGCATCTGGAGTCTATGGTGCTGTTTGTACGGCATGAGTGAAGGTCTGTTAGCAGGCCAGCGCGTCCCTGAAGGAGAGGACAATGGTTGCGGTAAGAAGTGCACATCTCAATAAAGCTGGTGAATTTGACATGAAAAATGGGTCGCGAGTCTTGGCATCAATAACCAGCAGTCGTGTGAACGCTTAACCGAAACTTGGGCGTATTGCGAGCAGCTTACTAAAGGGCATCCGCAAGCGGAGCTTTTGCTGTGGCGCGGCGTCGAAATGGTGGAAATCCTCTCCATGTTAAGCATGGATAGCGATACGTTGCGCGCCGCGCTGTTATTCCCCATCGCCGACGCAGACGTGGTCAGCGAAGAGGTGCTCGAAGAGAGCGTCGGCAAATCCATCGTCACCCTGATCCATGGCGTGCGCGATATGGACGCTATCCGCCAGCTTAAAGCCACCCACAATGATTCCGTCTCTTCCGAACAGGTCGATAACGTGCGCCGCATGCTGCTGGCGATGGTGGATGATTTCCGCTGCGTGGTAATCAAGCTGGCTGAGCGTATCGCCCATCTGCGCGAAGTCAAAGACGCGCCGGAAGACGAACGCGTCCTGGCGGCGAAAGAGTGCACCAATATTTACGCCCCGCTGGCTAACCGGTTAGGCATTGGTCAGTTGAAATGGGAGCTGGAGGATTACTGCTTCCGCTACCTGCGCCCGGCAGAATATAAACGCATCGCTAAATTGCTGCACGAGCGGCGGATCGATCGCGAACACTACATCGACGAGTTCGTAGGACTGATCCGCAAATCGATTAAAGAAGAAGGCGTAAAAGCCGAGGTTTATGGCCGTCCGAAGCATATCTACAGCATCTGGCGCAAAATGCAGAAAAAACACCTCGCGTTTGATGAGCTGTTTGATGTGCGCGCGGTGCGCATCGTGGCGGAGCGCTTGCAGGACTGCTACGCCTCGCTGGGTATCGTTCATACGTTATTCCGTCATCTGCCTGATGAGTTCGATGACTATGTGGCGAACCCGAAACCGAACGGCTATCAGTCCATTCATACCGTGGTGCTCGGCCCTGGCGGCAAAACGGTAGAGATCCAAATTCGTACCCGTCAGATGCATGAAGACGCCGAACTGGGCGTTGCCGCGCACTGGAAATATAAAGAAGGCACCGTTAGCGGCGGTCACGCCGGTTATGAGGACCGCATCGCCTGGCTGCGTAAGCTGATTGCGTGGCAGGAAGAGATGGCCGACTCCGGCGAGATGCTCGATGAGGTCCGCAGCCAGGTGTTTGACGATCGCGTGTATGTGTTTACGCCGAAAGGCGATGTGGTGGATCTGCCCGCAGGCTCAACGCCGCTGGACTTCGCCTATCACATTCACAGCGACGTGGGGCATCGCTGCATCGGGGCAAAAATCGGCGGGCGCATCGTTCCCTTTACCTATCAGCTGCAAATGGGCGATCAGATCGAAATCATCACCCAGAAGCAGCCGAACCCGAGCCGCGACTGGCTGAACCCCAATCTGGGCTATGTCACCACCAGCCGCGGGCGCGCCAAAATCCATAACTGGTTCCGTAAACAGGATCGCGACAAAAACATTCTTGCCGGTCGCCAGATCCTCGACGACGAACTGGCGCATCTCGGCATCAGCCTGAAGGAAGCGGAAAAACATCTGCTGCCACGTTACAACTTTAATGAAGTGGAAGAGTTGCTGGCAGCGATTGGCGGCGGGGATATCCGTCTCAATCAGATGATTAATTTCCTGCAATCGAAATTCAATAAGCCGAGCGCGGCCGAGCAGGATGCGGCGGCGTTGAAGCAGCTCAAGCAGAAAACGTTCCAGCCGCAAAACCGTAGTAAAGATAATGGTCGCGTGGTGGTGGAAGGCGTGGGGAATCTGATGCATCACATCGCTCGCTGCTGCCAGCCAATTCCGGGGGATGATATTGTCGGATTTATCACCCAGGGACGCGGTATTTCTATCCATCGCGCCGACTGTGACCAGCTCACCGAGTTGCAGTCGCATGCGCCGGAACGCATTGTCGACGCGGTGTGGGGCGAAAGTTACTCCGCTGGCTATTCACTGGTGGTGCGCGTGACGGCCAACGATCGCAGCGGGCTGTTGCGCGATATCACCACGATACTGGCCAACGAAAAAGTCAATGTGCTTGGCGTAGCCAGCCGCAGCGATACGAAGCAGCAAGTGGCGACCATCGACATGGACATAGAAATCTACAACCTGCAGGTATTGGGGCGCGTACTGGGCAAACTGAATCAGGTGCCTGACGTTATCGACGCCCGCCGTCTGCACGGCTAATCCTCTCTCCCCGTCGTCGGGGATGGGGCGTAGCGTAAACCCGCTGCGCCCCCGTTTTTTCTTAGTCAAGGATCTCATCATGAATCAACTCGATCGCCTGTTGGGCATTATGCAACGCCTGCGCGACCCGCAAACCGGCTGCCCGTGGGATAAAGCCCAGACCTTCGCCACCATTGCCCCTTACACTCTGGAAGAAACGTACGAAGTGCTGGACGCGATTGCGCGTGAGGACTTCGACGATTTGCGCGGCGAGCTGGGCGATTTACTGTTTCAGGTGGTGTTTTACGCCCGGATGGCGGAAGAGCAGGGGCGCTTTGATTTCAACGAGATTTGTCGGGCGATCAGCGACAAACTGGAGCGCCGTCATCCCCATATCTTTGGCGATGCGAATTTTACCGACAGTGAACAGGTGCTGGCGAACTGGGAAAAAACCAAAAGCGCGGAACGGGCAGAAAAAGCCCAACATTCCACGCTGGATGATATTCCGGAAAGCCTGCCTGCGCTGATGCGCGCTTATAAAATCCAGAAACGCTGCGCGGCAGTAGGGTTTGACTGGACCACCCTCGGCCCGGTGGTGGACAAAGTGCATGAAGAGCTGGATGAAGTGATGCATGAAGCGAATCAGGCGGTGGTGGATGAGGCGAAACTGGAAGAAGAGATTGGCGATTTGCTGTTTGCTACGGTGAACCTGTCCCGTCATCTGGGCAGTAAAGCGGAGATAGCCTTGCAGAAGGCCAACCGCAAATTCGAGCGCCGCTTTCGCGAGGTGGAAAAGATTATTGCCGCGCAGGGCCTGAAACTGGAAGACGCAACGCTCGATCAGATGGAAGCCGCCTGGTGCGAGGTAAAAAGCCAGGAATCTGATTATTAAACATTTTTTGCGATCAAGTGCTTGTTGTTGCAAAACGTAACTGACAAGCGCTTGATTTACGTCAAAAACATTTATTCCAGACAGGCTATTTTCTTCCGGCTTTATTAAGCGAGGTCTGGCGTTGATTGCTGAGAATGAATGTTTGTGAGCCCCGGCGTGTTCGGGTATACTACTTTCCCGTCCTGGTATTCCATCGTCTTTAAACCTAACTTCTCAGGTTCAGCATGACAACGAACTATATTTTTGTGACCGGCGGGGTCGTTTCCTCTCTGGGTAAAGGCATTGCCGCAGCCTCCCTCGCAGCCATTCTTGAAGCCCGTGGCCTCAACGTAACTATCATGAAACTGGATCCGTATATTAACGTCGATCCGGGCACCATGAGCCCTATCCAGCACGGGGAAGTGTTCGTTACTGAAGACGGCGCTGAAACCGATTTAGACCTCGGCCACTACGAGCGTTTTATCCGCACGCGTATGTCGCGTCGCAACAACTTCACCACAGGTCGCATCTATTCCGAGGTTCTGCGTAAAGAACGTCGTGGCGACTATCTTGGCGCAACCGTTCAGGTTATCCCGCATATCACTAATGCTATCAAAGAACGCATTCTTGAAGGCGGCGAAGGCCATGACGTCGTGCTGGTGGAAATCGGCGGTACCGTAGGTGATATCGAATCCCTGCCGTTCCTTGAAGCGATTCGCCAGATGGCGGTTGAAGTGGGCCGCGAGCACACCATGTATATGCACCTGACGCTGGTTCCGTATATGGCGGCGGCGGGTGAAGTGAAAACCAAACCGACTCAGCACTCTGTTAAAGAGCTGCTTTCCATTGGTATTCAGCCAGATATTCTGATTTGCCGTTCCGATCGCGCAGTCCCTGCTAATGAACGCGCCAAAATTGCTTTATTCTGTAACGTTCCAGAAAAAGCGGTTATTTCTCTGAAAGACGTCGATTCCATCTATAAAATTCCGGGCCTGTTGAAATCACAGGGGCTGGACGATTATATTTGTAAACGATTCAGCTTGAACTGCCCTGAGGCAAATCTGGCAGAATGGGAGCAGGTGATTTACGAAGAAGCCAATCCTGCGGGCGAAGTAACCATCGGTATGGTCGGCAAGTACATTGAATTGCCTGATGCCTACAAATCGGTGATTGAAGCGCTAAAACACGGCGGCCTGAAAAACCGCGTCACGGTCAACATCAAGCTGATTGATTCGCAGGATGTGGAAACCCGTGGCGACGAAGTGCTGAAAGGTCTGGATGCGATCCTGATCCCTGGCGGCTTCGGCTATCGCGGCGTGGAAGGCAAAATCGCCACTGCGCGCTATGCGCGTGAAAACAATATTCCTTACCTGGGCATTTGCCTGGGGATGCAGGTTGCTTTGATTGAGTTTGCCCGTAACGTGGCAAACATGGACAACGCCAACTCAACCGAATTTGTGCCAGACTGTAAGTACCCTGTCGTGGCGCTTATCACGGAGTGGCGTGATGAAGACGGCAATGTCGAAGTACGTTCTGAGAAGAGCGACCTCGGCGGCACCATGCGCCTGGGCGCACAGCAGTGCCAGTTAGATGATGAAAGCCTGGTTCGCAAGCTGTACGGCGCACCAACCATCGTTGAACGTCACCGTCATCGTTATGAAGTCAACAACCTGTTACTGAAACAAATTGAAGCAGCGGGTCTGCGTGTTGCGGGTCGTTCCGGCGATGATCAACTGGTCGAAATCATCGAAGTGCCGAATCACCCCTGGTTTGTGGCGTGTCAGTTCCATCCGGAATTCACCTCCACACCGCGTGATGGACACCCACTGTTTGCAGGCTTCGTGAAGGCCGCAACTGAGTATCAGAAGCGTCAGGCGAAGTAAAACGAGTTAGTACGGCAGTGCACCCTTTTCGGTGCACTGTTTGTCTGGAGTTTTAGTTAACTTGTGACTAGAGGAAAATCTAATGTCCAAAATCGTTAAAATCATCGGTCGTGAAATCATCGACTCCCGTGGTAACCCGACTGTTGAAGCAGAAGTTCACCTGGAAGGCGGTTTTGTAGGTATGGCTGCTGCGCCGTCAGGTGCTTCTACCGGTTCCCGCGAAGCGCTGGAACTGCGCGATGGCGACAAATCCCGCTTCATGGGCAAAGGCGTAACCAAAGCTGTTGGCGCGGTAAACGGCCCGATTGCTCAGGCTCTGCTGGGTAAAGACGCTAAAGACCAGGCTAACCTCGACAAAATCATGATCGAGCTGGACGGTACCGAAAACAAATCCAACTTCGGCGCTAACGCGATTCTGGCTGTTTCTCTGGCTGCTGCTAAAGCTGCTGCTGCCGCTAAAGGCATGCCGCTGTATGAGCACATCGCTGAACTGAACGGCACCCCGGGTAAATTCTCTATGCCGCTGCCGATGATGAACATCATCAACGGTGGTGAGCACGCTGACAACAACGTTGATATCCAGGAATTTATGATTCAACCGGTTGGCGCGAAAACCCTGAAAGAAGCGGTACGTATCGGTTCTGAAGTGTTCCACAACCTGGCAAAAGTGCTGAAGTCTAAAGGCATGAACACCGCTGTGGGCGACGAAGGCGGCTACGCGCCGAACCTGGGCTCCAACGCCGAAGCGCTGGCTGTTATCGCTGAAGCGGTAAAAGCAGCAGGCTACGAACTGGGTAAAGACGTTACTCTGGCGATGGACTGCGCAGCTTCTGAATTCTACAAAGACGGTAAATACGTTCTGGCTGGCGAAGGCAACAAAGCCTTCACTTCTGAAGAGTTCACTCACTTCCTGGAAGAACTGACCAAACAGTACCCGATCGTGTCCATCGAAGATGGTCTGGACGAGTCTGACTGGGATGGTTTTGCTTACCAGACCAAAGTGCTGGGCGACAAAATCCAGCTGGTTGGTGACGACCTGTTCGTAACCAACACCAAGATCCTGAAAGAAGGTATCGAGAAAGGCATCGCTAACTCCATCCTGATCAAATTCAACCAGATCGGTTCTCTGACTGAAACTCTGGCTGCAATCAAGATGGCGAAAGATGCCGGCTACACTGCCGTTATTTCTCACCGTTCTGGCGAAACTGAAGACGCGACCATTGCCGACCTGGCTGTGGGCACCGCTGCAGGCCAGATCAAAACTGGTTCCATGAGCCGTTCTGACCGCGTTGCTAAGTACAACCAGCTGATTCGTATCGAAGAAGCACTGGGTGACCGCGCACCGTTCAACGGTCTGAAAGAAGTGAAAGGCCAGGCGTAATCGCCAGACCTTTCTCAAAGAAAAATGCCAGTCGAATGACTGGCATTTTTTTTATTTAAAATCGACTTCCATCTGCTGTGGAATGGTTAATCCATTCGTTGTTTGCACACAGCGAGCAATATAATCGGTGAAACGCGGCGGTTTTGTCATGCCGAGCTTCAGCAGTTTATCGTTGCTAAAGCGCACATTCAGCATGGCGAAAGCGCCATATAAACGCATCGCTTTTAACATCAGGCGTTCATTACACGGCCCGAAAATATCCTTCAGTTCGCGGCGCATTTTCACTAACGCTTCATAATTTACCTGGGCGTAATTATCCGCAACAGGCGCCTTTTTCTGTGCTGCGCCATCGCGATATCAATATCAGCAAAGCGAACGCTATTCTCTTCACCCGCAGAAATATGGACCACTTCGCCCCGGGCTAGCTCTTTTTGCAGCAGCAACAGTAATGCCTCTGCGCAATAATCCACGGGGATCACATCCACACGATCTTCCAGCGAGCACATAAATTTTTGTAGCATCAGCCCCATGCTGAAAACCCAAAAAATGCTGGTAGAAGGCTGGCAGCCGTGGTGGGTATGACCCACAACAATAGAAGGACGCGCGATCACCAGCGGCAGTTGTGGGCACTGCTGGCGCATCAGTTGTTCGATGGTCGATTTCGAATGCGTATAGGCCACCAGGTGCTCGGCATTTTCACGAAACTCCGCGCTTTCCGGTACCAGCGAATCTTGTTCTGGCGTACAGGACATGGCCGTGCCCACGTGCAGGAAACGCTCCAGACCTGCCACCTCCGCCATGCGGTGTGCGAAGGCCAGCGTCCCCAGGACATTCACTTTCCAGATAAGAGGATTATTGCCAAACGAGGCTACCGCTGCGCAGTTAATAACGTGCGTCACGCTATCAAGACGGACGTCATGCAGGAAACTTTCCGGCTCGCCTAAATCGCCGCACACTATTTGTGAGGACGTCAGCATCGAAAGCTGCGCTTCAGTAAGGTTAAACTTGCGCATATTGTTGAGTACGCGTGCCAGCCCGGCTTCAGCATCCCCGGCACGTACCAGCAGCAATAAATTGACCTTTTCATTGCGTTGAAGAATTTTCTCTATAACTGCTCCGCCCAGAAAACCCGTTCCGCCCGTAATTAATAATGTTTTCATTTGTATTATTCCAGTTGGGGTAATGGGCTGGATTGTAGGAGCAGAAAAGTAAACGCCAGATAAATAACGGCGTGGCATAAAAATGGGGGAAATTAAGGTTTTTTAAGGAAAGTCTCAAAGAGGATTAATCTACGACAGCAAAACAAAATAATAAATCCCAACGCAAGAAATAATTTATTTATCTTTTTGAATAACAATGAAATTTATCGACACAAATCTGCAGGCAAGAGCGAAAGATAAAATGGCAAACGCTTAGACAAATTACGTTTAGTAACATTTTTGCGGATATAAAAAAGCGCTGCAGAGATTTGTTTGTATCCTGCAACGCCTGCTATCACAGTAACAAAGGCAGTGTTGCGCTGGCCGTCTGTTGGCTGACGTCGCCGTAATGTTCATCAAGGGCGATTAAGGACATCGTCAGCAATTCCACTAACAGCATCACCCCTACTTTAGTATTGAGCGCGCCTGCGCTGAGCGGCCCCTCCGGTTTTGCCGCCACCAGCTGTATATCGCATAACGAAGCCAGCGGACTGCGCGAGGTATTACTCAGCGCCAGCACAGGAACACCGCGCTTGCGGGCCAGCCTGACCACATGCAGCAGATCCCGCGTTGATCCGGAACTTGAAATGGCCACCACCAGCGTCTCTTTTGACAGCGTGGCGGCGTTCATCGCTGCGCGATGCATATCACTGAAAAGCTGGGCAGGTTTACCCAGACGCAACAGTTTGTAATGCAAATATTCGCCCAGAATCGCACTGGCCGCGACGCCGTAGATTTCCACTGATCGGGCCTGATGCAGCGCCAGGGTGGCTTTTTCAAGCAGCGCTCTGTCGAGCAGTTTGGCGGTGTCCTGCAACGCCTGAACGGATTCTTCGACGACGCTGTCGATTTCATCCACCGGCTTACGGGCGGGCTGACCTTGCTGAATATCCAGCGCCAGCGCCATTTTAAATTCGTTGTATCCCTTACAGCCCAGCGTACGGCACAGACGCGTGACGCTGGCCTCGCTGGTTTGGCTTTCCCGCGCCAGCTCGGTAATGGTCAGATAGAGCACCTTTGCCGGATCGCCGAGCACATACTCACCCAATTTTTGCTGCGTCGGACTGTAGCCGGATATCCCCTGACGCAGCCGCAGCAGCAGATTTTGATTGTCTGACATGCAAGATCCTTTACGCGTTTCTCTACCACGTAGTGTGACGGAAAGCGGGGGAAAGTTACCAGTCATTTTAAAAGAGTATGATCGCCGTCCAGGTTATTGGTGATAATTTTCAGTATTAATAAATAATATGGTAAAAATTTCATCAAATGACGAGGGTGAAAAAAATGATGCACATGTTCAGTGGGGCTTCTTCCGGCGGATGGTTCGAAAAAGCGCAGCGCTTTGGTAAATCATTCATGCTGCCGATTGCCGTATTACCTGCGGCAGGGTTACTGCTGGGAATAGGGGGCGCGCTATCGAACCCCAACACGCTGACGGCATATCCGTTTCTGAATGTGGGCTGGCTACAAGCCATCTTTACCATCATGAGCAGCGCGGGGCTCGATTGTGTTCGCCAACCTCTCGGTCCTGTTCGCAGTAGGGGTGGCGGTCGGGCTGGCTAAAAATGATAAAGGCACGGCGGGGCTGGCCGCTCTGCTCGCATTTTTGGTGATGAACGCCACTATCAATGCGCTACTGACGCTGACGGGCAAACTGGCGCAGGAGAATCCCGGCGCGGTTGGGCAGGGTATGACGCTGGGGATCCAAACCCTGGAAACCGGGGTGTTCGGCGGCGTAGTGATTGGGCTGGTGACCTGTGCGCTTCATAGCCGCTTTAACAAAATCGCGCTTCCTCAGTTCCTCGGCTTCTTTTGGCGGGTCGCGTTTTGTCCCTATCATCAGTTCACTGGCGGCTATCCTGGTCGGCGCGCTAATGACCGTGATATGGCCCCATTTCCAGAAACTCATTTTTGGATTGGGCGGGCTGGTTGACGCCACCGGCTATCTGGGAACGCTGCTTTACGGTTTCATTTTACGTATGCTGGGCCCGTTCGGTTTGCATCATATTTTCTATCTTCCGTTCTGGACCACTGCGCTTGGCGGCAGCGAAATCGTAAACGGCCAGTTGGTTGAGGGCACGCAGCGGATCTTTTTCGCGCAGCTTGCCGATCCGAACACCCAACATTTTTATGAAGGCACCTCGCGGTTCATGTCCGGGCGTTTCATCACCATGATGTTTGGCCTGCTTGGCGCGTGCCTCGCGATGTACCACACGGCAAAGCCGCAGAATAAAAAACGCGTCGCCGGGCTGCTGCTTTCCGCCGCACTGACATCCTTCCTGACGGGGATCACTGAACCTATCGAATTTTCGTTCCTGTTTGTCGCGCCGGTACTTTACGTTATCCATGCTTTCTTCGATGGGCTGGCGTTTATGCTCGCGCACATCCTGCATATCACCATTGGGCAGACCTTCTCTGGCGGGTTCATTGACTTCGTGCTGTTCGGCATTCTTCAGGGCGAAGCCAAAACGAACTGGCTGTTTGTACCGCTGGTCGGTGTCCCGTGGTTCTTCCTGTATTACTTCACCTTCCGCTTTTTGATTAATCGTTTCGATTTCGCCACGCCGGGACGGGAAAAAGAGCCGGTCGCCGATCAAACCGTTTTCACCCAAAGCGAGCGCGCCGTCGCTGTCATCACAGCCCTGGGCGGAAGAGAAAACCTGGAAGAGGTGGATTGCTGCGCAACGCGATTACGCGTGACGGTGAAAGACGGCAGCAAAGTTGATGAACAGGCGTTAAAAGCCACCGGCGCACGCGGCGTCATTGTGCGCGGTAACGGGGTCCAGGTTATTTATGGCCCGCATGTCACGATCATTAAAAACGAAGTAGAAGAGATGTTGTCGTAATGAAAAATATACTGGAAGCATTGAAAGGAAAACTGGTCGTCTCTTGTCAGGCGCTGGAGAACGAGCCGCTTCATAGCCCGTTTATTATGGCGCGTATGGCGCTGGCGGCCGCGCAGGGAGGCGCAGCCGCTATCCGGGCCAACAGCGTGGCGGATATCGAGGCCATCAAACAGCAGGTTTCCCTGCCGGTGATTGGCATCATCAAGCGCGATTATCCGGACAGCGAAGTGTTCATTACCGCCACCCTTAAAGAAGTGGATGAACTCATGACCGTGCAGCCGGACATTATTGCGCTTGATGCGACTGCACGCCCCCGGCCTGGCAAGCAATCACTGGCGGCGTTGGTGACGGAGATTCGCACGCGTTACCCGGCGCTGACGCTCATGGCGGATATCGCGACGGTCGACGATGCGGTTACGGCGCAAAAGCTTGGGTTCGACTGCGTTGGCACCACGCTTTATGGCTATACGGCAGAAACGGCAGGGCACACGTTGCCTGACAATAACTGTGCTTTTTTGCAGGCCGTGCTTGCCGCCGTTTCGATCCCCGTCGTTGCGGAAGGTAATGTCCTCACCCCGGCGTGTGCAGCCACATGTCTTCAGCTGGGCGCGCACATGGTCGTGGTGGGCGGCGCCATTACGCGTCCGCAACAGATCACCGAGCGGTTTATGGCGGCAATCACCACGCAAAGCACCGATGGCGCATGATCCCTGTTGAGGGATCTGCGATACTTATCGTTTATCCCTTTAACTGAGAAGATTATGCAGTACCCGATAAATGAGATGTTCCAGACCCTACAAGGTGAGGGTTACTTTACCGGCGTTCCTGCCATTTTCATTCGCTTACAGGGATGCCCGGTTGGCTGCGCCTGGTGCGACACTAAACACACCTGGGACAAGCTTGCCGATCGGGAAGTCTCGCTGTACAGCATCCTCGCCAAAACCAAAGAGAGCGACAAGTGGGGTTCCGCCAGCCCGGAAGAGTTGCTGGCGGTAATTGAACGTCAGGGCTGGACTGCCCGTCATGTGGTGATCACCGGCGGCGAACCCTGCATTCACGATCTGATCCCGCTGACGCATCTGCTCGAGAAAAGCGGCTTTAGCTGCCAGATAGAAACCAGCGGTACGCATGAAGTGCGCGCTATTGCCACCACCTGGGTAACCGTGTCGCCGAAAGTGAATATGCGCGGCGGATACGATGTATTGCATCAGGCGCTGGAGCGTGCGGACGAGATTAAACATCCGGTAGGACGGGTGCGGGATATCGAGGCGCTGGATGAGCTTCTGGCGACGCTCAACGATCAGAAACAGCGTGTGATTGCGCTTCAGCCCATCAGCCAGAAAGAAGATGCGACGCGCCTGTGTATTGAAACCTGTATTGCCCGTAACTGGCGCTTATCTATGCAGACGCATAAATATTTGAATATTGCCTGACACTTTTCCGCCCGAACGCGCACGCCAGGCGGTTCGGGCGACGAGGTTTATTCCCCGCGATATACGCAGCCTGCCGTGCAGGTTTCTTTAATCGTCACAGCGCTCAGCAGCGGCATTTTCGGTTTCATCTGTTGCCAAATCCAACGGGCCAGCACTTCGCTGGTCGGATTCTCAAGCCCCGGAATATCATTGAGATAATAGTGATCAAGCCGATCATAGGTCGGTTTGAACGCGGCTTTCAGATCGGCAAAATCCACAATCCAGCCGGTATGCGGGTCAACTTCGCCGGTAATTTCCAGGCGCACCATAAATGAATGGCCATGCAGGCGACCGCACTTATGCCCTTCCGGGACATGAGGTAAACGGTGGGCGGCTTCGAAAACGAAATCTTTATAAATGGTGGTTGGCATAACGCAATCCTGGTGCAAAAAAAACCGCCGTAGGGTACAGGAAATGTCTTTTTTTAGCATTAACTAAAACCGGCATCATGGGGCGAGACGGCGTTTTATAACGCTATTTATGTTATTTATCTTTTATTTCAATATGTTAATTAATCTGTTTTCCCGTTAATACGTACCGGAAAAAACGGTTAGTCATTTTGGTTATTTAATATTTCAACCGCTTATTTAATAGATATGATGTCGCCCGGTAACCTTACATTCTGTTCTGTTTTTATGATGAAAACAGTGTCGATTTTAATACTGGACATAACGACGCATGACGACTCAGGCCCCTCCGACCGCTTTGCTCCCGCTGAGCCCGGAACAACTGGCGCGCCTTCAGGCGGCCACTACGGACTTTTCCCCCACACAGCTGGCATGGGTATCCGGCTATTTCTGGGGCGTGGTTAATCAACAAACGGCGGCGCCGGAAGCGGCGGCCATCACGCTGATTTCCGCTTCGCAAACCGGCAATGCGCGCCGTGTGGCGGAAGCACTGCGCGATGACCTGCTGGCCGCCAAACTGAACGTTAACCTGGTCAACGCGGGCGATTACAAATTCAAACAGATCGCGCAGGAAAAACTGCTGATCGTCGTGACGTCAACCCAGGGCGAGGGCGAACCGCCGGAAGAAGCGGTTGCGCTTCATAAATTCCTGTTTTCCAAAAAAGCGCCGAAGCTGGATAACACCGCCTTCGCGGTGTTTGGTTTGGGCGACAGCTCATATGAGTTCTTCTGCCAGTCCGGCAAGGACTTTGACAGCAAACTGGCGGAGCTAGGCGCTGAGCGTTTACTGGATCGCGTGGACACTGACGTGGAGTTCCAGCCTGCCGCACAGGCGTGGCGTGAGCGGATTGTTGAAGTGCTGAAATCCCGCGTGCCTGCGTCAACCGGCGCCGTTCCGCAAACCGCCAGCGGCGCGGTAAACGACATTACCACTACGCCATACACTAAAGACGCGCCGCTGACGGCCAGCCTGGCGGTTAATCAAAAAATCACTGGGCGCGACTCTGAGAAAGACGTGCGTCATCTGGAAATCGACTTAGGCGATTCCGGTTTACGTTATCAACCCGGCGATGCGCTGGGCGTGTGGTATCAAAACGATCCTGCGCTAGTTGACGAACTGGTGGGCCTGCTGTGGCTGAAAGGGGATGAACCCGTCGAGGTGAATGGTAAAACCCTGCCGTTACGCGAAGCGTTACAGTGGCATTTCGAACTGACGGTGAATACGGCCACGATCGTGGAAAATTACGCCACGCTAACCCGCGCCGAAACGTTGCAGGATCTGATTGGCGATAAAACCAAACTACAGCATTACGCCGCTATCACCCCGATTGTTGATATGGTGCGTTTTGCTCCGGCGCAGCTTGACGCCGCGCAGTTGGTTGGCCTGCTGCGCCCGTTGACGCCGCGTCTTTACTCCATCGCCTCTTCCCAGGCGGAAACCGAAAACGAAGTGCATATCACGGTTGGTGTGGTGCGCTACGACGTTGAAGGGCGCGCCCGCGCGGGTGGAGCTTCCAGCTTCCTGGCGGATCGCGTGGAAGAAGATGGCGAAGTGCGCGTGTTTATCGAACATAACGACAACTTCCGTCTGCCCGCTAATCCGGAGACGCCGGTGATCATGATTGGCCCGGGTACCGGTATCGCGCCGTTCCGCGCCTTTATGCAGCAGCGCGCCGCAGAAGGCGCAGGCGGTAAAAACTGGCTGTTCTTTGGCAATCCGCATTTCACGGAAGACTTCCTGTATCAGGTGGAATGGCAGAGCTATGTGAAAGAGGGCTTACTGACCCGTATCGATCTCGCCTGGTCCCGCGATCAGAAAGAAAAAATATACGTACAAGACAAACTGCGCGAACAGGGCGCAGAGCTGTGGCGCTGGATCAATGACGGTGCCCATATTTATGTCTGTGGCGACGCCAACCGTATGGCGAAAGATGTCGAACAGACGTTACTGGACGTGATTGCCGAATTTGGTGGCATGGATACCGAAGCGGCAGATGAATATTTAAGTGAGCTGCGCGTAGAGCGCCGTTATCAGCGAGATGTCTACTAATGAGCGAAAAACACCCTGGCCCACTGGTGGTCGAAGGCAAATTGTCTGACGCCGAGCGCATGAAGGTAGAGAGCAACTACCTGCGCGGCACCATTGCCGAAGATTTAAATGACGGTCTGACCGGCGGTTTTAAAGGCGACAACTTCCTGCTGATCCGCTTTCACGGCATGTATCAGCAGGACGATCGCGATATCCGCGCCGAGCGCGCCGCGCAGAAACTGGAGCCGCGTCATGCCATGCTGCTGCGCTGCCGTCTGCCGGGCGGGGTGATCACCCCGACGCAGTGGCAGGCGATTGATAAATTCGCCCGTGACAACACCATTTACGGCAGCATTCGCCTGACCAACCGCCAGACGTTCCAGTTCCACGGCATTCTGAAGAAGAATGTGAAACCGGTACATCAGATGCTGCATTCAGTTGGGCTGGATGCGCTGGCCACCGCGAACGACATGAACCGTAACGTGCTGTGCACCTCTAACCCGTATGAATCGGAACTCCATGCCGAAGCGTACGAGTGGGCGAAGAAGATCTCCGAACATTTGCTGCCGCGCACCCGCGCTTACGCAGAGATCTGGCTCGATCAGGAAAAAGTGGCGACCACCGATGAAGAACCGATCCTGGGGCAAACCTATCTGCCGCGTAAGTTCAAAACGACCGTCGTGATCCCGCCGCAGAACGATATCGATCTGCATGCAAACGACATGAACTTCGTCGCGATCGCCGAAAACGGCAAGCTGGTGGGCTTTAACCTGCTGGTGGGCGGGGGTCTGTCCATTGAGCATGGCAACAAAAAAACTTACGCCCGCGGCGCCAGCGAATTTGGTTATATCCCGGTTGAACATACCCTGGCGGTAGCGGAAGCGGTGGTCACCACGCAGCGCGACTGGGGTAACCGTACCGATCGTAAAAACGCCAAAACCAAATACACCCTTGAGCGTGTCGGCGTTGATACTTTCAAAGCCGAAGTGGAACGCCGTGCGGGCATTAAATTCGAACCGATCCGCCCGTACGAATTTACCGGTCGTGGCGATCGCATCGGCTGGGTAAAAGGCATTGATGATAAATGGCATCTGACGCTGTTTATCGAAAATGGCCGTATCCTGGATTATCCGGGCCGTCCGCTGAAAACCGGCCTGCTGGAAATTGCCAAAATACATCAGGGCGCATTCCGGATCACGGCTAACCAGAACCTGATCATCGCGGGTGTACCGGAAAGCCAGAAAGCCAGAATTGAAGAGCTGGCGCGTCGCCACGGGTTAATGGATGCGGTAACGCCTCAGCGTGAGAATTCCATGGCCTGCGTGTCGTTCCCGACCTGCCCGCTGGCGATGGCGGAAGCCGAACGTTTCCTGCCGACCTTTGTCGACAAAGTAGAAGCGGTCATGCAAAAGCATGGCGTCGGTGAGGAACATATTGTCCTGCGCGTGACCGGCTGCCCGAACGGCTGCGGCCGCGCCATGCTCGCGGAAGTGGGTCTGGTGGGTAAAGCGCCCGGACGTTACAACCTGCACCTGGGTGGTAACCGAATCGGGACCCGTATCCCGCGCATGTATAAAGAAAATATCACCGAGCCGGAAATTCTGGCGTCGCTGGATGAGCTGATTGGCCGCTGGTCAAAAGAGCGCGAAGGCGATGAAGGGTTTGGCGATTTTACCGTGCGTACCGGTATTATCCGTCCGGTTCTCGATCCGGCGCGGGATTTCTGGGAATAACCCGGCTACGGCGGCATCAACAAAAGAGGTCATTATGTCCATTGCGGATTTACAGGCGCTGAATGCATTACCGAAGGTGGATCGCATTCTGGCGCTGGCTGAAACCAACGCTCAACTGGAATCGTTGAGCGCGGAACAACGTGTCGCCTGGTCGCTGGATAATCTGCCGGGCGAGGTCGTCCTGTCATCGAGCTTCGGTATCCAGGCGGCAGTCAGCCTGCATTTGATTACCCAACAATACCCGGATATTCCGGTGATCCTGACGGATACCGGCTATCTGTTCCCGGAAACGTATCAGTTTATTGATGAACTGACCGACAAGCTGAAGCTGAATCTCAAGGTTTATCGTGCCGCGCAAAGTCCGGCCTGGCAGGAAGCCCGCTACGGTAAACTGTGGGAGCAGGGCGTTGAGGGCATTGAGAAATACAATGACATCAATAAAGTCGAGCCGATGAACCGTGCGTTACGCGAGCTCGGTGCGCAAACCTGGTTTGCCGGCCTGCGCCGTGAACAGTCAGGAAGCCGCGCTAACCTGCCGGTGCTGGCGATTAGTCGGGGCATTTTTAAAGTGTTGCCGATTATCGACTGGGATAACCGTACGGTGTACCAGTACCTGCAAAAGCACGGTCTGAAATACCATCCGCTCTGGGATCAGGGCTATCTGTCGGTTGGCGATACCCATACCACCCGCAAATGGGAACCGGGTATGGCGGAAGAGGAAACGCGCTTCTTCGGCCTGAAACGCGAATGCGGCCTTCACGAAGGGTAAATCCCGGATAACATTCAATGCCTCCGTCATCCTGCCGGAGGCATTTTTTTATCCTGCGAGCTTGCCGTTTACGCACCGAGGACGCCGCTGAAACGCGAGGCCAACGCGCATATCGCGTCGTGAAAGGGAGCCCTTTCTCAGGTTTTGCCCGCCTTTGCTAACTCTTTCACCAGCGGCAGCATAATTTTCATCACGTCACGGCTACGTTTTTCAATGCGGCCCGGTAACGCGTTGTCGATATACTGCTGGTTATCCAGTTGGGCATTGTGCCAGGTGGTGCCAGCCGGGAACCGGGCGCTTTTTGCCCGCTGCTGATAGCCATCCTGTTTACCCAAAGACCAGTTGGTGGCTTCAACGGAGAGCACCGGTATACCTGCTTTATCAAACACTTCCGCATCATTACAGCAGCCCGTACCTTTGGGGTAATGCGTATTAAGCCCCGGATTGGTGCTGGCGGCGATACGGTTTTTGCGTGCGATGGCCAGCGCCCGATCGCGGGTCAGCTTGCGTACTGCCGTTGGCGTGGATTGCCCGCTGTTGAAGTAGAGTTTGTCGCCGACGATCAGATTATCGAGATTGATGACCAGCAGCGTGTTTTTCTTCTCCTGCGCGCTCATCCGCTTAAGCACGTTTTCCGCACCCAGTTTGCCTTCCTCTTCACCGCTGGTGGCGATAAAGCGAATGCCGTATTCCGTAGGCGTATCTTTCAGCTTTTCCGCCAGCTCCAGCATGACGCCGAGCCCGGCTGCGTTATCGTCAATGCCCTGCAACGTAAGCCCGCCCAGGTTGGTGTCGATGTCGGCATCGCTTTGCGGGGCGTAAGTATCAAGGTGCGCCATGATAATGATTTGCTGGGGCCGTTTTCCTTCATGCGCGGCGATGACGCTGGAACCCGTGACGTTCTGCCAGTTGGTCAGTTTATTGGCGCGGGTGAAAACATAACGGGTATTGAAGGTGCGTATGTCGCTCTTATACCCCCAGCGGGCGAACTGCTGACGGATATAGTCTGCGGAGAGCATTTCAGCGGGCGTTCCGGTCATCCGCCCGGGGAAATAGGTTGCGATATGGCGCGCCTGAGCGCTTGCGGTTTCACCGGGCGCGGAAGCGCCGGCAATGGCCGGAACAACAATACCAACACTGAGCGTCAATCCGATCGCACAGACGATCGCGCAACGACGCAATGCGGGAATCATAGATAATCCTTAATCACGGAAATAAACGAAAATTTTTTCCGCCTAGTATGAAACTGTGACGTGCGTTACACAATTTGATTCGCGCCGAAAGCCCCGAAAAATCACGCCTTAAGCACTTTTTGAGCTGAGCTTTGCCACAGTCTTATTCCTTTGTGGAACTACTCATGCCAATTGGTAATTTCATTCGTTTTAAGGCGGCCCCTATAGTCGCTTCTGGATTCGGATGTTGAGTGAGCCAGCGAGTGGACTATCTTCCCCTTTTTGCAGACCTGAAAGCACGCCCGGTATTGGTCGTCGGCGGCGGCGATATCGCGGTACGTAAAATTTCACTGCTGCGCCGTGCCGGCGCGGTGGTCCGTATTGTTGCGAAAAAACTGGCGGCGGAACTGCAGCGCGATGTCGATGCAGGCCACGTTGAATGGCTGGCCCAGGAGTTTGATGAGCAGCAACTCGACCAGGTTTTTCTGGTGATTGCCGCCACCAATAACCGCGAACTCAACCGCCGGGTATTTGATGCGGCGAATGCGCGCCATCGCCTGGTTAACGTGGTGGACGACCAGCCGCTGTGCTCCTTTATTTTCCCTTCGATTGTTGACCGCTCGCCGCTGGTTGTGGCCGTTTCTTCCGGCGGTAATGCGCCGGTGCTGGCGCGTCTGCTGCGCGAAAAAATAGAAGCGCTATTACCTCAAAGCCTTGGGCGAATGGCGGCCGTGGCGGGGAGTTTCCGTGAGCGCATCAAAACCGTGCTCAGCACTACCGATGCGCGGCGACGTTTCTGGGAACAGGCGTTCCGGGGACGTTTCGCCAGCCTGATGGCGGCCGGAAATGAAACGGCGGCGCGTGAAAACCTTGAAGCTAGTTTGGCGAACCCGCAACAGCAAACCGGGGAGATTATCCTGGTGGGTGCCGGGCCTGGCGATGCGGGGCTTCTGACGCTGCGCGGTTTACAGGTGCTTCAGCAGGCAGACGTGGTGCTGTATGACCATCTGGTCAGCGACGGCGTGCTGGAGCTGATCAGACGCGACGCCGATCGAATTTGCGTCGGTAAACGTGCGGGCGAACATGCCGTTGCCCAGCATCAAACAAACCAGATGCTGGTGGATCTGGCTCGCGAAGGCAAAACCGTGGTGCGGCTGAAAGGCGGCGACCCGTTTATTTTTGGCCGTGGCGGCGAAGAACTGCAGGCGGCGCAGCAGGCCGGGATTGCTTTCCAGGTTGTGCCGGGCATCACCGCCGCCGCAGGCGCAACGGCGTATGCCGGTATCCCGTTAACGCATCGGGAACACGCCCAGAGCGTGACTTTCGTGACCGGGCATTACAAACCGGATAGCCAGCCTTTCGACTGGGCGCATCTGGCGCAGGGGCGACAAACCCTGGCGATTTATATGGGCACCATGAAAGCCGCCCACATCAGCGAACAACTTATTCAGCATGGCCGCAGCGCAGATACGCCGGTCGCGGTGATCAGCCGCGGAACCCGGTCGGATCAACAGGTGCTGACCGGCACATTACAACAACTTGATGACCTGGCTAAACGATCGCCGATGCCCGCTTTGTTGGTCATTGGCGAAGTGGTGGCACTCAACACCCAGTTAGCCTGGTTTCAACCGACAACGCAGGCAGAAGACGATTCCTCTGCCGTAGTGACTTTGGCTTAGGTTCTGGCGCGAAGGCCGTAATAACACGCCTGCGCAGTCAGGCCTGATAAGGAAAGGTTATGGATCAAAAACGACTCACTCACCTGCGACAACTGGAGGCGGAAAGCATCCATATCATTCGTGAAGTTGCCGCAGAATTCGCGAATCCGGTGATGATGTATTCCATCGGCAAAGATTCCAGCGTGATGCTGCACCTGGCGCGTAAAGCGTTCTATCCGGGTACGCTGCCGTTTCCGCTGTTGCACGTGGATACCGGCTGGAAATTCCGTGAGATGTATGAATTCCGTGACCGCACCGCTAAAGCCTATGGTTGCGAACTGTTGGTGCACAAAAACCCGGAAGGGGTGGCGATGGGCATTAACCCGTTCGTTCATGGCAGCGCCAAACATACCGACATCATGAAAACCGAAGGCCTGAAGCAGGCGCTGAATAAATACGGTTTTGATGCAGCCTTCGGCGGCGCACGCCGCGATGAAGAGAAGTCGCGCGCCAAAGAGCGAATCTACTCCTTCCGTGACCGTTTCCATCGCTGGGACCCGAAAAACCAGCGTCCCGAACTGTGGCACAACTACAACGGCCAGATTAACAAAGGCGAAAGCATCCGCGTATTCCCGCTCTCCAACTGGACCGAGCTGGATATCTGGCAGTACATCTATCTGGAAAATATTGAGATTGTGCCGCTGTATCTGGCGGCGGAACGCCCGGTGCTGGAACGCGACGGCATGCTGATGATGATCGATGACGATCGTATCGATTTACAGCCGGGCGAGATGATCCAAAAACGCATGGTGCGCTTCCGCACGCTGGGCTGCTGGCCGTTGACCGGCGCGGTGGAGTCCCACGCGCAAACGCTGCCGGAAATTATCGAAGAGATGCTGGTCTCTACCACCAGCGAACGGCAGGGCCGCGTGATTGACCGCGATCAGGCAGGCTCCATGGAGCTTAAAAAACGTCAGGGTTATTTCTAAGGAGCCGGCTAATGAACACCACAATTGCACAACAAATTGCCGATGAAGGTGGCGTAGAGGCTTATCTGCATGCGCAACAGCATAAAAGCCTGCTGCGTTTCCTGACCTGCGGCAGCGTGGATGACGGGAAAAGCACCCTGATTGGCCGACTGCTGCACGACACGCGCCAGATTTATGAAGATCAGCTGTCGTCGCTGCATAACGACAGCAAACGCCACGGCACCCAGGGCGAAAAACTCGATCTTGCTTTACTGGTGGACGGCCTGCAGGCCGAGCGCGAGCAGGGCATTACCATCGACGTGGCGTACCGTTATTTCTCGACTGAAAAACGCAAATTTATCATCGCCGACACTCCGGGCCATGAGCAGTACACCCGCAATATGGCGACCGGCGCATCCACCTGCGATTTAGCGATCCTGTTGATGGATGCCCGGAAGGGCGTGCTCGACCAAACCCGCCGTCACAGCTTTATCTCCACGCTGCTGGGCATTAAACACCTGGTGGTGGCGGTCAATAAAATGGATTTGGTTGAGTTTTAGCGAGCAGACCTTTGAGCAAATTAAACAGGACTACCTGACGTTTGCTGAGCAACTGCCGGGTTCGCTGGATATCCGTTTTGTGCCGCTGTCGGCCCTGGAAGGGGACAACGTCGCCAGCCAGAGCGACAAGATGCCGTGGTACACCGGCCCTACGCTGCTGGAAATGCTGGAAACCGTCGAAATTCGTAAGGATGTTGAGCGTCAGTCGTTCCGTTTCCCGGTTCAGTACGTTAACCGTCCGAACCTGGATTTCCGTGGCTATGCAGGCACCGTTGCGTCTGGCGTGGTGAAAGTCGGGCAGCGTGTCAAAGTGTTGCCGTCCGGCGTGGAGTCTTCCGTGGCGCGAATTGTCACCTTCGATGGCGATTTGCAGGAAGCGGCGGCGGGCGAGGCGATTACGCTGGTGCTCAAAGACGAAATTGATATCAGCCGTGGCGATGTGCTGCTGGACGCTGGCGAGCACCTGGAAACCGTGCAGGGCGCGAAAGTGGATGTGGTGTGGATGGCGGAACAGCCGCTGACGCCAGGGCAAAGCTATGACGTTAAAGTCGCCGGTAAAAAGACCCGTGCACGCGTCGACAACATTCACTACCAGGTCGACATCAATAACCTGACCCAGCGCGTGGTGGAAACCCTGCCGTTGAACGGCATCGGCTTAGTGGATCTCACCTTTGATGAACCGCTGGTGCTCGATCCCTATCAACAAAACCCGGTGACCGGCGGGATGATTTTTATCGATCGTCTGTCAAACGTGACCGTGGGCGCGGGGATGGTGCTTGAGCCGCAGGTGGACGTTTTCCAGGAGCCGTCCGCTTACAGCGCATTCGAGCTGGAACTGAACGCGCTGGTGCGCCGTCACTTCCCGCACTGGGGCGCACGCGATTTGCTGGGAGGAAAATAATGGCCGCCCATGACGAAAACGTCGTCTGGCATTCGCACCAGGTCACCCAGCAGGGCCGTGAAAAACTTCACGGCCACCGTGGCGTGGTGTTGTGGTTTACCGGGCTGTCCGGCTCCGGGAAGTCAACGCTCGCTGGCGCACTGGAAACAACGCTGCATGAGCATGGCGTCAGCACCTATTTGCTGGACGGGGATAATGTCCGTCATGGTTTATGCAGCGATCTGGGCTTCAGCGATGCCGACCGTAAAGAGAACATTCGCCGCGTCGGTGAAGTGGCGAATTTAATGGTCGACGCCGGGCTGGTTGTATTGACGGCGTTTATATCTCCGCATCGCGCTGAACGCGAAATGGTACGCCAGCGCGTGGGGGGAAGGGCGCTTTATCGAAGTGTTTGTCGACACGCCTCTCGAGGTCTGTGAGGCGCGTGATCCAAAGGGTTTATACAAAAAAGCCCGGGCCGGCGAGCTGCGCAATTTCACCGGTATTGATGCGGTTTATGAAGCCCCTGAACGTCCTGAAATACATTTAGCTGGTGAACAATTGGTAACAAATTTGATTGCGCAAATATTAGACCTGCTGCGTCGGGACGATATTATCAAATTCTGAGACAGCGCCGGGAGAGCATCCCTCCCGGCAAGTCAGGTCACAGGATCCGGTATGCGCATTCCAACAAATATGATTTTTTCGCAGGCATCAGCCCCGCCTTCCGATCAGGAGACAACCTGGACTTTTCCTGGCGCGATTGTGGGCTTTATCGCGTGGTTGCTGGCCCTGGGCTTCCCCTTCCTGTTTTACGGTTCCAACACACTCTTCTTTTTTCTCTATACCTGGCCATTCTTTCTGGCGTTGATGCCTGTGGCGGTCGTGATTGGCATTGCGCTGCACTCGTTGCTGGAAGGGCGTCTGGTCCTCAGCGTTATCGCCACTATCATCACGGTCGCACTGATGTTTGGCGTGCTGTTTTTATGGCTAATGAGCTGAGTTAAGACATACTTCAAAGCGTAACTAACTATTTATTCCGTCCGTGCCCCTGTCTCACAGGCGCACAAGCCCTGGTTATGTGGTACATTTTGCCGCTGTTTTAGTGAGTCAGATTGGGCCAGGTAGTGCCCGACAGAAAGTTGTGGGATGATGATGCCGTTTTTCAGGGGGCAGAATGGGTAAACTAACACTGCTATTGCTGGCATTAGTCGTCTGGCTACAGTATTCATTGTGGTTTGGTAAAAACGGCGTTCATGACTACACCCGCGTCAGTGACGACGTGGCGGCCCAGCAGGCAACTAACGCAAAATTAAAAGCGCGTAACGATCAGCTGTTTGCCGAGATCGACGATCTCAACGGCGGACAGGAAGCGATTGAAGAGCGTGCGCGTAACGAATTGAGTATGACCAGACCGGGCGAAACCTTCTTCCGTCTGGTGCCAGATGCCTCCAAACAGGCGGCCGGGTCACGACAAAATAATCGATAACAAGCTCAGGTTTTACACATGGCATCTTCCTGTGCGGACGTGATTGCCGTGGTGCCGGCTGCCGGGATTGGCAGCCGCATGCAATCAGACTGTCCCAAACAATATCTCACCATTGGTGACCACACTATTCTTGAACACGCGGTGGCAAGCTTACTGCGTCATCCCCGCGTGGGCCGCGTTATCGTGGCTGTCAGCCCGACCGATCGTCAGTTTGACGCGCTCCCTCTGGCACGCAATCCGCGTGTCACGCGCGTCGATGGCGGGCGTGAACGGGCGGATTCGGTGCTGGCCGGGCTTAAAGCCGCCGCAGGCGCTGCATGGGTGCTGGTACATGATGCCGCACGTCCGTGCCTGCATCCCGACGATCTTAACGCGCTACTGGCGCTTACCGCCTACAGCCGCGTCGGCGGCATTTTAGCTGCGCCGGTGCGCGACACTATGAAGCGCGGAGAGCCGGGGCAACCGTTAATTGCGCACACCGTCGAGCGCACCGATCTCTGGCATGCGCTCACTCCCCAGCTTTTTCCGCTCGACCTTTTGCGCGACTGCCTGATTCGAGCCCTTGATGAAGGGGCGACCATTACCGATGAGGCCTCAGCGCTGGAACACTGCGGGTATCATCCCGAACTGGTGGCCGGACGCGGCGATAACATTAAAGTGACGCGTCCTGAAGACCTTGCCCTTGCGGCGTTTTATCTTACCCGTTTAACCCAGATGGAGAATGCATAATGCGGATCGGACACGGCTTCGATGTACACGCTTTTGGCGGCCCAGGCCCACTGATCATTGGGGGTGTGCGTATCCCCTATGAAAAAGGCCTGCTGGCCCATTCTGACGGCGATGTGGCATTGCATGCTTTGACCGATGCACTGTTGGGCGCGGCGGCGCTGGGCGACATCGGCAAACTGTTTCCTGACACCGATCCTGCGTTCAAAGGCGCCGACAGCCGCGAACTGCTGCGCGAAGCCTGGCGTCGTATTCAGGCGAAAGGCTACGCCCTCGGCAACGTTGATGTGACGATTATCGCCCAGGCACCGAAAATGCTGCCGCACATCCCGCAGATGCGTGTCTTTATTGCAGAAGATTTAGGTTGCCATATGGATGACGTTAACGTGAAAGCCACGACCACTGAGAAGCTCGGTTTCACCGGGCGCGGCGAAGGCATCGCCTGTGAGGCGGTGGCGTTGTTAGTGAAGGTAAAAGCCTGATGGATTTCGAGCAACTCACCTGGCTGCACGGTAAACCGCAGGGCTCCGGCGTGCTTAAGGCGTCGCCGGAAGATTTTGTGGTGGTGGAAGATTTAGGGTTCGCGCCGGACGGCGAAGGCGAACAACTGCTGGTGCGTATCGTTAAAAAGGGCTGCAATACCCGGTTTGTAGCGGACGCGCTGGCAAAATTTTTGAAAGTGCCCGCCCGTGAAGTCAGTTTTGCCGGACAAAAGGACAAATTTGCGGTAACCGAACAGTGGATTTGCGTGCGCTTACCCGGCAAAGAGATGCCGGATTTAAGCGGTTTTACACTCGAGGGCTGTCAGGTACTGGAATATGCGCGTCACAAGCGCAAGCTGCGCACCGGCGCGTTAAAGGGCAACCGCTTTACGCTGATGTTGCGAGACATTTCGCATCGTGACGAGCTGGAACAGCGCTTAGGTGCCGTGAAAACCGACGGCGTACCGAACTATTTCGGACCGCAACGTTTTGGCCGCGGCGGCAGCAACCTCATCCAGGCGCGTGTGTGGGCGCAAAATAACACGCCTCTTCGCGATCGCAATAAACGCAGTTTTGCATTGTCAGCGGCCCGCAGTGCGTTGTTTAATCTACTGGTCAGCGAGCGCCTGAAAAAACCGGACTTTAATCAAGTTGTTGACGGCGATGCGCTACAATTAGCGGGGCGCGGAAGTTGGTTTGTGGCAACACAGGACGAACTGCCGACGCTTCAGTCTCGTGTCGATCATCATGAACTGCTCATCACCGCCGCGCTGCCCGGTTGCGGCGACTGGGGAACGGTGCGCCAGGCGCTGGAGAATGAACAACGCGTGATCGCTGGTGAGGCGGATTTACAGGCTTTATTAACCCGTGAGAAAGTTGAGGCCGCGCGTCGCGCAATGCTGATGTACCCTCAAGAGATGAGCTGGAACTGGCAGGACGAGGCCACGGTCGAAGTGCGTTTCTGGTTGCCTGCAGGTAGTTTCGCCACCAGTGTGGTAAGGGAATTAATAACAACGTCGGGTGATTATGCGGATATTGCTGAGTAACGATGATGGAATTCATGCGCCGGGGATCCAGACTCTGGCGAAAGCCTTACGCGAATTTGCTAAGGTGCAGGTTGTCGCGCCCGATCGCAATCGTTCGGGTGCGTCTAACTCATTAACGCTCGAATCTTCCCTGCGTACCTTTGACTATCCCAACGGCGATATCGCTGTGCAGATGGGCACCCCTACCGATTGCGTTTATCTGGGCGTGAATGCGCTGATGCGCCCGCGTCCGGACGTGGTGGTGTCAGGGATCAATGCCGGGCCCAATCTGGGGGACGATGTTATTTATTCCGGCACTGTGGCCGCGGCGATGGAAGGACGTCATCTCGGCTTTCCCGCTCTTGCGGTTTCGCTCAATGGCTATGAGCATTATGAAACGGCGGCGGCAGTCACCTGCACCATTTTACGAGCCCTGGAACGTGAGCCGCTGCGTACTGGCCGCATTCTCAACATCAACGTGCCCGATCTCCCGCTTTCAGAAATTAAGGGGATTCGGGTTACGCGCTGCGGCAGCCGTCACCCCGCCGATAAAGTTATCCCGCAGGAAGATCCACGCGGTAATACGCTGTACTGGATCGGCCCGCCGGGTGAGAAATTCGATGCCGGTCCGGAAACCGATTTTGCCGCCATTGATGAAGGTTATGTTTCCGTAACGCCGCTTCATGTGGATCTGACCGCGTACGGCGCGCAGGAGGTTGTCTCCACATGGCTTGATCGTGCAGGAGTGGCTGGGCAATGGTAAGTAACCGCGTACAAACCCTTCTTAATCAATTGCGCGCTCAGGGTATTAACGATGAGCGCGTACTGGAGGCGCTTGCTCGCGTGCCGCGTGATAAGTTCGTGGACGAAGCGTTTGAACACAAAGCCTGGGATAACGTCGCGCTGCCGATAGGGCAGGGGCAGACCATTTCACAGCCTTACATGGTTGCCCGTATGACGGCGTTACTGGAACTGACGCCGGAATCACGCGTTCTGGAGATCGGCACCGGCTCAGGTTACCAGACCGCGATACTGGCGCATCTGGTGCATCACGTCTGCTCGGTTGAGCGTATCAAGGGGCTTCAGTGGCATGCCAGACGCCGCCTGAAGCAGCTCGATCTGCATAATGTTTCGACACGTCACGGCGACGGCTGGCAAGGCTGGAAAGCACGCGCGCCGTTTGACGCTATTATTGTCACAGCAGCGCCGCCCGAAATCCCCGCCGAACTCATGGCGCAACTGGATGACGGCGGCATTCTTGTCTTACCCGTGGGCGACGAACAACAGCTGTTAAAGCGCGTTCGTCGACGGGGTGATGAATTCATTATCGACACCGTAGAGGCCGTTCGCTTTGTGCCCTTAGTGCGTGGCGAACTGGCGTAAACCAGGAGTTATTCCTGTTTCCTTATCAGCTTATCAGCGTATGGTGAGACGAATTTTCTTATTGCTGATGGCCAAATGCGGTTGTCTTCATTTTTAAGCAGTAGCGACCATCTTTTTGGGGGAACAATGAGCGCGGGAAGCCATAAATACACAGCACGCCAGGTGGCGACACTTTCTCTTATTTCACTCCTGGTAGCTGGGTGCTCGTCTGATAATCAATCACAGGCGCCAATCAGTTCTGTTGGGGGCAATAACAGCAGCGGCGGAATGTTGATTACGCCGCCGCCAAAAATGAATGCACCAGCTCCGGCTCCACAAATCTCCACACCGCAAATCCAACCGGTACAAAGGCCTGTTACACAACCCGCGCAAGTACAGGCCATGCCAGAGCAGCCCGTTCGTACAGAAAATGGTCGAATTGTTTACGATCGTAAATATGGGAACATTCCGAAGGGGAGCTATACGGGGGGGGAGCACTTATACCGTTAAGCGTGGCGATACACTTTTTTATATTGCCTGGATAACTGGTAATGATTTCCGTGACTTAGCGCAGCGTAACAACGTTCAGGCCCCTTACAGCCTCAACGTGGGACAGACCTTACAAGTCGGAAACGCATCGGGAACACCTATCACTGGCGGAAATGCAATTACTCAGGCCGATGCAAATGCGCAAGGAATCATCACTCCGCCTGCACAAAATTCCACCACGGTGGTTGCGTCTAAACCAACAATTACGTATTCTGAATCCTCAGGTGAACAAAGTGCTAACAAAATGTTGCCGAACAATCGAGGTACTGGGACAGTTGTCACAGCACCCGTCACGGCACCGGTGGTTAGCTCTACTGAACCGACTGTCAGCAGCACGACAACCAGTTCGCCGATTTCTACATGGCGCTGGCCGGCTGATGGCAAGGTTATCGATAACTTCTCCGCCAGTGAAGGCGGGAATAAAGGGATCGATATCGCAGGCAGTAAAGGGCAGGCTATTATCGCTACAGCTGATGGGCGAGTAGTTTATGCCGGTAACGCACTGCGCGGTTACGGTAATCTAATCATCATAAAACACAACGATGATTACCTGAGTGCCTACGCCCATAACGACACGATGCTGGTCCGGGAACAACAAGAAGTTAAGGCGGGGCAAAAAATAGCTACCATGGGTAGCACCGGAACCAGTTCTACACGCTTGCATTTTGAAATTCGTTACAAGGGGAAATCCGTAAACCCGCTGCGTTACTTACCGCAGCGATAAATTGGTAAGGCGGTTTGTCTCTTTTTTACAGGACGCTTGTTGAACACTGTTTTCATGGCGTCCTGATAAAGAGAATGACAGGCGCTTTACTTAGGGATCACGGGTAGGAGCCACCTTTATGAGTCAGAATACGCTGAAAGTTCATGATTTAAATGAAGACGCGGAATTTGATGAGAACGGAGTAGAGGCTTTTGATGAAAAAGCCTTAATTGAAGAGGAACCCAGTGATAACGACTTAGCTGAAGAAGAGCTGTTGTCGCAAGGTTCCACACAACGTGTGCTGGACGCGACTCAACTGTATTTGGGGGAAATTGGTTATTCCCCGCTATTAACAGCAGAAGAAGAAGTTTACTTCGCACGCCGCGCTTTACGTGGTGATGTCGCTTCCCGCCGCCGCATGATTGAAAGTAACCTGCGTCTGGTGGTGAAAATTGCCCGTCGTTATAGCAATCGTGGTCTGGCTCTGCTGGATCTGATTGAAGAGGGTAACCTGGGCCTGATTCGCGCGGTCGAGAAATTTGACCCGGAACGCGGGTTCCGTTTCTCAACCTATGCGACCTGGTGGATTCGTCAAACGATTGAACGGGCGATCATGAATCAAACCCGTACGATTCGTCTGCCTATTCACATCGTAAAAGAGCTGAACGTTTATCTGCGTACTGCGCGTGAACTCTCTCATAAACTCGACCACGAGCCGAGCGCGGAAGAGATTGCTGAGCAGTTAGATAAACCTGTTGATGACGTAAGCCGTATGCTGCGCCTCAACGAACGTATTACCTCTGTCGATACCCCGCTGGGTGGCGATTCAGAGAAAGCGTTGCTCGACATCCTGGCCGATGAAAAAGACAACGGTCCGGAAGACACCACGCAAGACGATGACATGAAACAAAGTATCGTCAAATGGCTGTTCGAACTGAATGCCAAACAGCGTGAAGTGTTAGCGCGTCGTTTCGGCCTGCTGGGCTATGAAGCGGCAACGCTGGAAGATGTCGGCCGTGAAATCGGTTTGACTCGCGAGCGTGTTCGTCAGATTCAGGTTGAAGGATTACGCCGTCTGCGTGAAATCCTGCAAACTCAGGGTCTGAACATCGAAGCGCTGTTCCGCGAATAAACGCTGTATTTAAAAAAGGCGGTGAGCAAAACTCACCGCCTTTTTTATTGGAAAATCTCTCCTCGTGAGAGATTTTTTGTTTATGGCTTTCGGCTTCCGCTAAACAGCGTCACACCAGATTTTTTAACCGGTAGATCCATTCCAGGGCCTGGCGCGGCGTCAGCGAATCCGGATCGAGAGCTTCAAGTGCTTCTACCGCCGGGCTGGTTTCCTCCTGGCCGGGCAGCAACAACGACATCTGCGTGCCGTCTACCTGGGTTGCCGACGCGTTACCGGATAAATTCTCCAGCTCACGCAATTTCTGACGCGCCCGTTTAATCACATCTTTCGGCACCCCAGCCAGGGCGGCGACTGCCAGGCCATAGCTCTTACTGGCGGCACCATCCTGAACGGTATGCATAAACGCGATCGTATCGCCGTGCTCAAGGGCATCAAGATGCACATTGGCAACGCCTTCCATTTTTTCAGGCAGCGTGGTGAGTTCGAAATAGTGAGTGGCGAACAGGGTGAAAGCTTTAATACGATTCGCCAGGTTTTCCGCGCAAGCCCAGGCCAGGGAAAGACCGTCATAGGTGGACGTGCCGCGGCCTATCTCATCCATTAACACCAGACTGTGCTCGGTGGCGTTATGAAGAATATTGGCGGTTTCCGTCATTTCCACCATGAAGGTTGAACGCCCCGAAGCCAGATCGTCTGCTGCCCCGACGCGGGTGAAGATCCGATCGATGGGGCCGATTTCCGCCTGGGTGGCCGGGACGAAACTGCCGATATACGCCATCAGCACAATCAAGGCCGTCTGACGCATATAGGTGCTTTTACCGCCCATGTTCGGGCCGGTAATTATCAGCATTCTGCGCTGAGAGGAAAGCGCAAGCGGGTTGGCGATGAAGGGTTCATTAAGCACGCGCTCCACCACCGGATGACGCCCTTCGGTGATCGTGATGCCCGGTTTGTCGCTCAGGGTTGGGCAGCAGTAATTAAGCGTAAACGCGCGTTCGGCCAGGTTAACCAGTACGTCCAGCTCGGCGAGCGCACTGGCGCTGAGCTGCAACTCTGCGAGGTGCGGCAGCAATATATCGAACAACTGATCGTACAGCTGTTTTTCCAGTGAAAGCGCTTTTCCTTTTGAGGTGAGTACCTTGTCTTCGTACTCTTTTAATTCAGGAATAATATAGCGTTCCGCGTTCTTTAACGTCTGGCGACGCACATAGTTCATCGGTACGAGGTGGCTCTGCCCGCGGCTTACCTGGATGTAGTAGCCATGCACGGCGTTAAAGCCGACCTTTAGCGTATCCAGCCCCAGTTTTTCACGCTCGCGGATTTCCAGTCTGTCGAGGTAATCCGTTGCCCCATCCGCCAAAGCGCGCCACTCATCAAGCTCTTCGTTATAGCCGGGCGCAATAACGCCGCCGTCACGAATCAGCACCGGCGGCGCGTCAATAATGGCGCGCTCCAGCAGCGAACAGAGTTCGCTGAAGTCGCCAATATTTTTACGTAACGTTTGTACGTAATCGCTGTTTATGTCAGTCAGCAGCGCGTTCAGTATCGGTAGTTGCTGAAAGGCGTGGCGCATACGCGCTAAATCGCGTGGACGCGCGGTACGCAAAGCCAGACGCGCCAGAATACGCTCCAGATCGCCCACCTGACGCAGCACGGGTTGCAGTTCGCTGGTCTGTTCCATAAGCGCGGCGATAGTTTGTTGTCGTGCGCGTAGCGTATCGTGATGACGCACCGGCATATGCAACCAACGCTTCAGCATGCGGCTACCCATTGGGGTCACTGTGCAGTCCAGTACCGAAGCTAAGGTATTCTCGACGCCGCCGCTGAGGTTAAGGGTGATTTCCAGATTACGGCGCGTGGCGGCATCCATAATGATGCCATCCTGCTGACGCTCCATGGTGATGGAACGGATATGGGGCAGGGAGGTACGTTGGGTATCCTTTACGTACTGCAACAGACAGCCCGCGGCACACAGCCCGCGCCGAGCATTTTCCACGCCAAAACCCGTCAGGTCGCGGGTGCCGAACTGCATATTCAACTGCTGGCGGGCGGTGTCGATCTCAAATTCCCACAAAGGGCGACGACGCAGGCCGCGACGGCCTTCAATCAGGGACATTTCAGCAAAATCTTCGGCGTACAGCAGTTCCGCAGGATTGGTGCGTTGTAGCTCCGCCGCCATGGTTTCGCGGTCCTGCGGCTCGCTCAAACGAAACCGGCCTGAACTGATATCCAGAGTCGCATAGCCAAAGCCTTTGCTGTCCTGCCAGAGCGCGGCAAGCAGGTTGTCCTGGCGCTCCTGTAACAGCGCTTCATCGCTGATGGTGCCTGGTGTGACAATCCGCACTACTTTGCGTTCCACTGGCCCTTTGGTGGTGGCCGGATCGCCAATTTGTTCGCATATCGCGACAGACTCGCCAAGATTGACCAGCTTCGCCAGATAGTTTTCCACGGCATGATGAGGAACGCCCGCCATCGGGATCGGCTCGCCCGCCGAAGCGCCGCGTTTGGTCAGGGAGATATCGAGCAACTGCGACGCGCGTTTCGCATCATCGTAAAACAGCTCATAAAAATCGCCCATCCGATAAAAAAGCAGGATCTCAGGATGCTGGGATTTCAGACGCAGGTACTGCTGCATCATTGGCGTGTGGGCGGTAAAGTCCTTGTCTGTAGACTCAATCATCTGATTTTGCTCGTTTTAAATCGCGCTGGGGCAAAGGTAAATTTCTAAGTGCACATCTTAACACTGTTTTTTAGTGTGATTCACCCGGCCGCTGGCGGGGGATCAGACGTCACGTTACCAGATCCCCGGTTCTGGCCGTAAAGGTCTTCACTGAGAAAAAAACAGTATTGCGAGCGATCGTCAGAAACGGTGCAGGCCAGGAAAGGATATGGCAATAACGATGCGCGTAGCGTCGTAAGAGACGATGCGCACGAGGGGCATCGTCTCTTCGTTAAAAGCGGAGTGGCGTTATAACTTCACGGTGGTCAGGCAGGTTTGGCTTTCGGAATGGGTACTGATCGGTGCTGAAGCGGTTTTACCCTGATAACTGATATCCAGCGTTCCCTGCATATTGCGAGGCCAACCATAAGCCGACAAAACCGTTCTGATAGCTTTTCACGCTTTTCTGCATCACCACATGACCTTTTTCATCGGTGACCTTCACCGCAAAGGTGGTGTTCGGCATTTCACCCTGGCAGCCGGATAAGCTGTGGTTGAAGCACGGGTGCGTTTGATTTTCATACGGCGCGACGGAGAGATAAAATTTATCGGCTAACGGGAATGAGTAAGCCTGTTTGCCATCCGATAATTTCAGCTCGGTGCTGGTAATTGATGCGCTAAAGGGCAACGGACGCGCTTGCGGATTTTGATCGATAGCCTCGACGATTTGCTGTGTATTTTTACCCGCTAAACCGTATTGCGCGAGAAAATCGCTTTGCGAGGTAGCAGCCAGTGCAGAGCCGGAAAACGCTATACCAAGCACAGAAAGAAGTAGAGCACGACGCATGATAATTTCCCCAGAAAGTGTGTGTCGCCAGACTCTAAACCTTCCCCTTAGGGTAATGTCAAAAGCGCGCCTCCCAGAGTTGTGTAAGGTTTTGTAGGACCTCAGCTTTGCTTGATTTTCATCAAATATTGGCCCCTTTTAGGGCGGCTTTTCTGACGGTTAATTTACCCTAAGGCTTCACCGCGCTTCGCCTCTCGCCCCGAATGTTCTACCATGATATTCACTCGTTTGATTCGCTTTATGGATAACTCATGATTAAGCGCCGTTACGCTGCTCTTTTACCCGTTCTTGTGCTGCTTTCAGCTTGCAGCAGTAAGCCCAAAACCACGACCGAACCTGCCGCTGCCAATACCGTCGGTACGCCACAGGGCGGATTTTTACTTCAGCCGCAGCATGATGTTTATCTCTCCAGCGGCGATTTCGCGGATAATCCGGCTGCGGAAAAGTTCATCGACATGATGGTGAGTAAGCACGGTTTTAACCGTCAGCAGCTTCAGGAAGTGCTCTCTCAGGCGAAACGGCTGGACTCGGTCCTGCGGCTGATGGACCAGCAGGCGCCGACAACGCTGCCGCCGTCGGGTCCAAACGGCGCGTGGCTACGTTATCGCGATAAATTTATCACCCCAGGCAATGTGCAGAACGGCGTCGCTTTCTGGAATCAATATCAGGATGCGTTAAACCGCGCATTTATGGTGTATGGCGTGCCGCCGGAGATTATCGTCGGCATCATCGGCGTCGAAACCCGCTGGGGACGCGTCATGGGTAAAACCCGTATTCTTGATGCGCTGGCCACGCTCTCCTTTGCCTATCCGCGCCGCGCCGAATACTTCTCAGGCGAGCTGGAAACCTTCTTGCTGATGTCACGTGACGAAGGTGACGATCCGCTGGAGTTAAAAGGCTCGTTCGCGGGTGCAATGGGGTATGGGCAGTTTATGCCGTCATCGTATAAACAATATGCCGTTGATTTTAATGGCGATGGACACATTAACCTTTGGGATCCGGTTGATGCCATCGGCAGTGTTGCTAATTATTTTAAAGCGCATGGCTGGGAAAAAGGCGAACCGGTCGCTATTCAGGCCAATGGCGAAGCGCCGGGCCTTGCTAACGGTTTTAAAACGCAGTACTCGCCTGCACAGCTCGCAGCGGCTGGGTTAACGCCTCAGCAACCGTTAGGTAATCATCAGCAGGTAAGTTTGCTGCGTCTGGATATTGGCACGCGTTACCAGTACTGGTATGGCCTGCCGAACTTCTACACCATTACCCGTTACAATCACAGTACGCATTATGCGATGGCGGTGTGGCAACTGGGCCAGGCGGTAGCGCTTGCCCGCGTGCAGTAAACGTAACGGCGTTTTTTGGAATCATTCTCGTAAAAGCTGAATGCAACTTCTGAAAAGGGGCAATGCGCGTTGCTAAGCGCATTGCCCCCACTACAATTGGAGCCGTGATGACAGACGATGAATTGAGGCAACTGAGCAAAAAGGTGGGGGAGTCGCTTAAGCGCCACGGGCGACCCTGACGGCTGCGGAATCCTGCACTGGCGGTTGGATCGCGAAAGCGATTACCGATATCGCAGGCAGTTCCGCCTGGTTTGAGCGTGGCTTTGTCACCTACAGCAACGAGGCGAAAGCCCAAATGATCGGCGTTGACCCTGCCGTGCTTGAACAGCATGGCGCGGTGAGTGAACCGGTGGTGATTCAGATGGCGCAGGGCGCGCTGGCTGCCGCTCATGCGACCTTCGCCGTCTCTGTCAGCGGCATCGCTGGGCCGGATGGCGGCAGCGAACAGAAACCGGTCGGCACCGTGTGGTTTGGCTTTGCCAGCCACGAGGGCGATGTCATTACGCGACATGAATGTTTCAAGGGCGATCGCGATGCGGTGCGGCGTCAGGCAACGGTTTACGCGTTAAAAACGCTCTGGCAACAATTTCTACAAAAGGCTTGATACTGTATGACTATACAGTATAATTGCTTCATCGAAATAATAGCGGCAACGTGGGCGCTGGTGCTTCACCTTGCATGACAGGAGTAAAAATGGCTATCGACGAAAACAAACAGAAGGCGTTAGCGGCAGCACTGGGCCAAATTGAAAAGCAATTTGGTAAAGGCTCCATCATGCGTCTGGGTGAAGACCGTTCCATGGATGTGGAAACAATTTCAACGGGTTCACTGACGCTTGATATCGCGCTGGGCGCTGGCGGCCTGCCTATGGGCCGTATCGTTGAAATCTACGGACCGGAATCATCCGGTAAAACTACGCTGACGCTCCAGGTTGTTGCCGCCGCGCAGCGTGAAGGTAAAACCTGCGCCTTTATCGATGCAGAACATGCGTTAGACCCCGTTTATGCGCGTAAGCTGGGTGTGGATATCGATAACCTGCTGTGTTCTCAGCCGGATACCGGTGAGCAGGCGCTGGAAATCTGTGATGCGCTGGCGCGTTCTGGCGCGGTTGACGTCATCATCGTCGACTCCGTTGCGGCCCTGACGCCGAAAGCAGAAATCGAAGGTGAAATCGGTGACTCTCATATGGGCCTTGCGGCACGTATGATGAGCCAGGCGATGCGTAAGCTGGCGGGTAACCTGAAGCAATCTAATACGCTGCTGATTTTCATCAACCAGATCCGTATGAAAATTGGCGTGATGTTCGGTAACCCGGAAACCACCACGGGTGGTAACGCCCTGAAATTCTATGCGTCCGTACGTCTTGATATTCGCCGTATCGGTGCCGTGAAAGAAGGCGACGAAGTGGTAGGCAGCGAGACCCGCGTTAAAGTGGTGAAAAACAAAATCGCCGCGCCGTTTAAACAAGCTGAATTCCAGATCCTGTATGGTGAAGGCATCAACTTCTACGGCGAACTGGTTGACCTGGGCGTGAAACACAAGCTGATCGAAAAAGCGGGTGCGTGGTATAGCTACAACGGTGAGAAAGTCGGCCAGGGTAAAGCCAATGCCACTAACTTCCTGAAAGAAAATACCGCCATTGCGCAGGAAATCGAGAAAAAGCTGCGTGAGCAACTGCTGCACAATCAGGATGATAAACCGGCGTTCTCCGTCGATGAGTATGAAAAAGACGAGTCTGAAACCAACGAAGACTTCTGATACTCTCAGGGCTGCTATGGCAGCCCTTTTTTATTACTGACGTTACGTAATTTTTCCTATGTCCGATCGTTCCTCTCCCCGCCGCTCTGTTTATGCACGTTTGTGCGACCGGGCGACCCGTCTGCTCGCAATGCGAGATCACAGCGAACATGAGCTTCGCCGCAAGCTGGCTGCGCCTTTTATGGTCAAATCACCACAGGATGAGGTAGAGCCCATCACGACGGAAGATGTCGATAAGGTGATTAGCTGGTGCTATGAACATCACTGGCTGGATGACGCTAATTTTGCCGGGCGTTATATCGCAAGCCGATCGCGTAAAGGCTATGGTCCGCAGCGTATCCGTCAGGAATTACAGCAAAAGGGGCTCAGCCGGGAGCATTGCGATGCCGCGTTCAGGGCATGTGATATCGACTGGACGCAAATCACCTGGGATATCGCCGTGCGTAAATTCGGAGAACCCTTGCCCCGTGACTACCCCACAAAGGTTAAAGTGCAGCGATTTTTACTGTATCGCGGGTTCCTGATGGAGGATATTCAGGAGATATACCGAAATTTTGCTGATTGAGCGCATACTGGATTTTACTTCCCTTCTCAGAAAACTTATCTTATTCCCACTTTTTCCCTGTCAGGGCGGGCAGATATCAACCACTCGGTTTATCATGTCCGGCTACGACAATTCGTTAGCTTGATTTCAGGATAATTATGAGCAAGAGCACCGCTGAGATCCGTCAGGCGTTTCTCGATTTTTTCCATAGTAAAGGACATCAGGTAGTTGCCAGCAGCTCTCTGGTTCCCAATAACGATCCCACACTGCTGTTTACCAACGCCGGGATGAACCAGTTCAAGGATGTTTTCCTTGGCCTCGA
The DNA here is from genome assembly GCA_900635495.1 of Atlantibacter hermannii. Lineage (NCBI taxonomy): Bacteria > Pseudomonadati > Pseudomonadota > Gammaproteobacteria > Enterobacterales > Enterobacteriaceae > Atlantibacter > Atlantibacter hermannii. The sequence continues at coordinate 3,548,497 of LR134136.1, read as the reverse complement.
TAAGCGTAATTATTCCCGTGCAACCACCGCGCAACGCTGCGTGCGTGCGGGCGGTAAACACAACGATCTGGAAAATGTCGGTTACACCGCGCGCCACCACACCTTCTTCGAAATGCTGGGTAACTTCAGCTTCGGTGACTATTTCAAACATGATGCTATCCAGTACGCCTGGGAGTTATTAACCGGCGAGCAATGGTTTAACCTGCCAAAAGAGCGTTTATGGGTCACCGTTTACGAGTCTGATGACGAAGCGTACGAAATTTGGGAAAAAGAAGTTGGCGTCCCGCGCGAGCGCATCATTCGTATCGGCGACAACAAAGGCGCGGCTTTTGCGTCCGATAACTTCTGGCAGATGGGCGATACTGGCCCGTGCGGCCCGTGCACCGAAATTTTCTTCGACCACGGCGACCACATTTGGGGCGGTCCTCCGGGGAGCCCGGAGGAAGATGGCGACCGTTACATTGAGATCTGGAACATCGTGTTTATGCAGTTCAACCGTCAGGCTGACGGCACGATGGAACCTCTGCCGAAACCTTCGGTGGATACCGGTATGGGCCTGGAACGTATTGCCGCCGTGCTGCAACACGTTAATTCCAACTATGAAATCGACCTGTTCCGCGATCTGATTCAGGCGGTGGCAAAAGAAACGGGCGCAACCGATCTGAGCAATAAGTCTCTGCGCGTTATTGCTGACCATATTCGTTCCTGCGCCTTTTTGATTGCCGATGGCGTTATCCCATCCAATGAAAACCGCGGCTATGTGCTGCGCCGCATTATTCGTCGCGCGATCCGTCACGGCAATATGCTGGGCGCGAAAGACACCTTCTTCTACAAACTGGTTGGTCCGCTGATTAGCGTGATGGGCTCTGCGGGTGAAGATCTGAAACGCCAACAGGCACAGGTCGAGCAGGTTCTGAAAACCGAAGAAGAGCAGTTTGCCCGAACCCTTGAGCGTGGCCTGGCGCTGTTAGATGAAGAACTGGCGAAGCTGACCGGCGACACGCTGGATGGCGAAACCGCCTTCCGTCTGTACGACACCTACGGCTTCCCGGTCGACCTGACCGCCGATGTGTGCCGCGAGCGCAACATCAAGGTTGACGAAGCTGGTTTTGAAGCAGCGATGGAAGAGCAGCGCCGCCGCGCGCGCGAGTCCAGCGGTTTCGGCGCAGACTACAACGCCATGATTCGCGTTGAGGGTGCGTCTGAATTCAAAGGTTATGACCATGTCGAGCTGACCGGTAAAGTGACCGCGCTGTTTGTTGATGGCAAAGCGGTCGACCAGATTTCTGTGGGCGAGCAGGCGGTGGTAATCCTGAATGAAACCCCGTTCTATGCCGAATCCGGCGGCCAGGTAGGCGACCGCGGTGAATTGCAGGGTAATGGCTTTGCTTTCACCGTAGAGATACCCAGAAATACGGCCAGGCAATTGGTCATATCGGCAAGCTGACCCGCGGCGTACTGAAAGTGGGCGAGGGCGTGAACGCCCAGGTTGATGAGGCGCGTCGCGCGCGTATTCGCCTGAACCACTCTGCCACTCACTTAATGCACGCGGCGCTGCGCCAGGTGTTGGGTACTCACGTCGCACAGAAAGGCTCCCTCGTTAACGATAAGGGCCTGCGTTTCGACTTCTCGCATTTCGAAGCGATGAAGCCGGAAGAAATTCGTGCGGTCGAGGATCTGGTGAACGCGCAGATCCGCCGTAACCTGCCGATTGAAACGCAGGTTATGGACCTTGAAGCGGCGAAAGCAAAAGGCGCAATGGCGCTGTTTGGCGAGAAGTATGACGATCGTGTGCGCGTACTGAGCATGGGCGATTTCTCTACCGAGCTTTGCGGCGGTATCCACGCGGATCGCACTGGCGATATTGGGCTGTTCCGTATCGTTTCAGAATCGGGGACCGCAGCGGGCGTTCGTCGTATCGAAGCGGTAACGGGCGAAGGCGCGCTGGCGCAGGTCCACGCTCAGAATCAACAATTGCAGGATATCGCTCAGTTGCTCAAAGGCGACAGCCAGAACCTGAACGATAAAGTTCGTGCAGTGATTGAGCGTACGCGTCAGTTAGAAAAAGAATTGCAGCAGTTGAAAGAACAACAGGCCGTCCAGGAAAGCGCGAATCTGAGCAGTAAAGCCATTGATATCAATGGGGTGAAACTGCTGGTGAGCGAGCTGACCAACGTTGAGCCTAAAATGCTGCGTACGATGGTTGACGATCTGAAAAACCAGTTAGGTTCCACGGTTATCGTACTGGCAACCATCGCCGATGCTAAGGTTTCTCTGATTGCGGGGGTCTCGAAAGACGTGACCGATCGCGTGAAAGCAGGGGAACTGATTGGTATGGTCGCTGCGCAGGTTGGCGGGAAAGGTGGTGGGCGTCCGGATATGGCGCAAGCCGGCGGTACGGATACCCAGGCATTGCCTGCAGCCCTTGCCAGCGTAGAGAGCTGGGTCGCGTCGCGACTGGCGTAAAGCATAAGGCATAGGTAAAGGCGCTATAACAATTTGTTGTTATGGCGCCTTTCTCACTATGCTCATTTTATCCCTTTGTTTCGTGTATCAGCGAGCGACAAATCTCGTGAAATCCATCGCAAAGAGGAAGTTTGCGATGTGATGTAATGGATTGTAGGTCTTTCTGTTGCATGGATGTAAACGGGTATATAACGATAAAGTCGGGTTGAAAATTTCTGGATCGGCTAAACTTAGGTTTAACAGAATGTGATGCCGTGACTGCTTACACTTTATGTGTTTGTCATCGCTTACTTTTTGGCGTTATATGATGGATAATGCCGGGATACAGAGAGACCCGACTCTTTTAATCTTTCAAGGAGCAAAGAATGCTGATTCTGACTCGTCGAGTTGGTGAGACCCTCATGATTGGCGATGAGGTGACTGTAACGGTTCTTGGGGTAAAGGGTAACCAGGTACGCATTGGCGTAAACGCCCCCAAAGAAGTTTCCGTACACCGTGAAGAGATCTACCAGCGTATCCAGGCTGAAAAATCGCAACAGTCCAGTTTCTAAAGTTATCGCGTCTCGCTGCACGGCGAGACGCAACTCTTCTTTTCCTTTTTTCCTTAAAATCCTCTGACTTTTCTTCTGTTTTTGCCTGAATTCGAGAAGGCTATTTCACTTTTCATTGTCAGTTTCATGTTGATAAAACGTCCTTTTTGTTGGCAAAGCAGACGAATTGCGCGTGAATTGTGCAAACGAAACAGAGTCGGGAAAAATTGTTTGACTTATAAGTCCCAGAAAGTAATATGTGCGCCACGCAGCGCCGATGAGCAGAAACAAGTTCTTCGGAGCACTCGCAAGAGGCGTGTGGTGAGGTGGCCGAGAGGCTGAAGGCGCTCCCCTGCTAAGGGAGTATGCGGTCAAAAGCTGCATCCGGGGTTCGAATCCCCGCCTCACCGCCATTTGCATCCGTAGCTCAGCTGGATAGAGTACTCGGCTACGAACCGAGCGGTCGGAGGTTCGAATCCTCCCGGATGCACCATCTTCATCAGTGTTGCGGCATGATGAGTGACATTGATTCAGCAGTACAGCAGTAATCCCGATGCATCCGTAGCTCAGCTGGATAGAGTACTCGGCTACGAACCGAGCGGTCGGAGGTTCGAATCCTCCCGGATGCACCATCTTCATCAGTGTTGCGAGATGATGAGTGACATTGATTCAGCAGTACAGCAGTATTTCCGATGCATCCGTAGCTCAGCTGGATAGAGTACTCGGCTACGAACCGAGCGGTCGGAGGTTCGAATCCTCCCGGATGCACCATTATTCTCCTGAATAGCAGCCACGCTGTTGTTTAACGGGCCTGCGAAAGTATCGCGAGCACCAGGGAGGATAACGTTGCGTCAGCAACGGCCCGAAGGGTGAGGCGCAGCCGAGTAATCCTCCCGGATGCATCATCCTCATCAGTATGACATCAGGACGATGTTAGATTGATTCAGTAGTACAGCAATATCCCCGATGCATCCGTAGCTCAGCTGGATAGAGTACTCGGCTACGAACCGAGCGGTCGGAGGTTCGAATCCTCCCGGATGCACCCATTATTCTCCTGAATAGCAGCCATGCTGTTGTTTAAAGGGCCTGCGATAGTATCGCGAGCTCCAGGGAGGATAACGTTGCGTCAGCAACGGCCCGGTAGGGTGAGGCGCAGCCGAATCATCCTCCCGGATGCACCATTATTCTCCTGGCTAACAGCAATGCGGTTGTTAAAGAGCTTGTGTGAGTATCGCGAGCCAGTCATAAACTCTCCCGATAAACCTTCATTTTTTATCAATCCTGTTTTGCTCAATCCTTCATCGCCCAAATCTTATCCTCAGGTTCAGTCAGCGACATTTACCCTTGTTTACGATAAAGTAACGCTCCTGTAATCAACTTTGGGGGCGAAATGTACGATCGTTACGACGGGCTAATTTTCGATATGGATGGCACCATCCTGGATACTGAACCCACGCACCGTAAGGCGTGGAGCGAGGTACTGGGTCGTTACGGTATGCAATTTGACCTTGAAGCCATGGTTGCGCTCAATGGTTCACCTACCTGGCGTATCGCCGAAGCGGTTATCGCCCTAAATGGTGCCACGCTCGATCCCCATGCGCTGGCACGTGAAAAAACGCAGGCAGTTAAAGCGATGCTGCTGGACACCGTGCGCCCGCTGCCGCTAATCGACGTGGTTAAAGCGTGGCATGGGCGTCGTCCTATGGCCGTTGGCACCGGCAGCGAAAGCGCTATTGCCGAGGCGTTGTTAGCCCATTTAGGCTTGCGACACTATTTCCAGGCGGTGGTCGCCGCCGATCATGTCCAACATCATAAACCCGCACCGGATACCTTTCTGCGTTGCGCCGCGCTGATGGGCGTGGCGCCAGAAAAATGCGTGGTATTCGAAGATGCGGATTTCGGTATCCAGGCGGCGCACTCAGCCGGGATGGATGCAGTGGATGTACGCTTACTGTGAGTGACGCGCTGTCACTGTTCTCGCTGTTCTCCAGCAGTTTTTTGAGCGCCACGTTATTACCCGGCAGTTCTGAAGCGGTGTTGATCGCGTTGTTACTGGCCGGAAAAGCGAGCCTGGATTACTCGTTTTAATAGCAACAATAGGTAATAGCCTTGGAGGGCTGACTAACGTTATTCTTGGGCGGCTTTTTCCTTTACGCGAAACCTCGCGCTGGCAGGAGAAAGCGGTTTACTGGCTACAACGTTTTGGTCCAGTTGCGCTATTACTTAGCTGGATGCCTGTCATAGGCGATTTGTTGTGCCTGCTCGCCGGATGGCTACGTTTATCGTGGTGGCCGGTGGTGTTCTTTTTATGCCTGGGCAAGCGCTGCGCTATATCGTTGTCGCGCTTTTAACGCTCCAGGGGATGGCGTGGTGGCACTAATTGGATTGTTTGAGTGACCTTTAATCGTCAACCATTACAATTATGCTTAATAAAAATGTATTCGACAGGCGGGAGGTCAATTTGATCCCGGACGTATCACAGGCGCTGGCCTGGCTTGAAAACATCCTGATGCTTTACAGGGCATTCGTCGTGGGCTTGAGCGCGAAACCTTACGCGTGACGCCGGAAGGACAGCTTGCCGAAACCGGGCATCCGGAAACGCTGGGTTCAGCGCTAACTCATCAGTGGATTACCACCGATTTCGCAGAAGCGCTTCTGGAATTCATTACGCCGGTTGATGGCGATATTGATCATATGCTGGCCGTGCTGCGCGATATCCATCGCCATGTGGCGCGTAAGCTGGGCGATGAGCGCATGTGGCCGCTCAGCATGCCGTGCTATATCGCAGACGGTAAAAATATCGAACTGGCGCAATATGGCCGCTCTAATATTGGTCGTCTTAAGACGCTGTATCGTGAAGGCCTGAAAAACCGCTACGGCGCGCTGATGCAGACCATTTCCGGCGTGCATTACAACTTCTCACTGCCGCTGGCCTTCTGGCAGGCAAAGTGTGGAGTAAAAGACAGCGACAGTGGTAAAGCGGCAATTTCTGCGGGCTATTTCCGGCTGATTCGCAATTACTACCGTTTCGGTTGGGTGATCCCGTATCTGTTTGGCGCATCGCCAGCCATTTGCGCCTCATTCCTGCAGGGAAAACCCACGACGCTGCCGTTCGAGAAAACCGACTGCGGAATGTATTACCTGCCGTACGCCACCTCGTTACGCCTGAGCGACCTCGGTTATACCAATAAATCGCAAAGCAATCTCGGGATTACGTTTAACGATCTCGAGACTTATGTGGCAGGATTGAAACGCGCCATCAAAACGCCGTCGGAAGAGTACGCGAAAATCGGCCTGATGGACGGCGATAAGCATCTGCAAATCAATACCAATATCCTGCAGATAGAAAATGAGCTGTACGCCCCGATACGCCCGAAACGCGTCACCGTAAAGGCGAAACGCCGTCGGACGCGTTAATGCGCGGCGGCATTGAATATATTGAAGTGCGCTCGCTGGACATTAACCCGTTCTCAGCAACGGGCGTGGACGAACAGCAGGTGCGCTTCCTGGATCTGTTTATGATCTGGTGCGTGCTGGCCGATGCGCCGGAAATGAGCAGCGACGAACTGCAGTGTACCCGTAAGAACTGGAACCGTGTGATCCTCGAAGGCCGCAAGCCGGGTTTGACCCTCGGTATTGGATGCGAAACCGCACAACATCCGCTTGAGAAAGTGGGTAAAGATCTGTTCCGGGATTTACTGACCGTCGCGCATACGCTGGACGGCATCGCCGGAAATCGTCAGTATCAGGAAGTCTGCGAGCAACTGGTTGAGTGTTTCGATAACCCGGAATTGACGTATTCAGCACGTATTCTGAATTCGATGATCGATAAAGGGATTGGCGGTACCGGCCTGGCGCTGGCGGATCAGTACCGTTCACAGCTCCGTGAAGAGCCGTACGAAGTGCTGAGCGAAGCCGATTTTGCCAAAGAGCGCGACGAATCATGGGAACGTCAACGCGCCATTGAAGCCGCTGACACCGAATCGTTTGAAGAATTTCTGGCGAAGCAGAGCCAGTAGAAAAAGAAAAGGCCACACAGTGTGTGGCCAAAAATTTCATCTCTGAAGACAGGGATGATGATAACAAATGCGCGTCTTTCATATATTCAGACTCGCCTGGAAACCAATAGTTCATTTTAATTTAAAAAATATCACTGCCTGGAGGTGACCCGATGCCATTACTGGATAGCTTTACCGTTGACCATACCCGTATGCAGGCCCCGGCGGTGCGTGTCGCTAAAACCATGCATACGCCGCACGGCGACACCATCACCGTATTCGACCTGCGCTTTTGCATTCCAAACCAGGAAGTGATGCCGGAAAAAGGCATTCACACGCTGGAGCACCTGTTCGCTGGCTTTATGCGCGACCACCTGAACGGCAACGGCGTTGAGATTATCGATATTTCTCCGATGGGTTGCCGTACCGGCTTTTATATGAGCCTGATCGGCGAGCCGCAGGAACAGCGCGTGGCAGATGCCTGGAAAGCCGCGATGGAAGACGTGCTGAAAGTGAAAGAGCAGAACCAGATCCCGGAACTGAACGTTTACCAGTGCGGTACTTACCAAATGCACTCCCTCGAAGAAGCACAGGACATTGCGCGCCACATTGTGGAACGCGGCGTGCGTGTAAACAGTAACGAAGAACTGGCGTTGCCGAAAGAAACCCTGAAAGAACTGCACATCTAGTCAGCGTGCAGAGCGAATAAAAAAAGCGCCATTGGCGCTTTTTTTGTATCAGTCCCACGGCGCTAATGCGCGCCGCCGCCTCCACTGCCTGCGCCGAACGGCGGTTTGGCAAACCAGACCAGCCCAAGCAGCACCATGAACACCCCCGCAGAAATCCAGAATATCTCATTGGCGGAAATAATAAGCCCCTGGTTGGTGATTTCACGCGCCAGATAACCCGACGCCTGCTCCTGGCTCATCCCCAGGCCCTGCAACTGGTTATACATTTCCTGCGCATTAGGGTTATAAGGATTCACCGATTCGGTCAGCTGAGCATGATGCAGCGACTCCCGGTTAGTCCAGAGCGTGGTGGTAATGGACGTCCCGATAGAGCCCGCCAGCGTACGCATAAAGTTCGATAAACTCGATGCGGCGGCCATGCGTTCCGGCGGCAGGCCGGAAAGGGTAATGGTGGTCAGCGGCATAAAGAAGCACGCCACCGCGAAGCCCTGGATAAACTGCGGCCAGGCCGACGCGCCGAAATCCATTCCCGGTTCGAAGGTATACGCTCGCCAGTAAAAACACACGGCATACATAATGAAGCTGAATGTCACCAGACGACGCATATCCAGTCGGTGGGCGAAACGGCCAATTATTGGCGACAGCAGAACCGGAATGATCCCCACCGGCGCTGATGCCAGACCCGCCCAGGTGGCGGTGTAGCCGTATACCTCCTGTAGCAGCTGCGGCAGCAGGACGATGGCCCCAAAATAGAGCATATAGGCCAGGCTGATACACAGACAGCCGATGGTGAAGTTTCGCGACTTGAAGAGCGAGAGATCGACAATAGGGTTGTCATCTGTCAGCTCCCAGACGATCAGGAAACTTATCGACACCACCGCGACAATGGTCAGAATAATGATCTCACTGGAGCTAAACCAGTCGAGCTCTTTACCCCGGTCCAGCATCACCTGCAAACTGCCGATACCGACGACCAGCAACCCCAGCCCCACGGCATCAATTCGCCGCTGTTCGGTACGGGTTTCACGGTGACGCAGGGTTTGCAGCGTCAGCAGCACTACCAGCGCGCCAATAGGCACGTTGATGAAGAAAATCCAGCCCCAGTGATAGTTATCACTGATCCAACCCCCCAGGATCGGGCCGCAAATAGGCGCGACGATCACCGTCATTGACCACAGCGCCAGGGCGATGCTGCGTTTGGCTGGCGGGTAGTTATTCAGCAATAAGCTCTGGGACAGCGGGATCAGCGGCCCGGCGACAATCCCCTGAATCACGCGGAAAAAAATCAACATGTTCAGGCTGGTTGACACGCCGCATGCCCAGGATGCGAGCACAAACAGAATGGTCGCCCACAGGAAGAGTTTTACTTCACCGAAGCGCTTAGCCAGCCAGCCGGTAAGGGGGATCGAAATCGCATTCGCTACGCCGAAGGAGGTGATCACCCATGTCCCCTGGCTCAGTGATGAGCCAAGGTTGCCGGCAATGGTGGGGATCGCCACGTTAGCAATGGTGGAATCCAACACCTGCATAAAGGTCGCCAGCGACAGCGCAATGGTCATGATGACCAGTTGCGCGCCTTCCAGCGGTTTACGTTGTTGCATACCGCCTCCGCCAGTCAATTCGCGTTGGCCCGCACAATATCGTTAATCAGTGTGTTAACGGGCTCAAGGCTAATCTCGCGCGCGTTGCTTTCGTAGATAGGCTCAGAGCGGGTCTGGTTCGCCAGAACCTGGCCGTCGCGGTTGCTGGTGTCCACTTCCACCAGGGTAGAAAGGCCGATACGCAGCGGATGCTGTTCCAGCTGTTTGGCGTCGATTTCAATCCGCACCGGTAAGCGCTGGACCACTTTGATCCAGTTGCCGGTGGCGTTTTGTGCAGGCAATAAGGAGAACGCGCTCCCGGTACCCATATCCAGGCCGACCACTTTACCGGTGTATTTCACGTCATCGCCGTAAATATCGCTCACCACGGTCGCCGGTTGGCCGATGCGCATATGCGCCAGCTGGGTTTCCTTAAAGTTGGCGTCCACCCACAGATTTGTGGCGGGTACCACGGCCATTAATGGCGTGGTCGGGCTGATTTGTGCGCCAGGCTGCACGGCGCGGCGCGACACATAGCCGGTAATCGGGCTGACGATTTTGGTGCGCTCCAGCGCCAGCCATGCATTACGCACTTCGGTCGCGGCCTGTTTTACCGCTGGCTGATCTTCGAGCTTAGAACCCAGAATCATCGCCTGGTTGGCGTTGTACTGTTGAATCGCAACGTCAAGCTGCGCCTGCGCGCTGGTGACCGCATCACGGGCGTGTTGCAGTTCTTCACGGCCAATCAAATTGGCGCTGCCCAGCGGAATACGACGGTTTAAGTCGCTTTGCGCCTGTGCCAGAGCGGTTTTCTGCAGTTCAATATTGGCCTGATACTGCTTACTGTTGATCATTAACTGATGGGTTTGACGAACGCTGGACGCCAGCTCGGTTTGCGCTTTTTCAAACGCCTGCTGAGCATCGGTCGGGTCAAGCGTCACCAGCACATCGCCTTTTTTGACGAAGTCGGTGTTATCCGCCCACACTTTCGTGACGCTGCCAGAGACCTGCGCCATGATTTGTACCTGATTTCCTGCCACATACGCATCGTCGGTTTCTTCGTAATGACGCAGTACTAAAAACCAGTAGATCCCATATGCCACTGCCAAAACAATAAAGAGCAACGTCAATAAAATCAGCAAGCTTTTGCGTTTGCCTTTTTTATTAACCGCTTGCTGCGGGCTGAATTCTCCGCATTTGCGCTCATGTTTTTCTCCACGATCTTCTTATTTTCTCATCGGCTGAGCCGACCTGTTGTCAGAAAAGGCCAGCAGTAAACTGCTGGCCTGTAACTGTAGCTTATCTGTATCGATTGGACGTTTGCGAAACGGGCGACTTAGCGGATTAACGCGTCGCTTCAAGAATGGTGTCGTCGGCATCCATTTGGTCAAGACGGGACAACAGCTTGCGGGTGATTTTTTCAAGCTGCTCTTTTTCAGAGACATCCAGCGATGACCACAAATGTTGCAGGCAGTTATGCTGCGGCGGCAACACCTGACGCAAAAACTCCTGGCCTTTATCGGTTAATTGTAGATGCAGGCAACGGCGATCGTTATCGCTTTCACGGCGCTCAATCCAACCCCGTTTTTCCAGCTCATCGGCAATGCGCGTGGCATTGGTGCGCGATGAACCCAGCGCGCAGCTCAGTTCGCTGGGCTGAATGCTGTGATTTTCCTGGGATTCAAGGGTTATCAACGCCATAAACAGGGTCTCGTTAATGCCTTGCGCTTTCAGCATTTTATTGCGATTTTCCAGCAGCTTGCCCTGCATGTGCATGCACAGGCGAGTCAGCAAAATTTCCTGATAAGGGAAATCTTCATAGCGACTGGCGCGGAATTTAAGCATTTGTTCAATCGGCGTAAACGAACTATCCATCAGGTATGACCTCATTAATTGCAGTCGATATAGTAACGACGGTAACAAATAATGTAAATGTATTATTTATTTTAACGAATTAGAGAACGCTATATTACCGTCAACAATTTCCAGGCGATTCCATAGCCCAGAGCACTCAACAGCGTCGGAATAATGATGCTGCGAGTTTTGTAAAAACTGATGCCCAGCACGGCGAAACCAATCAGCGTCGGCAGCAGGCGGCGGGTGTCATGGACAATTTCCGGTACGCTGGACACCACCAGCAATGCGCAAATAGACGCAACGCCGATCGTATCAAGCAATATGCCGGTGACTCCCCGTTTTGCAGGTCGGACGCTACCGGCGCGCACCCGCAAAGGGAGATAGCGGAACAGATAATTTACCAGGCCGACCAGCAGACCGAGCAGCAGGACATCAGTGCGCATCGCCGTCCCTTCTGACATGTTCAATCACCGCGGTCAGGCAGCCGCAGACAATGCCCGCCAGAATCGCGACCGGGATCGAAAATAACGTCACGCCAAGCACGGCTCCGGCCAGTGAGGCCGCCACGCTACGCGACTGGGCACGCTGAAAAGAGACCAGTAAAAAGCTCATAAACAGTGCGGGAAGCATAAAGCCCATCGCGGCTTCAACTGCCGGATAGCCCTCCAGCAAGCCATTGCCGGAGTAGGCGCCAGCCAGAGTGCCGGTAACCCAGGAGAGCCACGAGCAGAACGCGATGCCGATCATCCAGTTTTCCGTCCAGCGACGATTATCTCGCACCAGTTTAGCGGTGGCGGCGGCAAAGACTTCATCGGTCAGCCCAAATGCCCAGAGTGCGGTTTTGGGTTTTTCAAGCTGACGGACAATACGGCTACGCAGGGAAGGGCCGTACAGAACATGGCGGACGTCCATCGCCATCACCGTGAGCGCGGCGACCCATAGCGAACTGCCCGCGGCCAGCATCGTGGTGATCACGAACTGGCTGGCGCCGGCGTAGATAATGCAGGAAAAAAACAGGCTTTCGAGGGGGGTAAAACCCAGGCGGGTGGCATTCATTCCAAACGCGAATGCCACCGGCAGATAACTGATGACGATTGGTAAACTGTCTTTAACGCCTTCCAGCAACGAGGCATCGCTGCGGGGAGGGATCTCGGTGACGGCGGCACGGCTTTCCATAGGAGTCGCTAATTAGTTATCTACGTTAAAATTACCTGATGAATAGATCCTGATAACCTTAACAGAGACTTAACCGCCTTTACACCCTTAAGCACAATTGGTTAAGTGTGCCGCCGGACGTTTACCCCTGGCCGTTATGGCGATGATAACCCTTCCACCACACCAGCAAATTCAGCAATGCCACCGTTGCGCCTGCGAGGCAGACTCCATTCCAGCCCGCATGTTGGTAAGCCGAGGCGGAAATTAACGACCCCGCAGCACCACCGATAAAGTAGCTGGTCATGTAACCTGCGGTCAGGCGGTTACGCGCGTCCGGGTGAAGGCGATAAATCACGGTCTGGTTAGTGATATGGACACCCTGCACCGTCAGATCGAGCACCAGAATGCCGACAATCAGCGCCAGCACCGAGGCCTGGCCGAGGGCGATGGCTATCCACGACGCCAGCAGCAACGCCAGTCCGGCGGTGGTGGTGAGATGGGCTTTGCCTTTATCTGCCAGACCGCCTGCGGGACGAGCGCCTAACGCGCCCGCCGCGCCCGCCAGGCCAAACAATCCAATCGTCCCTTCGGAGAAGTTAAACGGCGGCGCAGCGAGCAGAAACGCCATTGAGGTCCAGAGAATGCTGAAGTTAGCGAAGGTCAGGCAGCCAAGCGCCGCGCGGGTGCGCAGCAGTTTATCGTGGATAAACAGCGTAAAGACGGAGCGTAACAGTTGCGGATAATTCAGGTGCGACTGGGGCTTTGCCACAGGCAGGCCGCGCCACAGGGCGATTGCCATCAGCGCCATCAGTACCGACGCCACCCAGTAAACGGTGCGCCAGCCGCCGAGATTCGCCAGTAAACCCGCCACGGTACGCGCCAGCAAAATTCCGAGCAGCAGGCCGCTCATAATTGTGCCGACCACTTTGCCGCGTTTATCCGGGCTGGCGAGGGTGGCCGCCAGCGGCACCAGAATCTGCGCGACCACCGAAAACAGACCGGTCAGCGCGGTGCCCAGAATCATCATCCACAGGCTATGGCTGCTGGCGGTGATCAGCATTCCGCCTGCCGCCAGTAAGGTCATCGAGACAATCAGCTTACGGCGTTCAAACATGTCGCCGAGCGGCACCAGAAACAGCAAACCTGCCGCGTAGCCCAGCTGCGCGGCGGTCACGATAAACCCTGCCTGGTTGACCGACAGATCAAAAGCGTTGGCGATGGTATCGAGCAGTGGTTGCGCATAGTAGTTACTGGCTACCGCGAGTCCGGTAGCGAGGGACATCAGCGCAATCAGCGCCGGGCTCAGCCCTTGAGAAGTTTTCGTCATTATTATCAGTCACGGAATAGTCTTTCTTGCCAGGCGGGCATGATAACGCATCAGAAAGGATTGTTACTGAATTGTTGAGTGTCAGAATGTGCGGTGGGGGGAAGGGGGGCTGTAAGTTTTTATGAGCGCGGTGGAATGTTTCGTTCGCTTATTCGATGTATATCTATGCGACATCGGAGTCCGCGAACGAATCAGGGACGCTCGCCGCCACGTCCCTGACACCCCAGACTCCCGGCCAACAAAATCGCCGATGCGCGGTTCCCTTTGTGCCATCTTCTCGCTTCAGGTCGGGCGGGACGGCGTCCTGCCTTTCTCGCCCTCCGCCGCATCCCTGCGGGCCTGACCTGGCTCGTCGATAGCGCCCCGGCGATTATGATGCCGGACCAAAACCCACTGGCTTTGGTCGCGGTGTGGGGTTTTTATAAGTTACTTCTGCGCTTTTAATGCTTCATTAATCCAGCCGTCGAACTGCTGCTGGTGGGCTTTGATCCAGCCGTCAACGTGACCCTGGATATCAGCCTCAGAGGCTTTACCTTCATGCATCATGGCGTTCTGGGCGTTAATATCCCCAATCGGCAGCTTCATCAGCGAGAACAGTTTGGCCGCCGCCGGATTTTTCTCTGCCCAGGCTTTATTCGCCACGATATGCATGGTGTTCACCGGGAAGCCGTAGTTCGCGCCGTTCGACAGCTTGGTATCGATGTCTTTCTGCTCGCCCGGCAGGGAAGAGAACGGCACCTGCAGCCAGACCACGTCTTTGCCCGGTTTCAGCACATCGCTCACCCAGTACGGCGTCCAGGTGTAATAGAGCACCGGTTTGCCTTCTTTAAAACGGGTGATGGTGTCGGCCATCATCGCGGCATAGTTACCGTGGCTGACGTTAACGGTGTTTTCCAGCTCATACGCTTTATTCTGGTGGTTAATGACCGCTTCGCAGCCCCAGCCTGGTGAGCAGCCCATCATGTCGGCTTTACCGTCGCCGTTGCCGTCGAACAGTTTGGCGATTTTCGGATCTTTAAGCTGGTCGATACGGGTGATTTTGTATTGTTCGGCGGTTTTTTTTGTCGATCAGATAACCCTGCGCCGCGCCGGTGACATAAACCCCTTCACGGTAGAATTTGTTATCGCCGCCTGCGGCTTTATACATGTCGTCATGCAGTGGCTGCCAGTTAACAGCGGTAAAGGTCGCGTCGCCAGAAGCAATAGAGGTGTAGCCAACGTTGTAATCCACTTCGCTGGTTTTATTCACGGTATAGCCCAGTTTTTCCAGGGCGCGGCTGACCAGCAGCGTCTGGAACGACTCTTCGGAAATGGTGCTCTGCACCGGCTGGACTGTAATTCCTTTGCCCGGCAAATCGGCGGCAAAAACAGGCGTGGAAGCAAGGGTAGCAATGGCTGTGGCTAAAATCAGGCTATGTCGCATCGTTGTTCCTTTTATTGAATGAAGAGGAGAAGCGGGCGGCAGGTGTGGGCCGCCCCGGACGTGCTTGCGGTTTATTTAGTGAAAGGGCGGAGCAGCAGACCCAGCGGCCCGGTGGCATACCAGCGGCGGTTGCCACGCGAACGGGCATCGCGGCCCATCGCCTGGGTCAGGCGGTCAAGAATAATGGCGAGGATCACGATCCCCACGCCGCCTACGGTGGCCAGCCCCATATCGAGTCGACCAATCCCGCGCAGCACCATCTGACCAAGGCCGCCCACGGCGATCATTGAGGGCGATCACCACCATAGAGAGCGCCAGCATCAGCGTCTGGTTGACGCCCGCCATGATGGTGGGCATTGCCAGCGGCAGCTGAACTTTAAACAACATCTGACGCGGGCTGGCCCAAAGGAGCGTGACGCCTCGATCAGATCCGCCGGCACCTGATTGATGCCCAGAATGGTCAGGCGACCACTGGCGGGAGCGCGAAGATAATGGTCACCACCACGCCCGGCACATTGCCGATACCAAACAGCATCACGATTGGCACCAGATAGACGAACGCGGGTGTGGTCTGCATCGCATCCAGCAGTGGACGAATCACTTTCGCGGCGCCTGGACTGCGCGCCAGCCAGATCCCCATCGGCAGGCCAATGACGATACAGAACAGCAACGCGGTCAATACCAGCGCCAGGGGTGATCATCGCCTGAGACCAGGCGCCAATCGCGCCGATGGCGATCAGTGAGATCAGCGTAGCGACACCCATGCCGAGGCTGGATATCTGCCAGGCGATTAACGCGAACAGAATAATCGCCACCGGTGCAGGCATCCCCAGCAGCAGTTGCTGGAAGGCGTTCAGAATGTAATCCACCGGCACGCGGATGCCCTGAAACAGCGGGCGGAAATGCACTACCACCCAGTCGATCCCTTGTGTCACCCAGCTATCCAGCGGGATCAGGGTCTTATGGAACGGATCGAGAATAGTAAAATGCTCTGGCGCGGGCGCCGGTGCGCTGTTCAGCCAGTCGGCCGCCGGCGCGTCCTGTGGCGTGGCGGCAGGGGTTCCCCATGCATCGGCGGCGCTGGTGGCGCTGTCGGTTTGCGTTCCCCAGGCGTCGGCGGCATTGCTGGCGTTATCGCAGGCTGGCTGCCGGTATCCCACGGATTGGTTCGTTACTCATTGGTTGCCCCCTCACGATCTAATGCCTGCAACAGCATCCCTTTCGAGATGATGCCCACATACTGCCCTTCATCACCGACGACCGGCACCGCGCAGGGCGCCTGGCCGACAACCGATAACAGCTCGCTAAGCGGCGTTTGGGCATCGACAGCGGCAGGGGAGTCCAGCAGCGCATCGTCAAGGCCTGCACCGGCGGCAAGCGCGGCTTTCAGGGAATCGGTAGAGACAATGCCAACGAATTTCTGGCCGCGTTCCAGCACGTAGCCGTATCACGATCCTCGTCCTGTAACAGTTTTATGGCCGATCGCGGGCCAAAGCCTGGGGTTTTACGGATTAAACCCGACCGGCGTTCGCGGGCAATATCTTTGGCACTAAAGACCTGGCTAATATCCACACCCCGGAAGAAGGTGCGCACATAGTCATTTGCCGGGTTATTCAGAATTTCATCCGGCGTACCAATTTGCACCCACCTCGCCGTTTTGCATAATCGCAATTCGGTCGCCAATTCGCATGGCTTCATCGAGATCGTGAGAAATAAATACAATGGTCCGCTGGTGCTTCGCCTGAAGTTTAATTAGCTCATCCTGCATTTCACTGCGAATTAACGGATCGAGGCCGAGAAGGCTTCATCCATTAACAAGATATCGGGATTGATGGCCAGCGCACGGGCTAATCCGACGCGTTGTCGCATTCCGCCGGATAATTCATCCGGATAAGCATGAGCATAATTTTCCAGTCCCACCTGGCGTAATGCATCCAGCGCCTTTTCCTGACGCTCCTGTACACCCACGCCCGCGAGTTCCATACCAAATGCGGTATTATTTAATACCGTCATATGGGGCATCAGCGCAAATGACTGAAAGACCATCGCAATTTTCTTTTTGCGCACCTCAGAGAGCTTCGATTCTGATATTTTGGCAATGTCTTCGCCGTCAATCAGCACCTGCCCCCGGGTGGGTTCAATCAGGCGATGAGAAGGCGAACCATGGTTGATTTTCCTGAACCGGATAACCCCATGATGACGAATATCTCGCCTTCTTCAATGGCCAGACTGGCGTTGATTACGCCAAGTGAAAGCCCGGTCTTTTCAAGTATTTCTTCTTTCGAAAGGCCTTTATCAATATATTTAAAGGCGCGCTGTGGATTTTCCCCAAATATTTTATACAGATTCTTAATTCTAATTTAATTGCCATGCAATCGTCGTGTTCCTGTTATTTATCGATAACGGTTTCATTCCTGCAGGAAATAATGATCGGCATTACCCTAACACACTCTCAATCTGAGGCAACCCTTGCAAAACCCCGATGAAAGGCCAATAAGCGCAGGCGAGTGGCGTGGATTTCCCATGATATAAGGGCTGAGCGGCAATTAAAAAAAAGTGAATATTTTTTGATTTCATGGCCCATTATATGGATGAAACCGATGATTATGGGCCGCTGATTTATCAATAATGGGGTGAGGGTTATTCTGTGCGTTCGGTACGATTCGGGAATATTCAGAAGGTAACAGGCACGAAAAAAAGATGACTATTTTCGTGCCTGTTTCGCTATAAATTTGCGTTAAGTCGTCATTAAAAATTCCAGTCGTCGTCTTCGGTTTCCACCGCTTTCCCCATCACATAGGATGAACCAGATCCGGAAAAGAAATCGTGGTTTTCATCGGCATTGGGTGACAGCGCGGCAAGAATAGCGGGGTTCACATCCGCATCTCCGGCGGAAACAGCGCCTCATAACCCAGGTCATCAAGGCCCTTATTGGCGTGTAACACAGGAAAGCGCTGACGTCCTCGACCCAGCCGATGTCGCCGTAGAGCGCCTGGGTATACGCCATTTCGTTTCGTAGAGCGCCATCATCAGATCCAGCGCGAAGTCTTTTAACGACGCACGGGTGGCGGCGTCCTGCCGGGCTAATCCCTGCTGATATTTGTAACCGATGTAATATCCGTGCACGGCTTCATCACGAATGATCAGGCGGATCAGATCAGCGGTGTTGGTCAGTTTTCCCCGGCTCGACCAGTACACAGGCAGGTAAAACCCGTGTAAAACAGAAATGACTCCAGAAAGACGCTGGCGATTTTCTTCTCAGCGCGTTGTCGCCGCGATAGTGTTCGAGAATTAACTGCGCTTTGCGTTGTAACGGCGCATTGTTTTCACTCCACGCGTAAGCCGCATCCACGTCGCGGGTCTGGCACAGCGTCGAGAAAATCGAACTGTAAGAGCGGGCATGAACGGCTTCCATAAAGCCGATATTCGACAGCACCGCCTCTTCATGAGGAGTGAGCGAGTCGGGCATCAGGGAAGGCGCGCCAACGCTGTTTTGTACCGTGTCTAATAGCGTCAGGCCGGTAAAGACGCGGATGGTCAGTTGCTGTTCCTCGGGCGTTAATGATTGCCAGGAGGGGATATCGTTGGATAACGGGACTTTCTCCGGGAGCCAGAAATTGCTGGTCAGGCGGTTCCAGACTTCGAGATCTTTTTCGTCCCTGGATGTTGTTCCAGTTGATGGCGCTGATTCGGGTTAATGTCATGGCGTTATAATGCGCACGAAACGCATCCCTCTATTTCGGTGCCTTCAAGCGCAAGCTGGCGCAGGCGGATGTAGTAAAGCGTTTTGATACCTTTTGTCCAGGCGTAAATTTGCGCCTTGTTGATATCCCGGGTCGTCGCGGTGTCCGGGAAAAATAGCGTCAATGACAGCCCCTGATCGACGTGGCGCGTCGCTTCGGCATAGGTATCAATGATTTTCTGCGGACCTATTTCGTAGGCATCCTGATACAGCGCGATATTGTCGTTGGTCATAAAACGGCGCGGGATAGTAGACCCGGCCCGTTTTTCCCTCTTTGCGGATCTCAATACGCGACACGATCGGGTGAATACTTGAGGTGGCATGATTGATATAGGAGATCGAGCCGGTCGGCGGAATAGCCTGTAAATTCTGGTTATAGATGCCGTAACGCATCACGTCGTCGCGCAGTTGCCGCCACATTTCCCGCGTCGGTATGGTAATCCCCGCCTGTGCAAAGAGTTGCGCCACGTTGTCCGTGGCAGGCCGCCACTCATGCTCCAGATAGGGCGTAAAGTAGTCGCCGCTGCATAGCGTGACTGCTCAAATCCGGCAAACCGCGTATTGCGCTCTTTTGCCAACAGCATGGAGGTATTCAGGGCATGCCACGTCACGGTGTAAAAAATAGATATTGGTAAAGTCCAGCCCCTCCGCTGAGCCGTAAGCAATACCTTCACGCGCCAGATAACCGTGTAGATTCATCTGCCCAAGGCCAATGGCGTGAGATGCCCGATTCCCCGCTTCAACCGACGGCACGCTACGCATCTGGCTCATATCAGAAACCGCGGTGAGCGCCCGAACCGCGATGTCCACCGTACGGGCCGAAATCCGGGGCATCCATGGCGTGGGCGATATTCAGCGAACCGAGGTTGCAGGAGATATCTTTCCCCACCGTGGTGTAATCCAGATTTTCGTCATACTCCGAGGGGGAGTTGACCTGCAAAATCTCCGAGCACAGGTTGCTCATATTGATATGCCCGGCGATGGGATTCGCCCGGTTGACCGTATCTTCAAACATTAAATAGGGATAACCCGATTCAAACTGGATTTCCGCGAGGGTCTGGAAGAAATCGCGCGCGTTGATCCAGCTTTTCCGTACCCGGTCATCGGCAACCAGCGTGTCGTATAACGCGCTGATGCTGATATCCCCGAAGGCTTTTCCGTACAGCCGCTCCACATCGTAGGGTGAAAAACAGCGCCATTTGCGCGTTTTGTTTGGCGAGCTGGAAGGTGATATCCGGGATGACCACGCCCAGCGAGAGCGTTTTGATACGAATTTTTTCGTCGGCGTTTTCCCGTTTGGTATCCAGAAAACGCAAAATATCCGGTGATGGGCGTGAAGATAGACCGCACCGGCTCCCTGGCGCGCGCCCAGTTGGTTGGCGTAGGAAAAGGCGTCTTCGAGCATTTTCATCACGGGAATAACACCGGAAGACTGGTTTTCGATGCGCTTAATTGGCGCGCCGGCCTCACGCAGGTTCGACAGGAGAAATGCCACGCCGCCGCCGCGTTTTGAAAGTTGCAGCGCAGAATTCACCGCCCGGCCAATGGATTCCATATTGTCTTCGATACGCAACAGGAAGCAGGAAACCAGTTCGCCGCGTTGCCGTTTGCCGCTGTTGAGAAAAGTGGGCGTGGCAGGTTGAAAACGACCGCTCAGGATCTCATCGAGCAGGGCCGTCGCGAGATTTTCATCGCCCTGCGCCAGGGTTAACGCCACCATACAGGCACGATCGGGAAAATGTTCGAGATACCGCTTTCCGTCGAAGGTTTTAACGTGTAGCTGGTGTAGAACTTCCACGCACCCGTGAAGGTCTGGAACTGAAATCCGGCGGCTGCGGCCCGGTCAAAAAGCGCAACGACGAACTCCTCGTTATAGCGCTGCAACACGGTTGGATCGTAATAGTTCTCTTCAACCAGCCAGCGCAACCGCGTCCGTTGATTGTCAAAATCAACACTGTTCGGCAGTACGTGATGCGTCATAAACGCCGCCACGGCCTGCTTATCTTTTTCAAACTGAATGCGGCCCTGGGGATCGTACAGATTGAGCATCGCGTTCAGCGCATGGTAATCCGCCGTGTCGGCCATAACGGATGAGTGTTCTATCGTTGCCAAAATTTTTTAACTCCCTTACGCACGTTTTCGATGTCGTGCATCGTGCCCATCAATTCAAAACGGTAGAGACAGGGCACCTGGCACTTTTGGGCAATGACGTCACCGGCCCGACAGAATGCGTCGCCAAAATTGCGATTACCCGCCGCGATCACGCCGCGCAGTAACGCGCGGTTGCCTTCATCATTAAGAAACTGGATAACCTGGCGCGGCACCGCACCTTTGGTTTCGCCGCCGCCGTAGCTGGGGACGACCAGGATGTAAGGTTGATCTACTTTCAGCGACGCCTTGCCATCAATCGCGATGCGCAGTGCAGGCAAGCCCAGCCGTTGAATAAAACGATGGGTATTTTCAGAACGGCTGGAAAAGTAGACCAACTGGCTCATGCGCTTGCCGCCTTTCGTGTCGGGACAAGACGGTTGATCATATCTGGCCGGAAACCTGACCAGCTTAATGTGTCTGTGATAACCACCGGCAACTGGCGGAAACCTTGCGCCCGCAGCGCGTCGATGGCCTCGGGTTGGGTATCCAGATTAACCAGCTCAAACGCCAGTCCGCGGCTTTCAATGGCGCGTTTCGTTGCATGGCACTGGAACACAATCGTTACGGGTGTAAATAGTAATGCGCATGATTCGTATTTCCATCTATGGTGACACAACGGCGTGATACATGGGTCATGTCACAAGGGGTGGCTGATGTGATTAATACTAGATATAGTTTGTTTTTGTTTCAACCATACAATATATAGATGTTTCGAACGCATTAAGCTGTGCGGCGGCCGCGCGACGTAGCGCAAGACAGCGTACCCGTTACAGCGCGGGTGAAGGGGAACAGGCATTGACGGGAAAGGAAGAGGGGCAGTGAGCGGCTAAAAAAAATGCCCCGGCGCGGGCCGAGGCTTTAGAGAACAGCGAGGCGTTTATTTACGGGCCGCAGTTAAGCAGGGCACCGATAAAAATACCCGCCGCAGCTGCGACGCCAACGCTGCACCACGGGTTGCGGCGTACATAGGTTTCGGCGCAGCCCATTGCGTCACAGGCAGCCTGGCTTACGCCGTTACGGCCATTCATACGTGCGCGGGTTTCACGCAGCAGGGCTTTTGCTTTGCGGCGTGCGGCATCCGCATCATCTTTCGCATCACTTCCCCAGGATTTCAGTACATCTTCAAGCGAATCGGCCAGACGGCTTACATCGTCGTTAATTTCCTGGACGCCATCATCGACCTGCTTCCGATCTATTCTGTTAAACATTGTCATCCTCCAATGGGTTAGCTGTGATTATCAGTGTAGACCAGAATTTTTGCCGTTGAGCCGGGTCACGCCTTAAGAGGCGGTTTATGGACTTTTCCGAAAGCGTTGCTAATGCTCCTTACTGTAAGGTTGGCAATGCAGTGAAAAGATAATGAGGAAAAAAAATGTATTTACGACCCGATGAGGTAGCGCGCGTACTGGAAAAAGTGGGCTTTACCATGCAGGAAGTGACCCCCAAAAACATATGGCTATCGCCGCGGTGAGGCGTATGTCTATGTGAATCGTGAAGCGCGTATGGGCCGTACGGCGTTAATTATTCATCCTACCCTGAAAGAGCGCAGTCAGACCCTTGCTGAACCCGCCTCGGAGATGAAAACCTGCGATCATTATCAACAGTTCCCACTTTATCTGGGGGGCGATGCGGAACAGCACTATGGCATTCCGCATGGTTTCAGCTCCCGCATGGCGCTTGAACGTTATCTGTCTGGATTGTTTGGCGAACCGCAATAATCCCGTTCTGTTTGCCGCCGTTACAACTGGACGCGCGGCTGCGCTTCCGCCACACGGAACAGTCGGCGGCAATAATCAAGAAAATACCCGTACGCTGCGCCCATCAGCATTGAGATCAGCGCGTTTGAACTGACCGCGGCCACGATCTGAGGCCAGTCCGCGCCCACAAACAGCAGAATGGCGGCATAGACAGGAGACTGGAAGGTCACATACGCCAGCACATCGGCGAGGTTTTTCGCCCAGCTTCCTGTACTCAATCGTTTTGCCTGACGAATAAACGCATCCCGGTAAATTCCATAAGGCCAGGCAATAAGTATGTTGACCGGAATAGAAACCAGACGGGAAGAGAGCGACTGTTCGAATGTCATGCCAGAGATGAAAATTTCAATAATCATCCCTACCACGAAACAATACACCACCATGGCGAAGGTGTCCGCCGCCGCATGACGCAGGCGCGAGTGGGGCGAGAACATGTCAGCACTCCTGTGAAATAAGGGTTAAAGGAAAGAATACGCAGCCGTAACCACCAAGGTGTTGTGTAGTGATATGGTTTGCCTGTTGCGCTGTATATAGACTATCTTCCTGCTTATAAGCTGACAATGAGTGATAAATTTTTATTTAACGGCTTTTTATCGATAATATTCTCTAAAATTAATTTTTTGTGCCAACCCTCGCGATAAAAGCGCGGTTACATAAATAAAAATACTAAAATCAATGAGTTATTAAGTTAGCCTTTCTGGAATTAACCGCCATCTTTCGAACTTTTTTAGCACCATTAGCAGGCCATGCTTCCGAAGCGGGAATTTTATAACGGCTGGAATTATTTATGCTTTAAATACGTTCTTCACAGAAGAAATGACCAGTTTTGCCAGAGGCGAAAATCACGCTTTTTATGCATAACCATGCAGAAATTGACCGTAATCAGTCATCAGGGATGCGTTCGTTTCCCGGGAAAATCGCACAGTCAGCGGGCAGAAAGCGACAGGGCTATTCAGGGTATCAATATATTAAATAATTTTAGGGTGATTCGTTAATTATCCTTAGCACCGACGGGTAGATCGCCGGGTCGAATTATCCTATTCTCACGTTAATTCATGATTCAGGAAATAAAGAGATGGATTTACGTGATGTAAGTTGGCGACTGGCGCATCTTATTGTGGAATTAATGCGAGATGCACCCCTTAATAAGAAATTACTTTACGCTTATTTTAATGATCTGATTGAGCTTGATGAAAAATGGCTGCCCGAATATTTAGCGCAGGAACTGGAGGATATTAAATTACAGTTCAGCCATCCTCAGGCCGTAACCGTTGATAAATTAAGTGAGTCGCAGTTGCTGAATTTAGCAAAGCGCATTGTATTGTTACTCAATGAAGTCAGTTATTACGCTGGAATTCATGCGCAGGTACTGGATGTGCCGCTTTGCGGCAGTGAAGCCGTGCGGGACGAGATGGATGATTCAGGATTGCTCTTCACAGAAAGGCACGCGGCCAGGAATAGTACTAATCTGAAATGCAGATAAAAGCAGGCGCATTTAATTACATTTCCTCCGGATTTAAGGTGGCATCGGTAAAGTAATGTCATTGCAGTGGCGCTTTGTAAATTGCAGACTAAACTTTCAAAAAGCGATAAGTTACAATCATCTGCATAATAAGGGAGTGAATATGGGTTTCTGGAGAATCGTTATTACCATTCTTTTACCGCCGCTGGGTGTATTAATGGGTAAAGGGTTCGGATGGGCTTTTATCCTTAATATTATTTTGACCCTGTTGGGTTATATTCCAGGTTTAATTCATGCGTTCTGGGTTCAGTCTCGCGCCTGATCGCAGTAACGGCTCAGCATATGGCTGAGCCGTTTTCCATCTTTCCCTTTCCCGCCTCATACGCTGCTTCACGTTTGAAATGCTGTTTCATCCCCCATAATTGGTATCTGCCTCTAAAAAACAGAATTTTCACGGTATAAATGCATCATTAAGAGTGATTAATCACACTTTTTGCATTGGTGATGGGGATAATTCGCCAAAACTAAAACCGATGGAGATTCACATGACGTTATTTAAAAAGACTTTTTTGGCGGCTTTTGTGATGGGATGCAGCAGCGCCGCACTGGCTTTACCCCATATCACCATTCTGGCAACCGGCGGCACCATCGCTGGCGGCGGCGCGTCGGCAACACAGTCTGCCTACAAGGCGGGCAAAGTCAGCGTTGAAAACCTGGTGGATGCCGTACCGGAGCTGAAATCCATTGCGCAGATTAAAGGCGAGCAGGTTGTCAGTATCGGTTCCCAGGATATGAACGATCAGGTCTGGTTAACGCTTGCGAAGAAAATCAACAGCGAGTGCGACAGTACCGATGGGGTTGTGATTACTCACGGCACGGACACCATGGAAGAAACGGCATACTTCCTGGATCTCACGGTCAAATGCGATAAGCCAGTGGTGATGGTTGGCGCCATGCGCCCGTCAACGGCAATGAGCGCCGATGGCCCGTTTAATTTGTATAACGCGGTGATCACGGCTGCGGATCCGCAGTCCGCCAGACGCGGCGTACTGGTCGCCATGAACGATACGGTGCTGGATGGCCGCGATGTGACGAAAACCAATACGACCGATGTCGCGACCTTTAAAGGCGTCAATTTTGGTCCTCTGGGCTACATCCATAACGGCAAAGTTGATTATCAGCGTACACCCGCAAGAAAACACACCACCCAAACGCCATTCAACGTAAACAACCTGACGGAACTGCCGAAAGTGGGCATCGTCTATAGCTACGCGAATGCGTCGGATTTACCGGTAAAAGCGCTGGTGGAAGGCGGTTATAAAGGCATCGTCAGCGCTGGCGTAGGCAACGGCAATTTATATAAAGATGTTTTCGATAGCCTCGCCACCGCTGCCCATAACGGTGTGGCCGTGGTGCGTTCGTCCCGTGTGCCGACCGGCTCCACCACCCAGGACGCGGAAGTTGATGATGCCAAATATGGATTTGTCGCCTCTGGGACGTTGAACCCGCAAAAAGCCCGCGTATTGCTGCAACTGGCGTTAACCCAGACCAGCGATCCGCAGCAGATCCAAACCATGTTCAATCAATATTGATCCACAGCGGAGCCTGGAAGCAGGCTCCGCAAGGGTTTAAGCGAGACGCGGTAACATCAGGAAATGATTACCTAAACAGCATAATGAAAATAATTCTTGCTAAACCTGGCTACCCCTGTATTATGGCCCTCGGTTTGTCAGACAGACCTTATGAAAGCAGTTTTAGTAAAGCAGTCCTCAGTTAGAGCGTTATCTCAGATACCCCTTCTCGTGAGTCTCCTCCTAAGCTTCTAAATAAGTAAATTCTGTAACGCGAGCCACGAAATCCGCACCGTGCGGCACACAATTTTTTGAGGAAGTATCTATGTCTAACAAAATGACTGGTTTAGTAAAATGGTTCAACGCTGATAAAGGCTTCGGCTTCATCACTCCGGACAACGGCGGCAAAGATGTGTTCGTACACTTCTCCGCAATTCAGAGCAATGGCTTCAAAGTTCTGGAAGATAACCAGAAAGTAGAATTCTCTATCGAGAACGGCGCTAAAGGCCCGGCAGCTGCGAACGTAGTTGTTCTGTAAGCGTTGAATCCCTCGCTTGAATTTACGATAGCGAAGACGGTTTAACCCGAGCAGTTAAATAAAGCGATAAAAACCCGCCCCTGAGCGGGTTTTTTTATGTCCGCGATTTACGCTTAAGTACGCTCTTCGTTCAATCTGGCTCAGGAAGATTATGATCACAACCGCCACACCACAGGATTACGCCGCATTGCTCGCCGTCTGGGAAAGTGCCGTACGCGCCACCCATGCCTTTCTCTCTGAGGATGATATCGCCGCGCTGCATGCGCAGCTCCCGATTTGGTTTGCGATGGTGAATTTGCGGGTTTGGCGCGATCCGCAGGGCCAGATCCGGGGCTTTGTCGGCATGGCGGACGAGACAGTGGAAATGCTGTTTATCGACGCCGACAGCCATGGCAAAGGCATTGGCCGCTCGCTGCTCCGCTGGGCGATTGAGCAGGGTGCGAACAAACTGGACGTCAATGAGCAGAACCCGCAAGCGCTGGCGTTCTATCAACATTGCGGCTTTGAGATTACTGGCCGTTCCGCGCTGGACGGGCAAGGGCGACCGTTCCCGCTTCTGCATATGCATTACGTAAGCAAATAGTATCTGCCGGGGAGTGCCGCTGTCGGTTACCCGTTTTCTGATTGATTCCTCCATCGTTACGCTCGCTTAAGGCGCATAATGCGCGGTTTTGCGCTTATTGCCCGATCATTCCTTTCCTCTCTTACGGCCTTTAACTCCCTGCACAAACCGCAACGCTTGCCACGAGAAAGTAAATGCGTACAATTCTCATTTGCTTTTGTGGGCCGAAAAGAATGCGCCTCGCTTTCCGCTCAGCAATTGCCGTTAAGCATTAAACAAACCGGGCTGAAATAACCGCACCTGAACACGAGCGGGTCACTCCGGAAAATCCCAATATTTTTCTGTTGTGACGATCTTTCGTGTGCGATTGAACCGGTACGGCAGAACGGTTAGCAAGGAACCTTCATTGAATAACAAACACGCTTTGCTGGCGATCGCGGTTAGCGCGGCCATACAAAACGCCCAGGCAGCACCCGCTCAACCTGCTTCTCAACCTCAGGAAGACACCATCGTGGTTCAGGCCGCGGCAAATGATTTTAAGCCCGGCGGCGATCAACTGGTTCCCGCTTTCCTTGACGGTCAAATGGCTAACGGCGGACGCCTCGGCATGCTGGGTGAACAAAATGCCATGGACGTGCCCTTTAACGTGATCGGCTACACCTCAAAGCTGATTGAGGATCAACAGGCGAAAACCATTGCCGATGTGGTGAGCAACGACGCGGGCGTGCAGAACGTTCAGGGTTACGGTAACTATGCGGAAACGTACCGTATTCGCGGCTTCAAACTGGATGGCGACGATATGACATTCGGCGGCCTGGCGGGCATTGTGCCGCGCCAGGTTGTTGATGCATCAATGCTGGAGCGGGTCGAAGTGTTCAAAGGCGCCAACTCGCTGGTGAATGGCGTGGCCAGCTCCGGCGTGGGCGGGATGATTAATCTGGAACCGAAACATGCTACCGAAACGCCGGTGACCCGAGTGGGCGTGGATTACACCTCCGCATCGCAGGTAGGCGGTTCGGCAGATATTGGCCGCCGCTTCGGCGACAGCAACCAGTTCGGCGCACGCGTCAATCTGTTGCACCGTGAAGGCGAAAGCCCGATTGAGAACGATAAACGCCGCACCACGCTCGCTTCCCTTGGCCTGGATTATCAGGGCGATCGCCTGCGTAGCTCGCTGGATATGGGTTATCAGAAGAAAGCGTTTCATGGCGGCACCGTGGGCGTCAACATCAGCGGTGTGGATTTCATTCCCGAACCGCCGCGCAATACCAGTAATTACGCGCAAAAATGGGCATACAGCAATATTGAAAACGAATTCGGTCTGGCACGCGCCGAGTACGACTTAACGGATAACTGGACCAGCTATCTGGGCTTTGGCATGCAGCACGCCCATGAAACCGGCATTTACAGCTCGCCGAAGCTGAACAACATCAATGGCAACGCCACGGCGAGCCGCCTGGATACCAATGCCATCCACGATGTGTACAGCGGGATGGGCGGTATCCGCGGCGACTTTGATACCGGCGTGGTGTCGCATAAGGTCAACGTGGGGTACTCCGCCATGCTGCGCCGCAGTAACATCGCCTGGGCGATGAATTCGAAAAACCCGTCGCCCGCGGTGAATATTTACGATCCGCAGCCCGCGCCAATGCCGGTGGCCGATTTGCGAGGCGGAAATTACAGCGATCCGCTCACCACCGCCCGCACCCGGGTTCAGGGCTGGTTGCTGAGCGATACGCTGGGTGTGCTGGATGACAGGTTATTGCTGACGCTGGGCGCGCGTTATCAAAACGTCGTGCTGCGCAACTACAGTAATGCAACCGGCGCAGAGACGCCGAATTCCCGTTACGACCAGACGCGCTGGATGCCGACTTATGGCCTGGTGTACAAAGCCTGGGATGAGGTCTCTTTCTACGCTAACCATACCGAAGCCCTGCAGCCGGGCCAGGCCGCGCCGAAAGGCACCACCAACTATGGCGAAAGCACCGACATAATCCATTCGAAGCAGAATGAAGTGGGCGTCAAAATGGACTATGGCCGTATTGGCGGATCGCTGGCGCTGTACGAAATCAAAAAGCCGTCAGGCTTCAATGTGGCGTCAGGCGATCCGGATACGTTGCCGACCTGGAAAATAGACGGCGAGCAGCGTAACCGTGGGATTGAACTCAACGTATTCGGGGAACCCGTGTTAGGGCTGCGCCTCAACGGCAGCGCCACCTGGATTGACGCCGAACTGACCAAAACGCAGAACGGGGCAAATAACGGCAACGATCCCGTCGGCGTACCGGCTTACTTTATGGTGCTGGGAGCGGAATATGACATTAAACCGGTGGACGGTTTAACCGCCACGGCCCGCGTAAACCGTTCTGGTTCGCAATACGTGAATACGTCGAATACCCGCAAGATCGATGGCTATACGACCCTCGACTTAGGGGTTCGCTACAAAATGCAGCTCAATCAGGCCCGTAATGAAATGACGTGGCGTGTAGGCGTGGATAACGTCACCAATGAAAACTACTGGGCAAGCGTCGATGACGGCGGCACTTATATCTATCAGGGCGAACCGCGCACCCTGAAAGTGTCGAT
Organism: Atlantibacter hermannii; assembly: GCA_900635495.1. Classification (NCBI taxonomy): domain Bacteria; kingdom Pseudomonadati; phylum Pseudomonadota; class Gammaproteobacteria; order Enterobacterales; family Enterobacteriaceae; genus Atlantibacter; species Atlantibacter hermannii. The sequence continues at coordinate 3,519,103 of LR134136.1, read as the reverse complement.
GAGTTATGACTTCTGATGAATCACTAAGCAAAGGGGCCGCGCGGCCCCTTTTTTCATTGTTATAAATTTGTAATAAATCCTACTTACACTGCTCACTTCTGATAACAATACCGACAGGAAGCCATGATGAGCAGACCTCTTAAACCGCTGTTTAAACAGGAACACAGCGACGAAATCAGTAACCGCAGCGCCAACCCGGTTTTTTCCGACGTGGCCAGCGCCTTTTTGAGCCGTCGCCGTTTTTTACAGATGGGCGTGGTGGCGGGTGCCGCCGTGTCTTTCCCCGCGCTGCTGAAATCGCCTGCGGCCTGGGCGGTGGAGAGTGCGATTTCGCGGCCTTCCTCGCTCGGTTTTACCAGCATCGCCGTCTCCACGGACGATACTGTGCGCGTACCGGAAGGGTATGTGGCGCGTCCGTTTTACCGTTGGGGCGATGCAGTAGGCCTGAAGGGCAACCTGCCGGAATTCAAAACTGACGGCAGCAATACCACCGATGAGCAGGCGGCGCAGGCGGGCATGCACCATGACGGCATGGCCTGGTTTAGCCTGCCGCTCGGCGGTGACGATCCGCATCATGGGCTGTTGGCAATGAACCATGAGTACATTGATAACGGTCTCCTGTTCAAAGACGGTGTCGCGAACTGGAACCTCGATAAAGTCCGTAAGGGCCAGAACGCCATGGGGATTTCCGTGATCGAGGTGAAAAAAGAGGGCGACAGCTGGACCGTTGTGCGCCCGTCTGAATTCGCGCGCCGCATTACGGTTAACACGCCGATGAAACTCACCGGCCCTGCGAAGCATCACGCGCTGATGAAAACCGAGGCCGATCCGCAGGGTGAAACCGTGTTGGGCACCATGCAGAACTGTGCCAACGGCCATACGCCCTGGGGCACTTATTTGACCTGCGAAGAGAACTGGTCGGATATTTTTGTGAAAAAAGCCGCGCCGAATGCGCTGGAAAAACGCTACGGCATCAGCGACAGCGACGAATCATACCGCTGGAACGAAGTTGATCCACGTTTCAGCGTCGATGCCACCCCGAATGAACCCAACCGTTTTGGCTGGGTCGTGGAAATCGACCCGTATAATCCGCAGTCCACCCCGCGTAAACATACCGCGCTGGGCCGTTTCAAACACGAAGGCGCGGCCATTACCCTGGCAGCCGACAACCGCGTGGTCGCCTACATGGGCGACGATCAGAAATTCGAGTACATCTATAAATTTGTGTCTGCCAATAAATACGATGCCAGCCAGCGTGAAGCAGCGATGGATTTATTGTCTGAAGGCACCTTATATGTGGCGAAATTCAATGAAGACGGTAGCGGAACCTGGTTACCGCTGGTGTATGGCCAGGGCGGCCTCGATGAAAGCAACGGTTTCGCCAGCCAGGGCGAGTTGCTGATCAAAACGCGTCTGGCGGCGGATGTTGTGGGTGCCACGAAAATGGACCGCCCGGAATGGATTGCAGTAGATCCCCTCGCGGCGGGCAGCGTTTACTGTACGCTGACCAACAACAGCGATCGCGGCAAAGAGGGCAAAGCGCCGGTTGATGCCGCCAACCCGCGCGCCAATAACGTCTACGGCCATATCATGCACTGGACGGAAGAGAACAACGACCCGGCTTCCGGCGCGTTCAAATGGGATATCCTGGTGCTGGGCGGCAAGCCGGACAGCGCGGATGAAAAAGCCAAAGGCTCGATGAATGGCGCGGAATTTGGCAGTGCGGACGGCCTGTCTTTCGATCATCGCGGCGTACTTTGGATCCAGACCGATGTCTCGTCCAGCACCATCAATAAAAAAGCCTACGAAGGGATGGGGAATAACCAAATGCTCGCCACCGTGCCGGGCACGAATGAGTATCGCCGCTTCCTCACGGGGCCGCGTGGCTGTGAAATCACGGGCATCGCGTTTACGCCGGATAACCGCACGCTGTTTATCAACATCCAGCATCCGGGCGAGCCGGGGGATGATATCAGCGATCCTGCCAATCCGACTGCGGTATCTACCTGGCCTGACGGCGATAAAAATGGCCGCCCGCGTTCATCCACTGTGGTGATTGTGAAAGCTGATGGCGGGATCATCGGCAGTTAAACAAAAACGGCCTCCCAAGGGAGGCCGTTTTTACGTTGCGCTGAAGTTAATCAAACACGCCATTAATAATCGCTGTCACTACTGCGGTACTCAACGCGATTAACACCAAATCATCACCCACGATGCGCCACTCATAACCCGGATAACGGGGCAGGTCGTTTAGCATAGACGCCGGCACCGTTTTCTTCGCAATACCCGGCGGCAGCGGTTTACCACGGGCCAGATTTTTTGCGATGCCAGGCGGCAGGGAATCGTAGCCGGTTAAACCATAATTCACCGCCAGTTGCCGCGCCTGCGTAAAGCTGATATCCGCCGCGACGTTATCCGGCTTGCCGCCGTTTTTGCGATGCTCCGCAGGGCCTTTCTGAGACGCATTACCTCGCTCTTTTTGGCTATTTCCCCGGTTATCGTTATTACCTTTATTACCACTGTTGCCATGGTTGCCGCTGTTACCATGACCACCACCATTTCCGTTGCCCGGATTTGCCATAACCGGCGCTGCGAGCAGGGAAAGTGAGACCACAGTAGCTAAAGCAAGACGTAAACGACGATAAGTAAACATAATGGTTTCCTTATTGCAGCAGATGCTCTTTGAAATTATTACCGCCACGGCTGAAAAACAATGTTATGGATTCCTGGATTTTGGCGAGGCCAGGGTTTGTTTTTTTAACATTCGCAGCAAAACCCGCAGCACCGACTCAGTGACCGAGGGCAAAAAGGATAATTTTATTTGTTTGGTCAATGAATATTCCGTGATTGATTTCCAGAATTCCTGATCCACGTGAACAGGTGTTTTCCAGAACTCAACACCCATCAAAATACATAAGAAATATACGATTTGCTGTTAAAAAGTGCACTAACAGTTTGTAAAGAGATTGCTATGGTGAGGTTGTTATAGGTTCATGGATGGAGAAAACCAATGGCAATTTTTATTTCTAAACAGTTAAAGTACTTCATGACCGCGATGGAACATAAGTCAATTTCGAAGGCAGCAGAAACCCTCTTTTTAACCAGAACCCCGCTCAGTAAGATACTGTCCGATCTGGAGCAGTTTCTTGACTGCAAACTATTTGACCGGCAATACAACACGCTTGTACCTACTCAATTTGCATGGGACTTATATTACGATCTACTTCCCATTTACGAAGCACATGAAAAGCTTGAAAATAGACTCAAAAAAAGCGGCAGCAGTAAAGCTATTAAAGTGGTTTTTGATGTGAGTTTTCCGGAGATATTATACCGTATTGTTGTGGCGATATTTGATTCTGAAACATCAAATTACAGCGTTGCGTGTGAAAAAGAACTTATTACCGATCAATACTTTGAAGTGAATAAAAATAAAGATAATATTATTATCGTCTCGTTACGTACGCTCTCGCCGGTTGTTCATTATAATCATAATGCGTGGGAGTGCAGTGGGTTCTCGCTGATGGCTTCAAATAAACTCGACCAGCGTCATTCATCGATAAGGATTTATTTATGGAAAGATATGTTCAGTGGTTTCTTCGAAGAGAAAATCCATGAAAAACTGGGTGAGTGCTTTGACAGTATTGAGGTTGTTAAGCATAACTTCGATTTGAGCACACTTCTTTATAAAGTCTATCAGGGTGAGGGTTGTATGCTCATGACCCATAAGGTCGCCAGTATTTATAAAACCGAACACTTCAAACTCCTTCCGATAAAAAATGCACGGCTGAAAGTCAATCTCTATCATAATTTTGAGCCTAAAAATCTGCCAGCGTTAAAAGTGGTTAAAAAAACGCTGCTGCAATTTTTTATAACCTAATGCTTGAATGGGGTATGAAAGTTGTGGTTGTCTACAAATAAAGCCCGTCAAATTACGGGCTTTATTATAATTAACGCTTATTAAAACGCTTGTGGAGTAGGGTGCTTTTTAACCCTGTTTTTTTGTTTATTACGTAAAGCATTACTTTACTTATTCCACGGGCGCCAGAAAGCGCAATGATAATTGCGATGGTGTCAGAAGTGAGCTTTATTCCATGTACGGGTCCCAGTTCGGAAATATACGGGTGAATCAAATAGAAAAACATATAGCACACAATAAAATTGCTAACATGTTCGCGTACTTTCCCTTTGCCATATAACCACCGCCCCAGTTCGCCCAGTACCAGAATAGTAATAATGCTCACCGTCTCTTTAGGCTGTGTTAATAAGTGGTTTATCATGGTACTTAACGCCAGATTATTCATCATATCGTGACCTCGCTTAGTGCCTGTTTCAGGGGCGCTAAGCGTACGCGATGAATTTTTATCACAATGCGCGTTTGTTATTTATTGATGGGGCAAAAGTTAGCGGGAGAGTACGCTTGCGAAAGAGCACAGGCGCACCTTAAAGAGAACTCAACCCAAGTAGCTACAGAGAACGTCGCCAGCATCGTCACCGGCAGGATTTAAAAATGTGGCCGGTATCAGTAGCCGTGGAAGCTTTTCGTCAGCGTGAAGCATCTGTTACGTTAATTGCACATCCCGGTTGGTTTCTTGAGGGGACCGCACTCAGCGAAGTCCAGCATTACATAACCTTTCGATTTCATGCAGTTTTCAACTTTTCGGGTACGGAGACTTAACTGCTCAATGGTTTCACCCTGTTGTAATGCGTTGCGCTTAAAGCTTTCATCCCATGAGTTAAGGGAATGTTTTCTGCTTACGCCGCACGCATACAAATCTTCACGTCGTTGCTGCACGTTAGTGTGCCCTGGCGTTTCAGGTTTCTGAAAGGTCTGTACGTAAGGGAAAGAGGTGTAATTTGTAGAATCCATATCGGCTACCACGCAGCCGGTGAGAGCGACACAGCAAAGCAGGCTCACTCCGCTTATTTTAACCATCTTTATTTTCTCCTTAGCGCTCGGGTTGTGACGGTTTTTTACTACTCATCTCTTCATAATACACTGAATTAGCGTGGATTCAGAAAAGGAAGCGAAACCCATCTTTTGTGGATTCGGGTTATGTTTTCATGGGAGTATCATTTCATCTGCTTAGGCAATTATCGTAAAGGAAGTGTTCAGGGAACAACTCCTGACCAATCCCATCACAATCCTGGGATTGTGTTGTTATTGAATGTTCAAGGATGATTAGGAAATGAATTATTAGGAATTATTAATATTAAAGTGTGAGCCAACGCAAATTCCACCAGGTTTTTTGTGAGGAAAACAAGAAGGCGAAGAAGCAGTTCAGGATATAGTATATATCTTAAGAATGACTTAATAATTAATGTTTCTGATTTGCGTGATAAAATACAAAAAAATGCTTAAATTTGCAGGATGTCTATAAAGTTATTGCCGGGCGGTGCGATAAACGAATTTACAATCGTTTACGTTTTCGAGGCTCTGCAATGACTATTTTGAAGAAGCTTTAATTGATTTTTACCTTTACGCTTATAGTCTTGATTACGCTAGGAATACTGAGCACAAGAGCGTTGGATCAGGCCCAGACGCGGTTTGAATACGTTGTAAGTAATAGCCTGGGGAGCATTAATAAAATAAGCGAGGCGTTACAGCATCGTGAAGAATCAAGACGGCAAATTTTTATGGCTTTGCTGGTGAACGAGAAGGATGTTTATGAAAAGCATATGAAAATTGCCAGAGAGGAGATGGCGAAAGCACAAGAGATACTGGCATATTATCAGGCGAACTTAATAACAGATGCTAATGATGAACAGTTAATAAAAGAGACTATTCATAACTTTAACATGTATATTGATAAAGTTAACAAAATGACGGTTCTTTATGAGGCGGACGGCATTGATGCAGCCAGGCAAATGGTTTCCGATGAGGGTGAGGTTGCAAAAAGTTCAGTTGCATTAGGCGCTAAAATTAAAGAAACGCTGAATTATAATTATAAAATTGCCATTGATTATGCTAATGAAAATAATAAACAGTATAAAAACACACTGTGGTTCCTGATTAGCATCATTACCGTTGCCACTTTACTGGTCGGCGGCTTTAGTTTCAGCATTCTTAATTACCTCAAAAAAGGATTAAGTGGCTTACAAACCACAATGAAGAATATTGGTGACAGTCTGGATTTAACGCAACGCGTTAATCTCACTAAAAAAGATGAGCTTGGCGCAACGGCTGACAGCGTCAACACGCTGGTCGCTAAAATCCGTGACGTATTATCCAGCGTGAAAAATGCCAGCCAGGAAGTAGAGACTGCCTCTAATGAAATTGCGTTGAGTAACGATGATCTTTCTGCGCGCACCGAGTCGCAGGCATCATCACTTGAGCAAACGGCGGCCAGTATGAATGAGTTATCCGCCACGGTGAAACACAACGTGGACAATGCCAAAGAAGCCAATAATTTCATTAGCCAGGTACAGTCGCTTGTCAATAACAGTAACCGTGAGCTTATGGAGTTAAAGAGTTCAATTGATGATATCTCCGCGTCCTCTAATAAAATTTCTGAAATCACCTCCATTATTGATGGAATTGCCTTCCAGACGAACATCCTGGCCCTTAACGCAGCGGTAGAAGCGGCGCGTGCCGGTGAACAGGGCAAAGGGTTTGCGGTGGTGGCAGGGGAGGTTCGCTCATTATCGCAGCGTTCTTCCGTCGCGGCGGGTGATATCCGCACGCTTATTGAAGAAGCCATTCAAAACGTCAAAAAGGGTGTCATGTACTCGGCAAACGTAACGACACGAATGAATGAAGCCCTGGTGGTGGTTGACGAAACCACGCAACTTATCAACCAGGTTAATCACTCATCAACCGAGCAGAGTTACGGCATTGAACAGGTCAACGTAGCGGTGACGCAGATGGAGGGCAATATTCAGCAAAACGCGGCTATGGTTGAGCAAATGGCTACGGCGGCAAACTCCCTGAGCCAACAGGCTGGTAAACTTTTAGGTGAAGTGAGCGCGTTTAGACTCTGATCATCAGTAGGTTAACGGCTGATGCGCTGTGTTGAATAATGGTTTTTGTTGATGAATGCAGGCCGCTACGTATGAGTAGCGGCCTTTTAATTGGACATAAATAATATTTCGCAAGATGTCTAAAAGTGAATGGGTCGGAATGAAAGGGTAGTTTTAGGGGGCAGTGTGCCGGACAGGATCGCGGCAAACCTGAGTTATCCGCTGAAATTGCGGATGGATAACGGGCCAGAACTGGTTTCGCTGACTCTGGCGCAGGGCATCTCCCTTCGTTTAGGCCCAACGAAAACAATAGAGCTTTTCGTTGGGCCTATCGATGGGCCTAAAAGGTTCGGATTTAATTAGTTCTCTTCGGACTTCGCAGGACAAATTGAAGGCACAAAAAAGCCCGCAGGGCTTGCGCCGTGCGGGCTTTCAGGACTTCATCGGATGACTCTGGTAATCACCGATGGAGAATTTTGGTGGGCTGGCGGAGTCTGAATAAACTATTCAATATTTTGTTTTTATTGATAATTTTTCAATTCAACTTTCATTTGTATACCTAAGCGTATACCAATAGCGATTCGTTGCAGTGTTTAATGTGCTTAAGCAAACCCGTTTTTGGAATGGATCACATCAAGAAAAAAGTTTTTTTGCATTTAACTGTTCACACTGTTCACCTTTTATTTTTTATCAATAATTTCATGGTGATACAGGGTGAAATTACGGTGAAGGGTGAACAGTGGATTGTTCACCCTGTGGCAATGACCAGAAAGGAAAAGACCGACTGTTGCCGGTCTGAGTGAGGTTATGTTGCTGCGGGGTCGTCGCACTTTGGCAGCCAGTCGCCGTAGCTTTCTTCTTTCAGCGACAGGTTGGTTTGTATCCCCTGCTTTGTGTGCCGCTTCTCATAATTCAGGCCGTACTCTTTCAGCATCATCGGCAGCCCCAGCCCGAACATTTTCAGGCTGAGCACGTTCCTGTACCCGTTAGCCTCCATATAGGCCAGATAGGCGTGATAAAGATATTTACGGTAATTACGCGGGATAATACTGGCATTACCCATAAACATCCCGCTGGTCTGCGGGAGCATTTCCAGATAGCCGCAAAAATCAAACGTCGGATCAGCATCACGCTTGATACTGAGTGCCTCGTCTGAGTTCTGCTGCGACTGGAGCAGAGTGCGGGCGCTCATCGGGTCGCTGAACTGCTGCATAAGCTGGCGCACAATGACCGCCAGCTCGCGCGCAATTTTATCCCTGAGCTGCGGGTCGCGTTCCTCCGGGGCAATCTGTTCCGGGAAGTGAATAATTACCCGCCGACGCGACACCCCGCCGCTGCGGTCGGTGAAGCGCATCGGATTGTTATTCACGGCCAGAATGACCGCCGGAATATGCGTCGAGTACGGGTTCTGATATTTCGGGTCAACCGAGACCGCATCGCCGCCGGTGATGGCCTTAAGCCCGGCACCGTCACCGCTCCATTTCTCCTGGTCTGGCAGACGGATAAGCGAGAAGCCAATAAGGGATGCACGCTTGCGGGGATCTTCCAGCGTGTCGATGTCGGCCGACGTGGCGTTATCTTCCCCGGCAAGCAGGGTGGCGATTTCTGCCAGGATACTTTTGCCGCTGCCACCCGGCCCGGTCACTTCAAGAAAGAGCTGCCAGTCGTAGCGGTTAGCCAGCACCATAAACAGCGCGGCGAGTATCACATCGCGTTTGTCAGCCCGGCCACCGGCGGCACGGTCGAGCCAGCGCCAGAAATTCGGCGCATGGGTTTCCAGCGTTTCGCCCGCCACCGGCGGCGTAAAATCGACATCGCACAGGGTGCGCATCCAGTGCGATTTGTGGTGCGGGCTGAAAATGCCTGTGCCGGTATCCAGTACGCCGTTACGAAAGCCAATCAGCCGCCGCGCCGGGGTGTTCTGCTGCGGAATAATCAGTTTCAGGGTTTCCACCACGGAGGCAATTTTCCCCGACGAGAACGGAGCGCGCAGATGCCGGAAAAGCCCGGCCACATCGCGGGCAAATTCAGACGGCGGTATCACCTTCCAGATGCCGTTTTCATAGCGGGACAGGAGCTGGCCGTTCGCATCCACCGCCAGCGCTTCGCCGTAGTGCTCAAGCACCCGCATGGCCTTTTCACTGGCGCTCATGGCTGTAAATTCCGCCTCGCTCATGGTGTCGAACGGGCTTTGCGCCGCCGGGCGGATGGCGTCATACATCGCCCGGCGCGTGGCGTCCTCCCCCTGCCGGATAAACGCATCATTCCAGTCACCAAATACCGGCGGCAGGGCGACAGTGCCGTCACAGGCCTGTGCGGCCGCTGCCGCTTTCGTCTGGCCCTCGCCGTTAAGGTCACGGTCGGCCGCAAGGATAATCTGACAGGCCGGGTACTTCTGACGGGCAAGGCTCGCCAGAGAAAGAAGGTTCACGGAGGACAGCGCCACCATCACGGTTTCGCCGGTCAGGTGATGCACGGTGAGGCCGGTCGCATAACCTTCGGCTATCCACAGGCGTTTTCCGGCCTGTTCTTTCCCTTCGAGGGTATGGCAGCACCCTTTCACCGCGCCGCCCTTCAGGGTGCGTTTAAGACCGTCTGTGTTAATCAACTGGAGATTAACCAGCGCCCCGTTTTTCGTCATAAAGCGGCACGACCATATCACCGGCGCAGTAGGTCACGCCGCCGTTTTTATGGGTGGCCGTCAGCATGACACACTCATGACCGGAAAAGCCCTTGCGGGTCAGGTAGGCGTTACCGGTGGCGGTGCGGGTTTTCTCCATGAGTTTTGCAGCAAGCGCGACGGCCGCTTTTCGGTCAGCCTCCGTTCCGGCTTCTGCGGCCGCAATCATTTCCGGGGCAACCGGCGGCAGGCTGCCGGTCACGGCATTCACCTTTTGGGCCGCCTCAGACGGTTTTACACCGAACACTTTCTCAACCAGTTTCAGGCCGTCACCCGCGCCGCACTGGTTACAGAGCCACGTCCCGCGCCCTTCCTTATCGTCAAAGCGGAAACGGTCAGAGCCGCCACACACCGGACAGGCCTGATGGCGGTTTTTAATGACCTTCACGCCCAGCGCCGGGAGAATGCGCGGCCAGTGGCCGCAGGCCTGTTTCACGGTTTCCGTTACGTTCATTTTCATTGTGGTCTCCCTCAGTGCAGTACCGGCGCGGTGATATGGCGGGCGCATAATTCATCCATCACGGTCAGCCCGAGAAAGGACAATGACGGGGCGGCCTTAAGCGGCCCGGCTTCCATTAAATCTTCCAGCAGGGCACAGGCAATGAGGCGGCCCTTTTCCTCGCCGTGCCGGCGCAGGTAGAAGCCCTCCAGCTCGGCGGCAATGGCGCTTTCCAGCGATTCAAGGGTCAGGTGCGGATAACGGTGCTGACGCGCGCACAGGGTCAGCCAGGCACAGGCCACGGCACGGCGATAGAGCGCGGCGCGCAGTACGGGCGGTAATGGCTGTTTCATGCGCGTACCTCCTCAGTGAGCCAGCGCTGGTTACAGCGTTCGACCACATCGTCGAGGCGGGCAGTCATGAGATGAATAACCGAGGCGAGCTGTAAATGCTGTTCCGTGTCGTGACCGGTGGTGGTGTCCTGTAACTGCAACATGTCGCCGACGAACTGGCCGACGTTACGCAGGTGCTCAAGGCTCACAAGGTCAGCGTGGGTGATGGTCAGGGTCAGCTCTTTCATGCGCGCACCTCCACCACCGGCAGGCGACCGGCAAACGACAGGACATAATCACGGACAAGGGCACGCCGGGCAGCGCGCTCGTCACCGGCAACGGCGCGCAGCATAAAGACACGGGGTTTACGGTCAGCGCGACGAACGGCCGCAAAGACAAAGACGAACTGAGGGTATGACGGTGTGAGGATAGTAGCCATGACGGCAGCCTCCATTGAGTAGCGGTTATTGCTACCACCGGAAACGCCAATTTCACTGGTGGCAGCCCGAACGGGGTTGGCGTAACCGGCCTCAATGGATACCGGCCAGCCCGAAGGCTGCCCCGCCCGGACTACCATTATCTTGCTGGAACGATGATGTATGAGAAAACACCACAGCCCGGAAAATGGATGTGCCTGAGCCACGACATAAAAAAAGACGCACGGCGCGTCTGGTGTCGCCATTGAGTTTCGCGGAACGCCAATTCCGGCTGCCGATTTTGCGACAGCGAAAAAACTGTACCAGGAAACATACAACAGATGCAAGCCAGAAAAAGGGGCTTTTTGCAGAGCGGTCATCATCATGCGTCATATCCCCGGTTACGGGCGGCGATACGGTCAGCCATCCAGGCGGAGATTTCAGACTGTGCCCACGCCACGTTTTTCCCGCCGAGCGAGATTTGTTTCGGGAAAGCCTCGCGGCTGATGAGATCGTAAATGGTGGAGCGTGACAGGCCGCACAGGTGCATCACTTCGGGCAGGCGAATAAAGCGCTCCTGAACGCTGTCAGAGACCGGCATAAGTGGCGCGGCAGGGGCAGAAGATGGAGAAGAAAAAGTGATGTGCATCGGGCTACCTCATAAAGTCCATACAGTGCCGGTCATGTCCCTCCGGCTTCGGGTAGCTCCCTATTATGTGTATATTTTTCTTCAGGTCATGTTTGTTTTTCGTGAGATAAACATTGACTACTGACTGGTTAAAACTAATTAAAACCCGTAAAAATCAATCAAAATCAGTCATAACTGAATCGAATATGCACTGGAGCATTAATTTCTAATCAATCTAAAATTACGCTACTGCTATCGGCGGTTACCAGGCTTAAAGTCGTTGCGAATATCATCAGGTAAATAAAACTGCGGCATGGAAAGTGCGGGATTTAAGCGAAAAGAAACTGCGAGCATCGGGCTACCTCATAAAGTCCATACAGTGCCGGTCGTATCCGTCCGGCCTCGGGTAGCTCTCTATTGTGTGAATATTTTAGGTTCTGGCAACAAGGCGAAATTAGTCTGCCACTGACACAAAGCAAGTTCAAAAAACAACCAAGTGTCGAATATTACTTAATAATGTCGAATAGTGGTGACGAGTCAGGAAAGCAGGAAAGTAAAATACGTTATGCCATTTAATTTCTATTTATTAACAGGAATAAACATTAAATATTTTTTATTTACGGATAGATATTTGAAAACAGGCAGGGTGAACAGTGGTGAACAGACGGTGAACAGTCACACCTCCAACTGTTCACCCTTTAACTTGCTGTATTACTTATTCTTTTGTTTCCGGTGAACAGTAGTGAACAGTTATAAGTAAAAAAATAAACGGTAGGTAAGGTATTCCTGCGACCTCTTTCTGGCGAGCCGGGTTTGCCTATCTTTGTGCCAGACCTGCCACAACTGGAATGAATCGTTCCGTTGTGTGGCATACGGCAGAATTCATTCAGGTTGAACACACGGAGAACCTGAAATGATTAAGCCAGCAGAAATTATTGCCACCGCCATGAAATCAATGAGCGAAAACCAGCAGAAGGAAAATGAACAGCGCGTGGCCGTTGCACTGGATGCATTCACCCGGGCCCGCGACGCGCATATGGCTGCCATGAAAAAGCTGTATGACATCGAGGCGGCCATTCGTCGCAGTGAACAGGAGCGGCAGTCCGCAATGGATGAAAGCGCTGAGGCGGAGCAGAGCTGGCGCAGCCGGTTTCGCAGCCTGCGCGGCAACATTACCCCCGAAATGAAAGCCGAACACAGTCAGCGTATCGCCAGCCGCGAGCTGGCAGAGGAATTCACCGCCCTGATTGCTGAACTGGAGGACGATAAATCCCGCGCGATGCTCGCTGCATGTGGCACTGCCGATAAATACACGGCCAACCACAACACGGCATTCACTACCTATGCAGACGGGGAATGGGCCTGTGCGCAGACCGGCATCGACACAGCGCTGGTACGTGCTTTTGTGCTGCGTGTCCGTTCGCTGGAGCTGCGGGGAGACACGGCGGCACACGCCACCGCTGCCCGTGAACTCGGGGAAAGCCTGATGAGAAGGACGGTCATGTATCAGTTTGACATGGACCAGGAGCCGGTGCTGTCCGTCACCGGTATGCACCGCCCGGCGCTGACCGGCGTGGATATGAAGCTCTACGACAGCCCGGTCAGCCGTCTGAAACTCGCGCAGTCACTGGCCGCAAAAAAAGCCGGTAACGGGATGAAGGAGTAAATCATGATCCACTGCCCGTTCTGCAAACAGGCGGCGCACGCCCGTACCAGCCGCTATCTGTCGGAAAGTGTGAAACACCGCTATTACCAGTGCACCAATCTGCTCTGTTCAGCAAGTTTCCGTTCGATGGAATCCATCGACAGCATAATCCGCCCACCATCAGAAGGGGGTGAGGCGGATGATTTTATTAAAGCTGAGTCCGGCAGGGCCAGAACGCAGCGACCATCCGCCACGCAGTAATCTGACAGGAAAACAACCGTGACCACATTAACCACACAACAGGCATCTGAAATCTGTCAGGCAGACAAAACCGCCTGGCTGACGCTTAAAGCTGAACTGGCGCAGGCAGAGCAGGCGCTGTATCAGCACCTGACCGGTGACAGTGAAAATTGCCCGGTGAGACTCGCGGCACTGCGTGAAAATATAGACGTGAAAAAATGGCAGATTAACCAGGCGGCCGGTCGCTATATCCGCTCGCATGAAGCCCTTCAGCGCGTCAGTATGCAGAACGGCCTCAACGGGTTTATGCAGCAGCACGGCGCAACGCTTGCCGCCGTGCTGGCCCCGGAATTAAAGGCGCTGAACGGCCAGCCGGAGCTGGTCAGACACCGCGCCCTCGACCGTGCCGCCGGTTATTTTCGTGAAGCCCTGAATATCTGGCTGAGCGACGAAAAAGAAATTAATTACTTCGCGCAAGATAATGACATTCTAACCGCCGCCGGACACAGGCCCGACGCGGCTTCGCGGGCGGATAATCAGCAAAAATATACGCCCGTTCAGCACCGGATTTATGCGCGCCGGTGCGCAGAAATAACCGCGCAACGCCCCGCCTGAAAATCTCCGCAAACCCGCTGTTTTTCCTGAATTAAGCCATGCATCCACAGGGTGCATGGTTTTGCATGCGTTTATGCACCCTTTTTACCCCTTCCCGCGCCAGTAACGGCGCGGCCTGAACCCGTACATGCACCTGCATTAAAACCGCCCCCTGAAGCGGGCAGGCGTGGCGGGGAGAGCATTGCGCGCAACCCTGGTTCTCTATTTATGATTAGTATCAACAACCCGTTTGACGCTCTCAAATGAAGCATCGCCCGTTTTTAAAGATTCGATCATATCGAAATAACTAGGTTTGTTTATGAGTTTATTCCAGGCGGAAGTCAGGTAGGTTTTGAATGCGACGGTCCGATTAAATCTATCTTCGATATTAAAAGACTCGCAAGAGGTACGCATGCCATTAACTATTTCTGGGTTGAATATAGGAGTGTCAAATACCATTGCGTCAAGATACGCGAAGTCGCTAATCCAGCGTTTTAAATGGTATTGCCCGATTGAGGTCGTTCTAAATTTGTTTGGCATTTCACCAATCAATCCTGTTTCATCTTCTTCAAATGTAAATCGTTGAGATGTTTCGATAAGTTTTTTGTTTGTCGAGCGTCTTAATGCATTCTCAGTTTGTTCAGGGATGTAACCAAGCATTTGCATTTCTTCAATTATTTTTGTAGTTTCACAAAAACCATCTCTATCTTGAATTTCATTTTTTTCTGATAACAGCGCGACTATCATAGGGACTAGAAAATGCTCTGATTCATCAGCTATTGATACATCGAATAGATTCATTGCTAAAGACGTATTGGGGTCGAAGTGTGAAAACTCGCCTAACAGGGCTTGTTTTGAAAATTCATGTACCGGTATTTGGTATCGTCCCTCTTGTTCAAAGGTGCGAATTATCTTTTCTGCCTCAACGTTAGGGCTACCAATAAAACCAGTGATAAAACTTAATGCTTGTCTAACATTCCCACCTGTAATGTTTTCAATAAACTCGCCAAGAGCTTTATTTTTTCTGAGGGATTCAAGCAGGACTTTAATAAAAACTGAAAGGTTATTGATATTGATTCTAACAAACTCAGCCTGTTCTAAAGGGATTTTTCCTTCGGACATTTCAAGAGCAAACATGAGACGTTTATCAAGAACTTGATCAATCCTAGGTGGAGCAATGGTGAACACTTTGTGTGGATATGCGGTAAGTGCTCCTGATGATTTTGATTTAAAAAATGTTTGTGGGCGTACGGAAATGAAAACCAAAGAATTCCATTCTTTAGCTAATTCTTGAGATATGACAAAGGCACGCTGTTGTGTTTCAAAATCACGTTGATCAGCATTATCTAAACAAATAATAACTTGTCTTTTGGTTTGTTTGGAAATGTGGTTGATTGAGTTTTTGAGATGTTCATCTTTAACAGATATTTTTTCGGAAAGCATTTCTAATTGTTTTTCTTCGTATTTCTCTCTATTGGTTTCTCTCAATGAGCCCCATATCCCGGATGAGAAGCGCTGAATGTCCCGCGAGTAAACTCCCTTGATGAATTTAAATTCGGTAATGTCAGTGTCATACTTATCATATAGTTGTTCCTCTATCTGATTAAGGATGAAACCTTGAAGATTATCTGAAAGTGTAGCGCTTGCACCCAAATCAATATATATGTAAATGGCTTCATTAAATTCCTTAAAGGCGCTAGAGTATATAAGATTTTTAACAAAGGATGTTTTTCCAACACCTACATCACCGATCAAAACAATTGGGCGCTTTGATAAAGCTTCAGCCATGATACTTGGATCTAAACTTTGTTCCTTCCTGTCAGGTTTGACAGATGTAATTTGTGGTGATGATTCACTATCACTGAATAATGCAGCATAACGGGCTTGCAGCATTTCTTTGCTCAATAGAGCATATTTAGATAATGCGCCGCTTTCGCAATAACATTTTTGATAAAAAACCTCCTCAACCTCCTTACTTTCTAATGCATCTTGAATAATTAGTTCAGATATTTGACGTAATGATGTTTGAATATCACTGGCATATCTTATTTTTGGATACATGGTCAAGTAAGATGATAATTTATTGGGGATTCCGCTAGCTTCTGAGCTAAGATACTTCAGGAGACGTTGCTCTTTGACTCCATAATATGAAAGCATATTCCATGCTAAGGTGAAGTTTGTAAGCATATTTTCCAAGCTTTCAAAAACTAATGCTTTGCCTTCTAGAGGAGATGAACCGTTTTGATTGCTTGCAATAAATGATATGTACTGGTGCCCATTTGTCGCTATTGCAATTGGCGTACCTCTTGAAGAACAATAAAATTGAACCTGCTTAATAGCATCAGATAAATCCTCATTGGATTTTAATAAAGCAGGTATATCAATTATGTTTTTTTTAGATATACCTGCAGGGATTTCAAATGTACGGCCTTCTCTTTTTGCTTCAATAATAACCTGTCGTGGTTTTCCTAGTTCATAATCTGTGAATGTTTTTTGCTCATAGTCTTCAACTTCAACTTGATCCTCAGGCCAACCAAGCACATTATAAATTATTTTATTGATAATATGATGCCTAGTTTGAGCCTCGTTTCTTATTTTCTCGCTGTCGGTGTATGTCTCAACTAATTCTTTTAAGGCCGTTTCACAATCAATCATTTTTTTCATTTTATGTCCTTAATCATCAGTCTTCATGTAATCTAATATTTATCAACAATACAACCCCACCATGTCATTAACTCTTTACGCTGTTCAAGGTATATGGAGCGGTTATATGCTTTTCTAACCTCATTTTTATCTGAATGCGCGAGAGCTGCCTCAATAACATCGGGGTTAAAACCTTCTTCGTTAAGTGCCGTACTCGCAATTGACCTAAGGCCATGAGCAACTAACTTACCACCGTAGCCTATTCTTTTTAAAGCAGCATTTGCAGTTTGGCTATTCATTGGCTGCTTTGGGTCATTCCTGCTAGGAAAGACATGCTCTCGATTAGCACTAATAGGCTTCATTACTTCCAGAATCTCTAATGCCTGAGGAGAGAGAGGTACTATGTGCTCACGCTTCGCTTTCATCCGTTCTGCCGGAATTGTCCAGAGCTTTGCATCGTGATCGATCTCTGCCCACCGAGCACTGGAGGCCTCAGAAGGGCGCACAAGCGTCAGGAGTTGCCATTCAATGAGACAGCGAGTCGGAACAGATAAATTTGACATGATGAGAGAACGCATAAGCTTAGGCAATTCTTCTGGCCGAAGTGTCGGCATGTTTTGTTTTTTGGGTTTCTCAAATGCCTTACCAATACCTGACGCTGGGTTGGCATCAGTCAAGCCGGTGTTAATCGCATAAATCATTATCTCGTTAATGCGCTGCACCAGTCGACGTACAGTCTCAAGCGCCCCACGAGCTTTGATTGGCTCAAGAGCTTCAACCAGTGTCCGGGCTTTGATTTGCTGAACGGGGATCTCACCGATGACAGGGAATACATCTTTCTCCAGTGAGCGCCAAATGTCTTTTGCGTAATCAGGGGTAACGCTTTTGCTTTTGAGCTGGAACCAGTTAGCGGCGACAGTTGAAAAAATACTGTCCAGTGCGATTTGCTGCTGTTCCTCTGCAACTTCAGCTTGAATTTGCGGGTCGATTCCGTTGGCTAATAAGGCAAGGTAATCCGCTCTTAACCCTCGGGCATCAGCAAGCGATAGGGCGGGGAAGGCGCCGAGGCCCATCATTGTCCGTTGCTTTGTTGTCGGACGTTGATAGCGAAAGCGCCAGAGTTTCTTGCCGCTGGTTTTCACTATAAGGAAAAGCCCATCGCCATCATGAAGCGTTAGATCCTTCTCTAACGCTTTAGCGCGCAGAACTTCGGTGTTGGTCAGGGGGCGTGTTGTCCGTGCCACTGTGGCCGCTCCTTCAGGAATTGGTATACGTTTTTAGGTATACATCCTACCGTATACCTAAACGTATACCAATAATCACTGGATTTAGCCGGATACTCTCGGACAACGGCAGACACAAAAAAGCCCGCAGGGCTTGTGCCATGCGGGCTTTCTGTACTTCACCGGACGTATCCGGATCATTATTTGGTGGAGCTGGCGGGAGTTGAACCCGCGTCCGAAATTCCTACATCCTCGGTACTACATGCTTAGTCAGTCTTTACATTCGCCTGGCACCTGCGGACAGACACGCCACTACCAGACTAGCCTGATTAGTTTTAACGCTTCAACCCCAGGCAGGGCCTCCACGCGATCTCTTTTGGGTTTGACCTCTCTTTGATCCCCGTCTTAAGAGCGGAAGCTAGGGAGAGAGGGCTCTGAGCAGGTTATTAAGCTGCTAAAGCGTAGTTTTCGTCGTTTGCGACTATTTTTTTGCGGCTTTTTACGAGGCCAACCGCCCCTCGGCATGCACCTTGGGTTTCGCGAATCCCGTCGAATCCAGAATCAGCCCCAAAAGTGTAAAACAAGTATAACAGATGTCAGGGCTGCCATGCCAGTCCATATCGCAATGGATAACGCCGACAGCGCTGATGAAGATGGATATGCTTCACTGGCGTATTTTTATACAAGTAAATCAGGCAGATAAACTCCATAAAACCCGGTAATTTATATTGTTAATTAAAGCCAGCCATTGCTGTGTATTTATAGACAAATTAAATGGGAATTTCGCGCATGCATAATATATTTTACATGTTTTTATTTTTGAATAGTTTCGGGAGGAAACGTTAATAGCATTTTACTGGAAGTTTGAACACGGATTAATAAATCTTCTGGAACAATAGTTTATTCATGGCTAGCAGAATCTTATTATTCTTCCACTATAAAATTGTTGCATTTCTCTTTGCCTAATTCAGAAAGCTTGTTTATATGTTAATTGTGCGTACTCGTTACGTCTCGCTTTGCCTTTAAACAAAAATACCAAATAAAATAATCGGTTATCTTTCTAATACACATTTAAACCAGGCGATTACTCGGTGATGGTTCAACTGGACCGGCACCAATCTTAAGCGGTTGTGATGCATTCACTCCGCCGGGTTGATTGTTGTTTTAATTCGGGAGATAGCCGCATGGCTCTGGTAAATACCCCTTCAGGTTCCGTTGATATACTCAACCGCAATACAGGCGATCTTGTTACGCAATTTTCCGGTGCCGGCGATCGCGTAATTAATATCACCCAATCCAGCGTGGTAAGAATTAATGCTTCGCCGGAAACCGTTAATTTTTATGAGCGACAGGGTGATGACCTGATCGTCCATATGCGAGATGGTTCAACGGTACGCTATCAAAAATTTTTTCAACTTGATGCTGAAGGGCTACACAGCGAGCTTATCTTCGAGGACCAGTACGGCACTCATCATGCGGTGTTCCCGTTTTCCTCTGAAACCGGCCCGGCCGCGGCGGAAGCGATTGTTCCCGTTATGGCTGATACCTCTCTGGGTGCGCTGATTGGCGCAGAAGGCCTGTCAACAGCGGCCATACTGGGCGGCTTAGCCGCCGTTGGCGGCATTGCCGGGGTGGCGGTTGCCGCTGGCAGCAGTGGCGGGGGCGGAGGGGGGCAGCAACAGCAACGGCGGTGATGGAAACAACGGCGGCGGAAGTGACGGGAGCAACGGTGGGAGTGACGGTGGCAACAACGGCGGCGGAGATGGCAACGGCAATGGCGGCGGAGACGGAAACGGCAACGGCAACGGCGGTACGCTGCCTCCTGGCGGAGGTAATCCCGGCCTCCCGGTTTCAACGCTGGTTATCACTCCTTTTACCGGCGACAACATTCTCAATCTGACTGAAAGCGCCACGGATCAGTTACTTAGCGGTGTGACCGAAGCCAGCAACGCCGGGCGCGTCATGACGGTCACTCTGGGCAATAACACGTTCACGACCACCGTCGCGGGCGACGGAACCTGGAGCGTCACGCTCCCCGCTGCGGTATTACAAACTTTACCGCAGGGGCAGGTGGCGCTGAATGTCTCGTTTGTCGACAGCGGCGGCAATACTGTTACGCAGGATGTCACGCTTACGGTTGATACCCTCCCGCCCGATCTCAGGCTGGCTGCGTTCTCGCCCGGTAATGTGCTGGATCAGGCGCTGGTTGATAGCGGCAAAACCATATCCGGATTTACTTCGCCAGAAGACGCCGGGCAAACGGTCATCGTTACGCTGGGTGAAAACCGGTTTGAGGCGGTGATCGGCCTTGATGGTAGCTGGAGCACCCTGATCCCTTCTGAAGTCCTGCAAACGCTCGAACAAAATGAAACCTATACGCTGGACATCAGCGTAACGGACGTGGCAGGCAATACCGCCACGGCGCAACAAAGCTTTATCGTCAACACCGATCAACCGATGCTCCAGTTATATTCTTTCGCCGGAGACGATGAGCTTAACGTAGCGGAATTAGCGCTGGATCAGATGCTGACGGGCTGGACAGCGAATATTGAACCGGGGCAACTGGTGACGATTTCCCTGGCGTCCAACCGCTATTTTGCCAGCGTTGCCGGAGATGGCAGTTTCCAGGTTTTGGTTCCCGCTGGCGATTTACAGGCGCTGATACCCGACGGAGGGGAGGCCGTTGCCACTTACCAGTCAAATGACGGCAACTCGCTGACAATCACGCGTCCTATCACGGTGAATCTCGCCCAGGGGGATATCGCCATCGCCATTCTGTCGACGGATGATTATCTCAGCGCGGCGGAATCAACCCAGCCGCTGGAAGTGCGTGGCGTGGTCATTACGACTGTGCCTGATATTGTGGTGACGGTTAGCTTCAATGGCAAAGAGTATGCCGCGCTGGTGGATGGGGCCGGTAACTGGAGCGCCGTGATCCCGCCGGAAGATTTGGCATCCCTGCCTGATGGCGTTACGCCCGTCACCGCTACGGTCACCAATGTCGTGAGCAGCGCCAGCGACACGCGCGATCTGAACGTCATTATCAATTTCCTGCCAAAACCCACGATCAATACCTTGTTTGGCGATGGCTTCCTGAATGCGCAGGAAGTGACTGAAAACCAAACCCTAAGCGGCACTACCGGCGTGACAGGCACCGGGCAACGGGTCACGGTGCAGTTCGGCGATAAAAGCTATAACGCCATTGTGGACGTGGATGGTCGCTGGTCAGTTGAGGTTCCCGCCGCCGATTTGCAAAGCCTGCGCGATGGCAACGTACCGGTAAATGTGAATGTTATCGATGCGGCAGGAAATACCGCCAACATCACGGATAACGCGGTTGTCGATATCACGCCGCCATCCCTCAGTCTGCTGCCGTTCTCCGGCGACGGGAAAGTGACCGTCGACGAACTGAGCGCGGCGCAAACGGTCTCCGGGGTCACAACGCCAGACCAGAACGGTCGCGAAGTGGTGGTGGAGATCAATAATCAACGCTTTACCACGGCCGTTAACAGCGATGGCACCTGGCGCATCGAGCTTCCCGCCGGTAGCCTGGCGACGTTGCCGTCCGGAGAGCAATCTTACACGGTCACGCTCACTGACAGCGCAGGTAACAGCCAGCAGGCGTCCGGTACGGTGAGCGTGAAAAGTGCGCAGCCCTTATTGAGCGTTGATACCTTCACCGGCGACAACACGCTCAACGCGGCGGAAGCCAGAACGGACCAGTGGTTAACGGGAACCACCACCAACGTCGAACCCGGCAGCAAAATTGTGTTGGTACTGGCTAACCAGGAATACAGCACACTGGTCGATGCCGATGGCACCTGGCGTATTCAGCTGACTGCTGCCGATCTGCAAAAACTTGCAGAGGGTACCAATACGCTCCTGGTTTCAGTCACCGATGCCTATGGTCAGTCGACCAGCCAGCCTTACAGTTTTACCGTAGACAAGAGTGTAAGTGCGGTTGCGATCAGCATCATCGCCGACGATGACTATCTCAACCAGCAGGAGAGTACGGAAGATTTAGTGGTGCGCGGCACAAGTACCGGATTACCGACGGGAACCGCGATTGAGGTGAATTTTGGCGGTACAGTGTATAACGCGACCGTTGAGGCAGACGGCACATGGAGCGTCACCATTGACGCCCAGGCACTGGGTGAATTACCGGATGGCGAACTGACGATTACCGCCACGGCCACGGCGCCGGATAACACGACAGTAAACGACAGTCATCTGCTGAATGTGGTGATCGCGAGCCTGCCTGTTCCCACCCTGAATGAACCGTTTGCCGACGGCGTGCTCAATCTGGCGGAGCGCAGTCAGGCGCAGGTGATTACCGGCACCACCGGCGTGACCGGAGCCGGGCAACAGGTCACTGTCACCCTGGGCGGAATCAGCTATCGCGGCCAGGTTGATGCTGACGGCGCATGGAGTGTGACGCTGCCAGCCGGCGCGCTAACCGGCCTGACCGAGGCCAGTTCACCGGTGCCGCTGGCTATTACCGTGACCGATGCGGCAGGGAATGCGGCGACCCTCAGCGAAAGCTTCACGGTGGATGTCACGCCGCCAACGATTAGCGTGCTGGCGTTTACCGGCGACGATATTCTGAATCTGGCTGAAGCAGGCGCTCCGCAAATCTTGCGTGGCGAAGCAACGGGTGCGGAAGGCGGCCAGCCCATCACGGTCGTGATCAACGGGATCACCTATCAAACCACGACGAGCCCGCAGGGAACGTGGGAACTGCCAGTCCCCGCCGCGGATCTACAGGCTTTGCCGAACGGGCCGGTGGCGATTTCCATTACCGCCGTTGACAGCGCAGGCAATCCAGCCACCGTCACCCGTGTCATCACTGTCGATACCGATCCGCAACAGCAGCCGCAACTGGTGATCGATCCGGTCACTGCCAATAACATTATTGATGCCGGGGAGCGCCTGGGGGATGTCATTCTCACCGGCTACACCCTGAATGTTGAAGCGGGCAGGAACGTGACGATCACGCTGAATAACCAGACGTACACGGGCGTAGTGGATGCGTCGGGCAGATGGACGGTCACGCTTCCACAGGTCGCGGTCGGCGCATTAAACGACGGTGAACATACCCTGACGGTAAGCGTGGAAGATGCGTCGGGCAATGCCACGAGCCAGCAGCGCACATTTACCGTCAATCTCGACACCAGTGCCATCGCCCTCGATCCCATCACCGGCGACAATATCATCGGCGTGGCCGATCTCGCGGAAGACATCACGATCTCAGGCCGCAGCGTTAACTTTGATACCGGCGCGACGTTGACCGTGACGTTGAACGGGAAGCAGTATTCTGCCACCGTTGCCGCAGATGGAACATGGACTGCGCAAATTCCCCAGGCAGATGCCGCAGCCCTGGCCGACGGCACCGCCACGCTTACCGTGTCCGGTATCGATGCTGACGGCAACCCGCTTTCCACTCCGTACAGCTTCAACGTCCTGACGCATCAGACGCCGGAACCCGTTCTCAATACGCCGTTCACTGACGGCATCGTAAGCGGCAGCGAACTGGCGGGCGGGACGCTGAGCGGGACGACCGGCGTCACCGGCGCCGGGCAGACCGTGACCGTACTTTTAGGCGGCGCGACGCTGAACGCCGTCGTCGACGCCAGCGGCAACTGGCGCGTCGATGTGCCGGGTACCGCGCTGGAGAATCTGACCCAGGGGCCAAATCCCCTTCAGATCACGGCGACCGACGCGGCAGGTAACAGCAGTACGCTGGAAACCAACCTTGAAGTTGATACCGTTGCGCCTGACCTGACCATTAACCCCATCGCACAAGATGACATCATCAATATCTTTGAGGCCACGCAGGAGATCGTCATCAGCGGGACTGCCGGGCCTTTTGATCCCGATCGTCCGCAATATGTCATCGTCGATCTTAACGGGCAGCAATACAGCGCCTTGATTCAGGAAGGGAATATCTGGAGCGTAACGATCCCGGCGAATGCGCTGAGCAACTTACCGGATGGCCCGGTGACGGTTACCGTGACGGCGAGCGATCCGGTAGGCAACAGCAGTACCGACACCACAACGCTGACACTCAACACCGATCCGTTAACCGCGCCGACAGTGACGCTGAACCCGGTTTCCGGCAATGACTACATCAATGCCATTGAGGCGCAAAGCCTCGTCACGCTCACCGGTTCGACCACCTTCGTGGAAGCCGGGCGCGTGGTAGTGCTGACGTTAAATGGCGTGGAATACCGTGCCGAGGTCCAGGCGAACGGTGCCTGGAGCGTGGATGTGCCGGCTGCCGATCTGGCGAATGTCGCAGATGGCCCGCAGGTGATTAGCGCGCTGGTGACCGATTCGGCGGGCAATCCGGCGAGCGCCAGCCGAACCGTCACCGTTATCGCCAGCGAGGCGAATCAACCCAGTCTGACAGTGGATGTGGTGGCGGGCGACGATGTGATTAACGCTCAGGAGCAGGATCAGCCGCTCATCATCACGGGCGGATCGCGCAATCTTCCGCAAGGCACTCTGGTGGAAATTACCCTCGGCGACGGCAACTACACCGCCAGGGTGGGCGCGGATGGCAAATGGCAGGTGACCATCCCGGCAGAGGATCTCCAGGCGCTGACCGATCAGGATTATGAACTGGTCGTTACCGCACGCGATCCGGCGCTCAATCAGGCCGTTATCGAATATCCCGTAACCGTGGATACCACCGGGCCGCTGGTGACGGTCGATCAAGGCGGCTTCTACGAAGATGGCCGACTGAATATTGCCGAAGCGAGCATCGATCAACTGCTGACCGGCAGCACGGCGGCAGGATCGACCGTAACGCTGGTGATCAACGGCAATACCCTCACCACGCAGGCCGGGAGCGATGGCACCTGGATACTGGCGCTGCCGTCCCAGGATCTGCGCGCGCTCGATCAGGGGGTGAATAACCTGGAGCTCATCGTAACCGATCCGCAGGGCAACGTGACCCGTGAGCCTCTGCCGCTGGATGTGGGCACCGTACTGCCGACCCTGACGCTGGACGCGGTATTCAGCGATAACCTGATCAGCATTGACGAGGCGAATAACGGCGGAGACATCACCGGGACGGCCACCGGGCTGGCTAATGACACCGTGATTGAGGTTTATCTTGACGGCGCGTTATTGGGTTCCGGAACCGTCACCGACGGCGTATGGCGCGTCCCGATCGCTCCCGGCCAGTTAACTAATTTCGAAACCGGGCAGCATGTTATTACCGTTAGCGCAACCGATGCCTGGGGCAATCCGGCCAGCACCAGCGAGGATATTGAACTGTTGCTGACCGCGCCGGTGGCGACATTGCCTGACACGCTGTTTACGGACGGCTTCCTGAACCAGGAAGAGGCCGGGGTCGGTCAGACGCTGACCGGCAACACCGGGCTCACCGGCAGCGGGCAAGTTGTGCAGGTTGTTATCGACGGGCTGCCGCCCATTAGGGGCAGCGTGGACGACCAGGGTAACTGGACGGTGCAACTGCCTGCGGATGTGCTGCAAAACCTGGAGGATGGGCCTCACAGCCTGACGATTAGCGTCGTGGACAAAGCGGGTAACGCGTCCACCAGCGAGTCGGAAAACTTTAACGTTCGCATTGATACATTGCCGGTACCGGCGCTGACGCCGCCGTTTACCGACGGCACGTTAAACAGCATTGAAGCCCAGGCAGGCGGTACGCTGGAGGGCAGCACCGGCTTGGCTTTCGACGATGTCGGCCAGGTTACCGTCAGTATTAACGATGGCCCGGCGCTTCAGGCCACGATTAACCCGGATGGCAGTTGGTCGTTGCCGCTCACCGCAGAACAACTTCAGCTGTTGCCGGACGGCACGCTGCCGATCACGGTCGTGGTGACCGATGTGGCGGGCAACACCTCAACCGGAAACGGCAGTTTTGGCGTCGTGATTAATACGCTGCCCAGCGCCACCTTTATGACGCCATTCGGCGACGGGGTACTCAATTATGCTGAGTCCGAAACCTCGCAAACCCTGCGTGGTACGACCGGCGTCACGGGGGCAGGGCAAACCGTCATTCTGACCTTTAACGGCCAGGACTATGCAGGCACGGTGAACGATCTGGGCGAATGGAGCGTCACGTTGCCCGATACCGCTTTTGCGGGCCTGACCTCGGGCACGTCGCCGACCATGACCGTGTTGGTGACCGATGCCGCGCAAAATACCGCAAGCGCTGAAATCAGCTACGAGGTGCAAACAACCCTGCCCACGCCGCAGGTCACCGAGCTGTTTGGCAATGATGGTTATCTGAATGCCGCTGAAGCCGCCGGACCGTTGACCCTGAGTGGGACGACCGGCGTGACCGGAGCCAATCAGTACGTGACCGTTACCCTCGACGTTAACGGTACGCGCTATGTGGCCAGCGTCGATCCGCAAGGAGACTGGAGCGTGCCGCTGCCTGCGGGTGCCTTGCAGTCGCTGCAAAACGGGCCGCATTCACTGACGGTGATTGCCGAGGATCAGTACGGCAACCAGACGCAATTGCAGGTGCCATTCAACGCAGCGCTGACGCCGCCTGGCGTGACGATCAACACGCCCGTCTTTACTGATGGTTATCTCAATCTGGCGGAAGCGGACGGCAATACTCAACTCAGTGGCTCGCTGTCGAGCAGCGTGATGCAAGGCACCACCGTCACCGTGACCATTGGTGGCGTGGCGTTTACCGCAGAGGTGTCCGGCAACGCCTGGACGCTTAACCTGGACGCCGACAGCTGGGCTGACGTGCCGAATGGCCCGCAGAGCATCGTCGTGACCGTGACCGATGGCGCGCTGAATACCGGCAGCGCCACGGTGCCGGTCACTGTTGCGCTGGCTCCGCCGACCATTACCGTTGAAAACCCGTTTGGCGATGGCGCGTTAAGTTTCCAGGAGAGTCAGCAGCTCCAGACCCTCAGCGGCACCACCACCAATGTCGAAGCCGGACAGACCGTAACGGTCACGCTGGGCAACCAGCAGTACCTCGCCACCGTTCAGTCAAACGGAGCCTGGTCGCTGCAACTGACGCCGCAGCAAATGGCATTGCTCACGCCGGGGGAAATCACCCTTACCGCGACGGTCAGTGACCGGGCCCAGAACCCGGCGACATCGCCTGCGCTGACTGTCGCCATCAACAACGAACCGCCGGAATACAGCGTCACCATTAACCCGCCAGGCACGGATGGATACCTGAACGCCAGTGAACTGAGCGGCGGCACCGTAACGCTTTCCGGGCGTACCACCGGCTTTGCAGCTGGTGAAGAAGTGGCGGTTACCGTCAACGGCGTCGCGGTAGGTAATGCCGTTATCAATGAAAATGGCGACTGGACGCTGGCCGTACCGTCGGAAGTGTTCGCCACGCAAACCGACTATGCCGTGATTGGCACCACCGTAGCGGAGCCTGTCACCACCGGTACCACCTCGGTGATTGTCGATACCACGCCGCCAGTGGTGACGATCGCGCCTGTCACGGACGATGACATCATTAGCGCCGGGGAAAGCAATCAGCCGTTGACGATCACCGGCACCGCGGGTGCAGACGAGGCCGGGCGCACCGTAACGGTCACCGTTGGCGGACAAACTTTCTACAGCGCGGTAGACAGCGCAGGCAACTGGGCCGTTACGCTGACACCCGCACAGGTGGCTGCCCTGCCAGCCGGGGAACTGGCGGTCACCGCCTCGCTTACCGACGTGGCGGGCAACCCGGGTACCGACGTTCGCCCGATCACGGTGGACAGGGATGCGCCGCTGCTTGTTGTGGACGCCCTTGGGGTACCGGCGTTGTTGACCACCGCCACCGTCCTGCCTGCCGTGCTGTTGAGCGGGAGAGGGGATGCGGGCGAAACGGTTACGGTGCGCGTGGGGCCGTTAATTGCCGAAGCGATTGTCAGCGAGGATGGCACCTGGACCATCAACTCGGCGGACCTCGATCTCACCACCCTGACCGATGGCGCGCAGGTTATTTCTGTCACCTCCACCGATGCGGCGGGGAATACCTCTACCAACAATGTGGCGCTGAATGTGGCGCTCAACCGCGGCCTTGGCATCCTGGTTGAAGATCTGATTGGCGGCGATGGCGTGCTGAACGTCGCCGAATCGCTGCTGACCCAGACGCTAACCGGCCAGATAGAAGGGGATTACCGTGGTGCAACGGTTGAAGCGACGCTGCTGGGCACCGGTATCACGCTGCCTGTGGTGAGCGCCGGGCCGGATGGCCGGTTTGCCATTGATTTCCCGCCGGATATCTGGCGTCAGATCCTGACCAACACCGTCTCTTTGCAACTCAACGTGACCGATGCCAACGGCAACACCACCAATGAGATCATCGACGTTCGCCTGGCGCTGAGCGACCTGCCGGTGATAGGTGATGTGGTGGCGGCGGGCGATAACATCATTAACGTGCTGGACAGCACCACCAGTCAACTGGTTACCGGCACGCTGTCTACGGCAGAAAACGTGGCAGGCGTGACGGTCACGCTGGCGGGTAACACCTTCCAGGCAGTGGTAAGCGGAACCCAGTGGACGGCCACCATACCGCAATCAGTGCTGGCGGCGCTGCCGGACGGCATTGCCGCGCTTCACGTTGCGGTAACAGATGATTTTGGCAACGTCATATCCCGTACCACTGACCTGACGGTGGCGCTGCGCAATCTGCCGACGCTGGCGCTCGATCCGCTGTTTGGCGATGGCACCCTCAGCATCCCCGATTTGTTGTCCGGTCTGGTCAGTGGGACGGCCACGGGCCTGGCGGGCCAGACGCTGAATATCAGTATTGGTAGTGCGCCGGTCTTTACCACCACCGTTGGGGCAGATGGTCGCTGGTCGGTGGCGCTGCCGGTAGACGTGCGCGAGAGTTTGCAAACCGTCGGTTCCGGTGTGGTGCCGGTCAGCATTACGGCTGCGGATCAGAATGGCAATATCGCCAGCCTCGGGAACACCCTGCGTCTCGATCTGTTGCAGCCGGTTCTGAATACCCTGTCGCTGTTCGGCGATGGTTTGTTGAACGCGACGGATGCGCTGGCGACCCAGACCATTACTGGCCTTGTCGGCAATGCGCCTGCGGGTTCCAGCGTGCTGGTGGACATTAACGGCAGAAGCTTTGCGGGAGTGGTGACCAGTAATGGCACCTTTACCATTAACGTTGGCCCGGCGCAGTTAGCGCTGCTGGCGGATGGCGTATTTACCCCGACGGTGACCATCACCACCCCGAACGGCAATACCAGCCAGGTGCCGGGTAATTCGCCTGTCACTATTGGGCTGGCGAACCTGCCAACGGTGGTGGTGAATACCCTGTTCGGCGACGGATTCCTGAACGCGCTGGAAGCCGGCGTTGCCCAGACCATCAGCGGGACGGTGAGTCCTCTCGCCAGCGGAACCGTGCGGGTGCAGATCGGCACGGCTGCGCCGCTGGACGCTACCATCACGAATGGCGTCTGGTCGGTGCAGGTGCAGCCTGACGTACTGCGCGCGTTGCCGGATGGCGTGCTGAATGTCACCGCCACGGTACAGGATGCCGTAGGCAATGTGGCGGTAGGCAATAAAGTTGTGAACGCCATTATCAATACGTTGCCGACCCTGACCGTTAATACGCCGTTTGGTGACGGGACGCTGGGCCTGACGGATTTACTCTCTAACCAAATCCTCAGCGGTCGCGCCACGCACCTGGCCGCCGGTACGGAAGTGACGGTGAATCTCGGCCCGCTGTCGTTGAAAACCACCGTCGCGGCCGACGGCTCATGGCAGCTGTCGCTACCGGGCTCGTTGTTGCAGGGCCTGGCAGACGGTACGCAAGCGGTCTCGGTAAGCGCGACGGACGCCGCCGGTAACGTCGCCACTGGCGGGGGAAGCCTGCTGGTGGCCATCGCCGCGCTGCCGTCCATCATCCTCGATCCGCTCTTTGGTGACGGCGGCCTCAATGCCACCGATATTCTGAGCGCCAAAGTGATCACCGGTAGCAGTACCAACGCGGTGGGCTCGGTGGTCAATGTGGCGCTGGGTGGGAAAACATACCAGACCACCGTGGGGGCGGACGGCAAATGGTCTGTTCCGGTGTCGCAAACCGATCTGGGCCAGCTGTTGGATGGTTCCCTGACGGTGAATGCATCCCTGACCAACCCTGCGGGCAACAGCGCCAGCACCAGCGGACTGTTGAATGTCGTCACGCATTTATTGCCGACGGTCTCGCTGACATCCCTGTTTGGCAACGATAACTATCTGAACGTAAGCGAAGCCAGCTCCGGTCAGATCCTCAGCGGGCGGATTACCGGCGCCAGCCAGGGGGGCAACCGTTCAGGTGACACTGGGCTCGTCAACGCCCTATAACGCTACGGTGAACCCGGATGGCACATGGTCTCTGGCGCTGAGTAACACTCTGTTGAACGGCCTGTCCAATGGCGCGCTGAAAGTGGGCGTGGCGGTGACGGACAGCGTGGGCAACGTCAACCGAACCAGCACCGACGTGACGGTGAAACTGACCACGCCGGAGCTGACATTTAACGCGCTGCAATCCCTGAATCTGCTGACGCTGCTGTCGAGGGGGCTCACCCTGAGCGGCGGTTCCCGCAATCTCGGTTCAGGCGCGGTGGTGCACCTGTCGCTGCTCAACAATACCGTGAACACAACGGCGATCACCGATGCCAACGGCAACTGGTCAGCGAACCTTGGTCTCGGACTGAACATTCTGCAACTGCTGTCGCTGTCCAGCGTACTGACGATTTACTCCACCGATGTGGCGGGGAATACCAGTTATCTGAACGTGGGACTGGGCGGCAATATCATCTCCACCCAACCGCCAGCAGGCTTTAGCGTGACGCAGGCCGATGCCGAAACCTTCTCGCTGCTGGCTGCCAGCAGCGAGCCGCAGGAAACGGTTACGCAGCAGGCGCAAACCGCCACGGCGCTCAAAGACGACGCGGCGGTATCGCCCGCGCCGCAAGCCGCCACGGAAAGCGAGCTCAACAGCTTCACGATTGGCGGCGTGAGTATCGATCTGGCAGATGGCACGTACCAGAGCGGCGAGACCCTTCAGGGCAGTAACGGTAATGACACCATCCACCTGTCGACCCTGGGCTTTGCCTCGATCGACGCCGGGGCGGGGACCGATACCCTGATGCTGGACGGTATCAATATGACGCTCGATCTCACCGCGCTGACCGGCAAGCTGCACAACATCGAAATTTTCGATTTAGGGCAGTCCGGCACCAACGCCATCACGCTTGACCTCAACGAGGCACTCACCATCACGGATAAACCGGAAGACGATCTGCTGATCAAAGGCAGCAATGGCGATCAGGTCAATCTGGTGAAAGGACAGGGTGATATCTGGCAGGTCAGTGGGCAGCGGGAGGTGGACGGCGTGCAGTTTGATGTTTACCACAACAGTTCGCAGACCCACACCCTGGGAGATGTACTGGTGCAACACGGGTTACACGTCAACGTGGTTTAACGGGCGACACAGGCAGGGAGGCAGGGAACTCAGGGATGAGGAAAGCGATGTCCGAGACTATCACCCGCCGCCTGCGGGCGGCCTGGCAAGGTGGAACCCTATGACAAGAAAACCGGTGTTTAACCGCGCGGTGACGGCGCTGCTGGTCGCCGTCGCGTTGTGCAGTAGTGAAGCCGTAGCGGCGCAAGAGGAATTCAGCTGGCAGACAGCTCCAACCGAAGCCTTTCAGGCGCAGTTGACCATCAAGGAGGCGATCCTGCGTGCTTTTGCCCGCAACCCTAAGATTGCCCAGGCCTCAGCGCAAATCCAGGTCGGGAAAGCCAATCTCTCTGAAGCGGAAAGCGCGTGGTTTCCGCAAATCGCGCTGACCGGTAACGCCGGGCGCTCGCACCGTACCGATTCCGCCGGTTCGCTGAACAGCAATGCGGCAGCGGGCCTCAACCTTAAACAGCTGCTGTGGGATTTCGGCAAAACCGGCGGCAGCATTAATGAACAGGAAAATCTGTCCACTGCTTATCAGTACGATCTGTACAGCACCCTGAACCAGGTGGGGATGGAAACGTTGCAGTCCTATTTGCAGGTCAAACGCTATCAGACGCTGGCGAACGCCGCAGAACGCAACCGCAGTTCGCTGGAGGCGGTACGCGAAATGGCAAAACTGCGCGCCGGTGCCGGGCTGAGCTCTCAGTCTGACGTGCTCCAGGCCAGTACGCGCATCGCCGCCATGAACGCCACTTACGAGCAATATCGGGCGCAGATGCGCTCGGCGCAGGCGTCGCTCAGCGTTCTGACCGGCGTCATCTCCGATAATCTGCCGGACTTGCCGGACGATTTGATGAAGCAAAAAATTTCCCTGAAATCGCTCCCGTACGACCAGAACAACGCGGTGCGCAGCGCGCAGGCGAAGCAACTGGCGTCGGAGGAGCGTATCCGTCAGGCCAAAGCGCAACACTATCCGACGCTGTCTGTTCAGGCGGGACGGACCCGTTACCAGAACGACAACGGCGATTACTGGGATGACGAAGTCCAGTTGGTGGTTGATGCGCCGCTGTATCAGGGTGGAGCGGTCAGCGCACGGGTGGATGCCGCCGAAGGCGACCGGGCAAATGCCCGCGCTCAGGTGGAAGCCAGCAAACTCGACGTCAACCAGAAAGCGGCCACCGCCTGGGCGGATTTAACCGGTGCGCAGCAGCGTCAGCAAGCTGGTGAGCTACAGCTGTTAAGCGCAGGCCAGGCGCGTGGGGTGTACCGTGATGAATACCAGCTCAGCAAGCGTAGCCTCAATGACTTGTTGAGCGTCGAACAGGATGTGTTTTCAGCGGAAAGCGCCGCTATTCTTGCGCGTTATGACGCCTGGGACGCCGCCGTCCGCTATGCCGGCGCGGTGGATAATCTGCTTGATATGTTGGGCATCGAGCGAACGCGTTTAACAGGAGACACCCTGCCGTCGTTATAAGCAGCGCGTGTAAAGGAGTCACTATGGAACAGCCCGATACCGCATCCTGGATAAGCGCGATGACTCGCGCCGCAGGCCGCTTTGGCCTGACCAGCGATGCACCTGCCGTGCGCCAGCAAATGCGCTGGTTTGAAAATTTGCCGCTCTCCCAGCGTCTGGCCCGTATGGCGGGCCTGATGGGATTACAAATTCACATGATGCCCCGTGAGCGGATGCGCTGGAGTGCGCAAAATTTACCGGTGATTGTGCCGGGCCAGGAGGGCAATCTGGTGCTTATTGAGTCGCTGGACAGCGACGGCCTCGCCAGCTATTGGGTGAGTGACGGCGGAGATCTGGTACGCGAAGAGGCGCTGGAAACGCTGCTTGACCGCCTTCAGGATCAGGTGGTGATGATCGGTATTGCCGCCCGCAGCCACGATCCGCGCATTGATGACTTCGCCAAAGCCTGGGAGCCGCACTGGTTCTGGCGGCATTTTCGTCATGCGGGCCGCAAGCTGGTGGAAATCTCGCTGGCGTCGGTGGTCGGCAACGTGCTGGCGCTGGCGGGCATTTTATTTTCCATGCAGGTGTATGACCGGGTGATCCCGGCGCAGTCCTTTCCTACTTTATGGGTGCTGTTTTTCGGCGTGCTGATGGCGGCGCTGCTGGAATTTTTTATTCGTCTGGCGCGCACCCATGTGTCGGACATTATGGGCAAACATATCGATCTCCAGGTGTCGTCGCTGTTTTTCGCCCGGGCAATGGCGATCAAAAACGACGCCCGTCCGAAATCCACCGGATCGTTTATCTCCCAGTTGCGTGAAATCGATCAGGTTCGCGAGCTGTTAACCTCCACCACCGTGGGAGCAGCGATGGACATCCCGTTCGTCTTGCTGTTCCTCGGCATTATGGCGCTGGTGGGCGGCCCGCTGGTGGCGATCCCGTTACTGGCGATCCCGCTGATTGTGATCCCCGGCATTCTGATCCAGTGGCCGATGGCGAAGCTGGCCAAAGAGGGGATGCGCGAAAGTGCGATCCGCAATGCGGTGCTGGTGGAGTCCATCGAAGGGGTGGAAGACATTAAAGCGCTGCAGGCCGAGCCCTATTTTCAGCGGCAGTGGGAACACACGCACCATGTGGGCGCGAGCATCGGCATGAAGCAACGCATCTGGGGCGCACGCCTGAGCGGATGGGCCTCTACTGTCCAGCAAATCACTTACGCTGGCATGCTGGTGTTCGGCAGCTATCTGGTGCTCGACGGGCAAATTACCACCGGCACCCTGGTGGCGTGCAGCCTGCTCTCATCGCGTACCCTTGCGCCGTTAATGCAGCTGACGATGGTATTTTCCCGCTGGCAGCACGCAAAAACCGCCATGAGCGGATTGAATGAACTGCTGAAAAAACCGCTCGATCGCGAAGCCGCCAGCAAGATGGCGCATTGCCCGGTGCTGGCTGGTCACTATCAGTTCCAGAACGCGCAATACAGCTATGACGAAGAGAAGGGCGATCGCGCCTTATCCATCACTAAACTGGAGATCAAGCCTGGCGAGCGGGTGGCGATCCTGGGAAAAGTTGGTGCGGGTAAATCCACATTGCTGAAATTGCTGAGCGGTCAGGCGCAGCCGGGCAAAGGAAAAGTGATCATCGATGGCGTGGATCTGGCGCATATCGATCCGGTGGATGTACGGCGACAGGTGGGCTATTTGTCGCAGGATTCACGACTGTTTTTCGGCACCCTGCGCCAGAACCTGATGCTCGGCCATCCCCACGCGACAGATGCGGAGTTATTGCAGGCGCTGCGCATTAGCGGGGCGCTGAGTATGGTGCAACAGGATGCTGCCAGCCTCGATCGGCTGATTAATGAAGGCGGGCGTGGCCTTTCCGGCGGGCAGCGGCAAATGGTGCTGCTGAGTCGGTTAATCGTCCGTAATCCGCAAATCGTGCTGATGGACGAGCCGACGGCGAATATGGATGAGCAACTGGAAAACCTGATTATCCGCCAGCTTCACCAGTGGCTTACGGGCCGTACGCTGGTGCTGGTCACCCACCGTCCGGCGCTGCTGGCGCTGGTGGACCGGATAATCGTGATGGATAACGGTCAGGTGGTGGCGGACGGGCCGCGTGATGACATCCTCAAAACCGCCCAGCGTAACAGCAACGTGGCGTCTGTCGCTTAAGGAGCCAGGATGAGTCAACTTACGTTAGAGGAAGATCTGGCGCGCCAGGGGCGGTTTTACTCGTCGGTTATCTGGCTGTCTCTGATTGGTCTGGTGGTGTTTTTTGTCTGGGCGTGGTTCGCCATGCTGGATGAGGTGACTGTCGGTACCGGTAAAGTAACGCCGTCCAGTCATGCGCAGGTGATAGAAAGCCTCGACGGCGGGATTGTTAACGCGCTGCTGGTGCAGGAAGGCGACATTGTTGAGCAGGGGGAGATGCTGGCGCGGCTCGACCCGACGCGTTTTCAGTCTAACTATGGCGAGGCTGCAGCCCGGGCTCGGGCGTTGCGGGCTTCCAGCGAACGTCTGCGAGCGGAACTGACCGGCGAGCCACTAACCTTCAGCGAGGAATCACTGCGCGAACCGAACCTCGTGGCGCGGGAACGGCAGCTATACGAATCGCGGCGTCGCAATCTCAATGAGACGGTCTCCAATCTGCAAAAAACGCTGGAGCTGATTAATGCTGAAATTCGCATGACCCAGCCGCTGGTGGCAAAAGGGGCAGCGGGGCAGGTGGAGGTGATCCGCCTGCAGCGTCAGGTGGCTGAGCTACGCGGCAAGATCGACGAAGCGCGCAACCAGTATGCGGTGCGCGCCAGGGGAGGAGCAGGTCAAGAATGACGCCGATCTGGATGCGCAGATCCAGGCGATGGCTGGCAAGGCCGATCAGCTGGATCGCGCCACGCTGTATTCACCGGTGCGCGGGGTGGTGAAAGATATTCAGGTCACGACCGTGGGCGGCGTCCTTCAGCCGGGCGGTAAATTAATGGAAATCGTGCCGCTGGAAGACAAACTGTTGATTGAGACCCGGATTAATCCACGCGATATCGCTTATATCCGGCCTGGCTTACCCGCGACCGTCAAAGTGACGGCGTACGATTCATCCATTTACGGCAATCTGAACGGTAATGTGGAAGTGGTTTCGCCGGATACCATTCAGGATGAAGTCCAGCGCGATCAGTTTTACTACCGGGTTTATGTGCGTACGGAACATGCGGAACTGGAAAATCGCAGCGGTAAACGCTTCCCGATCCTGCCGGGGATGGTGGCGAGCGTAGAGATCAAAAACCGGGCAGAAAACGGTGATGGATTATTTAATCAAGCCGCTGAATAAAGTGAAGGAAGCGTTAAGAGAGCGGTAATAAAAATCCCAACCGCAGGGTTGGGATGTGGGGGAGATTAGCGGCCCGCGTTTTTCATGATGCGGGCTTTATCAACCTGCCATTCGCGCTCTTTTACGTCGGAACGCTTATCATGCTGTTTCTTACCTTTGGCGACGCCGATTTTGACTTTACACCAGGCGTTCTTCCAGTACAGCGACAGCGCCACAACGGTATAGCCGTCGCGGTTCACGCGGCCATATAACGTATCAAGTTCGCGCTGGTTCAACAGCAGTTTACGGGTACGCGTCGGATCGCAAACCACATGGCTGGATGCGACGTTCAGTGGCGTAAAGTTGGCGCCGAACAGGTAGGCTTCGCCCTCTTTAAAGATGACATAGCTGTCGCCAATATTGGCTTTACCTGCGCGTAAGGATTTTACTTCCCAGCCCTGGAGGGCGAGGCCTGCTTCAAATTCGTCTTCGATGAAATATTCGTGACGGGCGCGTTTGTTAAGCGCGATAGTGGCAGAACCCGGTTTGTGTGCTTTTTTCTTCGTCATAATGGCACTCAGTATACGTAATCCGACCGTAAAAGACACCCCATCTGGCGGGGCGGAAAGGCGTTATATTAGCACGTCTTAGCCCGGAGAGTTTTTGTTTCACCCTGGATAAATGCTATTCTTGGCAAGTTGCAGAACGACAGGAAACGCTATGCCTCAGATTAGCCGCACTGCCCTGGTACCTTACAGCGCTGAGCAGATGTACCAATTAGTGAAATGACGTGAAATCTTATCCGGAATTTTTTACCGGGCTGCGTGGGCAGCCGGGTGCTTGAGTCCTCCGCTACGCAAATGACGGCTGCGGTGGAAGTGTCGAAAGCCGGGATCAGTAAAACGTTCACCACCCGTAATACCCTGGTTAACAACCAGAGCATTTTGATGCATCTGGTGGATGGGCCATTTAAACGGTTGATGGGCGGTTGGAAAATTTACACCGCTAACGCCGGAAGCGTGCCGCATCGAATTCCAGCTGGATTTCGAATTTACCAGCAAACTGATTGAACTGGCGTTTGGCCGGGTGTTTAAAGAGCTGGCGGGCAGCATGGTTCAGGCGTTTACCGCCCGTGCGAAAGAGGTTTACAGTGCCAGCTAAGATCACGGTGGAAGTGGCTTACGCGTTGCCGGAGAAGCAATATCTGCGGCGTGTGACACTGGATGCGGGCGCGACGGTCGAGCAGGCGATCGCCGCTTCCGGCCTGCTGGCACTGCGTACCGATATCGATCTGGCAAAAAATAAAGTGGGTGTTTACAGCCGTCCGGTAAAACTCACTGACGCGCTCTCTGACGGTGACCGGGTGGAAATCTATCGGCCACTGATTGCCGATCCGAAAGAGCTTCGTCGTCAACGCGCCGAAAAAGCCGCTAAGAAGTAACGCGTTGGGTTTTCAGAATGCCGTTCAGCCTTGTGGCGGCATTTTTATACGGAGAGGCGGTATTAAACTGGATCATCCGTCCACGCGTCCAGGTGTTGTACCAGGGAACGCTGTACAGCGCTTCATTACTGTAGCTTTCCACCAGCGCGATCAGCTTTTGATGTGTCTGCGTATGCCGCTCAAGAAGTGCCGGCCATGAGGTGATGTGGGCGTAATCGGCGTAATATTTTTTGCGCCAGCTTGCCCAGCTCATTCCACTGATAACCGGTTGCCGGGAAATCAGGCGTTGCTCCCGCGCGCTCCTGCTGATGCCAGTACAGTACCTGTTCACCCCATCCGATAAGATAGCTCACCAGATCGGCGACGCTCATTTGCGTGCTCTTTGCATGGCCTTCCAGTAGCGGGGTAAATGCCTGCTCCGGGGGAATGCGGGCCAGTTTTTTTTGTAACGCTTCCCAGTTTTTTGTCATGGCTGCCAAAAGTTGCTGTTTATCCATTGGCACAGACATGGTGATCTCCCATAAAAAAAAGGTGCCTTCAGGCACCTTTTTATTGCAGCTCACTATTGTGTTAAAGCGGGCTTGTTATCGATATTGGTCAGCACGCCGCTGCTGTTAAACGTCAGGGTCAGCGTTTGCTGAGTCACATTTTCATGTCCCGGCTGCTGACGGAACACGTAGAACCAGGTATTGGTGCCGAACGGATCGCTCATCATTGGGGTGCCAAGTGCATACGCCACCTGCTGTTGTGTCATCCCGACGCGAATTTTTGATACGTCGTTCGTGGTCAGGTAGTTGCCCTGGTTGATATCCGGGCGATACACCACTCGCTCCAGAGTGGAACAACCAGCGGTCAGCATCAAAAGGGCCGCCGCGGCAGCAGTCAGCGTTTTACAGCGCATAGTCATGTGATTCCTTTTCGGGCCCGAGCAGTTCATGGCTCATGGATAATTTGCCGATAATAATAAACCTTCAGCCAGTTTAAAACCTTAGGCGCTTCAGTATGACCGTGAGAGTGGAAAAAAGTTGGCGAAAAGTCGTTATAAAGGATTTTAACTGATGCGGTTGGCGGCATTTTAACCAATGGCGTGCAGACAGGCCTGCACGCCATCAAATAATCACCTCAGGCGGCTAACAGCTCGCGGGCATTAGCCAGCGTATTACGGGTCACTTCACTGCCGCCCAGCAAACGCGCCAGTTCCTGCAGACGCGCTCGCTTATCGAGAGGCTGCATATGGGTTTCGGTCATAGCGCCGTCAGTTTCTTTGCTGACAAAGAAGTGGTGATGACCACAGCCTGCAACCTGAGGCAGGTGCGTGACGCACATGACCTGAGTGGATTCACCCAGCTGGCGCAGCATTTTTCCTACGATAGCTGCTGTCGGGCCGCTGATGCCCACGTCCACTTCATCGAAAATCAGCGCCGGGGTTTCCATTTTACGGGCGGTGATCACCTGAATCGCCAGAGCGATACGGGAAAGCTCGCCGCCGGACGCGACTTTCGCTAACGGCTGTAACGGCTGCCCAGGGTTCGTGGTCACCCCGGAATTCGATGCGGTCAGCGCCGTCGGCAGTGAGATGATTTTCTTCAAATACCACGTCAATGCTCAGACGCCCATGCGGCATAGAAAGTAAGTGCATACTTTCAGTAATTAACTGGCTCAGTTCGTCAGCATAGGTGCGGCGCGCTTCATGAAGGCGGCGCGCTGTTTCCATGGCCTGCTGATGATGTACGGCGACGGCTTCCGTCAGGGCTTCCAGCGAATCGGCCTGCCCGTCGAGCAGGGCTTGCTCATCTAACAGGCTCTGATGAAACGCGGGCAGCGCTTCCGGGGCGATGCGATGTTTACGCGCCAGGTTGATCTGGCGGGAAAGCCGCTGTTCCAGCTCATAGAGGCGATTAGGGTCCATGTCCAGACGATCGCAGTAATGACGCAGTTCATCACCGGCTTCGGTGAGTTGAATAGCCGCTTCTTCCAGCATGTCCAACACGCTGGAGAGCTTTTCGTCCATGCCGGCAAGTTCCGTCAGCAACTGACGTGCAGCGTAGAGCTGGCTCTGGATATTGGCATCTTCGCCGTCAGTAATCAGCTGTAGCGCCTGTTGCCCGGTAGATAGTAACTGCCCACTGTTTGCCAGGCGTTTATATTCGGCATCAATCTGCTCATATTCGCCGGGCTGTGGGGCAAACTCGTTAAGTTCTTTTAACTGGTATTGCAGCAGTTCAGCACGGGCCGTACGCTCCTGGCTTTGCTGCTGATGCGCGGCCAGATCGCGGCAGCTCTGGTGCCATTGGCGGTAGTGCTGAGCCATTTGCTGAGTAAGTGCGTACTCACCGGCATAACCATCCAGCAGGGTACGTTGATGTTCAGGCTTGAGAAGCAGCTGATGCGCATGCTGACCATGAATTTGAATCAGTACCTGGCCCAGTTCACGCAACTGCGACAGCGGGACGGCAGTGCCGTTGATAAAACCCCGCGAGCGGCCATCGCTGCTGATGACGCGGCGAAGCAGGCACTCGCTTCCCTCTTCCAGTTGGTTTTCTTCCAGCCAACGTTGCGCAGCGGGTGTGTCTTTAAGGGAAAAACGGGCGCACAGATCGGCACGGCTGGCCCCAGCGCGCACCATATCTGCTTCTGCACGGCCGCCAAGGCACAGCCCAAGGGCGTCAATCGCGATAGATTTACCTGCGCCGGTTTCGCCGGTGATGGCGGTCATCCCGTTGTGAAAGTCGATTTCAAGCTCACGAACAATAGCGAAGTTGCTGATGGTCAGTTGTGCCAGCATAGCCGCTTTCCTGTATATAAGAACATTGCTGTTTATGCATACAGTATATACTGGTTTCTTATACAGTAAAGTGGCGGTTGCGGTTTCAGAATAATTTTTTTGACCATCCCAGCTTGGAGCTCAATGTATTGAAATAGCTGTAATCTTTGGGATGAATAAGATTGAGATGGTAATCACAGCGACGAATGAAAACGTCTTCGCCTTCCTGAATGGGCAGCGCGATTTGGCTGTCGCAGCTGATTTCCAGGTCGCTGCTGATATGGGAGAAGCGCAGACGAATCGTGCTGCTGCTGTTGATCACCAGAGGACGGGCGGAAAGCGTGTGCGGGAACATCGGCACCAGAGTGATAGCGTCCAGCGAAGGGGTCAAAATCGGCCCGCCTGCGGAAAGAGAGTAGGCGGTAGAGCCGGTCGGCGTAGAGATGATCAGACCGTCTGAGCGCTGAGAGAACGCGAATTTTTCGTCGATATAAACTTCGAACTCAATCATGTGCGCCACTTTACCGGGATGCAGCACCACTTCATTAATGGCTGTGCTGATGCGCTTCTGGCAATCCTGCTGGCACACCTGAGTTTCCAGTAAAAAACGTTTTTCGGCAATGTAATGGCCTTCGAGCACGTCCGCCAGCTGCTGCTGAGCGTTATCGGGATCAAGGTCGGTGAGAAAGCCGAGATTGCCGCGGTTAATGCCGATGACTTTGATGTCATAGCGCGCCAGAACCCGCGCCGCGCCAAGCATGTTGCCGTCCCCGCCGACAACGACCGCCAGATCTGCCTGCTGGCCTATTTCCGCCAGAGTGCCGGTTTTAACGCCTTTCAGCTTGAGCTCATGCGCGATTTGTTGCTCAATAATGACTTCGTAACCTTTTTCACTAAGCCATCGCCAGAGCATTTCATGCGTGGTGAGCGCGGTTGGGTGACGGGGATGCCCAACAATACCAATGCAATTGAAATGTTTATTCATTTTCTGGTGATCCTTTGTGATTTAGCCAGCGACAATCTGCCCGGTTCCCTTGAAACCCGTAAACTGATCCCCATAATAAGCGAACCAGCGAGATGAATGCTAAGAAACGCGGAGAATTTCATGAGTAGTAAAGAACAGAAAACGCCTGACGGGCAAGCCCCGGATGAGGTCATCATGGAACAGCAGGAGGCGGCAGAGGTTGAAACCGCTGAAACGACTGAACAGGTGGATCCGCGCGATGAACAGATTGCTAACCTGCAGGCCCAGTTAGCCGAAGTTCAACAGCGCGAGCGTGACGCGGTGTTACGCTCAAAAGCCGAAGTCGATAATATGCGTCGCCGCACCGAACAGGATGTGGAAAAAGCGCATAAGTTCGCGCTTGAGAAGTTCGTGAACGAACTGCTGCCGGTTATCGACAGCCTCGATCGCGCGCTGGAAGTGGCGGACAAAGCCAATCCGGAAATGACCGCGATGGTGGAGGGCATCGAGCTGACCCTGAAATCTATGCTTGATGTGGTACGTAAGTTTGGCGTTGAAGTCGTCGCCGATACTAACGTTCCGCTGGATCCGAACGTCCATCAGGCCATCGCGATGGTGGAATCTGAAGACGTTGCGCCGGGTAATGTGCTGATGGTGATGCAAAAGGGTTACACCCTGAACGGCCGCACCATTCGCGCCGCGATGGTGAGCGTGGCGAAAGCCAAAGCGTAACCCGCTGTAAAAAACCCGCCGTTCGGCGGGTTTTTTTATTCCTCCACGCTCTGGCGCAAGGGCTTAATCGGAACGAC
Organism: Atlantibacter hermannii; assembly: GCA_900635495.1. Taxonomy (NCBI): domain Bacteria; kingdom Pseudomonadati; phylum Pseudomonadota; class Gammaproteobacteria; order Enterobacterales; family Enterobacteriaceae; genus Atlantibacter; species Atlantibacter hermannii. Next base: position 3,477,152 of record LR134136.1, on the reverse strand, counting down.
CCGCACCTGGCGGATCATATTGTCCTGTACGTCGAGAATATCAATATCGTACTGGCCGATACGCACCCGGGTGCCGTTTGCGGGGATCTCTTCCAGCGCTTCCAGCAGCATACCGTTGACCGTGCGTGCTTCCTCTTCCGGCAGACGCCAGTTAAACGCTTTGTTGATTTCCCGGATATTCGCGCCGCCTTCAATAATGACCGAGCCGTCGTTTTGCGGCATAACCTCTTCCGCCAGGGTGGGCGACATGGAGGTGGTGAAGTCGCCGACAATCTCTTCCAGGATATCTTCGACGGTAACCAGCCCCTGAATATCACCGTATTCATCCACGACCAGACCGACTTTCTTTTTATTGCGCTGGAATTTCACCAGTTGGGTGCTGAGCGGCGTGCCTTCGGGCACGTAATAAATTTCGTCTGACGCGCGCAGCAGCATTTCTTTGGTGAACTCCTGCTTTTCCGTCATTAACCGGTACGCTTCGCGCACCCGCAACATGCTGATGGCATCGTCCAGTGAGTCCCGGTACAACACAATACGGCCATGGGGCGAATGCGTAAGCTGGCGCACAATGGCTTTCCAGTCGTCGTTGATATCGATACCGACGATTTCATTACGGGGCACCATGATATCGTTGACGCTGACCTTTTCGAGATCCAGCACCGACAGCAGCATGTCCTGATGGCGTCGCGAAATTTGCGAGCGGGATTCATTAACGATGGTGCGCAGCTCATCTTTGCTGAGTGCGGCGCTCACGACGTTATCGACTTTTATTCCCACCATTCGCATCAGAATGCGAGTGACGCTATTCAGTAACCAGACCAGCGGAAGCATGACAATCTGCAACGGGCCGAGCAGGACGCTGCTGGGAAACGCCACTTTTTCGGGATACAGGGCGGCGATGGTTTTCGGCAGGACTTCGGCGAACACCAGCACGACGAAGGTGAGTACGCCCGTGGCGATGGCGACCCCTGCATTGCCGTAAAGCCGCATACCGACAATGGTCGCGATGGCAGAGGCCAGAATGTTGACCAGGTTATTGCCAATCAGCACCAGGCTAATCAACCGATCCGGTTTGCGCAGCAGCTTTTCAACGCGGCGGGCGGCACGGTTACCCTGTTTGGCGAGATGACGCAGCCGATAGCGGTTAAGCGTCATCATGCCGGTTTCGGAGCCGGAAAAGTAAGCCGAAACCACGACCATCACAATCAGTGAAATAATGAGGGTGGATGTCGAGATATGTTCCAGGTGAAATCCTTAGTTATCTGACGAACTCTTGAATAACGCGGCTGCCGAAATAGGCCAGCGTCAGCAACCCCGCGCCTGCCACGTTGAACCAGACGACGCGACGGCCGCGCCAGCCTTCGTGGAAATGTCCCCAGAGTAAAATGATGTACATAAACCAGGCAATGATCGACAGGACAGCTTTGTCGATATTTTCCAGACTAAACAGGTTATGCATGTAAAAAAGGCCGGTGCATAACGTTAAGGTTAACAGCACCACGCCCACCTGGGTGATGTGGAACATTTTACGTTCGATGGTCATCAGCGGCGGCATTTCGTTATTGAAGGCCAGCTTTTTATGCTTGAGCTGATAATCAATCCACGCCAGCTGTAGCGCGTAAAGCGCCGCGATAATAAGCGTCGCGTAGGCGAACAGCGAGAGCCCAATATGCACCATCATCCCCGGCGTCGTTTCGAGGTGGGTAATAAATTCATTGGGCATAAACGTCGCGAACGCCAGATTGATAAGCGCAAAGGCATAGACAATCGGTAGCAGCAACCAGCCGCGATTGCGGGAAGCGACGATGGTCATCACGGTGCAAATCAGCAGGCTAACAAGCGAGCCTACATTAAGCAGGCTGAGATTCTGGCCGGAGCCGTCCGAAGGAAATATCCGCGCTTCCAGCGCCAGACCGTGGCTTATCAGCGCAATCACGGCGGAAATGATGGCGATACGGCGCCATGCGCTGTTCTTACGAAGCAGGCCAGGAATGATCAGCGCGAGGCTGATAGAGTAAGCGACGAGCGCAAGTAGTGCGAAAAAAGGCATATAAGGGTGTCGTTCATTCGCCAGAAAGGAAAGTGGATCAGTATACCGTTACGTGACTCAGGCTCCAACCGTTGCATCACACCCAATACACCGATCGTGTTATACTCCGACCCATTCTGAATCAGAGTCGCTGTGGCGGCCTTAATGTGACCTCTTAGGCAAAAGACTATGTTTGATAATTTAACCGATCGTTTGTCGCGTACGCTGCGCAATATTAGCGGCCGTGGACGCCTGACCGAAGACAACATCAAAGATACCCTGCGCGAAGTGCGTATGGCGCTGTTGGAAGCAGACGTAGCGCTGCCCGTCGTGCGCGAATTTATCAACCGCGTTAAAGAAAAAGCGGTTGGTCACGAAGTTAACAAAAGCCTGACGCCTGGTCAGGAGTTTGTGAAAATCGTCCGTAACGAACTGGTTGCGGCGATGGGCGAAGAAAACCAGACGCTGAATCTGGCCGCGCAACCGCCTGCGGTCGTGCTGATGGCGGGCCTGCAAGGTGCCGGTAAAACCACCAGCGTCGGGAAGCTCGGTAAGTTTCTGCGCGAAAAGCATAAGAAAAAAGTCATGGTGGTGTCCGCCGACGTGTATCGCCCGGCGGCGATCAAACAGCTGGAAACGCTGGCGCAACAGGTCGGCGTGGATTTCTTCCCGTCAGACGCGGCGCAAAAACCGGTCGATATTGTTAACGCCGCGCTCAAAGAAGCCAAACTGAAATTCTACGATGTGCTGCTGGTGGATACCGCCGGCCGTTTGCACGTCGATGAAGCGATGATGGACGAGATCAAGCAGGTTCATGCCGCGATTAAGCCGGTTGAAACGCTGTTTGTGGTCGATGCCATGACCGGTCAGGATGCGGCCAATACCGCTAAAGCGTTTAACGAAGCGCTGCCGCTCACCGGCGTCGTGTTGACCAAAGTCGACGGTGATGCTCGCGGCGGTGCGGCGCTCTCGATTCGCCATATTACCGGCAAACCGGTGAAATTCCTGGGTGTCGGTGAGAAAACCGAGGCGCTGGAGCCATTCCACCCGGATCGTATCGCGTCCCGTATTCTGGGCATGGGCGATGTGCTCTCGCTTATCGAAGATATCGAAAGCAAAGTAGACCGCGCCCAGGCGGAGAAACTGGCGAACAAGCTGAAGAAAGGCGACGGTTTCGATCTGAACGACTTCCTTGAGCAGCTTAAGCAGATGAAGAACATGGGCGGTATGGCGAGCCTGATGGGCAAGCTGCCGGGCATGGGGCAGATTCCGGATAACGTGAAGTCCCAGATGGACGACAAAGTCTTGGTGCGCATGGAGGCGATTATCAGTTCCATGACCCTGAAAGAACGCGCCAATCCGGACATCATTAAAGGTTCGCGTAAACGCCGTATCGCTGCCGGTTGCGGTATGCAAGTTCAGGACGTTAACCGTCTTCTGAAACAGTTCGACGACATGCAGCGCATGATGAAGAAAATGAAGAAGGGCGGCATGGCGAAGATGATGCGCGGCATGAAAGGGATGATGCCGCCAGGCTTCCCTGGCCGCTAAACAGAGAAAAATCAGGCTATCTTATTTGCCATTTTCGTCCCGGGGTGTGCTCGGAATGCTCACGTACTGCGTGTACGCTCCGCTTCCTGCGCGCACGCCGTGAAGAAACTGGCTGCAACGATATACGCCTGATTGTCCTCTGTTGCTATATGCAGATTGCTTTTTCCCCAGAAATCAGTAAAATTTTCGGGCTTTTAATATGACGCCGGGCTCCTTCCCTCGAGGGGGCCTGGTGTTTTATTCACTATAGAGGATGTTATGGTAACTATTCGTTTAGCACGTCACGGCGCGAAAAAGCGTCCGTTCTACCAGGTCGTCGTAACTGACAGCCGTAATGCACGCAACGGTCGCTTCATTGAGCGCGTTGGTTTCTTCAACCCGATCGCCAGCGAAAAAGAAGAAGGCACCCGCCTGGATCTGGACCGCATTGAGCACTGGGTTGGCCAGGGCGCTACCGTTTCTGATCGCGTTTCCGCGCTGATCAAAGCAGCAAAAAAAGCAGCTTAATCTGTCACGGTGGCCATGATGAGCAAGCAAGACGCCGCTAAGGTTCCTGTTAACCCGATTGTTCTCGGGAAAATGGGCTCCTGCTACGGTATCCGTGGTTGGCTCAGAGTGTTTTCCTCCACCGAAGACGCCGAAAGCATTTTTGACTATCAGCCCTGGTTTATCCAGAAGGCCGGTCAGTGGCAGCCAGTACAGCTGGAAAGCTGGAAGCACCACAATCAGGATCTGATCATCAAGCTGAAAGGCGTTGACGATCGGGATGCGGCGAATCTGCTCACCAATTGCGAAATTGTGGTTGATTCAACGCAACTGCCCGCTCTCGAAGAGGGTGACTATTACTGGAAAGACCTTATGGGTTGCCAGGTAGTGACCACTGAGGGATATCAGCTCGGTAAAGTCATCGACATGATGGAAACCGGGTCGAATGACGTTCTCGTCATTAAGGCAAACCTGAAAGATGCGTTCGGTATCAAGGAGCGGTTGGTTCCGTTCCTCGATGGGCAGGTTATCAAGAAAGTCGATCTCGCTACTCAAACCATTGAAGTAGATTGGGATCCTGGTTTTTAAATACTTCTGAATACGGTAAAAGACGGCGCTATGTGGATTGGCATAATTAGCCTGTTTCCTGAGATGTTCCGCGCAATTACCGATTACGGGGTAACTGGCCGGGCAGTAAAAAATGGCCTGCTGAGCATCCAGAGCTGGAGTCCGCGTGATTTCACTCATGACCGGCACCGTACCGTGGACGATCGTCCTTACGGCGGCGGACCGGGGATGTTAATGATGGTGCAACCCTTACGGGATGCTATTCATGCCGCAAAAGCTGCGGCGGGCGAAGGCGCGAAGGTTGTCTACCTTTCACCTCAGGGACGCAAGCTTGATCAAGAAGGCGTCAGTGAGTTAGCGACAAACAAGAAGTTGATTCTGGTTTGTGGCCGTTACGAAGGGATTGATGAGCGCGTGATCCAGACCGAAATTGACGAAGAGTGGTCAATCGGTGATTACGTTCTCAGTGGTGGTGAGTTACCAGCAATGACGCTGATTGACTCGGTCGCCCGGTTTATTCCGGGGGTGCTGGGTCACGAGGCATCGGCAATTGAAGATTCCTTTGCCGACGGTTTGCTGGATTGCCCACATTACACCCGCCCTGAAGTACTGGAAGGGATGGAAGTACCGGCAGTATTGCTGTCGGGGAACCACGCTGAAATCCGTCGCTGGCGTTTGAAGCAGCAACTGGGTCGAACCTGGCTTAGAAGACCTGAACTTTTGGAAAACCTGGCTCTGACTGAAGAGCAAGCAAGGTTGCTGGCGGAGTTCAAAACTGAACACGCGCAACAGCAGCATAAACATGATGGGATGGCATAAGCCCCCAATACATCAGTTTACCCAGGATAAGAGATTAAATTATGAGCAACATTATTAAGCAAATTGAACAAGAGCAGATGAAGCAGGACGTACCTTCCTTCCGTCCGGGTGATACCGTGGAAGTGAAAGTATGGGTTGTTGAAGGTTCCAAAAAACGTCTGCAGGCATTTGAGGGCGTGGTTATCGCTATCCGTAACCGCGGTCTGCACTCTGCATTCACTGTTCGTAAAATCTCCAACGGCGAAGGTGTTGAGCGTGTATTCCAGACTCACTCACCGGTAGTTGACAGCATTGCTGTTAAACGTCGTGGTGCCGTTCGTAAAGCTAAACTGTACTACCTGCGTGAGCGTACTGGTAAAGCTGCTCGTATTAAAGAGCGCCTGAACTAAGAAACGCTTTCGCGACATCCGTGAAAGTAGTGTAGATACAAGGGGTTGGCATTATGCCAGCCCCTTGTTTTTTTGGGATCGCAGGAATTTTTTACCGCTGTAGTCAGCGCGGTTTCGCAAGGATGTGAAACAAAAATGGACAGGTCACTGCTCTTTTTTTATGGATTATTTGTCGGTTTCATTGGCTATTACTTATGGAAAGCTAAAAAGCAACAGGTTCTCGTCAATACTCTGGCGCAACTGACCACGCTAGGCATCAGCATAATTCTGGCCTCGCAGATTGCAAAGACGGGCTCCGGGGCATGGTGGCTCGCTGTGTTTATTTTCGCGTTGACGCTCTACGTCGGCGGCGCGATTCTGTTTCTCGCCATTAAATCTCATCACGGTAAAAAGCAGCTACTGGCCGCGCTTAACGTTATTAAAAGTGAGGGTGCAGCAGGCCTGGAAGCCTTATTACATAACGACGTTGATAGTCGCCAGGGTGGGTTGACATGGTTTGTTGTCTGTATGCCAGAGTCAAAAAGCGTAGAGATCGGCGCAAATATTACTAACCAGTCATGGGCGTTAAATAAAAAGTATTACCTTCGCACCTTATCAAACAGAACGGTTTGTTTTGTACCCGACACGGTTCTGGAGGAGGTCGATCTCAACAGGGATGGGCTTTATGCCCTGAGCATGTTTGTGCGGCATAGCAAAGTCACTGCTGAATTAGTCAGGCATTATGCAGAGGCCATAAAAAGTGGCGTCAATGAGCCATGGAAGTGCTTTGATGACGAGTCATCATCAAAGCCTTAATGGCTCGTGCTGTGGTGGGCTATTTTTTGACAAGGAAAATGATCGATGAAAATCCTGAACGTGTTACTTCTTCCTCTGTGTTTCGCATTCCTGAGCACCTCTTCCTTTACGTATGCAGCCAACTATCCGTGTTCTAAGTCGAAAGGTGGCGTCTCGCACTGTACCGCTGATGGTAAGTTTGTGTGTAATGACGGCAGCATAAGCCGTTCCAAAAAGAAATGTAGTTAGTACATATGTCGCGAAAGCGCTGTCTGATGTCGCAATAAAGCGCCCGACGAGGCATTTTCCGGTCTTCGTATCGCTTTTCATTAACCTGATGAACGCAAATCATTTACAATGCCCTTTCTTATGGAGGGGATGTGGCCATCAGTTCAAGACACGCACAGACAATAAATAAAGCAGCATGGGCAGCGTTGTTTGCCATGCTGTTGATTGTCGTTGCGCCGCTGATTTCTGTCTCGCTTCATCATGCCCGGGCAACCGACCCCGCGCCGCATACCCAGCCCCAGCACCATCACGCAATGGTCCAGCATGAAAACATGACGGAGCATGCCCATACGCCAGGCCAGCCAATGGTTGACCATGCAGAAGCGTGCGGATACTGCGTTCTGTTAAGCCATGTACCAGGTATTTTGCTGCTTGCGCTCGCACTGGTTTATGCGCTGTTACGGCTGGTTCGCCAGGCAAGTTATCCCTGTTTTGCTGCACTTTGCCGTTCCGCCATCTGGCTGAGACCCGTCCCCCGCGCCCCGCCCGTCGCGTCTGCTTTATCCCTTAATTACGATTAAATGACGTCTCTCACGAGAGAGGCTAACCGTACTTTATAAAAAGGATAAGTATGACAACCTGCACCCAACGCCAGGCGTGGATCACCCTGCTGCTGCGGCTTCACTTCGCCATAGGATTATTTGTTGGCCCCTTTATTTTTGTCGCTGCGCTGTCGGGCACGCTGTATGTCGCGACGCCGCAACTGGAACAATATGTTTATGCATCGACACTGAACGGCAGTCGGGAAGGGGAGCCGCAGCCACTTGCCAGGCAAATTGACATCGCCAATCAGGTCACGCAGCACGCGTTGCGATTACACGCCGTCAGGCCCGGACTTGAAGCCGGCCAAACCACACGGGTGATGTACAGCGATCCGGCGCTTGCCCCTTCGGAGCACCGGGCTATTTTTATCGATCCCGTTACGCTCGCCGTTACCGGTGATATGACCGTTTACGGCACCAGTGGAATACTACCGCTGCGCCAGTGGATAGATTATCTGCACCGCTCATTGCTGCTGGGAGATGTTGGCCGCCTCTATAGTGAGTTGGCGGCATCATGGATGTGGATTGCCGCACTCGGCGGTATTTTCTTGTGGTGGATGACAAAACCCTCCCGAAAACCCAGAACGGTGAAGCGTAGCCGGTTAATGGCTGCGAGGCAGTTGCATATCACGCTGGGACTGACGCTGCTGGCTGGTTTGCTGCTCTTTTCCGCCACCGGTCTTACCTGGTCGCAATATGCCGGGGGGAATGTCGATAAGTTGCGTGCCGCGATGGGCTGGATGACGCCTCAGGTGAACACATTACTTTCCGGCCAGGCCGTGCCAGCCGATCCACATGCTGAACATCACGGACATCATCCGGCGGCGACGGAACCGCAGCAGGAGCAGGGAGCTAATATTGATCGGGTACTCGCACTGGCGCAACATCACGGAATTCACGCCAGTCTGCTGGAAATACGCCCGCCGCGGAACCCACATCAGGCATGGACAGTGACAGAGATTGACAGGCGCTGGCCAACACAGGTCGACGCCGTGGCGATCAATGGCGAAACGATGCAGGTTATCGATCAAACGTCTTTCGAACAGTTTCCGCTGATGGCAAAACTCACCCGCTGGGGGGTGGATTTCCATATGGGGATCCTGTTTGGCCTGATTAATCAGCTTGCACTGATCGGCTTCGGGATCGCGCTGTGCGTACTGATCGGCATGGGGTACCGGCAGTGGTGGTTAAGGCGCCCTGCTGCGGCAGTTAACAATCCGGCCGAAACGCTATGTCAGGCTTGGTTGATGCTGTCAGGCGTGGGACGCACCTGCGCAGTGATAGTTATCGCGGCGTTTGGTTTTGCCATGCCTGTATTAGGGATCAGTCTGCTGTTGTTTTTACTGTTCGATATTTTCCGCTGGAAACGGGCGCAGCGTCGTCAGGCAGCGCAACCCGCCGTTAACTAAGCATCAGGGCGTGCTGATGACAACCGCAACGCGGCGGTTTTCGGCACGCCCTGAACTGGTTTTATTGCTGGCAATCGGAAATTTTTTACCTAACCCCTGAGTCGTCAAATTACTGCGCGGTACGCCCGCGCCCGTTGCCCAGGCGTCAGCCACGATATTGGCGCGTTTAAGGGACAGCGCTTCGTTATAACTGTCTTCGCCGTAATTATCGGTATGACCGTCCATACGGGCGTGTTTTAAACCATAAGCCGACAGCTTCGCCGCCATGCTTTTTATTTGGTTGTAACTTTCAGGCCGAAGCTGGTACTGATTTTTATCAAACAGAATGGTATCGGAGAGCCCTAATGACCAGTCACCGTCGCTTTCGTTAAAGCCATAAGACTGCATAACGGCGACCTGCTCCGGAGTGAATTTCCCCTGAGGTGTCTGGCAACCGGTTAACAGCAAAGCGGCGAGAATGACAGGAGCGAAAAAGCGCGGCAACATAACAATTTCCTTTGTGTTTATCCAAACACCAGTCGGCGTTTGTTCTTTTCGATATACATATTTTGATCGGCCACTTCCATTAACGACTCAGGCGTGGCGGTGCATTTCGCCAGCGCATAGCCAATGCTCATCGACATCACGGTCGTTTCGCCGTTATTCAGCATGATCGGCGGCAGCAAGGCGTGACGTAATGATTGTATTAATGTCAGCAACGCATCTGTGGACTGAACGCCTGTCAGCAGTATCGCAAATTCATCGCCACCCAGACGGTAGGCGCAATGATTGTCACCGGCGAAGGTGCGTAACCGGTTTGCAATCTCTGTCAGCACCCGATCGCCTACCGCATGTCCCCAGGTATCATTGATATATTTAAAGTTATCGCCATCCAGAAACAGCAGCGCCGCATCTATTTTACGGCTTCGATCATTCATCATGCTTTCAACTGCCTGCCGAAACGCGGTGCGGTTAGCCAGACCCGTGAGCGGATCGTGAGTCGCGCTGATCAATAACGAGGCATTTTTACGCTGAAGTTGTGTTTGCCAGGTTTCCATTTCATCCAGCAATGTATTAAAGTCCTGCGCGAAAAGATGAAATTCTTCTATGCGTTCAGCGGAAACCCGGCGCGAGAAGTTACGATTAGTCCGCACATCATGAGCCACCTCAGTAATATTACTTAACGCATCCACCATACCCTTATGTAAATAGCGGGTAATCGATAATGAAATTAATGATGCGAGAATGAGACACGCTGTTAACACGCCAAGCGAGGTCCAGACAAAATGCGTAATAATATTGTCCATCGCCGTTAAGCGAATTTCACCCAACGTTTTGCCATCATGATAAATGTTTTGCACGACAGGGGTAGGGAATACCCATTTACTGACAATCCCTCCCATCATATCGCGTGCATTTTCTGCAGTGCCTGACCAGTCGGCAATGATTTCGCCATTACTGTTCACTACCTGCGCACTGGAAAATTGCCCCTGTTCGCCGAGCATAGACAGCGTCTCATAAGCCGCCGGCCCATCATGGAATACCATAGCCGCTTCCAGAGAATGGCTTATCGACACGCTCTGCAGGCGCAGGTTGTTTTGCGCATATTGTTTTAACGTCAGCAGGGATGAAACGGAAAGCAACATCCAGGCAACAATCATGGTAATCACGACGCTTATCATGCTTATTCGACGTAACGTTCTTTTAAACGTCGGTCTTTGCAAGTTATTGATATCCTTAATCATGTCGACTGTTCCGTGCGAGCATTAATACTTCGGGATTGACCCGCACGCCGCTGCGAGACAATGAATCAAGGTTAACGGCGAACTTAACCGGCGTGACATCGATATTCAGGCAAAATGAACTGCCGATAAGGCATTCCGTATTTTGTTCCGCGATTAATAATAACGCCCGTGGCTGATATGCCTCTATTAATTTCACCTGTTGTTCTGGTGCTTCAATACCGAAATAAATACCATCGCAGTTTGCGATTAGCGCCTCTTCACTGTTTTCAACAATAACCGGCGTAAAAGAGATCGGGGTAATATTACTGGCAATAATGTGTGCCATTCGCGCCGACCTGAAAATACAAATACGCGGTGCGGCGTTAAGTTTTGGCCAACGCGTATAACTGATAATACCGGATACGATACGCTGCACGGCCTCGTCATTATTTGGACCCGGCGAGGGAAGGTCAGCGAGCGAAGGTATCGTCACAATCATCAGTGCGAAAATAACCGCTCGAAAGTGCAGCACAGACATGGTGCGGGATCTCAGCTAAACGTGTGGTGCAAAAATCATATTATTGGCAAGTGGCGCGGATAATATCATCTGCCAGGTGATTCGTCATTCTCTGCGCGTAAACAGCCAGCGCAATAATGGAAGGTTGAAGCTCCTATTTATTTGTAATTTAGCGGGCCGGAAAAACGCTAAAGCATTTAATTCAGTATTGATTCTTCACTGGCGCCCGTGTCGCCTGATTGCCAGCGTGCGCGCAATTGAGGCGTTTCACTGAGATTCTCACAGGCAGCAGGGAAGCTTTTCCCGCTAAGCCCCAGGAGATACACAAAATCGTCCTGACATAACCGTTGTTGGCCGCGCAGGTAGCCTTTTTTGTAATCTTTCATATTGATGCGCGCGTCATCATAGTCCAGCGCCAGCCGCTGAGCGGTTTTTGGCGAACCGCCAGACATCGCATCATCCGCGCCAATTTGATACCAGTTTCTGTCGCCCCATGTCGGCGCATGGGTGTAGGGGTCGATCTGACAGCCAGTGCACAGCAGTATGCTGATAAAGAGTAGTGCCAGACGCATCGGTTTATCCCTGACGTGTTATTCATCCCTACTTAACGTAGCGCAAAAAAGGCTTTCTCAGCGTGTTCTTTCGCGCTCAGCGAAGAGATTCCACAGATGTAAACTTTTATTTACTATTTAAGCCCAATGAAAGGCAATAAAATTCGCTTTGTAACGATAAATTTACGTAATGTGGATTGAAATGTTTACCGCTTATGGTAAGGTAAGTTACCTCTCTGAGGTTAAGATTAACGAAAACGAGCAAACTTAAGGGTCGCAATCATGCAAAAAGACGCGCTGAATAACGTTCACATCGCTGATGAACAGGTACTGATTACTCCGGATCAATTAAAGGCTGAATTCCCGCTGACGGTAGAACAGGAAGCGCAGATCGCACGTTCCCGTAAAACGATTTCAGACATTATCGCCGGACGCGATCCGCGTTTGTTAGTGGTTTGTGGACCTTGCTCGATCCACGATCCTGAAGCGGCCCTTGAGTATGCTCGTCGTTTTAAAGCGCTTTCCGAACAAGTCAGCGATACGCTTTACCTCGTTATGCGCGTCTATTTTGAAAAACCCCGCACCACCGTTGGCTGGAAAGGGCTGATTAACGATCCTCATATGGATGGCTCGTTTGAGGTTGAAACCGGCCTTAAAATCGCCCGTAGCCTGTTGGTGGAACTGGTCAGTTTGGGGCTGCCGCTGGCGACCGAAGCGCTGGATCCCAACAGCCCGCAATACCTTGGCGATCTGTTTAGCTGGTCGGCTATTGGCGCCCGTACCACCGAATCGCAAACGCACCGCGAAATGGCTTCGGGCCTCTCGATGCCGGTCGGCTTCAAAAATGGAACGGATGGCAGTCTGGCGACCGCCATTAACGCCATGCGCGCGGCTGAACAGTCGCACCGTTTTGTGGGTATCAACCAGGCGGGCCAGGTGTGCCTGCTGCAAACCCAGGGCAACCCGGACGGGCATGTGATCCTGCGTGGCGGTAAAGCCCCCAACTACAGCCCTGCAGATGTGGCGCAATGTGAAAAAGAAATGGAACAGGCAGGACTGCGTCCGGCGCTGATGATAGATTGCAGTCACGGTAATTCAAATAAAGACTACCGTCGTCAACCGGGCGTTGCGGAATCCGTGGTCGCTCAGATCAAAAGATGGTAATCGTTCTATCATTGGCCTGATGATTGAAAGCCACCTGTTTGAAGGCAATCAATCTTCTGAGCAACCGCGCAGCGAGATGAAATACGGCGTTTCCGTGACGGATGCTTGCATCAGTTGGGAAACTACCGAGGCATTGCTGCAGGAAATCCACAACGATCTGAACGGTACGCTCGCAGCGCGTTTCGCTTAAGAGGTAATTATGGTTGCAGAATTGACCGCACTGCGCGATCAAATCGATGAAGTGGATAAGGCGCTGCTGGGGCTACTGGCGCGCCGGCTGGAGCTGGTCTCTGAAGTGGGTGAAGTGAAAAGCCGCTACGGACTGCCGGTCTATGTGCCGGAACGTGAAGCATCAATGCTGGCGTCCCGACGTCATGAGGCTGAGCAGCTCGGTGTTTCGCCGGATCTGATTGAAGATGTATTGCGCCGGGTGATGCGCGAATCCTACGCCCATGAAAATGATAAGGGCTTCAAAACCCTGCAACCGGATCTTCGCCCGGTCGTCATTGTTGGCGGGGCAGGGCAAATGGGGCGTCTGTTTGAGAAGATGCTGCAATTGTCAGGTTATCAGGTCCGTATTCTGGAACAGCAGGACTGGCCGCAGGCGCAGGAATTAGTTGCTGATGCCGGTATGGTGATTGTCAGCGTGCCCATCCATGTGACCGAACAGGTGATTGCTAAATTGCCGCGTCTGCCGGATGACTGCATCCTCGTTGATCTGGCCTCAGTGAAAAACGGGCCTTTACAGGCGATGTTGGCCGCCCACAGCGGCCCGGTGTTAGGCTTGCACCCGATGTTTGGCCCGGACAGCGGCAGTCTCGCGAAGCAGGTCGTGGTTTATTGCGACGGTCGTCAGCCTGAGGCGTATCAGTGGTTCCTTGAACAGATCCAGGTGTGGGGCGCTCGCTTGCACCGCAGCAGCGCGGTGGAGCATGACCAGAACATGGCGTTTATTCAGGCGCTACGTCACTTTGCAACCTTTGCCTATGGCCTGCACCTGGCGGAAGAGAATGTCCAGCTGGAAAAACTGCTGGCGCTCTCGTCGCCAATCTATCGACTGGAACTGGCGATGGTAGGGCGGTTGTTTGCTCAGGACCCGCAGCTGTACGCGGATATCATTATGTCTTCCGAAGCGAATCTGGCCCTGATTAAGCGATACTACAGGCGGTTTGGCGAAGCGATTAGTTTGTTAGAGCAGGGCAATAAACAAGCGTTTATCGATAGTTTCCGCAAAGTCGAACACTGGTTTGGCGATTATGCGGAGCGCTTTCAGAGCGAAAGCCGCACCTTGTTGCGTCAGGCCAACGACAGCCGCCAGTAAGCGGTTACTCCATAAAAAAGCCAGCGTATCGCTGGCTTTTTTTTAGGTTATGCCGGTTCGACAGGCACGACATTCTCGCTCGGATAACACCCAAGAACCTTCATTGAGCGGGTAATGTCGGTGAGTTCACGCAACGCCTGCTGCATTTCCGCTTGCTGGACGTTAGCCTGGATATCCAGATAGAACATCTCTTCCCACGGGTTACCATGAATCGGGCGCGATTCGAGGCGCGTCATGATCAGATTGTGATTACGGAGCACCAGCAGCGCTTCAACCAACGCACCGGCCTGCTGGCCCGTCGCCATCAGTAAAGTCGTTTTGGCTGGAACCTGATCGGAGACGTGTATCGCTTTACGCGCCAGCACGATAAAACGGGTGATATTTTGCGACTGGTTCGCCAGATTGCGCTCAAGAACCTGTAATCCATACAATGCGCCACCGGCTTCGCTTCCCAGCGCGGCAACTTTCGGCGATTTCATCTGAGCCACTTTTTCCATCGCGGCTGAAGTGCTCTCGCAGTATTCAATTTTCCAGTGTGAATAACGGTTCAGGAACTGGCTACATTGCTGGAATGGTTGCGGATGGCTGTAAATCGTGTCGATGTTCTCCAGATCGGTTGATCCTGAAACCAGTACGCAGTGATCGATAGGGATGGTTAACTCACCGACAATCGACAGGCTGGTGTGCTGAAGCAGGTCGTACACATCGTTTATCGCGCCGGAACTGGTGTTCTCAAGCGGGACGACAGCGTAATCGGCCTGACCCGTTTCTACCTGATTAAAAATATCCTGGAATTTGGCGCAACCGCTTTCAATGAACTGCTCGAAATGGCGGGCGGCATACTGACGTGCTGCCAGATGGGAATAAGAGCCTTTTGGGCCCAGAAAAGCAACCCGCGCGGAGTGCGGATTGGTTTGGTTAAGGTGTTGCTGAAGCAGCGCCTGCTGGGTTAATACGGAATCTTCGATGATCAGTTGAAACAGACGCGTAATGTAATGCGCATCCAGGTGATGGGCTTTTCCAAGCTGGATAAGTTTATCCAGCAGATCGCGTTCACGGTCAATATCCCGCACCGGCCGGTGGGTGGCGAGCTTGGCTTTGCCGACTTCAACCGCAAGGGTACGACGCTCGGCTAACAACGCCAGTAACTTCTCATCCAACGCACTGATTTTATCCCGCAGAGCCAGTAAAGGGTTTTCCGCTGTCATAACGCTACCTTTTTTATTGTCATAAAAAAGGCCTCCCGATTTGGGAGGCCTGTTTGTTCGTCTTCGCATTCTTTATCACACGACGAAAAGCCTCCCGGTCAGGGGAAGGTAAAAAAGAATGCGAAGAAAAACGGCAATAGTTTCATGAAATGTTCCCTGAAAATGTACGGATTACACTACCCGTACTGTTTTCGCTCTGTCAATAAAAAACGCGCCCGGAGGCGCGTTGTTAGTGTTTGAGTGTTTACTCTTCATCTTCCGCGAAGCTAACGTCTTTAACTGATGGTACTGCGCGACGTGCTTCCCCTTTGTGTTGCACTTTGTTCAGTTGTCGCTCCAGTTTGTTGATAAGTTCGTTAATAGCCGTATACATATCTTCGTGTTTTGCGCTGGCGACAAGATGGCCGTTTGGCGTATTCATCGTGGCGTCGGCGACGAAGCCTTGAGGTTCTCTGGACAAAATGATGTGTGGATTAATTAAGTGAGTTTGCCATTTTTCCAGTTTAGCGAGACGGTCTGCGACATGCTGGCGGATTGCCGGAGTGATTTCCATTTGTTTGCTGGTAATGTTCATTGTCATAAATTTTACCTCTTGTCTTTCCCGTCTTGGTGATTTCAGCATACCGTCGTGAGTGTCAAATTGTGTGAGTGAAATCACAAAGTTTTGTCACTTTTTGTCAATGAAAAGGTTTTGTGAGACAGGACAGGAAGAGGCCATTTTTCACTTGTCGGATCGCGTTTTCCAGGCCATATTTGATGGGATGACTCCGTGCCGAATCCAGTAAAAATGGGGCGGCAGGCATAAAAAAAGGCAGCCAGGCTGCCTTTTTTTATTACGCAAACAATCAGGTATTGCTGCTGTTTGCTTCAATGATTTTGGCGACTTTATCAGCCTGCCCATTCATCTGCATTTCACGGTAGGCGTTTTCCATCAGCTTCAGGCCTTCACGCGTTGCCTGGGTATCCGGATAATCACGCAGCATGCCTTCTACACGGTTAACGACGGCAACGTACGCGCCGCGCTTGGTGTAATACTCCGCCACGGACAGCTCATATTTCGCCAGACGATCTTTAAGGAACACCATGCGCTTAGTGGCATCGGTGACATACTGGCTTTTCGGATAACCGCGCGTCAGCTTAGCGAAATCGCGGAACGCGTCGCGGGCATGTTGCGGATCGCGATCGGAGCGATCAACGCCAAAGAATCCCTGCAGCGCGCTGTCATCCAGAGCCATGTTGGTCAAACCGCGCATATAAAGCACATAGTCAATATTCGGATGTGTCGGATTCAGACGAATGAAACGATCGATGGAAGCCTGAGCCAGCGGCAGATCGGCATTTTTGTAATAGGCGTAGATCAAATCCAACTGCACCTGCTGGGAATACGGCCCAAATGGATAACGATTATCCAGCGCTTCCAGTTGCGTTATTGCCGCTTTCCAGTTACCGTCCTGCAGTTTTCGCTGAGCAGTCGCGTAAATTTCAGATGGCGGATTATCAGGAACCTCTTCCTTAGAACCGGAGCAACCCGCCAAAGCCAGGCTCAACGTGGCGGCAGCCACCAGATATTTCATGCGCGTCATGACGTTTTGACTTTCCTCAGAATGTTTTACTTGTGCGGGAGATTGACAGTTCCTGCTCCCGGTTAAGACCAGCTACAATAGCACACTATATTATACGGCGAAGCCGTAAATCCCAACGTAAACAAAGAAGCAGTATATGGCACAACGAGTACAACTCACTGCAACGGTGTCCGAATCTCAACTCGGTCAACGCTTAGATCAGGCTTTGGCCGAAATGTTCCCGGATTATTCGCGATCGCGCATAAAAGAGTGGATTTTAGATCAGCGCGTCCACCTTAACGGTAAAATTAGCGATAAACCTAAAGAAAAAGTCTTTGGTGGCGAGAACGTGGTTATCGATGTTGAAATCGAAGAAGACGCACGTTTCGAACCTCAGGATATCCCGCTGAATATTGTCTATGAAGATGATGATATTCTGGTCATTAACAAGCCCCGCGATTTCGTCGTTCATCCTGGCGCCGGTAATCCTGACGGCACCGTGCTGAATGCACTGCTCCACTACTATCCGCCCATCGCGGACGTGCCGCGTGCGGGCATTGTGCATCGTCTGGATAAAGACACCACCGGTTTAATGGTCGTCGCAAAAACCATTCCTGCGCAGACACGTCTGGTGGAATCGTTGCAATTGCGCGAAATCACTCGCGAGTACGAGGCGGTAGCGATTGGTCATATGACGGCGGGCGGAACAGTAGAAGAACCGATCAGCCGTCATCCGACTAAACGCACCCATATGTCGGTTCATCCGATGGGTAAACCCGCCGTCACTCACTACCGGATTATGGAGCACTTTAGGATTCATACCCGCCTGCGGTTGCGCCTGGAAACCGGTCGTACGCACCAGATCCGTGTGCACATGGCGCATATCACTCATCCGCTGGTGGGTGATCAGCTGTATGGTGGCCGTCCGCGTCCGCCGAAGGGCGCGTCAGAGGCGTTTATCCAGGCGCTGCGCCAGTTCGATCGTCAGGCGCTGCACGCTACGATGCTGCGTCTTTATCATCCGATAACCGGTATCCAGATGGAGTGGCACGCGCCGATCCCTCAGGATATGGTTGATCTTATTGACGCGTTACGCGCTGATTTCGAAGCGCATAAAGACGATGTTGACTGGTTATGACCACACTGATTATCCCTGAGTGGCCGTTACCGCCGGGTGTGGCTGCCTGCAGCAGCACCCGAACTGGCGGCGTGAGCGCTGGCGCGTATGACTCGCTCAATCTGGGCGCGCACTGCGGCGATAACCTGGATGATGTTGAGGAAAATCGACGTCGGCTGTTTGCCGCTGCCCAAATGCCCTCGAAACCCGTCTGGCTTGAACAGGTGCATGGCGATGCGGTGTTGAGATTGACCGGCGAACCTTACGCTTCTAAACGCGCCGATGCCTCGTGGAGCGATACGCCCGGCATCGTCTGCACTGTGATGACGGCCGACTGCCTGCCGGTGCTGTTCTGTAACCAGGCGGGTACACAGGTGGCTGCGGCGCATGCAGGATGGCGGGGATTGTGCGAGGGAGTGCTGGAGCAAACCCTCGCTAATTTTAACGATCGTCCCGAAAATATTATGGCCTGGCTGGGGCCAGCGATTGGCCCGCAGGCTTTTGAAGTCGGGGATGATGTGCGGGATGCGTTTATCGCTAAAGACAGCAAAGCCGAAAATGCGTTTCGTCCGGCAGGGGAAAAATATTTCGCGGATATTTACCAACTCGCCCGCCAGCGCCTGAATAATGCAGGGGTGACTTCTGTATATGGCGGCGACCGCTGTACGTATACGGAAGAGCGCGATTTTTTCTCATACCGACGTGACAGAATCACGGGGCGTATGGCAAGTTTCATTTGGCTGATATAACCTATCGAATCAAGACGATCCAGGGCGCGTTGTTTTCTTTTCACATAATTCAGGTCAATTAACCTTGAATAATTGAGGGATGACCTCATTTAATCTCCAGTAGCAAATTTGACCTGTTATGGGAGGAGTTATGCGTCTGGATCGTCTTACTAATAAATTCCAGCTTGCTCTTGCCGATGCTCAGTCACTCGCACTGGGGCAAGACAACCAATTCATCGAACCCTTACACTTAATGAGCGCCTTGCTGAAACAGGAAGGGGGTTCCGTTCATCCTTTATTAACCTCAGCGGGCGTGAATGCCGGCAAATTACGCACGGATATTGAACAGGCGTTAAGTCGCCTGCCGCAGGTTGAAGGCACCGGTGGCGATGTTCAGCCGTCTCAGGATTTAATCCGCGTTCTGAATCTTTGCGACAAGCTGGCGCAAAAGCAGGGTGACAATTTTATTTCTTCAGAACTGTTTGTCCTGGCTGCGCTGGAATCGCGCGGTGTCCTCGCCGATCTTCTCAAAGCGGCAGGCGCGAATACCGCAAATATCAACCAGGCGATTGCGCAGATGCGTGGAGGTGAAAGCGTGAACGATCAGGGGGCTGAAGATCAGCGCCAGGCTTTGAAAAAATATACTCTCGATCTTACAGAGCGTGCCGAGCAGGGCAAACTTGACCCGGTTATCGGCCGTGATGAAGAAATTCGCCGTACTATTCAGGTATTGCAGCGCAGAACCAAAAACAACCCAGTGCTGATCGGTGAGCCGGGTGTCGGTAAAACCGCCATCGTTGAGGGGCTGGCGCAGCGTATCGTGAATGGCGAAGTGCCGGAAGGCCTGAAGGGCCGCCGTGTACTGGCGCTGGATATGGGGGCGCTGGTGGCGGGTGCGAAATACCGCGGTGAGTTCGAAGAGCGCTTAAAAGGCGTACTGAGCGATCTCTCAAAACAGGAAGGTAATGTCATCCTGTTTATTGACGAATTGCACACCATGGTTGGCGCAGGTAAAGCTGATGGCGCAATGGACGCTGGCAACATGTTAAAACCTGCCCTGGCGCGGGGTGAACTGCACTGCGTGGGCGCAACCACGTTGGATGAGTATCGTCAGTATATTGAAAAAGATGCCGCTCTGGAGCGTCGTTTCCAGAAAGTCTTTGTTGCTGAACCTACAGTAGAAGACACCATCGCTATCCTGCGTGGCCTGAAAGAGCGTTACGAGCTTCACCACCATGTTCAAATTACCGACCCGGCTATCGTTGCGGCGGCGACGTTATCGCACCGTTATATTGCCGACCGGCAGTTACCGGATAAAGCGATTGACCTGATCGACGAAGCTGCGTCCAGCATTCGTATGCAGATTGACTCGAAGCCGGAGGAACTGGATCGTCTTGACCGACGCATTATTCAGTTAAAACTCGAACAGCAGGCATTGCTGAAAGAGTCTGATGAAGCCAGTAAAAAACGTCTGGATATGCTGAATGAAGAGCTGTCCGACAAAGAGCGTCAGTATTCAGAGCTCGAAGAAGAGTGGAAAGCGGAGAAAGCGTCTCTCTCCGGCACGCAGACCATCAAAGCGGAACTAGAGCAGGCAAAAATCGCCATTGAGCAAGCACGCCGCGTTGGCGATCTTGCCCGAATGTCGGAACTGCAATACGGGAAAATTCCCGAGCTGGAAAAACAGCTGGCCGCTGCAACCCAGAGCGAAGGCAAAACCATGCGGTTGCTGCGTAATAAAGTTACTGACGCAGAAATCGCAGAAGTTCTGGCGCGCTGGACGGGGATCCCTGTCTCCCGAATGATGGAAAGCGAGCGTGAGAAACTCCTGCGTATGGAGCAAGACCTGCATCAGCGTGTTATAGGGCAGGATGAGGCAGTAGAAGCGGTCTCCAACGCCATCCGGCGTAGTCGCGCTGGTTTGTCCGATCCTAACCGTCCAATCGGTTCGTTCCTGTTCCTCGGGCCGACCGGGGTCGGTAAAACAGAGCTGTGCAAAGCGCTGGCGAACTTTATGTTTGATAGCGACGATGCGATGGTGCGTATCGATATGTCCGAGTTTATGGAGAAACATTCCGTGTCACGGTTAGTCGGCGCGCCTCCGGGATATGTGGGTTATGAAGAGGGCGGTTATCTGACTGAAGCTGTGCGTCGTCGCCCATATTCCGTCATCCTGTTGGATGAGGTCGAGAAAGCGCATCCGGATGTCTTTAACATTCTGTTGCAGGTACTCGACGACGGACGTCTTACTGATGGCCAGGGCCGGACAGTGGATTTCCGTAATACCGTCGTGATCATGACGTCGAACCTCGGGTCCGATTTGATTCAGGAACGGTTTGGCGATCTGGATTACAGCCATATGAAGGATATGGTGCTGACCGTGGTAAGCCAAAACTTCAGACCGGAGTTTATTAACCGTATTGATGAAGTTGTGGTGTTCCACCCGTTAGGACAAAAACATATCGCTTCTATCGCGCAGATCCAATTGCAGCGGCTGTACAAACGGCTTGAGGAGCGTGGATATCAGGTTCAGATGTCTGACGAAGCGCTGCGGCTGCTTGGCGAAAACGGCTACGATCCGGTGTATGGTGCTCGTCCGCTTAAACGAGCCATTCAACAGCAAATTGAGAACCCGCTTGCTCAGCAGATACTTTCTGGCGAGCTTATTCCGGGCAAAACGATTGAACTCGTCGTCAAAGACGCCCGTATCGTCGCACAGCAGTAAATGGTGTAACGCACAGAAACGGGCCCAGTGGGGCTCGTTTTTGTTTGTTTAACGGGCGTTTTGTTCTCGTTTTAAACATCATTGTTTGAAATGTGAGCGAACGATAATTTTTTTGAATTTTGGTCTTGTCAGATTCTGATTAGTCCCTATAATGCGCCACCACTGACACGGAACAACGGCGAATAAGCCGGCCGGTCAGCGGGATTCCTCCGGGGGTTCCGGCAGAGAAAAGCGAAAATAAACGCTTGACTCTGAAAGAGGAAAGCGTAATATACGCCACCTCGCGACAGTGAGCTGAAAGCCGCGTCGCAACTGCTCTTTAACAATTTATCAGACAATCTGTGTGGGCACTCGCAGGATTGATATCTCAGTACCTCCGGGTACAAAAAGAATTATCAAGTCTCTGAGTGAACACGTAATTCATTACGAAGTTTAATTCACGAGCATCAAACTTTTAAATTGAAGAGTTTGATCATGGCTCAGATTGAACGCTGGCGGCAGGCCTAACACATGCAAGTCGAACGGTAACAGGAAGCAGCTTGCTGCTTCGCTGACGAGTGGCGGACGGGTGAGTAATGTCTGGGGATCTGCCTGATGGAGGGGGATAACTACTGGAAACGGTAGCTAATACCGCATAACGTCGCAAGACCAAAGAGGGGGACCTTCGGGCCTCTTGCCATCAGATGAACCCAGATGGGATTAGCTAGTAGGTGGGGTAACGGCTCACCTAGGCGACGATCCCTAGCTGGTCTGAGAGGATGACCAGCCACACTGGAACTGAGACACGGTCCAGACTCCTACGGGAGGCAGCAGTGGGGAATATTGCACAATGGGCGCAAGCCTGATGCAGCCATGCCGCGTGTATGAAGAAGGCCTTCGGGTTGTAAAGTACTTTCAGCGGGGAGGAAGGCGATACGGTTAATAACCGTGTCGATTGACGTTACCCGCAGAAGAAGCACCGGCTAACTCCGTGCCAGCAGCCGCGGTAATACGGAGGGTGCAAGCGTTAATCGGAATTACTGGGCGTAAAGCGCACGCAGGCGGTCTGTCAAGTCGGATGTGAAATCCCCGGGCTCAACCTGGGAACTGCATCCGAAACTGGCAGGCTTGAGTCTTGTAGAGGGGGGTAGAATTCCAGGTGTAGCGGTGAAATGCGTAGAGATCTGGAGGAATACCGGTGGCGAAGGCGGCCCCCTGGACAAAGACTGACGCTCAGGTGCGAAAGCGTGGGGAGCAAACAGGATTAGATACCCTGGTAGTCCACGCCGTAAACGATGTCGACTTGGAGGTTGTGCCCTTGAGGCGTGGCTTCCGGAGCTAACGCGTTAAGTCGACCGCCTGGGGAGTACGGCCGCAAGGTTAAAACTCAAATGAATTGACGGGGGCCCGCACAAGCGGTGGAGCATGTGGTTTAATTCGATGCAACGCGAAGAACCTTACCTGGTCTTGACATCCACAGAACTTTCCAGAGATGGATTGGTGCCTTCGGGAACTGTGAGACAGGTGCTGCATGGCTGTCGTCAGCTCGTGTTGTGAAATGTTGGGTTAAGTCCCGCAACGAGCGCAACCCTTATCCTTTGTTGCCAGCGGTCCGGCCGGGAACTCAAAGGAGACTGCCAGTGATAAACTGGAGGAAGGTGGGGATGACGTCAAGTCATCATGGCCCTTACGACCAGGGCTACACACGTGCTACAATGGCGCATACAAAGAGAAGCGAACTCGCGAGAGCAAGCGGACCTCATAAAGTGCGTCGTAGTCCGGATTGGAGTCTGCAACTCGACTCCATGAAGTCGGAATCGCTAGTAATCGTGGATCAGAATGCCACGGTGAATACGTTCCCGGGCCTTGTACACACCGCCCGTCACACCATGGGAGTGGGTTGCAAAAGAAGTAGGTAGCTTAACCTTCGGGAGGGCGCTTACCACTTTGTGATTCATGACTGGGGTGAAGTCGTAACAAGGTAACCGTAGGGGAACCTGCGGTTGGATCACCTCCTTACCTTAAAGATACAGCCCGCGCAGTGCTCACACAGATTGTCTGATAGAAAACGAGCAGTAAAACCTTATAGGCTTGTAGCTCAGTTGGTTAGAGCGCACCCCTGATAAGGGTGAGGTCGGTGGTTCAAGTCCACTCAGGCCTACCACATTCTCCCCTGTTCTGCGTTGCAGCCCGGTCCGCATAGTTCACTGTGCGTCGCCAGCCTGCGCCTTGATCAGTGAAGAAGCGCGGTAACAAGGTTTTGCAGTAACGATGGGGCTATAGCTCAGCTGGGAGAGCGCCTGCTTTGCACGCAGGAGGTCTGCGGTTCGATCCCGCATAGCTCCACCATCAACGTCAGTTGATACCCTACTTCAGAGTGTACCGGTAACGGTATACTGCGAAGTATTTGCTCTTTAACAATCCGGAACAAGCTGAAAATTGAAACGGCATGCCGTCGCATTTCTCCGAAACAGGAAATGACGATGCCATGTCAGAGTCTCTCAAACACTTGCAACACAGAGCGAAACTGCTCCGGGTTGTGAGGTTAAGCGACCAAGCGTACACGGTGGATGCCCTGGCAGTCAGAGGCGATGAAGGACGTGCTAATCTGCGAAAAGCGTCGGTAAGGTGATATGAACCGCTATAACCGACGATGTCCGAATGGGGAAACCCAGTGCAATCCGTTGCACTATCGTTAACTGAATACATAGGTTAACGAGGCGAACCGGGGGAACTGAAACATCTAAGTACCCCGAGGAAAAGAAATCAACCGAGATTCCCCCAGTAGCGGCGAGCGAACGGGGAGCAGCCCAGAGTCTGAATCAGCATGTGTGTTAGTGGAAGCGTCTGGAAAGTCGCAGGGTACAGGGTGATACTCCCGTACACGAAAGTACACATGCTGTGAGCTCGATGAGTAGGGCGGGACACGTGACATCCTGTCTGAATATGGGGGGACCATCCTCCAAGGCTAAATACTCCTGACTGACCGATAGTGAACCAGTACCGTGAGGGAAAGGCGAAAAGAACCCCGGCGAGGGGAGTGAAAAAGAACCTGAAACCGTGTACGTACAAGCAGTGGGAGCATCCTTCGGGGTGTGACTGCGTACCTTTTGTATAATGGGTCAGCGACTTATATTCTGTAGCAAGGTTAACCGTATAGGGGAGCCGCAGGGAAACCGAGTCTTAACTGGGCGTTAAGTTGCAGGGTATAGACCCGAAACCCGGTGATCTAGCCATGGGCAGGTTGAAGGTTGGGTAACACTAACTGGAGGACCGAACCGACTAATGTTGAAAAATTAGCGGATGACCTGTGGCTGGGGGTGAAAGGCCAATCAAACCGGGAGATAGCTGGTTCTCCCCGAAAGCTATTTAGGTAGCGCCTCGTGAATTCATCTGTGGGGGTAGAGCACTGTTTCGGCTAGGGGGCCATCCCGGCTTACCAACCCGATGCAAACTACGAATACCACAGAATGTTATCACGGGAGACACACGGCGGGTGCTAACGTCCGTCGTGAAGAGGGAAACAACCCAGACCGCCAGCTAAGGTCCCAAAGTCATGGTTAAGTGGGAAACGATGTGGGAAGGCCCAGACAGCCAGGATGTTGGCTTAGAAGCAGCCATCATTTAAAGAAAGCGTAATAGCTCACTGGTCGAGTCGGCCTGCGCGGAAGATGTAACGGGGCTAAACCATGCACCGAAGCTGCGGCAGCGACACTTAGGTGTTGTTGGGTAGGGGAGCGTTCTGTAAGCCGTCGAAGGTGGACTGTGAGGTCTGCTGGAGGTATCAGAAGTGCGAATGCTGACATAAGTAACGATAAAGCGGGTGAAAAGCCCGCTCGCCGGAAGACCAAGGGTTCCTGTCCAACGTTAATCGGGGCAGGGTGAGTCGACCCCTAAGGCGAGGCCGAAAGGCGTAGTCGATGGGAAACAGGTTAATATTCCTGTACTTGGTGTTACTGCGAAGGGGGGACGGAGAAGGCTATGTTGGCCGGGCGACGGTTGTCCCGGTTTAAGCATGTAGGCGGAGGTTCCAGGTAAATCCGGTACCTTTTAACGCTGAGGTGTGATGACGAGGCACTACGGTGCTGAAGTAACAAATGCCCTGCTTCCAGGAAAAGCCTCTAAGCATCAGGTAACACGAAATCGTACCCCAAACCGACACAGGTGGTCAGGTAGAGAATACCAAGGCGCTTGAGAGAACTCGGGTGAAGGAACTAGGCAAAATGGTGCCGTAACTTCGGGAGAAGGCACGCTGGCACGTAGGTGAAGCGGTTTGCCCGTGGAGCTGAAGCCAGTCGAAGATACCAGCTGGCTGCAACTGTTTATTAAAAACACAGCACTGTGCAAACACGAAAGTGGACGTATACGGTGTGACGCCTGCCCGGTGCCGGAAGGTTAATTGATGGGGTTAGCGGCAACGCGAAGCTCTTGATCGAAGCCCCGGTAAACGGCGGCCGTAACTATAACGGTCCTAAGGTAGCGAAATTCCTTGTCGGGTAAGTTCCGACCTGCACGAATGGCGTAATGATGGCCAGGCTGTCTCCACCCGAGACTCAGTGAAATTGAAATCGCTGTGAAGATGCAGTGTACCCGCGGCAAGACGGAAAGACCCCGTGAACCTTTACTATAGCTTGACACTGAACACTGGTCCTTGATGTGTAGGATAGGTGGGAGGCTTCGAAGCGTGGACGCCAGTCTGCGTGGAGCCGTCCTTGAAATACCACCCTTTAATGGCTGGTGTTCTAACGTGGACCCGTAATCCGGGTTGCGGACAGTGTCTGGTGGGTAGTTTGACTGGGGCGGTCTCCTCCTAAAGCGTAACGGAGGAGCACGAAGGTTGGCTAATCCTGGTCGGACATCAGGAGGTTAGTGCAATGGCATAAGCCAGCTTGACTGCGAGCGTGACGGCGCGAGCAGGTGCGAAAGCAGGTCATAGTGATCCGGTGGTTCTGAATGGAAGGGCCATCGCTCAACGGATAAAAGGTACTCCGGGGATAACAGGCTGATACCGCCCAAGAGTTCATATCGACGGCGGTGTTTGGCACCTCGATGTCGGCTCATCACATCCTGGGGCTGAAGTAGGTCCCAAGGGTATGGCTGTTCGCCATTTAAAGTGGTACGCGAGCTGGGTTTAGAACGTCGTGAGACAGTTCGGTCCCTATCTGCCGTGGGCGCTGGAGAATTGAGGGGGGCTGCTCCTAGTACGAGAGGACCGGAGTGGACGCATCACTGGTGTTCGGGTTGTCATGCCAATGGCACTGCCCGGTAGCTACATGCGGAAGAGATAAGTGCTGAAAGCATCTAAGCACGAAACTTGCCCCGAGATGAGTTCTCCCTGAGACTTTAAGTCTCCTGAAGGAACGTTGAAGACGACGACGTTGATAGGCCGGGTGTGTAAGCGCAGCGATGCGTTGAGCTAACCGGTACTAATGAGCCGTGAGGCTTAACCTTACAACGCCAGAGTGGTTTTGGTGTTGCGGTGTGAGAGACGATTTTCAGCTTAACCGGATAGACATCTGTGGCGGCGCGCAAGCACGCGGCAGGTGAAACAGAATTTGCCTGGCGGCAAGAGCGCGGTGGTCCCACCTGACCCCATGCCGAACTCAGAAGTGAAACGCCGTAGCGCCGATGGTAGTGTGGGGTCTCCCCATGCGAGAGTAGGGAACTGCCAGGCATCAAACAAGCAGGAAAGCCTCATGCGAAAGCATGAGGCTTTTTTGTGTCTGCGATTCAGGCTTCCCTCAATCCGATAGCTCCCCCCGATTACGCTACATACACTATCTTTTAATAGTGTTAAAGCGAACGCAGCGGAGCCGAGAATGACGAAAAAAGAGTTCGACTATCAGCAGGATTTCTCGCAAATCGACTTTCGTAAGCATCCTGAGAAATATCAGGTTGGGCGTGGTGAGCAGGGCGTGTTGCTGGTTGAACCCTATAAAGGTGAGATCCTTCCCTGGTGGCGCTATAAAGATAAAGAGTCAGCGATTAAATCGGCAGAAAAGATTTATCAGCTCTTTGAAGAATACCGTGAGAAAGACGACTTCGTGGGAATGGATATGGCCCGCAAATTTATCCAGATGGGATATACGCGCGCCCGTCGTTACGCTAATTACAAAGGCGGTAAGAAATACAGGGAAGATGGAAACTTGCATGAGCGGGGCAACGATCCGGTAAAAGCCGCCGCAGCAGCGGTATTCAAAACCTGGTGGGATAAGATCCGGGCGGATGAGGACTATTTATCACGTAAACGCGCACACCAGGCTAAATGGGGTTAATGTTGCGCAAGCTGCCAGATGGAATAACCGGTAGCCGCGCCTGCGACATCCCATGCAAAATCTTTCCAGCTCCAGCCTGTTCCCGCAGGTCGGCTGTCCCAGAGCTCTTTTGACGCGCCAAGTCCAATTGAAAACATCACGCCAAACCCGGCGCTGGCATCACGCGACCAACCCTGATGTTGACCATATTCATTGCCCGCTGCCGAGAGCATCGCAGAAGCGATAAAGTGCTGCGCTTTATCTTGTCCACTCCATGAGTCGTTTGCCGTGTGGCTACAGCCTGTCAGAATAAACAAAAACATAATTGAAAACAGTCGCATGGCATCACTTATAAAAAAGCCCTGCAAGCAGGGCTAATGAATCAGAGAATACGGCTAATTAAGCGATCGATTCGGATGCGTCGTAAACGGCGGATAAGTTTACGCACTTTCACCGGGTAATCCGCGATGCTTTCCAGCACCCGATAGTGTTGTACCACTGTGGTATGAGTACGGATCTGCTCAAGCTCTTTTTCACGCTGCGCTGCAAGCTCATGTTTGGGATCGTGGATCAAAATGGCATTCTCCAGATCCAGCCGCCACGCGCGCGGATTGAGGTTGTTACCGGTCAGCAGCATCCACTCTTCATCCACCCACATGCCTTTCAGATGATAAGTGTTATCGTCATCTTTCCAGAGTCGGACGATCAACTGCCCGGTATTTACATAATATTGCAGGCGGCTCAGGAAGCGACGAAGATTGATTTCATACAGATAAGGCAGCGCGCCGATGATCTTGAAAGGCTGATCTTCCGGGATATAAAAATCGTTAGCCGTTTTGTCGCCAACGATAATTTCTACCTGTTTGCCGTCGCGCAGTAACTGAATAATATTGCGCACCAGGATGGCTGGCAGGTTGAAATAAGGCGTACAAATCGTCAGCTTCTGCTCAGCACAGGGCATCAAATGGAAGATGGTTTTGTTGAGCGGGCTGGATTTGCCCAGACCTACCAGCGGCGTGACGGATAGCTGCTCGTTATCCGCATCGCCGACGAAATCATAAACGGCATCACGCAATTCGTGGCGGAAAAGGCGGACTTCATTTTTAATTTCCTGGCTTTTCGGCCGTTCAGGCGTATCGAGCCGGTTTACCGCGCGTCCTTGAATCAGATGGGTTTTTACCCAGTCATACATAATATCGGCAAGGCGCGGGTTACGAATCGACTGATAACGGTCATAGCGATATTTATCATGCTGATGCAAATACACATCGTTCAGGCTGGCACCGCTGTAAATAACGCTATCGTCGATGATAAAGCCTTTAAAGTGCAACACGCCGAGTGCTTCACGGGTATTGACAGGGATCCCGTACACCTGGATTTTGACATCCGGGTTCTCCTGCGCCATTCGGCAATACCAGTCAGCATTAGTGTTGGATGCGGCTGCGCCAATACGACCACGCTGGGCGCGATGCCAGTCGACCAGAACGGAAACATCCAGTTCAGGACGCTGGCGTTTGGCTTCATAAAGGGCTGAAAGGATCCCGTTACCGCCATCGTCCTGCTCAAGGTAAAGCGCAACGATGCAAATGCGCCTGGTTGCGCTGGCGATTTTTTGCAGCAAAGTGGCCCGGAAGTCGGCCGGTGAAAAATAAAACGCTACATCATCAACAGATTGAGAAAGCTTGGGTAGTTGGGCAAGGTGTTGTTGATGTTTGTTTCGTTTAAATTTAGACAACATCACAGTGCATATCTTCTCTATACAGTAGGTGGTCATCCCTGAAGGGCGGATAACAGTAGCGGTGGATAATAACATTACTCCTGGGGAATGTGAGTAACATTTCCAGTACCTTACTCACGAATCCAGCGTTTTATTCAGGGCGAGTGTCAATCCAACGATGCCATCTTCTAACTGAATATCCACATCAAAACCCAGTTTGCGTGCCAGCGCGACCATGCCGCGGTTGTTGGGCATCGTAATGCCGTTCAAACGTTCCAGACCATGATCTCGCGTATAAGCGATGAGTTTTTCAAGTAATTTTCGGCCTAATCCGAGGCCTTTCAGATCGGAGCGAACCAGCACCGCAAATTCCGCGTCAACATTATCGGGGTCAGAGATCGCACGCGTTACGCCAAGGATCTGCTCATGCCCCTCATAAGACTGTACCGCGACAAAAGCCATTTCTCGATCGTAGTCGATCTGGGGTCATATTCGCTAAGTCTTCATGGGTAAATTCATTGATCTCGCTGAAATAGCGATAATACAAATCTTCCTTAGTCACCTGCGAAATAAAGCGCTGAAGTTCAGGCTCATCTTCCGGAAGAATAGGCCTGAAAAGGCAGCTTTCGCCGTTTTTCAGCGTGACCGCTTCCTCCAGTTGGTGAGGATAAGGGCGGATAGCCAAACGCGCATCGGCATCACCCGCAAAGGCTTCGAGTTCCAGCGTGACATCCAGGGCGGTGAATTCATTACCGGATACCAGCAGCGGATGGATATCCAGTCGTTTTATCTCCGGGCAGTCAACAATCAGGTTGGAAACCTGCACCAGGAACTGGCTCAGACCCGCGATATCCAGCGCACGCAGCGCGCTGCGCCCACGAATGGTTCCGCTTTTTATCGCCTGAATAACCAGATAGCGCGCCAGATTCATATTCAGCGGAGGCAGCGCTACCGCAGCCTGATCCTGCCGCCAGGCCATACCGCCATCACCCAACATTATCAGCGGACCAAATACCGGATCGTGTTCCACCACCACCCGCAGCTCCTGCGCGCCCGCACGGTTGGCCATACTTTGCACCAGCAAGCCGTGAATACGCGCCTGCGGCCAGGTCATTTTTACCCGATCGAGGATCGCGTCGGCGGCCTGTTGAACCTCATTCGCCGTACGAAGATAAAGCATGACCCCCTGAACTTCCGATTTATGCGGAATATCAGGCGAACGTAACTTCAGGGCGACGGGATAACCGATTTGCTTGGCGATATGCACCGCTTCGGCGCTGTCACTGGCAATCCAGGTCGGCAAGGTTTGCAATCCATAAGCCTGTAAGATCGGTTGAACTTCATGGGTATCAAGATGGGTGGCACCCTCTTCCAGCGCCCGGGTAATCATCTGATGGACTTCAGCGGTATTGGCCGTAAGGTTGGCCGGTAATGAGGGCGTTTCACGCAACTGTTTCTGGTTGCGTCGATATTCCACCATATGCATAAAGGCCGTGACGGTGCCTTCCGGCGTACGATAAGTGGGTATACCGGCATCGCTGAACCAGCGGCGCGCTTCCTGTGAGGAAAATTCGCCGCACCAGTTGGTTAACAGGGTGACATAGCGACCACGCGGGTGACGCGCCAGCAACTCAATAATCGCCCGGGCGCTTTCGCTGCCAGGCGCCGCGGCACTGGGTGAATGAATAATCATCAGCGCATCGAAATCATGACTATCCAGTAAAATCTCGAGCGTCTGAACATAGCGTTGCGTGGTGGCATCATCACGCAAGTCCAGGGGATTCGCGACGGTAACGCCCTTAGGAACCACCACGGAAAGGCGGTTGATGGTTTCATCTCCGAGCGTAGCCAGCTTCCCGTTACGCAACCACAGCTCATCCAGAGCAAGAGCCGCAGGCGCGGCGCCATTACTGATAATCATCAGCCGTTCGCCGCGCAGGGGGGCGCATATGGCTGAGGGTTTCTACGGCAGAAAACAGTTCATGCGTGTCCTGCACACGCAGCAACCCCGCGCGCTGTATTGCGGCATCCCACGCCCCGTCTAATCCTGTTTCGGCGTTGAGTAACTGCCGTGCCGACGGGCTACGTCCGCTTTTGATCACCAGAATCGGTTTATTGCGCGATGCGCTTCGGGCGGCGGACACAAAGCGGCGCGCGTCGCTGAGTTGTTCGAGATAAAGCAGTATGGCGCTGGTTTTGCTGTCGCGAGAGAGATAGTCCAGCAGTTCGTCGACATCAATATCCAGGCTGTCGCCCAGCGCGATAAAATAGGAGAAACCCATCTCACGTTGCTGGGCCCAGTCGAGAATGGTGTTCGATACCGCTGCCGACTGCGACACAAACGCCAGTTTCCCTTTGCGGATCGGTACCGGTGAAAAACTGGCGTTCAGCCCCTGCCAGGGCGCAAGCAAACCAAGGCTGTTTGGACCAAGAAGCCGCATCTGCCAGCGTGTAGCGCATTCCAGTAGCGCTGGCTGCTGCTCTTTAGGCGACGAGAGAATAATGCACGTTTTGCAGCCCTTTTCGCCAAGGGCATTGAGCAGCGCTTCATTACGACTGGGGTTGGTACAAATCACCGCCAGGTCGGGCGCGAAAGGCAGGCTGGGGATATCAGGCCATGTCATGACGCCGCACACCGCTTTATACGCGGGCGTAACGGGTAAAACCGGCCCGGAAAAACCGCCCGACAGGAGGTTTCGCATCATCAGGTAGCCTGCCCGGTCGGGCTTAATCGACGCCCCGATCACGGCAATGGATTTCGGTCTAAGCAGCGCTTCCAGCCCACGTTGACTCATAACATTCTCCCCGACGATGTGAATGAATGATTTTAAACGCTTTCCGGCTCGGTTGCTGTGACACTTCCCTGATGATGGGGTTTACCTGCCAGATATCGCTCACGGAACAAGGTGAAATGTTCGGTTAATCCCTGTGCCGCCTGTGTATCGCCCGCCAGTTCAAGCAATGCCATCGCTACTTCAGCCGTACAGTATTGCCCTTCGGCATGGGCTTCACGCAAGCGGTAGGCAGAGGTCTTACTCAAATCCACGGAAATGACGGGCAGCGCATCCAGATAAGGACTTTTACGGAACATTTTGCGCGCTTCCGTCCAGGTGCCGTCGAGCATAATAAACAGCGGGGGCTTACCCTCGACGGGAGGCTGGCTTAGGACGGTTCGATGAGGCCCGGCATAGGAGGCAGGAAATACCACCATGGGTTGATATTGCGGGCTGGCAACCAAATCAAGCAGCGCTTGCGGCGGTTCGGTGCGCGACCACTGATAAGCCTCGGTATCCGGCAGCACATCGGCAATCAAACGGCCAGTATTACTGGGCTTCATCGGCTCGGTATCAAACATCACCAGGCAAAAGCGACTGCGGGCTGGCGCGGGGCGTAACGTGTCACACAGGCACTGTTTTAACGGCAATAAACAGCGCTGGCAGCGGCGGATGCGATTGCCTCGGGCAAGAAAAGGGCGGGTTGCGCGCGCCAGGCGTTCAGCGCGAAGTTTAAGGACGGCGTTTTCAGTCATCGGGGAGTTAACATAAAAACGCCATTCTAGCGTAGATGCCATGACAGGGCATCCGGAAGATGCCCCGCGAACGCGTAACGTTACAGATTCTCGTTAAGCCAGCTGTCAAAGGGCGCTTTTGGCATCGCGCCGTTTAACATATCCACCATCTGACCTTTTTTAAACACCATAATGGTAGGGATGCTACGGATGCGGAAACGGGCGCCAAGCGCGGGTTCCGCTTCGGTATTCACTTTTAAAAAACGCACCTGACCACTGCGCTCTTCTGCTACATCTTCAAATATGGGCGCGAAGTTTTTACAGGGGCCGCACCACGGCGCCCAAAAATCAACCACGACCGGCAAGTCGTCTTCCAGATATTTATCCAGCGTCTGGCTGGTGGCATTGATGACTTCGCCATCAAACAGTTCATGACCGCAACGGCCGCATTTCGCTCCGTCATTAATGCGATCGTCAGGTATGCGATTTACGGCCTGGCAGGAGGCACAAACGGTATTCATAACTACCCTCTAAATTGCAGTGTCGAGGTGTCGACGGAAAATGGATCTGTTTCTGAGATGTTAAATATTATCGGCTATTCGTTTGACATCGACAACGAGATAAATCCAATGAATATGATAGTTCCTGACTTTTGACCAAAGTTAATGGCGAAGCGGTCTTACATCGGGTAATCTGCGCGCCACGCGGCAGCCAGGTGGAGAAGAGCATGAGCGAAGAATTTAAAGGTAAAAGCGGCAAGGTCAAAGTGATGTATGTCCGCAGCGACGATGACAGTGAAACACGTAGCCAGAACCCGCGTACCGGGAAAGGCGGCGGGCGGCCTGCAGCGTCAGGAAAGGGCGACCGTCGACCGCGTCGTGATGATAAACCTGGCGCAAGCCGTGACCGCTATAACGATCGTGATGCGCCTTCATCATCACCATGGCGTACGGTTTCCCGTCCGCCGCGCGATGTTAACGATGAACACGTTGAACAGAGCGAATCAACAGAGAAAGGGTATGTGGATCGCGAAGTGATTCGCCGTCAGCGCGCGGAAGAAACCCGCGTCTACGGTGAAAACGCGTGCCAGGCATTATTCCAGAGCCGCCCGGACTCCATTGTTCGCGCGTGGTTCATACAAAGCGTTACGCCGCGTTTTAAAGAAGCATTACGCTGGATGGCAGCGAATCGTAAGGCTTACCACGTTGTGGATGATGCAGAGCTTGCGAAAGCGTCGGGTACTGAGCATCACGGCGGTGTGTGTTTCATTATTAAAAAACGCACCGGTATGAGCGTGGAGAGCTGGCTGGCGACCGCAGGCGAAGAAGATTGCGTGCTGGCGCTGGAAGATGTCGGTAACCCGCATAATCTGGGCGGCATTATGCGTAGCTGCGCCCATTTCGGCGTTAAAGGTTTGCTGGTGGAAGACGCTTCGTTGCTGGAATCCGGCGCGGCGGTACGCACGGCTGAAGGCGGCGCGGAACACGTTCAGGCGATCAGCGGCGATCACTTTAGCGACGGCCTCGAGCGTTTCCGCCAGGCTGGTTACGCCATCGTCACCACGTCAAGCCATAAAGGCACGGCCCTGTATCAGTCAACGCTTCCGAAGAAAATGGTGCTGGTGTTGGGGCAGGAGCGTGACGGGGTATCGGACGCCACCTTTGATAACGCGGACATGCGCATTGCTATTCCCGGTTCAGGCAACGTCGAAAGCCTGAATGTGTCGGTGGCAACCGGCGTGTTGCTGGCGGAATGGTGGCGACAGAACAAAGCGTAAAAAAATAAAGCCAGCAACGTTGCTGGCTTTTTTATATCTGTTATTCCGGCAATACCGGCATCCAGTCAATCGGTGTTTCACCGCGCTGCGCCAGATAGTCGTTTGCTTTCACGAAATGACCGCAGCCAAAAAAACCACGATGGGCAGAAAGCGGGGAAGGGTGCGGCGCCTGCAACACATAATGGCGTTCCCGATCGATCATCGCGCCTTTTTTCTGAGCGTGAGAGCCCCACAGCATAAACACAACACCCTCGCGATGCTGGTTGATAAGGGAAATCACCTTATCAGTAAACGTTTCCCAGCCAAGACGGGCGTGGGAATGGGCCTGACCGGCGCGTACGGTGAGCACCGTATTCAACAGCATGACGCCCTGGCGCGCCCAGCTTTCGAGATAACCGTGGCTGGGGCGGACAAAACCAGGAATAGACCCTTCCAGCTCTTTATACATGTTCACCAGGGACGGCGGAGGCTGAATACCCGGGCGAACAGAGAAAGCCAGACCGTACGCCTGATTCGGCCCATGATAGGGGTCCTGGCCCAGGATCACAACTTTGATGTCGCCCAGTTCGGTAAACCGGAAAGCGTTAAACACATCTTTAGCGGGAGGATAAATCGTGACGCCATTTGCCCGCTCTTCCTCAACGGTTTTTAAGGTATTCAGAAAGTAGGGTTGCTGCTTTTCATCGGCCAGCACGTCGTGCCAGGTGAGAGTAGTGGTCATTTCGCTCTCCTGCGAATGGGGATGACATAGCTTAACGCCTTATATCTGTTAAATAAAATCCAGACGGTGGCAGATACCGCAGATATAAAAATAATTGAAAATTTACAAAGTTTTTAACTGGCGCTGCGTGCTCTAAGTTGATGTAAAACAAATAAATGTGCTCATGACCTTATTTGCCATGTGGTTTTTATTGATTTAAATCAAAGAATGCCCTTGGTTCGATTGGTATACAGTACAGTAACGCAACAAAGGTTTTACCAATGAGCCAACGCCGGCCCACTGTGAATCGATAAATTTGCCCACAGGGAGAAATAAAATGATTACTGGTATCCAGATTACTAAAGCCGCCAATGACGATCTGTTGAACTCTTTCTGGCTGCTGGACAGCGAGAAAGGCGAAGCGCGTTGTGTCTGCGCCAAAGCCGGTTTTGCCGAAGATGAAGTTGTGGCAGTTAAAGCGCTGGGTGAGATTGAATATCGTGAAATTCCGATGGAAATCAAACCGGAAGTACGCGTTGAAGGCGGTCAGCATCTCAACGTAAACGTTCTGCGTCGTGAAACGCTGGAAGACGCCGTTAAGCACCCGGAAAAATACCCGCAGTTGACCATCCGTGTATCTGGCTATGCGGTGCGTTTTAACTCTCTGACGCCGGAACAGCAGCGCGACGTTATCGCCCGTACCTTTACTGAAAGCCTGTAAGCGCACACAGGCATTCAATAAAAACGCCAGCTTTCGCTGGCGTTTTCTTATTCTGCATTATCAACGTTTGATGCGCTCGGTTTGCGACGTTTACCGATATTTTTACGATCGCGATGGCGCACTTTAACGCGCGGTTTGTCCTTATCCTGCTCTTTTTTCTTCTCTTCACGCTTAGCGAGCGCCTTTTTAGACGGCTTGCCCTGAAGTTTTTCGCTTGGCGCGCGCGTCGTCGGACGCAGTTCGTCAATAACGCGTGATTTCAGCGGCTCATTCAAATAACGGCCTACTTTGCCTAACAGCAAATGGTCGTGCGCTTCAACCAGTGAAATCGCGGTGCCTTTCCGGCCCGCACGGCCAGTACGCCCGATGCGGTGCAGATAGGTATCAGCGGTACGCGGCATATCAAAGTTAATAACGTGGCTAACGTCGGGATATCAATACCACGCGCCGCCACGTCGGTTGCCACCAGGACATTAACCCGGCCGTCAGTCAGACGGCTGATAGCCTCGTTGCGCTTAGCCTGCACCATCTCGCCTTCGATATAGCAGTTATTAATGCCTGCCTCGCGTAACCAGCCCGCCAGCTCATGCACGCGCTCGCGCTTGCGTACAAACACGATGGTGCGGGTGGCATCCGGCTGCTTGAGTAAATGCACCAGCAGGGCGGTTTTGTGCTGGATATCGTCGGCGCGATAGTACCACTGGTGGATCTTTTTACGTTCGCGGGTAGACGGGGAGGCAGAGACTTCTTCCGGCTCGTTAAGCAGACGCTCGGCGAAGTCTTTAATGGCATCCCCTTCCAGCGTGGCGGAAAACAGCATTGTCTGGTTACGCCAGCGGGTTTCTCCGGCGATACGCTCGATATCCTGCGCGAAGCCCATATCCAGCATGCGGTCCGCTTCATCAAGGATCAGCGTTTCGACCGCCCGACAGTCAAAGTTTTCTTCTTTGATGTATTGCAGCAGACGGCCCGTGGTTGCGACCACGATATCCTGGTTCTCGCTGAACACTTCAGCGTGGTTCATGTAGGCCACGCCGCCGGTAATCGTGGCGATATCCAGATGGGTATGCGCCGCCAGCTCCCGCGCCTGCTCCGCGACCTGCATAGCGAGTTCACGGGTCGGCGTTAAAATCAGGATGCGCGGCGGCCCGGATTTTTTACGAGGGAAGTCGAGCAAATGCTGCAACACCGGCAGCAGATATGCCGCCGTTTTACCGGTGCCTGTCGGCGCAGAACCGAGCACATCACGCCCTTC
Organism: Atlantibacter hermannii; assembly: GCA_900635495.1. Lineage (NCBI taxonomy): Bacteria > Pseudomonadati > Pseudomonadota > Gammaproteobacteria > Enterobacterales > Enterobacteriaceae > Atlantibacter > Atlantibacter hermannii. The sequence goes on along the minus strand of LR134136.1, from coordinate 3,439,791 downwards.
CAGGGCAGGCGGAATGGCGGCAGCCTGAATGGCTGTCGGGCGAGTGAAGCCTTTATCCTGAAGGGCTTTCAGCAGGCTTTCATCAAGTTCAAGTTCGGAAAAAGTGGTTACAGTCATTTTCTACCTCAGTGTGGGCCGCCGATTATAGACGTTAAGGCAGCAATGTTCATCACTTAGTATGGTTATGCTCTTTTCCAGGCGAATGCTTTACCCTATGCTACATCGGTTTCCCTGTCAGGTTGTAATAATGCCAACGTCTAAAACGCAGCTTCGTCGCGATGGTTTCACTTTTAAGCAGTTCTTTGTTGCTCACGATCGTTGTGCAATGAAAGTGGGAACTGATGGTATTTTATTGGGTGCCTGGGCACCGGTAGCAGGCGTCAAACGTATCCTGGATATTGGTACCGGCAGCGGTTTGATTGCGTTAATGCTGGCCCAGCGTACCAGTGACGCGCTTATCGACGCGGTGGAAATGGATCCCCAGGCGGCCGAACAGGCTGCGGAAAATGCGCAGGCCTCGCCCTGGGCCGACCGTATCCATGTTCATCAGGCGGATTTCTTATCCTGGACCCCGGATGCGTCCCATCGCTATGACCTGATAGTCAGCAATCCGCCTTTTTATGATAAAGGCGTAGAGTGCGGCACGTCGCAACGTGAACTGGCGCGTTATAACACTTCACTTGAGCATGAAGCACTGCTGCGCGGCGCGGCGCAGTTGATTACCGAAGAGGGGAGTTTTTGTGTCGTCCTGCCTGAATCGACCGGCAGCGCGTTTACCCTGAAAGCGCAGGAAATGGGCTGGCATATTCGTTTACGTACCGATGTATGCGACAACGAGAAAAAATTGCCGCATCGGGTATTGCTGGCTTTTTCGCCCACGCCGGGTGAACTGTTTGTCGATCGCATTGCCATCCGTGGGCCAGACCAGCTTTACTCTGATGCATGGTGCGGCCTGACCCAGGATTTTTATTTATTTATGTGAATCAGCGGCGAGAGCACCGATGGTCCTGAAGGTTCTTTAAGCTCCGGATAATCAAGCGTGTAATGCAGACCGCGGCTCTCTTTGCGCATCATGGCGCAGCGCACGATTAACTCAGCAACTTGTACCAGGTTACGCAATTCCAGCAGGTTGTTTGACACTCTGAAGTTTGCGTAATACTCGTCGATTTCCTGCTGGAGCATGGTAATGCGGCGCAGCGCGCGCTCAAGCCGACGCGTGGTGCGTACGATCCCAACGTAATCCCACATAAACAGCCGTAATTCGTGCCAGTTATGCTGAAGCACCACCAGTTCATCGGCATTTTCCACCCGGCTTTCATCCCAGGCGGGAAGGGCTTTGGTTTCACGGGCGAAAGGCAATCGCTTTTGAATATCCTCTGCCGCCGACCAGCCATATACCAGGCATTCCAGCAGCGAGTTCGATGCCATCCGGTTTGCGCCATGCAGCCCGGTATAGGTGGCTTCGCCAATTGCATACAGCCCGTCAACGTCAGTCCGTCCGTGTTCATCCACCATCACGCCGCCGCAGGTATAGTGCGCGGCGGGAACAATCGGCACCGGATCGCGGGTTAAATCGAGCCCAAGCCCCAGCAGTTTTTCATAAATCATCGGGAAATGTTGGCGAACGAATTCTGCTGGCTTATGACTGATGTCGAGATACATGCAATCCGCGCCAAGCCGCTTCATTTCATGATCGATAGCACGCGCCACGATATCGCGTGGCGCTAGTTCAGCCCGCTCATCAAAGTCGGGCATAAACCGCGTTCCGTCAGGTCGCTTCAACAAGGCGCCTTCGCCACGCAGCGCTTCGGTCAGTAAGAAATTGCGCGCCTGAGGGTGAAACAGGGCAGTGGGATGAAACTGGTTGAATTCCAGGTTGGCAACCCGGCAGCCTGCGCGCCACGCCATCGCGATACCATCGCCGGAAGAGATATCCGGGTTGGTGGTGTATTGATAGACCTTGGACGCGCCGCCCGTCGCCAGCACCACCGCTTTGGCGCGGCAGGTTTCGACTTCTTCTTTATTACGGTTCCACACCCAGGCGCCTACCACGCGTCGGGTACCCGGCAGGCCGATTTTGTCAGAAATAATCAAATCGACGGCATTGCTGCGTTCGAGGATTTGAATATTCGGATGGGCCAGTGCTTTACCGACCAGGGTGGTCTCGACTTCCCGGCCCGTCGCGTCGGCTGCATGAAGAATACGACGGTGGCTGTGCCCGCCTTCACGCGTCAGATGATAATTCTCTTCACCGTTTGGCTGGACTTCGGTATCGAATAAGACGCCTTGATCGATGAGCCATTGCACGCAGTGGCGGGCATTGCTGGCGACGAACTCTACCGCGTCGCGATCGCAGATTCCTGCGCCAGCGATAAGCGTGTCTTCCACATGGGAGTCGATGCTGTCCATTTCATCGAATACCGCGGCAATACCGCCCTGAGCATAAAGCGTGGAGCCTTCATTTACCGGCCCTTTGCTCAGGACAATAACCTGACAGTTATCCGCCAGGCGTAGCGCAAGCGAGAGGCCCGCCGCGCCGCTGCCGACAATCAAAACGTCGCAATTGAGTTGAGAGGTTGTGTTCATAGCGTTTGTTTAATTTACTAAACATTGTTTGGGCAGCATAGCACCTGAATCGTTCAGATAGCACACTTTTTTTAAAATTCGTTGCGGCGGCTAAACACTCACTTCATCCCTGCAAAGCGGAAAAAAGCAGACGAAACTGATAAAAATATTTGCGAAGCAGATCGTTAGCCTAAGATTAAAGAGTGAAAAAAAGACGTGCTTGCGTTACTCTTCAGGCGGATTAGCGAGCTTGAATTATCAGCGCTAGCCTGACAAACGCGGGCCCAAAATGAATGAAAATCAACGGCCCAAAAAAAGCTGACGAAAAACAAAGGCGTAACGGAACTTTATCCGTCGATGAGAATCCAATTTTCCGCTTGCTCACAACGTGCGTGCAGCGTTCAGGTGGTTTCGATTACGCGAGGAAATTAGGTTTGGGGAGATATTACCTCGGATGAGCGAGCAGTTAACGGATCAGGTCCTTGTTGAGCGGGTCCAGAAGGGAGATCAGAAATCGTTTAACTTACTGGTAGTTCGCTACCAGCATAAGGTGGCGAGTCTGGTTTCTCGCTATGTGCCATCGGGGGATGTGCCTGATGTTGTACAGGAATCTTTTATCAAAGCGTATCGTGCGTTGGATTCTTTCCGTGGCGATAGCGCGTTTTATACCTGGCTGTATCGTATTGCCGTTAATACAGCGAAAAATTACCTGGTTGCTCAGGGGCGTCGTCCGCCATCAAGCGATGTGGACGCCATAGACGCAGAAAATTTCGAAAGTGCGGGTGCATTGAAAGAAATTTCGAACCCTGAGAACTTAATGTTGTCAGAAGAACTGAAACAGATAGTTTTCCGTACCATAGAGTCACTCCCGGAAGATTTACGCATGGCAATTACGTTACGGGAGTTGGATGGCCTGAGCTATGAAGAGATAGCTGCTATCATGGATTGCCCGGTAGGTACGGTTCGTTCCCGTATATTTCGTGCGCGGGAAGCTATTGATAATAAAGTTCAACCGCTCATCCGGCGTTGACGATAGCGGGATACTGGAAAAGGTATTAGGCATGCAGAAAGAACAACTTTCCGCTTTAATGGATGGTGAGTCTCTGGATAGTGAAGTGCTGAACGCGTTGTCTAACGACAAAGCGCTGCAGCAATCATGGGAGAGCTATCACCTCATTCGTGACACCCTGCGTGGTGACACGGCTGATGTGATTCACTTCGACATCGCTGCTAACGTTATGGCCGCGATCGAAAACGAGCCTGTACATCGGACCTCGCCCCTCATTCCAGAGTCACAACCGGCTCCGCAACAATGGCAAAAAATGCCGTTCTGGGAAAAACTGCGCCCTTGGGCAAGTCAGATCACGCAAATTGGCGTAGCCGCTTGCGTATCACTGGCTGTGATTGTCGGTGTGCAGCAGTACAACACGCCGACCGACGCCCCGGGTCAACCCGAAACGCCCGTCTTTAATACGCTTCCGATGATGGGACAAGCCAGCCCGGTAAGCCTGGGCGTGCCGTCCGAAGCGACTGGCGGCACCGGTCCGCAGCAGGTTCAGGAGCAGCGTCGCCGTATCAACGCTATGCTTCAGGATTATGAACTGCAGCGTCGTTTACACGCAGAACAGCTTCAGTTTGAACAGGCCCAGACTCAGCAAGCCGCTGTGCAGGTGCCAGGAACCCAAACGTTAGGAACGCAACCGCAGTAATGAAGCAACTTTGGTGTGCTATGTCTTTAGTGGCAGGCAGCCTGTTATTTTCTGCAAACGCCTCGGCAGATTCATCCACCGAGGCGTTGTTACAGCAAATGACCCAGGCCAGTCAGTCACTTAACTATGAATTGGCTTTTATCAGTATCAACAAGCAGGGCGTTGAATCGCTGCGCTATCGTCATGCGCGTCTTGATAACAAGCCGATGGCCCAACTTCTCCAGATGGACGGGCCGCGCCGTGAAGTGGTGCAGCGCGGTAACGAAGTCAGTTATTTTGAACCCGGCCTCGAACCCTTCACGTTGAACGGCGACTATATCGTTGATTCACTGCCTTCTCTGGTCTACACCGACTATAAGCGTCTGGCCCCTTACTATGATTTCATTTCAGTAGGCAGAACGCGTATTGCCGATCGACTTTGCGATGTTATTCGTGTTGTCGCGCGTGATGGCACGCGCTACAGCTACATCGTTTGGCTGGATTCCCAAACCAAACTTCCGATGCGCGTCGACTTGCTGGATCGTGATGGCGAAACCCTGGAACAATTTCGGGTGATTTCGTTTACCGTGAATGAAACGCCCGCACCTGTGATGCAGAATTTAGCCAAAGCGACCTTACCGCCGCTGCTTTCGGTTCCTGGCTCGGAAAAGGTCAACTTCAACTGGGCGCCAACCTGGCTGCCGCAGGGATTTAATGAAATTTCCGGTAGCCGTCGTCCGTTGCCTGGCGTGGATGTCCCCATTGAATCACGTTTGTATACCGACGGCCTGTTTAGTTTCTCCGTTAACGTTAATCGCGCTGGCGCGGCCAGTTCCAGCCAGATGCTGCGTACCGGGCGTCGAACAGTGAGTTCTGATGTGCGGAATAACGCTGAGATTACCATTGTGGGCGAATTACCACCGCAAACGGCTAAACGAATCGCGGATAGCGTTAAATTCAGGGCTTCCCAACCATGATGAAAGAATGGGCCACGGTAGTATCGTGGCAAAATGGCGAAGCCATAGTAAGTTGTGACGTCAAATCCTCGTGCAACAGCTGTGCGTCCCGTTCAGGCTGTGGTAGCCGCATTCTCAATAAGCTCGGCCCGCAAACCCACCATTCAATTGTGGTCCCTTGCGAGCAACCACTTGTTGCCGGGCAGAAAGTGGAGCTGGGTATTGCGGAAGGCAGTTTGCTGAGTTCCGCGCTGCTGGTTTATATGTCACCGCTTGTCGGGCTGTTTATCGTTGCGGGATTGTTTCAACTGCTATTCAACACCGATATTGCCGCCATGACGGGAGCGTTGCTGGGTGGCGTCGGCGGGTTTTTACTGGCGAAAGGACTTTCACCCGCTTTAAGCCGACGTGAAAACTGGCAGCCGGTTATTTTGAGTGTCGGTTTGCCCCCGGATGAACTTCGGGTTGAAACCTCTTCACAAGACAACTTGCTGTAACCACGCTTTGCCTCTGGTATCCCGCGATTATTTTTAATTCCGTCAGCATATTTAATCTGGCGGAAAAACAATAATCCCGATTGTGTATCGGCTTATCCTGACTTGCTTAACCGAAATTTTCTGCAGATGCCATTGGGCGTTGAGGTGTTATGCCCAAAGCAAAATTTTTCATGCCAAAATGGTGACTATCAATTTCCTGCCCGAATAAGTTAATTTTCGCTACAATACACTGGTTAATTAATAACTGATGATTAGCTTTTCTTTATTTCCCTTGCAGCACTTTAAGTATTATTAAAATGGTCTGGCGAGACGAGTGATGGCCTCACTCCAGTGACATTTGATAGTAACTGATTGAGCCGTCTTCAGAAAGCCACTATCGCAAAGGCAGTCACGGATTCTTTAATATTTGTCATATTACTGTCATTTTATTGTGCGCTGTAATGAAAATAACTCTTTCTGATGAGAGCAATAAAAAACCATTAATTTAAGTTAAGCGCGAATTTAACAAAAACCCAGTCCGGCTTTATTATCAACTTGTAAATTTAAAGGCGCTATTTCGTTAATGACCGTTATTTTTGAGCGAGCCTATTTACAGTCAAATAAAATACGTTGAAAATTCCCCACGCCGCCAGGACGCTCTTGTTTTATTTAAAGCAATAATAATCTATTTGAAAAACTTATCGCACCCAGCCAGGGGATATATGAGTGAACACGTCTTGTTAAACGGTGACAGGCTATGAGAATAAACAATCCTGTTACTCAGCATGAATATTTGCTTCCCGATGATGCGACATTAATGTCCACCACCGATACGCAGAGTTATATCACTTATGCCAACTCCGCCTTTATCAAATCCAGCGGCTTTAGCGAAGCGGATTTGATGGGGCAACCCCACAATCATATTCGCCACCCGGATATGCCGCCGGAAGCCTTTGCCGATATGTGGTTTACCCTCCGGCAGGGCGAAAGCTGGACCGGACTGGTGAAAAACCGCCGTAAAAATGGCGATCATTACTGGGTACGCGCCAACGTCACGCCGGTTTATCGTCATGAAGAACTTACGGGTTATATTTCCGTGCGTAACGTACCGACCCGTGATGAAGTCAACGCGGCGGAACAGCTTTATCAGGCGGTGAATGAAAAACGCGCCGGAACCCTGCGCTTTTTTAAAGGGCTGGTGGTGCGCGGGAAATGGTTAAGCCCGCTGTCGTTACTGCAAAAAATATCTGTCGCATGGCGTCTTGCCTTGCCCTTGCTTGCGTTCACGCTGGTGACGCACCTGCTGCCCCTGGCAGATCTGCCCTTTGGCCTGCACGCGTTGATGACGATCGCGGCGGCGGGCGCTGCTGGATGGTTTATGCATGCGCAGGTCGCGCGCCCGCTGAAAATCATCGTCAGCCAGATGCAAAAAATTGTCTCAGGCCGTAAAGCAGGTCATATGCATTTCAATCGCGTTGACGAGATCGGCAAGATAATGCGCCTGGTTAATCAGGCGGGACTGAACCTCCATTCATTAGTGAATGACGTCAGCGTTCAGGCGAGCGGCATCAGTGAAATCAGCCAACAGCTTGAAGTGAACAGTACCGCGCTGAACGAGCGAACGGATGAAACGTCTGCGCAGCTGCAACAAACCGCAGCGGCTATTGAAGAAATCACCAGTGCGGTGCAGCAAACCGCGGCTACATCTGAAATTACGATTTCAATGGCGGAAAAAACCAGCATCGTCGCGCAGGAAGGCGCGTCGGTGATGGAGGAAACCATCGATGTGATGAAATCCATTTCGAAGATCAGCGATCAGATTGTCGATATCATCAGTGTGATAGACAGCATCGCTTTTCAAACCAATATCCTTGCGCTGAACGCGGCGGTAGAAGCCGCGCGGGCGGGCGCATCTGGTAAAGGTTTTGCCGTTGTCGCCGCAGAAGTGCGCAATCTGGCCCAGCATTCCGCTTCATCCGCGAAAGAAATCAAGACGCTGATAGAGCGCAACGTGCAAAGCGTGCGTTCCGGCGTGGAAATGGTTGAGCTGGCAGAAAAGCATATCAGCGAAATGGCAGCTGAAATCCGTCAAATGTCGCAGCTGATCAAAGAAGTCGGTCACGCTACCGGGGAACAAACTGCCGCGCTGGGACTCATTAATGAGTCGGTTTCGCAAATTGAAACCATGGCGAAGAACAATGCCGATATGGTGGCGTATGCGACGCAGATTGCCAGCGATCTGAACCGACGCGGTAATCGCCTGACCAGCGCCATCAACGTTTTTGGTGGGGAAAACGCATAGCGTCCGCACCCGTTCAATAACGGCTCTGCGGCCATGCGAATGGCCGCAGTCCGGTTGGCACTCCCTGATAATCCGCCTTATTTATCTCCGCCGTTGTGTTTTTAGCGCCACGTCACCCGTAACCGGAAATCATCCTATGCTGACGATTTGGCCGCTACAGTGTAATATGCACGCCAATGTACGGATTGACCGCTGCCACGAAGTGCCCGCCGTTGAATCCATTAACTGACAATCGCTCTGCGTTAGGGTTAAAAAATCCTCATTTATGAAGAACATAAGAAACTTCTCTATCATTGCTCACATCGACCACGGTAAGTCGACGCTTTCTGACCGCATCATTCAGATTTGCGGTGGCCTTTCTGATCGTGAAATGGAAGCCCAGGTGCTTGATTCCATGGACCTGGAACGCGAACGTGGGATCACCATCAAAGCGCAAAGCGTTACCCTCGATTTCAAATCTTCTGACGGCGAAACCTATCAGCTGAACTTTATCGACACGCCGGGCCACGTTGACTTCTCTTATGAAGTTTCTCGCTCGCTTGCCGCTTGCGAAGGCGCGCTGCTGGTTGTGGATGCCGGGCAGGGCGTAGAAGCCCAGACCCTGGCAAACTGCTATACCGCGATGGAAATGGACCTGGAAGTGGTCCCGGTATTAAACAAAATCGATCTCCCTGCGGCCGATCCGGATCGCGTGGCTGAAGAGATCGAAGACATTGTCGGCATCGATGCCACTGACGCGGTACGTTGTTCGGCGAAGACCGGCGTAGGTGTTCAGGATGTGCTGGAGCGTCTGGTTCGCGACATCCCCGCCCCGCAAGGCGATCCTGACGCGCCGCTGCAGGCGCTGATTATCGATTCCTGGTTCGATAACTATCTGGGCGTCGTTTCCCTGGTGCGTATTAAGAACGGCACCATGCGTAAAGGCGATAAAATCAAAGTGATGAGCACCGGTCAGGTGTATAACGCCGATCGTCTGGGGATCTTCACGCCGAAACAGGTCGACCGTACCGAGCTGAAATGTGGCGAAGTGGGCTGGCTGGTTTGCGCCATTAAAGACATCCTCGGCGCGCCGGTGGGCGATACCCTGACTCAGGCGCGTAACCCTGCGGATAAGGCACTGCCGGGCTTTAAGAAAGTGAAACCCCAGGTGTATGCCGGCCTGTTCCCGGTCAGCTCTGACGATTACGAGAACTTCCGCGACGCGCTGGGCAAACTGAGCCTGAACGACGCTTCACTGTTCTACGAACCGGAAAGTTCAACCGCGCTGGGCTTCGGCTTCCGCTGTGGCTTCCTGGGCTTGCTCCATATGGAAATCATCCAGGAGCGTCTGGAGCGTGAATACGATCTTGATCTGATCACCACGGCGCCGACAGTGGTCTATGAGGTTCAGACCACCAGTAAAGAAGTCATTTACGTCGACAGCCCGTCTAAACTTCCGCCGCTGAACAACATTGATGAGCTGCGTGAGCCGATCGCCGAATGTCATATGCTTCTCCCGCAGGAGTATTTGGGCAACGTGATTACGCTGTGCGTTGAGAAGCGTGGCGTGCAGACCAACATGGTTTATCACGGCAATCAGGTGGCGCTGACTTACGAAATTCCGATGGCGGAAGTGGTACTCGATTTCTTTGACCGCCTGAAGTCTACCTCCCGTGGTTATGCATCGCTGGATTACAATTTCAAACGCTTCCAGGCCTCCAACATGGTACGTGTCGACGTGCTGATTAACGGCGAGCGTGTTGATGCGCTGGCGCTGATCACCCACAACGACAACGCACCTTACCGCGGACGCGAGCTGGTTGAAAAAATGAAAGAGCTGATCCCGCGTCAGCAATTTGATATCGCAATTCAGGCGGCCATTGGCAACCACATCATTGCGCGTTCGACCGTGAAACAGCTGCGTAAAAACGTACTGGCAAAATGCTACGGCGGCGACGTGAGCCGTAAGAAAAAGCTGCTGCAAAAACAGAAAGAAGGTAAGAAGCGCATGAAGCAGGTCGGCAACGTCGAACTGCCGCAGGAAGCGTTCCTCGCCATTTTGCATGTGGGCAAAGACAGCAAATAATCTAAGGAGTTGGCATGGCGAACATGTTTGCCCTGATCCTTGTTATCGCAACGGGCGTGACGGGTATCTTGTGGTGTCTGGATAAGTTTATCTTTGCCCCTAAGCGTCGCGAGCGTCAGGCTGCGGCACAGGCGGCAACGGGCGACGCGCTGGACGGCAAAACCCTGAAAAAAGTTGGCCCGAAACCGGGCTGGCTGGAAACGGGCGCATCGGTTTTTCCGGTGCTGGCCATTGTGCTGGTGGTGCGTTCCTTTATTTATGAACCTTTCCAGATCCCATCCGGTTCGATGATGCCAACGCTTCTGATTGGCGATTTCATCCTGGTTGAGAAATACGCGTATGGTCTGAAGGATCCGATTTATCAAAAAACGTTGATTGAGACTGGCCATCCTAAACGCGGCGATATCGCGGTCTTCAAATACCCTGATGATCCGCGTCTGGATTACATCAAGCGGGTGGTGGGGCTGCCAGGCGATCGCGTGAGCTACGATCCGGTCGCGAAAGAAGTCACTATCCAGCCGAACTGCAGTTCAGGCCAGGCGTGCGGCAACGCATTGCCGGTGACCTATTCCGCTGTAGAGCCGAGCGATTTTGTGCAGACCTTCTCGCGCCGTAACGCGGGTGAAGCGTCGAGCGGTTTCTTCGAAGTGCCGAAGAATGAAACCAAAGAGAACGGGATTCGCCTCGCCGAACGCAAAGAGAGCATCGGCGATGTGACGCACCGTATTCTGACGGTGCCGATTGCGCAGGATCAGCTGGGCATGTATTACCAGCAGGCGGGTCAGCCGCTGGCCACCTGGATCGTACCGCCCGGTCATTATTTCATGATGGGCGATAACCGCGATAACAGCGCCGATAGCCGCTACTGGGGCTTTGTCCCTGAAGCCAATCTGGTCGGCAGAGCGACCGCAATCTGGATGAGCTTTGAAAAGCAGGAAGGCGAATGGCCTACCGGCGTGCGTCTCAACCGTATTGGCGGTATTCACTAAAAACGAAAAGGGCCGGTTCCGGCCCTTTTTTCTGCGCCACAGAGGATAATTTCCGCCTGTATGGATAAATAATCTTAACAATATTGATGGCCTAAATTATTTAAGCCAGAAATTAGCAATCGCTAACGACATCCCACGGCGTTGCGTATAGAATATTCCCCCGAAGATTTCAGGTTAGCCTTTGTGTATACCTTCAACAATCAGAGCTGCAGGGTTAAGCCCGGCAGGGATGTTATTTGCGCTTGCGTGGCCCCGATGGGGCATATCTGCAACGCAAAGGATGAGGGCTACAAAGGGCTACGGCACACGAAACAGCATTGGTTTTCTTCAGCTCTGTTCCGTGTGCTGCATAGTTGACGCATTTATAAATTGGTATCGCATGAATCCCATCGTAATTAACAGGCTGCAGCGTAAGCTGGGCTACACTTTTCTTCATCAGGAGTTATTGCAGCAGGCGTTGACCCACCGGAGTGCCAGCAGTAAGCACAACGAGCGTCTCGAATTTTTGGGTGACTCCATTTTAAGCTTTGTTATCGCTAACGCGCTCTATCATCGTTTTCCTCGCGTGGACGAGGGCGATATGAGCCGTATGCGCGCCACGCTGGTGCGCGGCAACACGCTGGCGGAAATCGCGCGTGAATTTGAATTGGGCGAATGCCTGCGTTTAGGGCCGGGCGAGCTGAAAAGCGGCGGTTTCCGTCGTGAATCAATCCTGGCCGATACCGTTGAAGCATTGATTGGCGGTGTGTTTCTCGACAGCGATATTCACACCGTTGAACGGCTGATCCTCTCCTGGTATCAGTCCCGACTGGATGAAATCAGCCCGGGCGATAAACAAAAAGATCCGAAAACGCGCTTGCAGGAATACTTGCAGGGACGTCACTTACCGCTGCCGTCGTATCTGGTTGTACAGGTGCGCGGTGAAGCACACGATCAGGAATTTACTATCCACTGCCAGGTCAGTGGCCTGAGTGAACCGGTGGTTGGCACAGGTTCCAGCCGTCGCAAGGCGGAGCAGGCTGCCGCCGAACAGGCGCTGAAAAAACTGGAGCTGGAATGAGCATTGATAAGAGCTATTGCGGATTTATCGCCATCGTTGGGCGTCCCAACGTGGGCAAATCAACCCTGCTGAATAATCTGCTGGGCCAAAAAATTTCGATCACCTCGCGTAAGGCGCAAACCACGCGTCACCGTATCGTGGGTATCCATACTGAAGGCGCGTATCAGGCGATTTATGTCGATACACCGGGCCTGCATATGGAAGAGAAGCGCGCGATTAACCGCTTAATGAACAAGGCGGCCAGCAGTTCGATTGGCGATGTTGAGCTGATCATTTTTGTGGTGGAAGGCACCCGCTGGACGCCGGACGACGAGATGGTGCTCAACAAACTGCGCGATGGCAAAGCCCCGGTTATTCTGGCGGTGAATAAAGTCGATAACGTGCAGGAAAAAGCCGATCTGCTGCCGCATTTGCAGTTCCTGGCAAGCCAGATGAACTTCCTGGACATCGTGCCGCTTTCTGCCGAAACCGGCATGAACGTCGACACCATCGCGGGCATCGTGCGGAAGCACTTGCCGGAAGCGGTTCATCACTTCCCGGAAGATTACATCACCGACCGTTCACAGCGCTTTATGGCATCAGAAATCATCCGTGAAAAACTGATGCGTTTCCTGGGTGCAGAACTGCCGTATTCGGTTACGGTGGAAATTGAGCGCTTCCAGACTAACGAACGCGGCGGTTATGACATCAACGGTTTGATCCTGGTCGAACGTGAAGGGCAGAAGAAGATGGTGATTGGCAACAAAGGCGCCAAAATCAAAACCATCGGCATTGAAGCCCGTAAAGATATGGAAGAGATGTTTGAAGCCAAAGTTCACCTGGAACTGTGGGTGAAAGTGAAATCTGGCTGGGCTGATGACGAGCGCGCCTTGCGCAGTCTCGGTTATGTCGACGATCTCTGAGTAACGCACGTATGGAAGGCTGGCAACGCGCCTTTGTGCTGCACAGTCGCCCCTGGAGCGAAACCAGCCTGCTTCTTGACGTGTTCAGCGAAGAGTCGGGGCGGGTTCGCCTGGTCGCCAAAGGCGCCCGCTCGCGGCGCTCCAGCCTTAAAGGCACGCTCCAGCCTTTTACACCTTTGTTAATCCGTTTCAGTGGGCGCGGCGATGTGAAAACATTACGCAGCGCTGAAGCGGTGTCCCTCGCGCTTCCTCTCTCCGGTATTGCCCTTTACAGCGGGCTTTACGTCAATGAGTTGTTGGCGCGAGTCCTGGAACAGGAAACCCGCTTTTCCGAGCTGTTCTTTGATTATCTGCACTGCATTCAGGCGCTGGCAGGGGATAACGCTTCGCCGGAACCCGCGTTGCGCCGCTTTGAACTGGCGCTGCTGGGGCATCTCGGTTATGGCGTCGATTATTTGCATTGTGCGGGGAGCGGCGAGCCGGTTAGCCCCGAAATGACCTACCGGTATCGTGAAGAGAAAGGGTTTATCGCCAGTATGGTGGTGGATAACCTTTCTTTCACAGGCCACGAACTGCATGCGCTGGCCAGCCGGGAATTTCCGGATGCCGCCACACTGCGTGCGGCAAAACGCTTTACCCGCATCGCACTCAAACCCTATCTGGGTGGTAAGCCGCTCAAGAGTCGGGAATTATTCCGTCAGTTTGTGCCTAAAAAACCGACGTCCTCCTCATCTTCCGAATAGCAATCACGGCTTCCCGTAGCCACACTTTCCTCAGCGGGTGTAAACTGCCGCCACTTTGTACTGTTTATCGAGGATTGTCATGGCTGAATTACTGTTAGGCGTCAATATCGACCATATCGCTACGCTACGTAACGCGCGCGGTACGGCTTACCCCGATCCGGTTCAGGCCGCTTTTATCGCCGAGCAGGCGGGGGCGGATGGCATTACGGTCCACCTGCGTGAAGATCGCCGCCATATCACCGATCGTGATGTCCGCATTCTGCGTGAAACCCTTGATACCCGTATGAACCTTGAAATGGCCGTAACGGAAGAGATGTTGGCGATCGCCTGTGAGACCAAACCGCATTTCTGCTGCCTGGTGCCGGAAAAGCGTCAGGAAGTGACCACCGAAGGCGGGCTGGACGTGGCCGGGCAGCGTGAAAAAATGCGTGACGCCTGTAAACGTCTGGCCGACGCGAATATTCTGGTTTCGTTATTTATCGATGCGGATATCGAGCAAATCGACGCGGCTGCCGACGTCGGCGCGCCATTCATCGAAATTCATACCGGCTGTTATGCCGATGCGAAAGATGAGGCCACGCAGGCAAAAGAGCTGGCGCGTATCGCCAACGCGGCGACCTACGCGGCGAGCAAAGGTCTCAAAGTCAATGCCGGTCACGGTCTGACATATCACAACGTGCAACCGATCGCGGCGCTGCCGGAAATGCATGAGCTTAATATCGGTCACGCCATCATTGGTCGTGCGGTCATGAGCGGTCTGAAAGAAGCAGTTTCAGAGATGAAACGCCTGATGCTGGAAGCGCGTCGCTAATGGCGATTTTAGGTCTCGGAACGGACATTGTGGAAATCGCCCGCATTGAGGGGGGTGATTTCCCGTTCGGGCGATCGGCTTGCTAAACGCGTCTTAAGCGCCAGTGAATGGGAGCAATACCAGGCTCATCAGCAGCCGGTGCGTTTTCTGGCAAAACGCTACGCGGTTAAAGAGGCGGCAGCGAAAGCTTTTGGCACCGGGATCCGTAACGGGCTGGCGTTTAACCAGTTTGAAGTCTTTAACGACGCGCTGGGCAAGCCGGGGCTTCGTCTGTGGGATGAAGCACTGGCGCTGGCGCAGCGCATGGGCGTCGCTTCGGTGCATGTGACCCTGTCCGATGAGCGTCATTACGCCTGCGCGACGGTTATAATCGAAAGTTAAATCTTATCGGCGTGGTGAAGAACAACGAATTTATCCCAGAGTTGTTCTTCACTTTCCTTATGGTCCGGATCTTTCAGGATGGTATTAGGAATAGGGCATACCTTCTGGCAAGTCGGCGTGTCGTAATGACCCACGCATTCAGTACAACGGTCAGGATTAATTTGATAGATGCTGTCGCCCATGGAAATCGCTTCGTTAGGGCATTCCGGCTCGCACATATCACAATTGATACAGCGCTGAGTAATGAGTAATGACATGTCAAAAAGTTACCATTAAAGCCAAATAAGTTCAGTAAGTTACGTCCGCAAAAGCACGTCCACGAAAATAATCTACTGTATGTCGGTGCGGTGTATTAAACGCTAACCACCAGGTCCGTTAACGCTACGCCTGAATGTGCAGCTGTTTATTACGGTGAACGCCTGCGTGCGCCGCCGGACGAGCTCTGAAGAATGCCGCGCACTGTACCACAGAAACTGCATAGCCCCAATAATCATGGTGATTTGACCACGGTTGAGTAGGTATCCAACGCAACATTGCTCTGCCGCCTGGCTTACGACGATCTTTTCAGGAAAAGCCTTCCTCGGCATTTGTCTGGCAAGAAAACAGCCCTACGGCATTATATTCGTCTGGTTGATTAACCGGAATGATTAGGTTATCGTCATTTCATTATTTTATTTGGTTGCCTGACTATGAACGTTAAATTATATAAATTCACTGAGCCCGGAAATAAAGTACTCGCTTTTCGCTGGACCAAAAAACATTATGAATTCTGTATGGATAACGATATATATCTTAGCCACAATGGAAAGAAGGTCTATAAAGAAAGAAATCTATTTCTTTTTACCAAAGGCGATAAAGTTAAAATTGAAGAGAATGTTATTGCAGAACAATATTCAACCATGCCGGTAAAGAATTTTTCCAGCGTTGGCGCGTTTTCGTTTCCGACCTGCCGTTTTACTGGCAATGTGACTATCGGTCGCTATTGCAGCATCGCCTCCCATGTCAAAATAATGGGGGGAAATCACCCCATGAATCGTTTTACTACGCATATGCTCACCTATAATGGCGAGTTTGATAAATTCGCCATGCAGAAATTTGATCGGCAGTGGGCGTTAAAGCCATTTATTACTCAGACAAAAAGTCCTGTTATTGGTCATGACGTCTGGATCGGTAATGATGTGGTCCTGAAAGGGGGTATAACCATCGGTGATGGTGCGGTGGTCGCGGCAAATTCTGTGGTAACTAAAGACGTCCCGCCTTACGCGATAGTGGCGGGCATTCCTGCGAAAGTGATCAAATATCGATTTGCACCCGATGTGATTCAGGAACTGTTGAAAATACAGTGGTGGAATTATCAATACGTCGACCTGCCCGATAATAATAAGTGTGACGATATCGAATTTTTCATCCGGGAAATGAGTGACAACATTTCTTCAGGCGCTATCCAGCCGTATCGTTATCAAAAATTTAATCTGTCTCAGGTGTTTATGTCTCTTTGACAGGCGCGTTCTGGCAGGTAAAGGATGTTCGTCATGCGTGGTCTGGCGAACATCCTGTGTCCGGGAATAATCAGTCAATCCGATAAAAGGGGAAAGGATTCTCTGAGGGCACGAAAAATGCGCCGCACAGGAGGTGAGTATTTATTGGGTTTCACCGTATAACAGATTTGCCGTTTCATTCGGCCATTTTTGCAACAGGCCGCACTCATAAACCTGTGGCCCCAGTGCCAGGTTATATTTTACGGCCTTTTTCTCATCAAGATAATTTCCCCACACAATTTCAATATCTGGTTTATCTTCGGCAATAAACGTTTTCGAGAGGTTATCGAAACGTACCGGAAGAAACTTTGAATACTTCATTGTGTGTGAGGTCGCTTCTGTGGATCGGAAAAAATCCCGGTCGTGGGTTTTGTTATTCATCAGGCTGATTATTATTGAATCATCATTCATTTTTCTTATTTGCACATCGATATTTTTACCACAAACCTGGTGGCTTTCTGCTTTTTTATCGCCAATCATCGCAATATCAATGGATTGAGCAATTGCCGGAAGGTGAATAAACGCAAGTAATAGCAGTAACTGAGCTTTCATAGAATAAATCCTTTTACAATAACCAGAAAATACCCATTGAATATCACGGGCAGTGTGATTTTTAGAAATTAAAATTTTTAAAAGGGGAATTCAGAAAGGCTGGATTATAGGGCTTCTGGTTTTTCTTACAATGTTTCCGTGCGATTTATGCGCAAATTTATTTCAGAAGGTAAACAGGAATAAGCTGTAATATATTGACGAATGAAATATATATTTTCTTATATTTATTTAATGAATGGACTTCCTGAGGAGAGGCGTCAGGCGATGCGGGCAAAGACGCGCCGCGCCCGTCACATTACACCAGCTTTTTAACCAGCGCTTCACTGTGGCGGATACGCTCCGGCGCGTTTTCCAGATCCTGCTGCACCAGCGCCATAAAAAGCAGGTCGGTCAACATCATTTGCGCGCTGGTTGAGGAAATAGCCGCGCTGCGGGTAGCCTGCTCTTCCGCGATGGTATACAGACAGCGTGTGGCCCGTTGCTGTAAGGCATTAGGGGTAAAACCAGTGATGGCGATGATTTTCGCCCCGGCGCGCAATGCTTCATCTGCCGCTAAGTTAATTTCCCGTCTTTCACCAGAGTATGAAATCGCCAGCATGACGTCCTGGGCATCCAGCGCCTGGACGGCCGCCAGCAGGGCATGCATATCCTGTTCAGCTACTACGTTGAGGCCGATTTTCATTAGCTTCCAGGAAAAGTTTTTCGCCACCAGGCCGGATGCGCCGATGCCGGTGAGCACGATACGGCGGGCATTGCGCAGGAGTTGTACGCACTCGACAAGTTTATCTTCACTGTTGATATCCAGCGATGCGTGCATGGCGGCCAGATTATCTTTAATCAGCTTTTCACCAACCAGCAACAGCGGATCGTCACCCAGAATTTCATTATGTACGGGGATGGAATGCGGATTCGGATTGCTCACCAGGGCATCGCTGATGGCGAGCTTTAATGCCGGATAGCCTTTGTACCCCATCTTCTGCGCGAATTTCACCACGCTGGACTGACTTACGCCGGACGCTTCGGCTAACTGCTGAGAGCTGAGGTGCCGGGTATTTTCCGGATTCGCCAGAATAAATTCAGCCAGACGACGATCGCTTTGCGCCAGGCTGGGATAACGTTGACGAATGCGAATCAAACTATTCATGACAGACTCCGCAGGCATAAGCCGCTGAAAATGAAGCGAATGACACGCACCCGCAAAAACGAATTATATATTCCATTATTCGTTAACATTATGAATTAAATATTCACTGCTGCAAGCCTGAATACGGGAATTCTCATGCATTTTTGCCCTTTGCGTTCAGGGCGTAGCGGCGCTTTCACAGGGGGTGACCGGAAAAATCGGGCGCTATCTGTTAGGCTTACAACACCGGGTAAATCATGGTCCTGGGAGTTCAATGTCCAGAGGAGCGAAGTTTGGCAAATAATGAACGTCGGGTAGTGTTTTTCGATCTGGACGGCACCCTGCATCAGCAGGATATGTTTGGCACCTTTTTACGCTATTTATTGCGCCGCCAGCCGTTAAATGTGCTGATTGTTATTCCGCTGCTGCCGGTGATTCTGGCGGGCCTGGCAATTAAAGGCCGCGCCGCGCGCTGGCCGATGAGTTTGTTACTGTGGGGATGTACATTTGGCCATAGCGAAGCCCGGCTTACGCAGTTACAGCAGGAGTTTGTCGCCTGGTTTCGCGGTCAGGTGATTACCTTTCCGGTGGTGCATGAGCGCCTTACCGCCTATCTGGAAAGCTCTGATGCGGACGTGTGGTTGATCACCGGGTCGCCGATGCCGCTGGTAGAGCAGGTGTACTTTGATACCCCCTGGCTTCCGAAAGTCAAACTCATTGCCAGCCAGATAGCCCGACGCCACGGCGGCTGGGTTCTTACTCTGCGTTGCCTCGGCCATGAGAAAGTGGCGCAGCTTGAGCAGCAGATCGGTACGCCGTTGCGCCTGTACAGCGGCTATAGCGATTCTCGCCAGGACAACCCCTTACTCTATTTTTGTCAGCACCGCTGGCGTGTCACACCGCGCGGTGAGCTGCAACAGCTGGAATAATTCATACGCTGAATTCACCCTTCCTGATGCGCGGCGGGCGTTTTTGGGTATAATGCGCCCGCTTTTTTCGCCAGGAGTATCGCGTGTCAGACACTGAATTTACCCATGAATACTGGATGCAGCACGCGCTGACGCTGGCGCAGCGCGCCTGGGATGAAGGCGAAGTGCCGGTTGGCGCAGTATTAGTGCAGGATAATCGCGTCATCGGCGAAGGCTGGAACCGGCCTATTGGCCGTCACGATCCGACGGCGCACGCCGAGATTATGGCATTGCGTCAGGGCGGAATGGTGCTGCAAAACTATCGTCTGCTGAATACCACGTTGTATGTCACCCTGGAGCCGTGCATCATGTGCGCGGGCGCGATGGTACACAGCCGTATCGGCACGCTGGTTTTCGGCGCGCGCGACGCGAAAACCGGGGCGGTAGGATCGTTAATGAATGTGCCCGCGCATCCGGGCATGAACCATCACATGCAGGTTATTGAGGGCGTACTGGCCCCGAGTTGTTCGGCACTGTTAAGCGATTTTTTTCGAGTTCGGCGGCTTGAGAAAAAGGCCCAAAAGGAAGCATCGCGAAAGGATTAGCCGGCGCATCGCCCGGCAACGCGACCGGGTAGGCTTCCGCCAGTTGCCGCTGCTGTTCAGCCTTCTTCTCTTTCTCCATTAAATAGCCTACCAGGCTGATTTGATATTTACGGATATTCTCAACATACGCGTAAGCTTCATGACCGCGCGCATAACCGTAGGTGGTTTTCGAGTAATAAGGCTTCTGGCTGAGTAACGGCAGGCGCTGTTTCACATCGGCCCAACTGTCGGGGTTGCCTTTCTGTTTCGCGGTAAGCGCCCTCGCATCCAGCATATGGGCATAACCCATATTGTAAGCCGCCAGCGCAAACCAGATCCGCTCTTCTTCAGGCACGCTTTCCGGCACTTTGCCCATCATATCCTTCAGGTAACGCGCGCCGCCGCTTATGCTCTGCTCCGGATCGAGACGGTCGCTCAACCCCAGACTTTGCGCCGTGTTGCGGGTGAGCATCATCAGGCCGCGCACCCCGGTAGGCGAGGTGGCCTGCGCGTCCCAGTGGGATTCCTGATAGGAAATTGCCGCCAGCAGTTTCCAGTCGATATCGGTGGCGTATTTTTCAAATAACGGCTGCAGTTCCGGCAGAACGTTGTCTACTGCACGTAAAAAACTGCGGGTATCGACATAGTCAAAGTCGTCGCCGTGACCGAGATATTTCTCTTCCAGGCGTGCCAGCGTACCGTCTTCGGAAATTTGATTGAAAAAGTCGAGCAGGGCGGCGGAAAGGGAATTATCGCCATCGCGCAAACTAAACCAGGTGACAGGCTGTTCATCCGTAATGTCCAGCGCCACGGCAATCTGCGGATGAACGCGCTGGAAAAGATTAATCGCGACGGAGTCCGCCACGGTATATGCCAGTTGGCCGTTCGCCACCTGTTCAAGCAGGGCGTTGCTGTTATTACGTTCATCCACACGCCAGCTGAGATCCGGGTACTTGCTCTCTTTCAGGGCTTGCAGATCGTTAGCCGCGACATGGCCGGGGGCGATAGTCAGTTGTTCAGCAGTAAGGTTGGCAAGTGATTTCGGGCGGGAGGTGCCGACCCGGTACACCAGTTGCTGGGAGACGGAATAATAGGCCGGACCGGCCTGATAGTTTTTACTGCGCGCCTGATTGTAGACCAGGCCTGCCGCCAGAATATCGGCGCGTCCTTCATCCAAATCGTCGAACAGTTTGTTAATGGTTGGGCGGACGGTAATTTCAAGCTTTACGCCAAGATAATCCGCAAAGCTCTGAGCCAGCTCATAATCCAGACCAACAACTTTGTCATTAACCCGGTTGTAAATCAGGGGACTGGAAAGCGTACTGACGCGAAGCACTCCCCGGGCTTTGATCGCGGCGATACGATTTTCGGCGTTATCAAACCAGGGGATGGAGGGCCAAAGAGCCACAGCCAGTAACAAGGTCACGATGCCGATAAACAGATAATTAATCTTTAATTTTCTCAAATAGTTAATTCTCTGTGCTGCAAAATGTCTCAGCTAAATATCGTCATAAATGTGCGGATTTTTGTGTGGAATGAGCGGCATTTTGCTTAATAAAAGTTCACGAGGCAACTTATTCGCACGTTGCCCCCTCCGGCGATGCGTTGGCAAAGGTCGATTTTATTTCTACGCAAACGGTTTCGTCGGCGGCCGGGATTCTCTATAATGACGCCCGTTTTCCCCCCGGCTATCCTGTGAGCGTCGCTCACGCCCGAAGACGAGAGAGCTTTGATGATGGAAATTCTGCGTGGTTCGCCCGCTTTGTCGGCATTTCGTATTAACAAACTGCTGGCCCGCTTTAACGATGCTCACCTGCCGGTGAGTGACATTTACGCCGAGTATGTTCATTTTGCTGACATCACCGCTCCACTGACCACCGAAGAACACGCGCAACTCGAACGCCTGTTGAAATATGGCCCGCATCTGAGCAGCCATGCGCCGACGGGCCGGTTGATCGTTGTGACGCCGCGTCCTGGCACCATCTCCCCCTGGTCTTCCAAGGCCACTGATATCGCTCACAACTGCGGCCTGGCATCCGTTAAGCGCCTTGAGCGCGGCGTGGCGTATTATGTTGAAGCCAGCACCCTTACCGATGCGCAGTGGCAACAGGTCGCCGCAGAACTCCATGACCGCATGATGGAAACCGTCTTCGCCTCGCTGGATCAGGCTGAACAGCTGTTTGCCCACCATCAACCCGCGCCGGTTCAAAGCATCGATTTGCAGGGGCAGGGGCGTGCCGCGCTGGAGCAGGCCAATATTCGTCTGGGCCTGGCGCTGGCAGAAGATGAAATTGATTATCTGCATGACGCCTTTACCCGTCTGGGCCGCAATCCCAACGATATCGAACTGTATATGTTCGCGCAGGCTAACTCTGAACATTGCCGCCACAAAATTTTCAACGCCGACTGGATCATTGACGGCGAGGAACAGCCTAAGTCGCTGTTCAAAATGATTAAAAACACCTTCGAGAAGACGCCGGATCACGTCCTTTCCGCCTATAAAGACAACGCGGCGGTAATGGAAGGTTCTGAAGTCGGCCGTTTCTTTGCCGATCATGATGCGGGTAAATATGGCTTCCATCAGGAAGCGGCGCATATTCTGATGAAGGTGGAAACACACAACCACCCGACGGCGATTTCCCCGTGGCCGGGTGCAGCCACCGGTTCCGGCGGTGAAATTCGCGATGAGGGCGCCACCGGGCGCGGCGCGAAACCCAAAGCGGGCCTGGTCGGCTTTTCCGTTTCCAACCTGCGGATCCCGGGCTTCGAACAACCCTGGGAAGAGGATTTCGGTAAACCGGAACGTATTGTCAGCGCGCTGGATATCATGACCGAAGGTCCGTTGGGCGGCGCAGCGTTTAATAATGAATTTGGTCGCCCTGCGCTGAACGGTTACTTCCGTACCTACGAAGAGCAGGTCAACAGCCATAATGGCGTCGAACTACGCGGCTACCACAAGCCGATTATGCTGGCAGGCGGTATCGGCAATATCCGCGCCGATCACGTGCAAAAAGGCGACATTCCGCCGGGCGCTAAACTGATTGTGCTGGGCGGCCCGGCGATGAACATCGGTCTTGGCGGCGGCGCGGCCTCGTCAATGGCCTCCGGCCAGTCTGACGCCGATCTGGATTTTGCTTCCGTCCAGCGCGACAACCCGGAAATGGAGCGTCGCTGCCAGGAAGTGATTGACCGCTGCTGGCAGTTGGGCGAAGCCAACCCCATCCTGTTTATCCATGACGTGGGCGCGGGCGGTCTGTCTAACGCCATGCCTGAGCTGGTCAGCGACGGCGGGCGCGGCGGGCGCTTCGAATTGCGCGATATCCTGAGCGACGAGCCAGGCATGAGCCCGCTGGAAGTCTGGTGCAACGAATCCCAGGAGCGTTATGTGCTGGCGGTAGCGCCGGAGCAACTGGCGTTATTCGATGAGCTGTGCCGCCGTGAACGCGCGCCGTACGCGGTAATTGGCGAAGCGACGCAGGAACAACACCTGACCCTTAACGACAGCCATTTCGACAATCAACCGATCGATATGCCGCTGGACGTCCTGCTGGGCAAAACCCCGAAAATGACCCGCAACGTCGAGCGCCGCCAGGCCGCAGGCGATGCCCTGGACTGTAGCGCCATCTCCATCGCCGACGCGGTGAACCGCGTGCTGCATTTGCCGACCGTCGCGGAAAAAACCTTCCTGGTTACCATCGGCGACCGTACCGTGACCGGGATGGTCGCGCGCGATCAGATGGTGGGCCCGTGGCAGATCCCGGTGGCGAACTGTGCGGTAACCACCGCCAGCCTCGACAGCTACTATGGCGAAGCCATGGCGCTTGGCGAACGCGCGCCGGTAGCGCTGCTCGACTTTGCGGCCTCTGGCCGTCTCGCGGTGGGCGAAGCGCTCACCAATATCGCGGCGACCCAGATTGGCGATATCAAGCGCATCAAGCTTTCCGCTAACTGGATGGCGGCTGCCGGCCACCCGGGCGAAGACGCCGGTCTGTACGACGCGGTGAAAGCCGTAGGCGAAGAGCTGTGTCCGCAACTCGGCCTGACTATTCCGGTGGGCAAAGACTCCATGTCGATGAAAACCCGCTGGCAGGAAGGCAGTGAAACCCGTGAGATGACCTCGCCGTTGTCGCTGGTGATCACCGCTTTCGCCCGCGTGGAGGATGTCCGTCATACCGTCACGCCGCAACTCTCCACCGAAGATAACGCCCTGCTGCTTATCGATCTGGGTGAGGGGCATAACGCCCTTGGCGCTACCGCGCTGGCGCAGGTTTATCGTCAATTGGGCGACAAACCGGCAGACGTGCGTGACGCGGCCAAACTGAAAGGCTTTTACGACGCCATTCAGGCGCTGGTGGCGCAACGTAAACTGCTGGCTTACCACGACCGCTCCGACGGCGGCTTGCTGGTTACCCTGGCGGAGATGGCGTTTACCGGCCACTGCGGTATTGAGGCAGATATTGCCACCCTCGGCGACGACCGTCTGGCGGCGCTGTTTAATGAAGAGCTGGGCGCGGTGATCCAGGTTGCCGCAGCGGATCGTGAAGTGGTGGAGCAGATCCTCGCCGACCACGGCTTAGCCGACTGCGTTCATTATCTTGGCCAGGCCGTTGAGGGGGATCGTTTCACGCTTACCGCCGCAGGCAACGCGGTATTCAGCGAAAGCCGCACCACGCTGCGTATGTGGTGGGCAGAAACCACCTGGCAGATGCAACGCCTGCGCGATAACCCGGAATGTGCCGACCAGGAGCACGACGCAAAAGCGAACGATGCCGATCCGGGCCTCAATGTAACGCTCAGCTTTGATATCGCCGAAGATATCGCCGCGCCTTATATCGCCACCGGCGCACGTCCAAAAGTGGCGGTGCTGCGCGAGCAGGGCGTCAACTCCCATGTGGAAATGGCGGCGGCATTCCACCGCGCCGGATTTGACGCCATTGACGTGCATATGAGCGATCTGATCGGCGGACGTATCGGCCTCGGCAATTTCCATGCCCTGGTGGCCTGCGGCGGCTTCTCTTATGGCGATGTGTTGGGCGCCGGGGAAGGCTGGGCGAAATCCATTCTGTTCAATAACCGCGTTCGCGATGAGTTCGAAACGTTCTTCCATCGTCCGCAAACGCTGGCGCTGGGCGTGTGCAACGGTTGCCAGATGATGTCCAATCTGCGTGAAGTGATCCCGGGCAGCGATTTGTGGCCGCGCTTTGTGCGCAATCACTCGGATCGTTTCGAAGCGCGCTTCAGCCTGGTGGAAGTCACTGCCAGCCCGTCGCTGCTGTTACAGGGAATGGCCGGCTCGCGGATGCCGATTGCGGTTTCTCACGGTGAAGGCCGTGTGGAAGTGCGTGACGACGCGCATCTGGCGCAACTGGAAAGCAAAGGCCTGGTGGCGCTGCGCTATGTGGACAACTTCGGCAAGGTGACCGAGACCTATCCGGCAAACCCGAACGGGTCGCCAAATGGGATCACTGCTGTTACCAGCGAAAGCGGCCGCGTCACGTTGATGATGCCGCACCCGGAGCGCGTCTTCCGTACGGTCAGCAACTCCTGGCACCCGGAAAACTGGGGTGAAGACAGCCCCTGGATGCGCATCTTCCGCAATGCGCGTCAGCAGTTGGGCTAAGCCATAACGACGCTGTCGCAGAATTGCGACAGAGAGTCAATGTAAGCGTCTCCAAATGGAGACGCTTATTTTTTTGATTTCTATAGGGAAAATATTTAACGCTGCGGGGTGTTTCTGTTTGGCGACAATATGGTTGGGAACTGTGCAGTGCATCCTTTAGCGCTTTCAGTAAATAACCTTTTATTTATCAGTTGCTTTTATATTTACCTCGCTTTTTGGCACGCTTAATGCATAATATAACGCAGTGGCTCATTCACCTTCTTATGTCAGCCCCACGCGAGCGCTACATAAACCTCGAATGACGCACTTACAGGTGCCTGCCGTCCACCCATTGATACAGCATTCGCTCTATCAGACATCGGACGAAACGTTGAGTAAGGCACCGCCTATTTCCATCGCAAAGGCAGGGATTTTTCCCTGCCTTTGTCGTTTCTGTGATTCGGGCTTTCCCGCCGTCGTCTCGTCAGCTAGCATCCGGGTATCACCTTATTACATTGAGAATCCTGTGAAACGCTGGTCACTCTTTCCCCGTTCGCTGCGTCAGTTAGTCGTCATGGCTTTTTTACTGATTCTGCTGCCGTTGCTGGTGCTCGCCTGGCAGGCGTGGCAAAGCCTTAACGATCTCAGTGAACAGGCGGCACGCACCAATCGCACCACGCTGATTGACGCCCGGCGCAGCGAAGTCATGACCAACGCCGCCTTAGAGATGGAACGCAGTTACCGGCAATATTGTGTGCTGGACGACGCGACCCTTGAAAAGGTGTATCAGAACCAGCGCCAGCGTTATGCCCAGATGCTTGAATCCCATGCAAGCGTACTGCCGGATAAAGCGCTTTATCAGCGTCTGAAGGACAATCTGGATGCGCTGGCGCAGTTGCAGTGCCATAACAGTGGGCCTGCCGACGCCGCCGATGACAATCTGGAAGCGTTCGCCAAAGCCAATACTGAAATGGTGCAGTCGACCCGCAGCGTGGTGTTTAGCCGTGGACAGCAGTTGCAACAGGACATCGCTTCGCGTGGGCAATTTTTTGGCTGGCAGGCGTTGATCCTGTTCCTGGTGAGCCTGGGCCTGGTGATGCTGTTTACCCGAATGATTATCGGCCCGGTAAAAGGCATTGAGCGGATGATTAACCGGCTGGGGGAGGGCGAATCACTGGGCGACGCCGCGATGTTTAAAGGGCCGCGCGAGCTGCGATCGGTGGGGCAGCGGGTGGTTTGGCTCAGCGAACGTCTCTCGTGGCTGGAGTCCCAGCGCCACCAGTTTTTACGCCATATCTCTCATGAACTGAAAACCCCGCTTGCCAGCCTGCGCGAAGGCACCGATCTGCTGGCCGATCAGGTTGTTGGCCCTCTGACGACGGAACAGCAGGAAGTGGTGCAGATCCTGGATAACAGCAGTCGCAATTTACAGAAGCTGATTGAGCAGTTGCTCGATTACAATCGCAAACTGGCGGACGGCGTCATCGAACTGGAAAACGTCGCCCTTGAGCCGTTGATTCAGATGGTGATGTCCGCCCACAGTTTACCGGCCCGGGCAAAAATGATGCATACCGAGTTGGCGCTGGAAGCGGCGGCCTGCCAGGCTGAACCCATGTTATTGATGAGCGTTATCGATAATCTCTATTCCAATGCGGTGCACTATGGATCTGAATCCGGTAACATTTATATCCGCAGTCGCCAGGTGGGTAACCGCGTGCGGATTGATGTGGCGAACAGCGGCATCCCTATCCCTCTTGCGGAACGCGACATGATATTTGAGCCATTCTTTCAGGGAAGTCATCAACGAAAAGGGGCGGTTAAAGGCAGTGGCCTGGGGCTGAGCATCGCCCAGGATTGTATTCGACGGATGCATGGTGAACTCCATCTGGTGGACGATAACACCGCCGATGTCTGTTTCCGCATCGAGTTGCCTGTCTGTGACCCGGAAAAATCGTCATCATGAAACTATCTTTTAGCAGGCTTTGGCGGCGCGCAGCGTCGCTGATTAACCCCATTTCTTATCGGCCTCTCGCAGGCGGCGCGCTGGCGGCATTTTTGCTTACCGGCTGCGTCCAGGACGCCATTCACAGCAAAATCGACAAACACCAGCATAAATATCCGGAACATCAACTGGCGGATTTTCTGTCAACCGATTGCCAGGATATTTGGGAACTGACAGGCCGGGAAAGCGACACCAACCCGCTTTACTGGCTGCGCGGCATGGACTGCGCGGAACGCCTTGCGCCAGCGGAAGCGCGGGCTCAGGCGGGCGTGTTGCAGGACGATACCTGGCAGGCCAACTTTAAGCGCGGCATTCTGTTGGCTAACGCGAAAATCTCCCCGGTTGAGCGGCGGCGCTACGTAAGCCGCCTGGATGAGCTGGCGGGGGAGATCCCGGGCCAGATTCGCCCGTTATTCCAGGTGTGGCGGGACAACCAGGCCGCACAGTTACAGTTGTCTGAAGAGCGCAGCCGTTACGCCAAGCTTCAGCAAACCAGCGATGGCGAACTGGATACGCTACGCGAGCAGGAGCTTCGGCTGCGTAGCCAGTTGGCGCTCGTCACGCAAAAACTGGAAAATTTAACCGACATTGAGCGTCGCCTCTCGTCACGGAAAACATCCGGCGGCGAACTGCCCGACGCAACGCATCCGGCGGCCTCGCCTGATGACAAGGATATCCCCGAAGAAACGCAGGAGGCGAAACCATGACGCAGCATAAACCGGCGCGCTTACTGCTGGTGGACGACGATCCCGGCTTGCTTAAGCTATTGGGATTACGTCTTACCAGCGAAGGCTACAGCGTCGAGACGGCGGCAAGTGGCCTGGAAGGGCTGCGGGTGCTGGGACGTGAGCAGATCGATTTAGTTATCAGCGATTTGCGCATGGATGAGATGGACGGTATGCAGCTGTTCAGCGAAATCCAGAAAGTGCAGCCCGGCCTGCCGGTTATTATTCTCACCGCCCATGGATCGATTCCTGATGCGGTGGCCGCCACTCAACAGGGCGTCTTTAGCTTCCTGACCAAACCGGTAGATAAAGACGCGCTTTATCAGGCTATTGACGATGCGCTCTCTCATAAAGGCGTCAGCGGTGATGATGAATGGCAAAACACCATTGTCACCCGCAGCCCGATAATGCTGCGTCTGCTGGAGCAGGCGCGGATGGTGGCGCAATCGGATGTGAGCGTGTTGATCCAGGGGCAGAGCGGCACCGGGAAAGAGGTGTTGGCGCAGGCGATCCATAATGCCAGCCCGCGGGCGAAAAAAGCGTTCATCGCCATTAACTGCGGAGCCCTGCCGGAACAGTTGCTGGAGTCGGAACTGTTCGGCCACGCGCGCGGCGCGTTTACCGGCGCGGTAAGCAGCCGGGAAGGGTTGTTTCAGGCGGCGGAAGGCGGCACGTTGTTCCTCGATGAAATCGGCGATATGCCGATCCCGTTGCAGGTGAAACTGTTGCGCATATTGCAGGAGCGCAAGGTGCGCCCGCTCGGCAGCAACCGCGATATCGACATTGATGTGCGGATTATTTCCGCAACCCACCGGGATTTGCCCAAAGCGATGGCGCGTGGCGAATTCCGTGAAGATCTGTTTTATCGTCTGAACGTGGTGAGCCTGAAAATTCCGGCCCTGAACGAGCGGGCGGAAGATATTCCGCTGCTGGCAAATCATCTGCTGCGTCAGGCGGCGGAACGGCACAAACCGTTCGTGCGGCGTTTTTCTACCGAAGCCATGAAATACCTGATGGCGGCAAGCTGGCCGGGTAATGTGCGCCAACTGGTGAATGTGATTGAACAGTGCGTGGCGCTGACCTCCGCGCCGGTCATCAGCGAGGCGCTGGTCGGTCAGGCGCTGGAGGGTGAAAACTCGGTGCTGCCGACCTTTGTCGAAGCGCGTAACCAGTTTGAACTCAACTATCTGCGGAAAATTTTGCAGATAACCAAAGGCAATGTTACCCATGCCGCGCGCATGGCCGGACGCAACCGCACCGAGTTCTACAAATTACTGGCCCGTCATGAGCTCGATGCAAACGATTTTAAAGAGTAGTTTTGCTGCCAAACCGCCGCGTAATTATGATACGGTGAGCAACCGATTACGCGTAGATAACTGTGCCACTGGCGAGATGAGTTAAGGGTTCACCATGAAAAAGATTGATGCGATTATTAAACCTTTCAAACTGGATGATGTGCGCGAAGCGCTGGCGGAAGTTGGCATTACCGGCATGACCGTAACCGAAGTAAAAGGTTTTGGCCGCCAGAAAGGGCACACTGAACTCTACCGCGGCGCGGAATACATGGTGGATTTCCTGCCGAAGGTGAAAATTGAAATCGTCGTGACTGACGATATCGTGGATACCTGTGTGGATACCATTATTCGCACCGCCCAGACGGGCAAAATCGGCGACGGTAAAATCTTCGTGTTTGACGTGGCGCGCGTGGTGCGTATCCGTACCGGCGAAGAAGACGACGCCGCCATCTAACGCTCACCGGCGGGCCTCTCCTGCGAATTGCCTGGCGGGAGAGGGCGCTACTCTGCGCTGCCCGCTGCGTCTTCCTGCTGTTTACGTAAAAAATCCTGCCGAACAATTTCCAGCGCACGTAATGCCGTTTCTGGCGGGATCTGATGCGTCTCCAGCAGCATAATCAAATCCACTGCCAGTTTGACGTCGTCGGGGGCGTTCTCAAGGGACACGATTTTCTCCTGTGGATTAACGCGTTTGCCGCGCCAGTGCGCGTTCAATGGCGGCCAGAGCATGTCGGCAGCGAGCCAGCCTGCCGTCCAGCACATCCAACTCTTTATGCAATTTTTGCTGTTCCTGCAAGGTTTCCACGCTGCGCAACTGCGCTTCACGCTGCTGTTTCATCGCCAGTAAACGCCGTTCGTAGTCCTGATGCTGCAACAACTGGGCATGGCGTCGGCCTGCGGGCAGGTGCGCGCTGTCATGAAACCGCAGCGTCCAGGTGGCGCTTTCCCGCGACAGCGCTTCCATTTGAGCCACCAGATGTTCGGCAAGCCAGGCGACCCGGTCGGTTTTTTGTTGCCGAACGTAAAGGGTCAGGGTGTCTAAATTACGCCAGCATTCCTGCAGATAATCGTTAATCACCGTGGAACGTGTCTGGAATAGCTGGCGATCGAAACGCGCCGACAGCGTGCGATGCTGCGCCAGCGGCTCAAGCGTTTGCGCCAGGCTGTGCAAGCGCGTTTGTAGCGATTGTAATAATCGGTCGGTTTTCATTCGCTCTCCGCTAAGTCCCGCTTGCGCTGTGATACAGTAGCCGTCATGACCCTGTGGAAGCGACTATGCAAAGACTCATTTTAATCATCATTGGCTGGATTGCGGTAGTGCTTGCGACGCTCGGCGTGGTGCTTCCGTTGCTTCCCACCACACCATTTTTATTGCTGGCCGCCTGGTGCTTTGCGCGCTCTTCCCCACGTTTTCATCACTGGCTGTTATACCGCTCCTGGTTCGGCGGATACTTGCGATTCTGGCAGCAGCATAAGGCAATGCCGCGCGGCGCAAAGCCCAGAGCTATCCTGTTTATTCTTGTAACATTTGCGGTGTCGCTGTGGGTGGTAAAAATGGTCTGGGTGCGTATTTTATTGTTAACGATCCTGGGCTGCCTGCTGGTCTTCATGTGGCGTCTCCCGGTGATTGATGAAAAGCAACAAAACCCGTAAACCCGCATCAGGGCTGTTGCATTTCCTGTGCTCAGCCAGTACATTCTGGCGTTTTCGGCAACAGACTCGCCCTGGTTAAAGCGTAATCAAAACCGTCTTTAACCCCTTTGGCGTGTCTTGTGAGTCAACCCGTTTTTATCAGGCATGTAATTATGACCGCGACTGCACAGCAGCTTGAATTTCTCAAAGACAGTATTAAAAGCATCCAGGATTACCCGAAGCCGGGCATTCTGTTTCGTGACGTTACCAGCCTGCTGGAAGACCCCAAAGCGTATGCGTTAAGCATCGAACTGCTGACCGAACGTTACAAAGATGCCGGGATCACGAAAGTGGTGGGCACCGAAGCACGCGGCTTTTTGTTCGGCGCTCCGGTTGCGCTGGCGCTGGGCGTGGGCTTTGTCCCGGTCCGTAAACCGCGTAAGCTGCCGCGTGAAACTATCGCGGAAAGCTATGAGCTGGAATACGGCACCGATCAGCTTGAGATCCATGTCGACGCCATCAAACCCGGCGATAAAGTGCTGGTTGTGGACGATCTGCTGGCGACGGGCGGCACTATCGACGCGACCGTGAAGCTGATTCGTCGTCTCGGCGGCGAAGTGAAAGACGCTGCGTTTATTATCAATTTGTTCGATCTTGGCGGCGAACAGCGCCTGCAAAAAGCTGGCATCGACTGCTTCAGCCTGGTCCCGTTCCCCGGTCATTGATAATCGCCCCGACAGCCTCGCCGTACAGGTGGGGCTGTGTTAGCATTACCCCTCTCTATTCACCATCCAGGCATTTCAGAGCCAGCCCATGAGTTATCAGGTCTTAGCCCGTAAATGGCGCCCACAAACCTTTGCTGACGTCGTCGGCCAGGAACATGTACTGACCGCGCTGGCGAACGGATTATCCCTCGGGCGCATTCATCACGCTTATCTGTTTTCCGGCACGCGTGGCGTCGGAAAAACCTCGATTGCGCGACTGCTCGCCAAAGGGCTGAATTGCGAAACGGGCATTACTGCCACCCCTGCGGCGTGTGCGATAACTGCCGTGAAATTGAGCAGGGCCGTTTCGTTGATTTGATTGAAATCGACGCCGCATCGCGCACGAAGGTCGAAGATACCCGCGATTTGCTGGATAACGTGCAATACGCGCCCGCTCGTGGACGCTTTAAAGTTTATCTTATCGATGAAGTGCACATGCTCTCGCGCCACAGCTTCAACGCCCTGTTGAAAACGCTGGAAGAGCCGCCTGCGCACGTCAAATTTCTGCTGGCAACCACCGATCCGCAAAAATTGCCGGTGACGATTTTGTCGCGCTGCCTGCAGTTTCACCTCAAGGCGCTGGATGTCGATCAGATCCGCGATCAGCTCGAACATATTCTGACCCAGGAAAAAATCGACCATGAATCCCGGGCGCTACAGTTACTGGCGCGCGCTGCGGAAGGCAGCTTGCGCGATGCGCTGAGCCTGACCGACCAGGCTATCGCCAGCGGCGACGGACAGGTCAGCACCGAGGCAGTGAGCGCGATGCTGGGCACGCTGGATGACGCCCAGGCGCTGTCGCTGATTGAAGCGCTGGCGCGGGCGGAAGGCGACACCGTGATGCGTCTGCTTACCGACGCGCACGCCCGTGGTGTGGAATGGGAAGCGCTGCTGGTGGAAATGCTCAGTCTGTTGCACCGTATCGCTATGGTGCAGCTTTCTCCGGCCGCCATCGGCTCGGATATGGCGGCGATTGAGCAACGCCTAAAAGAGCTGGCGCGTACGGTACCGCCCGCGGATGTGCAACTGTATTACCAGACCTTATTAATTGGCCGTAAAGAGCTGCCCTGGGCGCCGGATCGGCGGATGGGCGTGGAGATGACGCTGCTTCGCGCACTGGCTTTCCATCCCCGTGCGCCGCTGCCTGAGCCGCAAAACACGCAACCGACTATCCCGGCTGTCGCGGCACAGCCGGTAGCCCGCGTAGAAGCGCCATCCCCTGCGGCTCCTGCGTCGTCCGCCTCGCCGCAACCGGCGGTTAGCGCGGCGCTGCCTGACGCAACCAGCCAGTTGCTGGAAGCCAGAAGCCGTCTGCAAAAAGCCCAGGAGGGCAGCAGAACAAAAAAGAGTGAACCGGCAGCGCCCAAAACCGCGCGGCCGGTGAGCAACTCTGCGCTCGAACGGCTGGCATCGGTAACAGAACGGGTAAAAGCAAAACCGGCCAGTACACTGAAAGAAAGCACACCGGCAAAACCCGAAGCCTATCGCTGGAAAGCGCAGAACGTTGTGGAAGTGGCACCAGAGCCGGTGGCCACGCCGAAAGCGCTGAAAAAAGCCCTGGAGCATGAAAAAACCCCCGAACTGGCGGCGAAACTGGCTGAAGAATCTCTCACGCGCGATGACTGGGCGCGTGATGTAAGCTTAATGAAGCTGCCGAAACTGGTTGAGCAGGTGGCGTTGAATGCCTGGAAGGAGCAGGACGGGCAAACCATCTGCCTGCATTTACGTCCTACCCAGCGCCATTTAAACTCGCCTGCGGCGCGGGAAACCCTTAGCGAGGCCATGAGCCAGCTTTATGGTTCGCCGATTGAACTGACTATCATTGAAGATGATAATCTTGCCCGTCGTACACCTCTTGAGTGGCGTCAGGCGATTTATGAAGAGAAGCTGGCGCAGGCGCGCGAGTCGATCATTGCGGATGCCAACATTCAGACTCTGCGCCGTTTCTTCGACGCCGATCTGGATGAAGAGAGCATTCGCCCCCTTTGACGGGCAGGTCTTCTGTCTGTTGTAAACCCGGTATCGTTGAGCGCGAACGCGCCCGACGAGCCCCAAAGTAAAGAGAGATGCATATGTTTGGAAAAGGCGGTCTGGGTAATCTGATGAAGCAAGCCCAGCAGATGCAGGAAAAAATGCAGCAAATGCAGGAAGAAATCGCGAAGCTGGAAGTGACCGGTGAATCCGGCGCGGGTCTGGTGAAAGTGACCATCAACGGCGCGCATAACTGCCGTCGCGTGGAAATCGATCCGAGCCTGCTGGAAGACGATAAAGACATGCTGGAAGATTTAGTCGCCGCTGCATTCAACGATGCTGCACGTCGTATCGAAGAGACCCAGAAAGAGAAAATGGCTTCTGTGTCTTCCGGTATGCAACTGCCGCCAGGCTTTAAGATGCCGTTCTGATGCAAACCAGCCCTCTGTTGACCCAACTGATGGAGGCGTTGCGCTGCCTGCCGGGCGTCGGCCCGAAGTCGGCGCAGCGCATGGCCTTCACGCTGTTGCAGCGCGACCGCAGCGGCGGAATGCGCCTGGCGCAGGCATTGACCCGCGCCATGTCGGAAATCGGCCACTGCGCCGACTGCCATACCTTCACCGAGCAGGAAATTTGCCACATTTGCGCGAATCCGCGTCGGCAGGAAAACGGCCAGATCTGCGTGGTGGAAAGTCCGGCGGATATCTATGCGATTGAGCAAACCTGGCAGTTCTCCGGTCGCTATTTTGTGCTGATGGGCCACCTCTCTCCGCTGGATGGTATCGGCCCGCAGGACATCGGCCTGGATCGTCTGGAGCAGCGTCTGGAAACCGAGTCGCTCAAAGAGGTGATCCTCGCCACTAACCCCACGGTGGAAGGCGAAGCCACAGCCAACTATATTGCCGAACTTTGCGGGCAATACGGCGTGGATGCCAGCCGTATCGCGCATGGGGTGCCAGTCGGCGGCGAACTGGAAATGGTGGACGGCACTACGCTGTCGCACTCGTTGGTCGGTCGCCACAAGATTGTTTTTTAATCATTCGGAGCGTGTCTTTTACACGCTCCGCTTGAAATATCTCCCCGTTATCCCCATCTCTCCCTCAACGTTTTATACCCCCCATTAAATGGTATTGTTGAGGTCGACTTAAATGAAAGGACAAGAAACCCGTGGTTTCCAGTCAGAAGTGAAACAGCTTCTGCACCTGATGATCCATTCCCTGTATTCCAATAAAGAAATTTTCCTGCGTGAGCTTATCTCCAACGCCTCGGATGCGGCAGACAAACTGCGCTTTCGCGCGTTGTCCAATCCGGATCTGTACGGCGGAGACGGCGATCTGCGGGTACGCGTTTCCTTCGACAAAGCCAATCGCACCCTGACTATCGCCGATAACGGCATCGGGATGACCCGTGATGAAGTGATCGATCACCTGGGGACCATCGCAAAATCCGGCACCAAAGCGTTCCTGGAATCGATGGGTTCCGACCAGGCGAAAGACAGCCAGTTAATCGGCCAGTTTGGCGTGGGCTTCTACTCAGCGTTTATCGTGGCGGATAAAGTGACCGTACGCACCCGTGCTGCAGGCGCCAGCGCTGAAGAGGGCGTGTTCTGGGAATCTGCGGGCGAAGGCGAATACACCGTCGCAGACATCAATAAAGCCGATCGCGGCACCGAAATTACTTTGCACCTGCGTGAAGG
This sequence comes from Atlantibacter hermannii, assembly GCA_900635495.1. Lineage (NCBI taxonomy): Bacteria > Pseudomonadati > Pseudomonadota > Gammaproteobacteria > Enterobacterales > Enterobacteriaceae > Atlantibacter > Atlantibacter hermannii. The sequence continues at coordinate 3,404,464 of LR134136.1, read as the reverse complement.
CGAGGATGAATTCCTTGATGACTGGCGCGTGCGTTCGATCATCAGCAAATACTCCGATCACATCGCCCTGCCGGTTGAGATTGAAAAACATGAAGAAAAAGACGGCGAAACCGTCGTCAGCTTCGAGAAAATCAACAAAGCCCAGGCGCTGTGGACCCGTAGCAAGTCCGAAATCAGCGATGACGAGTACAAAGAGTTCTACAAGCATATCGCCCATGACTTCACCGATCCGCTGATCTGGAGCCATAACCGCGTGGAAGGTAAGCAGGAGTACACCAGCCTGCTGTATGTGCCGTCCCAGGCACCGTGGGACATGTGGAACCGCGATCATAAACACGGCCTGAAACTCTATGTGCAGCGTGTCTTCATCATGGATGACGCTGAGCAGTTCATGCCGAACTACCTGCGCTTTATCCGTGGCCTGATTGATTCCAACGATCTGCCGCTCAATGTGTCGCGTGAAATCCTCCAGGACAGCACCGTGACCCGTAATCTGCGTAACGCGCTGACCAAACGCGCCCTGCAGACCCTGGAAAAACTGGCTAAGGACGACGCGGAAAAATACCAAACCTTCTGGAAACAGTTCGGTCTGGTACTGAAAGAAGGTCCGGCGGAAGATCACGCCAACCAGGAAACCATTGCCAAACTGCTGCGCTTTGCGTCCACTCACACCGATTCTTCCGAGCAGACCGTCTCGCTGGAAGAGTACGTGGCGCGCATGAAAGAAGGCCAGGAGAAGATCTATTACATCACCGCTGACAGCTATGCCGCGGCGAAGAGCAGCCCGCATCTGGAGCTGCTGCGTAAGAAAGGCATCGAAGTCCTGCTGCTTTCCGACCGCATCGACGAATGGATGATGAGCTACCTGACCGAGTTTGACGGTAAGAAATTCCAGTCCATCGCCAAGGCGGACGAGTCGCTGGATAAGCTGGCTGACGAAGTTGACGAGCAGACCAAAGAAGCAGAAAAAGCGCTTGAGCCGTTTATCGATCGCGTGAAAACCCTGCTGGGCGACCGCGTGAAAGAAGTGCGCTTCACCCATCGTCTGACCGACACGCCGGCGATTGTCACTACCGACAACGACGAAATGAGCACCCAGATGGCGAAGCTCTTCGCCGCGGCGGGCCAGGCCGTGCCGGATGTGAAATACATCTTTGAACTGAACCCGGATCATGTGCTGGTGAAACGCACTGCCGACACGCAGGATGACGAGCAGTTTAAAGAGTGGGTGGAACTGTTGCTCGATCAGGCGCTGTTCGCCGAGCGCGGCACCCTGGAAGATCCAAACCTGTTTATTCGCCGCATGAACCAACTTCTGGTCTCGTAACGCTGTTTTTTCCCCCTCTCTTCGTCCTGAGAGGGGGAAAATTTCCCGCCGCTGTACATTTTATTGCCATTCGTCAGGCGCTTGAAAGCATTCACCAACCCCGCGTTTCTTGTCGTAGTACTGCCTTTAGTGGTATGGTTTTGCCTCGCAACTTCCAGTAATAATCAAATCGTATGGGGAATTACGCAATGCGTATTATTCTGCTCGGCGCTCCGGGCGCAGGAAAAGGTACTCAGGCACAGTTCATCATGGAGAAATACGGCATTCCGCAAATCTCCACCGGTGACATGTTACGCGCCGCGGTAAAATCCGGCTCTGAGCTGGGCAAACAGGCAAAAGACATTATGGACGCCGGCAAACTGGTGACCGATGAGCTGGTTATTGCCCTGGTAAAAGAGCGCATTGCGCAGGAAGATTGCCGCAACGGTTTTCTGCTGGACGGTTTCCCGCGCACCATTCCGCAGGCAGACGCCATGAAAGAAGCGGGCATTAACGTTGATTATGTGCTCGAATTTGCTGTGCCGGACGAACTGATTGTTGACCGTATCGTTGGCCGCCGCGTACACGCTGCTTCCGGCCGCGTTTACCACGTTAAATTCAATCCGCCGAAAGTGGAAGGCAAAGACGACGTGACCGGCGACGAGCTGACCACCCGTAAAGATGACCAGGAAGAAACCGTGCGTAAACGTCTGGTGGAATACCATCAGATGACCGCGCCGCTGATTGGCTACTACCAGAAAGAAGCGCAGGCGGGCAACACCCGTTACGCGAAAGTTGACGGCACCAAAGCGGTCAGCGAAGTGCGCGCTGAACTGGAAAAAATCCTCGGTTAATCGCCCGTCACCTTTCTCCTTTCAGGCGGCGGCCTGCCGCCAGCCTGAATGATCCAGAGCCAGATGCTTTTCTTTCCCGAAGAAGGGCGTTGGCTCTTATATCAATAGATTTATCCTGTTCCGTTTTCAGTTACAATTATCAACCATTTAGTCAGGTAAGGGCGGATAATGCGTTTCGAAAAAACAGGTATTCTGCTGGTCAATCTCGGCACACCGGATGCCCCGACGGCATCGGCGGTAAAACGCTATCTGCGCCAGTTTTTAAGCGATAAGCGCGTCGTCGATACGTCGCCGCTGCTGTGGTGGCCGCTGTTGCGCGGCGTGATCCTGCCGCTGCGTTCTCCTCGCGTCGCCAAACTCTATCAGTCCATCTGGATGGAAGAGGGCTCACCGTTACTGGTGTACAGCCGTCGCCAGCAGCAGGCCTTATCTGCGCGTCTGCCCGATATGCCGGTGGTGCTGGGTATGAGCTATGGCAAACCGTCGCTGGACAGCGCTGTCGACGGGCTTATCGAAAGCGGTGTCACCAACATCATCGTCCTGCCGCTTTACCCGCAATTTTCCTGCTCGACGGTGGCCGCCGTGTGGGATGAGCTGGCGCGCATTCTGACCCGCTATCGTCGGGTGCCGGGCATTAATTTCATTCGCGATTACGCCGATCACCCGGCTTACATCAACGCGCTGGCGGGCACTGTGCGTCAGTCTTTCGCGCAACATGGCGAACCGGATCTGCTGCTGATGTCGTACCACGGGATTCCGCAACGCTATGCCGACGAAGGCGACGATTATCCGCAGCGCTGCCGCGATACAACCCGGGAACTGGTGGGCGCGCTGGAAATCGACCCTGAGAAGACGATGATGACGTTCCAGTCGCGCTTTGGCCGCGAGCCGTGGCTGACGCCGTATACCGACGAAACCCTGAAAATGCTGCCCCAAAAAGGCATTAAGCATATTCAGGTGATGTGCCCGGGCTTTGCGGCGGATTGTCTGGAGACGCTGGAAGAGATCGCCGAACAGAACCGCGAAATCTTCCTTGAGGCAGGGGGCGAGAAATACGAATACATTCCCGCTTTAAACGACGGTGCCGCCCACATTGAGATGATGGTGCAACTGGTGTCACGCTATCGCTAATCGCGTCGGGGCGGCGGAATGTGCTACCATTCACCGCCTCAATAGCTACCGATCCGCAATCCATGAAATTTCCCGGCAAACGTAAATCTAAACACTATTTTCCCGTCAGTCTGCGCGACCCGTTACTTCAACAGACGCAGCCCGATCATGAAGCCAGCCCGTCCTGGGTTGTTGGTATTGACCAGACGCTGGTGGATATCGAAGCGCGTGTCGATGATGCGTTTGTGGCGCGCTACGGCCTGAGCCTCGGCCATTCGCTGGTGATTGAAGATGACGTGGCAGAAGCGCTTTACCAGGAACTGGTCCGCGAAAACCTCATTACCCATCAGTTTGCTGGCGGCACTATCGGCAATACCATGCACAACTATTCGGTGCTGGCCGATGACCGTTCCGTCCTGCTGGGCGTGATGTGCAATAACATCACGCCGGGCAGCTACGCCTACCGCTATTTATGCAATACCTCCAGCCGCACCGATCTTAATTACCTTCAGGGTGTGGACGGTGCCATTGGCCGCTGCTTTACGCTGATTAGCGAGCAGGGCGAGCGCACCTTCGCCATCAGTCCGGGCCATATGAATCAACTGCGGCCGGAAAGCATTCCCGAAGCCGTGATCGCAGGTGCTTCAGCGCTGGTGCTGACGTCGTATCTGGTGCGCTGCAAACCCGGTGAACCGATGCCGGATGCCACCATGACCGCCATTGGTTACGCGAAGAAGCACAATGTTCCGGTCGTACTGACGCTGGGCACGAAGTATGTGATCGCGGATAACCCGTCATGGTGGCGCGAGTTTCTGAAAGAGCACGTCTCGATTCTGGCGATGAACGAAGAAGAAGCGCTGGCGCTGACTGGCGAGAGCGATCCGTTGCTGGCGTCCGATAAAGCGCTGGACTGGGTCGATTTAGTGCTGTGCACCGCCGGGCCGGTGGGATTGTACATGGCGGGATACACCGAGGAAGAGGCGAAGCGCAAGACCCAACATCCGTTGCTGCCGGGCGCGATCGCTGAATTCAACCAGTACGAATTTAGCCGGGTGTTACGCTTAAAAGATTGCCAGCAGCCACTGCGGATTTACTCCCACATCGCGCCGTATATGGGCGGGCCGGAAAAAATCATGAATACCAACGGCGCAGGCGACGGCGCGCTGGCAGCGCTGCTGCACGACATCACTGCCAACAATTTCCATCGCACTAACGTGCCCAATTCCAGCAAGCATAAATTTAACTGGCTGACCTACTCGTCGCTGGCGCAGGTATGCAAATATGCCAACCGCGTGAGCTATCAGGTTTTGAATCAGCATTCGCCGAGGTTAACCCGCGGGCTGCCGGAACGTGAAGACAGCCTCGAAGAGGCATACTGGGAGCGGTAAAACACGCCCCATTAAAAAAGGCTGGTGAAGCATCGCTTCCCAGCCTTTTTGTTATCGTGAGGACGGCGTTAACCGCTTACCGTTTCGCCGGTCTGACGGCTTCCTAACAGCGCAAGCATCGTGTTCGCGATTTCACGCTCGCCCATGACCACCTCATTCGCACCGCGTTCAGCGATGTAATCCACTTCATCGTCGTAATGGGCGCGGGCGATAATATCGATTCCGGGGCACGTCGCACGTGCCGTGGCGACAATCTCACCGGCTTCATACCCGTTCGGGATCGTCAACAGCAGCCAGCGGGCGCAGTTCAGATGCGCGAGGTTCAGGATCTCTTCATTGGCGGCATTACCCAGCACCGCGCGAATGCCGCGTGAGCGCAGCTCATCCACTCGCGTCCGGGATGTCTCAACCACCACCAGCGGGATCCCTTGCTCCATCAGTTTCTCGCCAATAAGACTCCCGACACGGCCATAACCCACCAGCAGGGCGTGGTTGCAAATATCCACCGGATGCTGCTCTTCTTCCAGCGCCTCTTCCAGCGTCTGCTCTTCCAGCGTTTCGGTTTTCTCGAGGTACTTTTCAAGAATGGCGAACAGCACAGGGTTGAGCATGATCGACAGAATTGCGCCCGCCAGCACCAGATTCTGGCCTTCCTGCGGCAGCAAATCGAGTGCCATACCGAGGCCAGCCAGAATAAACGCGAATTCACCAATCTGCGCCAGGCTGGTGGAAATGGTTAACGCGGTCCGCTGGGAGTGACCGAACATTCGCACCAGCGCAAATGCGGCAAGGGATTTGCCGAAAATGATGATAATCACGGTGCCCAGCACGGCTACCGGTTGTTGAATCAGGATCATCGGATCGAACAACATACCGACGGAGACAAAGAACAGCACCGCAAACGCGTCCCGCAGTGGCAGGGTATCGTGGGCGGCGCGGTGGCTAAGCTCCGACTCATTAAGCACCACACCGGCGAAGAACGCGCCGAGCGCAAAGGAGACGTCGAACAATTCAACGGCGCCAAAGGCGATACCGAGCGCCAGCGCCAGCACTGCCAGCGTAAACAGCTCCCGCGAACCGGTCGCTGCGCTGCGCGCCAGGATCCACGGCACAACGCGACGGCCAACCAGCATCATCAGGGCGATAAACGCCACCACTTTGCTGATTGTGATACCCATATCCAGAGACAGCGATGCCAGGCCGACGTTGCCCTTTTCCAGCATTCCTGCGACAGCAGGCAGCAATACCAGCGTTAACACCATCACCAAATCTTCAACAATCAGCCAGCCAATAGCGATTTGCCCGCGCTGACTGTCGATTAACTGCCGTTCTTCAAGCGCCCGCAACAGTACCACGGTACTGGCGGTGGAAAGACACAAACCAAACACGATGCCGGTCATTAATGACCAGTCAAGCGTCCAGGCAAGCCCCATCCCCAGGAGCGTCGCCACCGCAATTTGCGCGATGGCACCGGGGATGGCTATCGACTTTACCGCCATCAAATCCTTAATCGAGAAATGCAATCCGACGCCAAACATCAGCAGGATAACCCCGAGCTCCGCCAGTTCCGGCGCGAGTTTGGTGTCAGCAACAAAACCCGGCGTAAAACGGCCCGGCTAAAACCCCCGCGATTAAATATCCCACCAGTGGTGATATACGTAACCTGTTGGCCAGCATGCCCAGCAAAAAAGCGAGCACGAGGCCGCCGACAATCGTGGTGATAAGCGGGGTGGCGTGATGCATTCCGTCTCCTTTCGTATTTAGTGGCTCCCGACCTGGTGAAAACCTGGCCTCCGGTTAATAGTTTATGACAATTTTATACAGCGCGTTTATCAATATTGGATGAAATGTGAATAAAAATAGCATTTGGATGAAAAAAAGCAGGCAGAGAGGAGATTTGGAGCTTTATCGCGCCTGAAGCGTGAAGATATGCGGGGTACAGCGGCGGCCAAAGACGAGCTTTGGCCGCGTTACGTTAGGCTTTATGACGATTATCGGGCAGGAATACCGTCAGTATCCCTAAAAGAGGCAGGAAAGCGCAGATTTTGTAAACTAGAAAAATACTGGTCTGATCCGCGACAAAGCCCAGCACCGCAGCGCCAAGCCCGCCCATGCCAAAAGCGAAACCGAAAAACAGGCCGGATACCATGCCAATGCGGCCAGGCATCAGTTCCTGCGCGTAGACCAGAATCGCTGAAAAGGCCGAGGCCAGAATAAAACCGATGATGCCTGTTAATACGCCTGTCCACCATAAATCGGCGTAAGGCAATATCAGCGTAAAAGGCGCAACCCCGAGTATGGAACCCCAGATCACCAGCTTACGACCAATCTTATCGCCCACCGGCCCGCCGATAACGGTGCCCGCCGCGACGGCGAACAAAAAGCCGAACAGATGCAGTTGCGCGCTTTGCACCGACAGATGGAATTTTTCCATCAGATAAAAGGTGAAGTAGCTGCTGATACTCGCCATATAAAAGTATTTGGAGAAAATCAGGATCAGCAGCACGGTGATGGCCTGAATCACTTTCGGCGTGGCAGCGGGTTGGCAATTTTCACTGCCGGACGGCTTTTCGCCAGGCGGTGTTGCGCGGCATACCAGCGGCTCACCTGGGCAAGCACAACAATCGCCAGCAGCGCGGCCAGCACAAACCAGCCTACATTCCCTTTACCGTAAGGCGCGATGATAATCGCCGCCAGCAACGGGCCAAGTGAACTGCCGAAGTTACCGCCCACCTGGAACAGCGATTGCGCCAGACCATGGCGGCCGCCAGAAGCCATACGCGCCACCCGGGACGATTCCGGATGGAACACGGACGAACCGGTGCCTACCAGTGCTGCCGCGAGCAGTACCATCGTAAAACTGCCCGCCATCGCTAACAGCACTAAACCGCAGAGGGTAAAGCACATGCCAATCGGCAACGACCAGGGCATCGGATATTTATCGGTATAGTGGCCGACAACAGGCTGAAGCAGCGATGAAGTGAGCTGGAACGTGAGGGTAATCATCCCGATTTGTACAAAGCTCAGGGTAAATTCAGCCTGCAACAACGGATACAGCGCCAGGATCAGCGACTGGATCATATCGTTCAGTAAATGCGACAGGCTGATTGCCCCCAAAATACCGAACGAGGTGCGGCTTTTTGGCGGCGAAGCCGGTTGCCCGGTTATCGACTGGGTTTGTTGACTCATGCCATAGATTCCAAAAAAATGATTTTATTATTAGCGGATAACGCAGGTAATTATCCATGAGGAGAATAGTTACTCTGCTAACATACCGCGCATCCTGACTCGATAAAAAGCCGCAAATCTGAAAAGCGCGTGGTACAGGATGGCCTACCATTATACTGTTGTGGATCTGAATGATTTCTAAAGGGAGCGTTGACATGGGGTTAGCCAAATCCGGCCTGGTAATGGCATTGTTGGTCGCGGCGGGCATAGCAAGTATGCCTGCGCAGGCATACGAGCAGGACAAGACATATAAAATCACCATCCTTCACACCAACGATCACCACGGCCATTTCTGGCGTAATGAGTACGGCGAGTACGGCCTTGCCGCGCAAAAAAACGCTGGTGGACAGCATTCGCCAGCAGGTCGCGGAAACAGGGCGGGAGCGTGCTGGTGCTGTCCGGCGGTGACATCAACACCGGCGTACCGGAATCTGACTTACAGGACGCCGAACCCGACTTTCGCGGCATGAATCTGATTGGTTATGACGCGATGGCAGTCGGAAACCACGAATTGATAACCCGCTCACCGTATTGCGCCAGCAGGAACAATGGGCCAAATTCCCGTTTCTGTCGGCCAATATTTACCAGAAAAGCACCGGCGAACGCCTGTTCAAACCCTGGGCGTTGTTCAAACGTCAGGACCTGAAAATTGCGGTTATTGGCCTGACCACAGACGACACCGCCAAAATCGGCAACCCGGAATTCTTTACCGACATCGAGTTCCGTAAACCCGCCGAAGAAGCGAAGCTGGTCATTCAGGAACTTCAGCAAACCGAAAAACCGGATGTCATCATCCGCCGCAACCCATATGGGCCATTACGATAATGGCGCACATGGCTCTAACGCGCCGGGGGATGTTGAAATGGCGCGCAGCCTGCCGGAAGGTTCGCTGGCCATGATCGTGGGCGGACATTCACAAAACCCGGTCTGTATGGCCTCCGATAATAAAAAACAGGTGGAATATGTGCCTGGCACCCCGTGTGCGCCGGATCGCCAGAACGGCATCTGGATTGTGCAGGCCCATGAATGGGGCAAAATACGTCGGACGCGCTGATTTCGAGTTCCGTAATGGCGAGATGAAGCTGGTGAATTACCAGTTGATTCCGGTAAACCTGAAGAAAAAAGTCACCTGGGATAACGGCAAAAGCGAACGTATTCTTTATACCCCGGAGATTGCCGAAAACCCGAAAATGCTGTCGTTATTATCGCCCTTCCAGAGTAAAGGCAAAGCCCAGCTTGAGGTGAAAATCGGTAATGTGAACGGTCATCTCGAAGGGGACCGCAGTAAAGTCCGCTTTGTGCAGACCAATCTCGGCACCTGATCCTGGCGGCGCAGATGGCGCGCACCGGGGCGGATTTCGCGGTGATGAGCGGCGGCGGCATTCGGGATTCCATCGAAGCAGGCGACATCACCTATAAAGACGTACTGAAAGTGCAACCGTTCGGCAACACGCTGGTGTATATCGATATGCCGGGCAAAGCGGTGTGGAATATCTAACCGCCGTGGCGCAGAAAACACCGGATTCCGGCGCGTATCCGCAGTTCGCTAACGTCAGCTTTATCGCCTCAGGCGGCACGCTACGCGATCTGAAAATCAAGGGCGAGCCGGTAGACCCGAATAAAACCTACCGTATGGCGACCCCTGAGTTTCAACGCCACGGGCGGCGATGGCTATCCCTCCATCGCTGACCAGCCGGGCTACGTCAATACCGGGTTTATTGATGCCGAGGTGCTGAAACAGTACATCCAGCAGAATTCTCCGCTGGACGTGAATGCTTTTGAGCCAAAAGGTGAAGTAAGCTGCAGTAAACCAAACTAACCGGGCGGCGACGCCCCGGTTTTTCAGGCGCGCTACTCGCGGCGGGCAATATCCGCAAAGGTAGCGTTAAGCAGCGACGCCAGGTCGCGTGCGGCCAGTTCGATATCCAGCCCGCGCTTGCCGCCGGAAATATAAATACACGGGAAGTCCTGAGCCGGTGCGTCGATCAGCGTCGGCAAGCGCTTTTTCTGACCCAGCGGACTGATCCCGCCCACCAAATAGCCGGTGGTGCGTTGCGCTACCATCGGATCGGCCATATCGACCTTTTTCGCGCCTAATGCCTTAGCGACTTTTTTGAGATCTAACTGCGTGGCGACCGGCGTCACCGCCACCGCCAGTTGCTTTGCGTCGCCATTCATTGAAACCAGCAACGTTTTGTAGACCTGGTCGGCATTAAGCCCCAGTTTGCGTACCGCCTCATCGCCAAAATTGGTTTCATGCGGGTCGTGGTCATAGGCGTGAATTTTAAACGCGATCTTATTCTTTTCGAGCAGTTTAACTGCGGGCGTCATGATGTTTACCTGATGATGAATACGTCATGGCAAAAGGGTAAGCCCAAAATCAGCGGAAAAATAGTACAAAATTGCGCATCCACTACGTGCGCTTTAACAGGGCGGGCACATTGCCTTCGCCGTACAGATGCAGTGCCCCCACCGCCACCACATAGCGCCCCGGCGGGAGATTATTCAGAAACTCACACCACGCCAGATTGCGCTGATGCATCAACACGTCATACAGCTCATGCGCGAACGTATTCGGTAGCGTGACGCGCGCTTCCTTCGGGGGATTACCCAGCCACCAACCGATCATCAACTGCAACAGCCGGGCATTGGTGTGCCAGTGGGTGAGGGTGTCCTGCAACAAGCCGAGGCCTTGCTCCGGCAACTGGCGCAACAGCGCGATCTGATTGTCTGCGCCTTCCAGTTCCAGCACCCGGGTGTGGTGTTCCTGCGCCGCCTGCAAAAGCTGATAGTCAATGCCATATTCCGGGCGCAATCCAAGGCTCTGCGCCTGATGAGCTTGCAGCATCAACGCCACCTGCCATGCGGGTTGCGTATCGAGACGCGAGAGCGGTATCGACAGCTCGCCGGCAATTTTTTCAACCTGCTCAAGGCTTGCGGCCTCGAGCCGTTCTGACAACGGGCGTTCCGCCTGATCAAAGCCAAACGGCGATCCGCCGCTGCGAATATCGGCTTCAACGATCAGCGCATCGGCGCGCCGCACTTTTTCCACCAGGCGCGCCGACAGCGGCGACATATCCCCGGGTGCCCATATGAATGCTGCCGACCAGATGCAGGTAGCGTTTACCGGGAAGCGTAACGTCGATAGCGGGCCAGGGATTAACGGGAGAGAGGCTCCCTAACAGCGCACGCAGACGATCGAACAGGCCCATAAAGAGGTTCCCGAGTCAAAAAACTCATGCTAACGCGCTGAACCGAAAGGTGCAAATAAGGGGAGGGGTCGGCCCGGGTGCATTCCCGGGCCAGCCATCAGGCTTTGGGTTTGAAACGTAACAAACGGTTGGCGTTACTGACGACGGTAATCGACGACAGCGCCATCGCCGCGCCCGCCACGACCGGATTCAACAACGTACCGGTAATGGGCCACAGGATCCCGGCGGCAATCGGGATACCCAGCGTGTTATAAACAAACGCGCCCAGCAGGTTTTGTTTCATATTACGCAGCGTGGCTTTGGAGATCGCCAGCGCATCGGCGACGCCCATCAGGCTGTGACGCATCAGCGTGATCGCGGCGGTTTCTATCGCCACATCGCTACCACCGCCCATGGCGATACCCACATCCGCCTGCGCCAGGGCTGGCGCATCGTTGATGCCGTCGCCGACCATCGCCACCTGGCGGCCTTCGCGTTGCAGTTTGGCAATGGCCTCTGCTTTGCCGTCCGGCAGGACGCCAGCAATCACCTCATCAATACCCGCTTCTTTGGCGATGGCCTGAGCGGTGATGGCGTTGTCGCCGGTCAACATGACGAGACGATATCCTTCGCGGTGCAGACGAGCCAGCGCATCGCGACTGTCTTCGCGTAGCGGATCGCGGATTGCCAGCAGCGCCGCCGCTTTGCCGTCAATCGCCAGCAGAACAGGCGTTGCGCCCTGTTGCGCCTGGCGTTCAATCTCTGCATCCAGTTCGCGGGTATCAACCTGCTGCTCATGCAGCAGCGCCTGATTGCCCAACAGCAAGGTATGTCCCTCGGCTTCACCGCTTACGCCCAGTCCACGTAAGGTGCGGAAACCGTTCACGGACGGTAAAGCGATCTCCTGGGCCTTGTCGAGGATCGCCCGCGCCAGCGGATGGCTTGAACCCTGCTCCAGCGAGGCGGCCAGACGTACCGCCTGTTGTTCATCAACGCCTGCGGCAGTGATCACGCCCACCACCTGCGGTTTACCTTCGGTGAGCGTCCCGGTTTTATCAAACACCACAGTGTCGAGCGTGCTTGCCCGTTGCAGCGCATCTGCATCCCGCACCAGTGCGCCAAATTCGGCGGCGCGACCGACGCCGGAGATAATCGACATCGGTGTTGCCAGCCCCAGGGCGCACGGGCAGGCGATAATCAATACCGTGGTGGTGATCACCAGGGTGTAAACAATTTGCGGCGCGGGCCCGAAGAAGTACCACATCGCACCGCTGAATAAGGCGATTAATACCACTACCGGGACGAATACTGCCGAGATTCGGTCCGCCAGCTTACCGATTTCCGGCTTGCTGCTCTGAGCCTGGCGTACCATGCGGATGATCCGCGAGAGCGTGGTGTGGTTACCGACTGCGCTGGCGCGGAACAGCACACTGCCGTCCTGAACCACGGTGCCGGCATGCACGGTTTCGCCGGCGCCTTTTTGCTGGGGGATGGGCTCGCCGGTCAGCATGGCTTCATCCAGCCACGCTTCACCTTCAATAATTTCGCCGTCTACCGGCACGCGATCCCCGGTGGTCAGACGCAGCGTCATCCCCGGCTGGACTTCTGCCAGCGGCAGCGTTTGCTCGCCGTGTTCGGTTACCACGCGCGCGGTAGGTGGTGTCAGGTCGAGCAGGCGCTCCAGGGCTTTTGACGAACGCTGGCGCGCCCGGGCTTCCAGCATATGACCAAGATTAATCAGACCGATAATCATGGCGCTGGCTTCGTAGTAAAGATGGCGCGCCTCCATCGGGAACCACTGCGGCCACAGGTTGACGCTCATGGAGAACAGCCAGGCGGCGCCGGTGCCGAGCGCCACCAGAGTATCCATGGTGGCGGTGCCGTTCATCAGGCTTTTCCACGCGCTGCGATAAAAGTGGCCGCCTGCGAAAATCATTACCGCCAGGGTGACGAGGCCAATTCCCAGCCACAGCGAGCGGTTGTCGTCGGTGACCATCATATTGTCGCCGAACATGCCCCAGATCATCACCGGGATACCCACCGCCAGGGCGAGGGCGGACTGCCAGCGAAAGCGCTTCATTGCCGCCTGAGCGGTCTGCTGCTGACGTTCCCGGCGTTCATTGTCATCTTCAATGGCTTCAGCGCCGTATCCGGCTTTCTCCACCGCGCTGATTAAATCGCTTGCGGAAGCGCTGCCCATGACGAGCGCGGTACGCTCCGCAAGATTCACCCGTGCCTGCGTGACGCCCGGAACGCCTGACAGCGCATTTTGCACCCGGCTCACGCAACTGGCGCAGCTCATGCCGTCGATCAACAGCTGTTGGCTGTCATCGAACGATGAGTCTGCCGGAAGCGAGGTTGGCGCCGCTGTCAGTGCTTCCGACGGGATTGATGACTCTGCCAGCGGGTCAGCCTTTGGGTGGCTTAACTCCGCCCCGTACCCGGCTTCTTTAATGGTATCGATTAACGCCTCAGCAGACGCGCTGCCGGTGACCTGCGCGGACGTGATGGTTACTTCTGCACTTTCAACATCAGGACGTTTTTCCAGGCTTTCTTTTACCCGTTTAACGCAATGACCGCAGGACAGGCCATCCAGGGTGAGATTAACAGTATGAGACATCGTGAAACTCCTTCTCGGTGAGCCAAATAAGCTTGGCTTTATTGACGTTATAGAAGGTTAAACCTTCCATCAAGGGGAAGGTCAAGGGGGAGGCGAAATGAATATTATGTGTTTATTTCCAATTCAATATGGAGATGGTGTTCATTCAAGGACGATGCGGAAAAAATGGTTGATATGTATCAATTTGAGCTAACTGGTTCTGTCTGAAAGTAGGGGTTTTGTATTGTTCCGGAAGCAGAGGCGACCATGGGGAAAGGGATTTTTTCGCAATACTGGGGAAAGACTGTCAGGGAGGATTCTAAAGAGGCAAGCTGTCATTTACTGATCTGGCATTCGCTTGATGTTGCGGCTGTGGCCTCATCCTGGTGGGACTGCTCGCCCTCAATCCGGTCATTTTTTTGCCGAAAATCTCCTTCACTCGACGAAGCAAAGGTTAAAGCCTGGATACTGTTTTTTATTGCACTGCACGATATTGGAAAGTTTGATACCCGATTTCAATGCAAGTCAGTTGAAACCTGGCGAACGCTATTTCCCGAAGCAGTAAAATTGTCATCACTGGATTATGATCGTTGTAAGGGATTCGATCACGGTGCTGGTGGGCTGTATTGGTTTATTGATGATTATCAGCCCATGTTGGAAGAGCCAGATTTTAACTCTTTTTATGAGCCTGAACCCCATCCCTATCACTCCTGGATCCCGTGGATAGAAGCGGTTACAGGTCATCATGGTTATATCCGTTCCTGGCATGAGCTGGACAACGATCGCCTGAGATGGCCATCATTTTTATCTCCTTTACTGGCTGATTTTGACAAGCAAGCGCGTCGCGAATGGATAGCGGCACTGGAGGCTTTGTTTCTCTTGCCCGCTGGATTATCTGTCAATGCCGAACCGCCAGAAATATCGCCATTGCTGGCCGGGTTTTGTTCCATTGCCGACTGGCTAGGCTCGTGGAACAGCGATGACGCTTTTCATTTCTGCGCGAAGCCCCCGGCAACATTTGATGATTTACGGGATTACTTTGCCACGCGCTGTAAAAAAGATGCGTTGAGAGTATTAAAGCGTAGCGGTCTGCTTGCACATGTTCAGGAGTATCAGGGCGTACAAACGCTCCTTTCAGCAGGCCACCAACCACGGCAACTTCAGGTATTGGTTGACGCATTGCCGCTTGAACCCGGCGTCACACTTATTGAAGCGCCTACCGGCGCCGGTAAAACCGAAACCGCGCTGGCTTATGCCTGGCGACTCATCGATGCCAGTCTGGCCGATAGCATTGTTTTAGCCTTACCCACACAGGCCACTGCTAATGCGATGTTTGAAAGAATGGCGTTTCTTGCCGGATGTCTTTTCCCTCAGCCAAACCTAATCCTTGCTCATGGTAATGCCAAATTTAATAACGATTTTCAGGCTATCAAACAGCGCGGCCAAAATGCGCAGGGCAATGAGGAAGCATGGGCGCAATGTTGCGAATGGCTTGCCTTAAGTAACAAACGCGTTTTTCTGGGGCAGATTGGCGTTTGTACCATCGACCAGGTCTTGATTTCAGTCCTGCCGGTAAAATATCGCTTTATTCGTGGTTTAGGTATAGGACGCAGTGTCCTGATCGTCGATGAAATTCACGCTTTCGATACCTATATGAATGGCTTGCTGGATGCGGTTCTCAAAGCGCAATACAAAGCGGGCGGCAGCGCGATATTACTTTCTGCAACACTGCCAGAGCAGCAGCGACATCAGTTATTGAATAACTATGGAAGGGCGGTTGAGGCCAACGATAATCGCTCGCGCGCACCGTATCCCCTGATTAACTGGCGGGGTAACAATACAGCCCGTCAATGGCATCTTGAGGATGTCCCTGAACATTTACCGCGGCGGTTCGCGCTCAAGCTTGAACCAATAAAATTAGCGGATTTGATGCCTGATGAAAGTCTGATTGACCGGATGCTCAATGCAGCCCGTACGGGGGCCCAGGTATGCTTAATCTGTAACTTAGTGGACGTGGCGCAAAAGGTCTGCCAACAACTCCAGCAAAAAAGCGGCCCGGATATTGACGTCATCCTGTTCCATTCGCGCTTCACCCTTTTGGATCGTCAGATTAAAGAAGGAAATGTGCTGCGCTATTTTGGCAAAAATGGTGATCGAAGCCGTGGTCGAATCCTTGTTTCAACTCAGGTTGTTGAACAATCGCTGGATGTCGATTTTGACTGGTTAATCACTCAGCATTGCCCGGCAGATTTATTATTCCAACGGCTTGGGCGTTTGCATCGGCATGAACGCCAGTCACGCCCTTCAGGATTCACTTCCCCACTCACCACCGTTTTGCTTCCAGACCAGGCGAATTACGGTTTGCACAGCAAAATCTACGGCAATGTACGTGTGCTGTGGCGCACGCAACAGCATATCGAGGCGTTGAAGGCACAACCGCTTTATTTCCCGGATGCTTACCGTGCATGGCTTGACGCTATTTACAGCGCAGATGTAGCGGATGAACCTGGCTGGGTAACGACGG
Source organism: Atlantibacter hermannii (assembly GCA_900635495.1). NCBI lineage: Bacteria > Pseudomonadati > Pseudomonadota > Gammaproteobacteria > Enterobacterales > Enterobacteriaceae > Atlantibacter > Atlantibacter hermannii. The sequence goes on along the minus strand of LR134136.1, from coordinate 3,388,264 downwards.
CTATGGATGAATTCGAACTACAGGAATTGAGCAAAAGAAGCAAAGCCAGACAGATGCTTGAATGGGCTGGACGAGCGCCACTTAATGACAGTGATGAAAAAATTTATGCAGTGACACGCGATGGAGAGATGAGCCTGTCAATCGTGCCGTACCTGCAAACCGGGCAGGGAAAACAATTACTGGATGGACGAATTATCGAACATTTGGACGAGTTTACGGTGCGTGAGGCATTAGCCCTTAACCGCATTAACGTACCAAATTCCTGGCGCGCAACGCTGGATGACCCCCTGGATGAGCACGGCTTGCTTTGGCTGAAAGGAAAGACTGCTGATGGCAGGTGGTTACACGAAAGAAAAGGGGGAACGTTTATTTATACAAAAGAATCAGGGATGAGCAAAGTCATCCCTTGCGAAGCACTGTAATGCACAGCAATAAAATAAAGGAGGTGATGTAATGGATTTACTTGTTGATCCATGGATCCCTGTCCGTGCGTTTGAGGAGAGGCATCCACAAACTATTACGCTACAACGATTATGTTGCAGCGAAGAAAAATGGCTATTAAACCTACCGCGCGATGACATGGAGCTGGCGGCCTTACAATTACTGATCTGCCTGCTGCAGGTCACCTGCGAGCCACGAGATGACAGCGAAATGCGCCTAAGGGTTGCCAGGCCACTTTCCGAAGAAGAGTTCGCAGCATTAATGTCACCCTGGCACCAAACCTTCCAACTTGATCATCCGCAAATGCCTTTTATGCAGGTAAAAGGCGTGGAAGCGAAAGAGCCCACTCCGATGGAAAAGCTGATGACCGGTTTAAGCGGGGCGACAAATTGCGCTTTCGTTAATCAGCCAGGGCAGGGCGAAGCGTTATGCGGTGGTTGTACGGCGATAGCGCTGTTTAATCAGGCAAATAACGCCCCAGGTTTTGGAGGCGGTTTTAAGAGTGGATTACGGGGCGGTACGCCGATTACTACTTTAATTAAAGGCTCAGATCTGCGTACCACTATCTGGCTAAATGTCCTGACCACACCGCGTCTTCAATCCTCTTTCCCGCCAGATAGACTTACCGAAAATCTTCCCACCTGGAAACGCCCTATATCCAGTGGAAAAACATTTCCTGCCGCCACGATTGGTTTACTGCGCGGGCTTTTTTGGCAACCCGCACACATTGAACTTTGCCCGCCTATAGGCCCGGGGCAATGTTGCGGGTGCGGACAGCAGAGCAACCAGCGTTATAACGGTTTTCTCAAGGCTAAATTCAACTTTACGGTTGAAGGATTATGGCCTCATCCACATTCCCCGCGCGTTCTGGTTGAGAAAAAAGGCGTTATTGAACAAAAGTTTCTCGCCTTTACCACCGCAGCGCCTTCATGGACGCAAATAGGTCGCCTACTGGTGGACAAAGAAACCCGGCAAGGTGAAGGGCGTCGGGTGGCGACGGTGGTTGAACAATTCAGGGAGGTGTACCCGCGCTTCAGGCTGGCATTGATCGTCGGTGGATATCGTAATAATCAGGCTTCTATTCTGGAGCGTCGCCACGATGTGCTGGTTTTCAATGATGGATGGCAAAACGGTAGCGATGTGATCAATGACATTGTTGAAATGGGGCTGGGATACAAAACTGCTTTGCGAAAAGGGTTGTACACCTTCGTTGAGGGGGCAAAAAATCACGATGTTAAAGGGGCGGGTGTAGCGGTACACGAAGTGGCTGAACGACATTATTACCGCCGCAGCGAACTGCTTATTCCCGCGATCCTGGCAAGCATTGATTATTCTCAGCCAAATGATGTCATTGCACGTCTGAGAAAAGAGCTTCATCAACTTTGCGAAGCGCTCTTCAACCAGGTTACTGCCCCATATGCCCATCATCCCAAATTGATCCGCTCATTAGCAGTGGCGCGCGCTTCGCTTCATAAACATCTCAATGAACTTAAACCACAAGGAGAGTTAGCGTATGTCGACGGAGATTGATGCAATGGCGCTCTATAACGCCTGGCAGCAATTAGATAACGGCTCAAGTGCCCAGCTAAGACGGGTAAGCGAGCCTGATGAGTTACGCGAGATCCCCGCCTTTTATCGTCTCGTCCAACCCTTTGGCTGGGAGAATCCTGCCAATAAGCGTCCGTTACTGCGTATGGTTTTTTGCCTGAGCGCGGGTAAAGACGTCATTCATCATAAAGAGAAAATCGATGATTATCCGTCAGGCATTAGCCTCGGAAGAGCGCTGGCAAAGAGTGGAAAGATTAACGAACGCCGCGTTTTTCAGCTTGTCCGTGCACAGAGTCCCGGCGACATGATTCAACTGCGACGGTTATTAATTCATGCAGAGCCTGTTCTTGACTGGTCTTTATTCGCCCGGCAACTCACCTGGTGGGGCAAACGAGAGCGCCAGCAACTGCTGGAAGATTTTATGTTGGCTACCCCTGAATCAAACAAAAAAGCGTAAGGAAACCCTTTTATGAACAACTTTATCAACTTTCATGTCCTGATTTCTCACAGCCCTTCTTGCCTGAACCGCGACGATATGAATATGCAAAAAGACGCGGTTTTCGGCGGCAAGCGGCGTGTGCGTATTTCGAGCCAGAGCTTAAAACGTGCGATGCGCAAAAGTGATTACTATGCCCGTCATATTGGCGCATCCAGTCTTCGCACTATCCATCTTGAAGAGCTGCGTGACGTATTACGTCAAAAATTATCCCCGCGATTCGAATTGCCGATAATCGATAAAACGCTGTCTTTGTTATCAGGAAAAACCATTGATGATGCTGAAAAAATTAACGGCGACGCAGTAACGCCTTGGGTATTGGGCGAAGTCGAATGGTTTTGCGAACAGGTAATGAAAGCGGAAGCTGAGCAACTGGATGATAAAAAACTGCTCAAAATGCTTAAAGATGATATTGCCGCGATGCGCACCAATCTTCAGCAGGGGGTTGATGTTGCACTGAGCGGACGCATGGCGACCAGCGGCCTGATGAGCGAACTCGGGAAAGTTGATGGTGCAATGTCCATTGCTCATGCCATCACCACACATACTGTTGATTCCGATATTGACTGGTTTACAGCAGTAGACGATCTCCAGGACTTAGGTTCGGCGCACCTTGGAACCCAGGAATTTTCTTCCGGCGTGTTTTATCGCTACGCCAGTCTGAATATTGCCCAGCTTCAGGAGAACCTTGGCGGTGTATCTCGCGAGCAGGTCCTTGAAATCGCAGCGCATCTTGCGCATATGCTGGCGACTGAAGTACCGGGCGCGAAGCAACATACCTTCGCGGCATTCAACCCCGGCGGACATGGTCATGATCAATTTTTCTGATTTCCCCCTTTCGTTAGCCAATGCTTTTGAAAGCCCGATTAAAGCCAAAGATGGCTATTTGTTACCTTCTATCAACGCCTTTAATGAGTACTGGCAGCGTATAGCTAAAGGGTATGGATTAACAGGACCGGCGGCACAGTTTATGTTGGCCGAAGCAAGTATGGCGGGCGGAAATGTGGTGTCTGTTGAGACACTGGAACAACTTAAAAAATGGATTTGCCATGATGGCGAGGCGTCAAGATGAAACCCTACTTAATCCTGCGGCTTGCGGGACCGATGCAGGCGTGGGGGCAACCAACATTTGAGGGCACACGACCGACAGCGCGCTTCCCCACACGCAGCGGCCTTCTTGGGTTGCTGGGCGCTTGCCTGGGCATTCAACGAGACGACCGCTCAGCGTTACAGGCGCTCTCTGAAAGCGTCAGGTTTGCGGTTCGTTGCGACCAGTCATTTATTGATGGGCGAACCATTCCCGTTACCGGCTTGCGTGATTACCATACGGTTATGGATGCACGAGAGGATTATCGTGGCTTAAAAAGCCACGAAACCATTCAGACCTGGCGCGAATACTTGTGTGACGCGGTTTTCACCGTGGCGGTATGGGAGTCTGAACAGGCAACTCTCAGGCTCCCGGAGCTGAAAGTTGCGGTATGCAAACCTCGTTTTACGCCTTTTTTGGGACGTAAAAGCTGCCCGTTAACACAGCCGCTCTTTGTTGATCTTTGTGATGCCATCAATCCGTATCAGGCGTTGGCAAATTATGCTCCAGCAGGAGGAGATATTTATAGCGAAGCGCCGCCTGACGGACCGTGCCAAACATTCACCGTACGTGATGAGCCGATTATTGCCTTACCGCGACAATTTGCCGCCAGGGAGTGGTACGTCATAAAAGGAGCCTCGGATGTATCTCAGTAAGGTCATTATTCAGAACGCCTGGTGCCGGGATGTTTATCAATTTCATCAGGCTATCTGGCAGCTTTTTCCTTCTCAACCTGCCCAAAAAAGAGCGTTTTTATTTCGTATTGAGGCTAAACATCCCGGCAGAGGCGCTGATGTATTACTTCAATCGATGGAAGCCCCTGCTTCATCGGCTGCCGCGCAAGTTCTTGCCTGTAAACCTTTAGCATTTCACCTAAAAGAGGGGGATCAGTTGCGCTTCCGTCTGCGTGCCAACCCAATAAAAACGATTAAAGATGAGCAACAACGTCTGAATGGTCGTGGGGAAATCAAACGCTGCCGTGTGCCACTACTTAAAGAGCAGGAACAACACCAGTGGTTAATACGAAAATTATCACTTGCGGCTCGTCTGGAACATATTGAATCCACTAGTGAGCTTCCGTTGTTTTTTTCTAAAAATGGTACGGGTGGGAAAATTCAGCCCATGAATTTTGAAGGCATTCTTACCGTAACCAGTGTGCCGGCATTGCTGTCGCTATTAAATAATGGAGTGGGTCCGGCAAAAGCAATGGGATGTGGGCTGTTATCACTTGCCCGCCCCTGACTGCGACGCATTCCCGGTAAATTATCGGGAATGCATTTAACAGGAGATGGTATGTCGTACGTTCCTTTAAACCCTATTCCGTTAAAAGATCGCGTTTCGCTTATTTTTCTTCAATACGGACACATCGACGTTATTGATGGTGCTTTTGTTCTCGTTGATAAAACGGGGGTGCGAACGCATATTCCGGTGGGTTCGGTTGCCTGCATCATGCTTGAGCCGGGAACGCGGGTTTCACATGCAGCTGTTCGTTTGGCGGCTCAGGTAGGCACGTTATTAGTTTGGGTCGGTGAAGGTGGTGTGCGTGTTTATGCCTCTGGCCAACCCGGTGGTGCCCGCGCTGACAGGCTGCTTTACCAGGCGAAACTGGCACTCGATGAAGATTTACGCTTAAAAGTGGTGCGTAGAATGTTCGCGCTTCGCTTTGGTGAAGAAGCGCCATCTCGGCGGTCGGTCGAGCAGCTTCGTGGTATTGAAGGCGGAAGAGTACGCGCAACTTATACATTACTGGCGAAGCAGTATGGCGTGAAATGGCAAGGCAGGAAATACGATCCTAAAGACTGGGAGAAAGGGGATGTAATTAATCAATGCATTAGTGCCGCCACTTCGTGCCTGTATGGTGTAACCGAGGCTGCTGTTTTGGCGGCGGGTTATGCTCCTGCTATTGGCTTCATCCATACAGGTAAGCCCCTGTCATTTGTTTATGATATTGCTGACATCATTAAGTTTGACGTGGTTGTACCAAAGGCATTTGAGATTGCCAGACAAAATCCATCACAACCTGATAAGGCTGTGCGCCTGGCTTGCCGGGATATTTTTCGCAGTAGTAAAACGCTGATGAAATTGATTCCTCTGATAGAGGATGTCTTAGCTGCAGGTGAGATCGCGCCACCTGAACCACCGCCCGATGCACAACCCGTGGCAATTCCACTTCCAGTGTCGCTCGGCGACGCAGGGCACCGGAGCGCATGATATGAGCATGCTGGTGGTTGTAACAGAAAACGTACCGCCACGGCTGAGAGGTCGTATGGCGATATGGTTACTGGAAGTTAGGGCAGGGGTCTATGTGGGTGATGTTTCTACGCGTATCCGGGAAATGATATGGCAGCAGATAACATCACTGGCCGATGAGGGAAATGTTGTTATGGCTTGGGCAACTAATACTGAATCAGGCTTTGAATTTCAAACCTGGGGAAAAAATCGACGTGTTCCGGTAGATTTCGACGGGCTGCGTTTAGTCACGTTTCTGCCCGTTAATAATCAATAAGTTAGCGTTCTTTAAAAAAATGGAAAAGTTGGTGGTTTTTTTAATGGCAAAAAAATCTATATAATACAGATGTATAGCTTTAGAGTGTTCCCCGCGCCAGCGGGGATAAACCGTTTTAAAACAGGATGTGGCCCGCCTGGTGCTGGTGTTCCCCGCGCCAGCGGGGATAAACCGCAGTGCGGACTGCTGATCGCTTAGTTGATCTGGTGTTCCCCGCGCCAGCGGGGATAAACCGGAAATGTGGACCAGCGGAAAAAATATCTACTTGTGTTCCCCGCGCCAGCGGGGATAAACCGAGGTCGGGCATAGTTATTACGACCCGTCCAGCCGTGTTCCCCGCGCCAGCGGGGATAAACCATTTATGATCGGTGATATCACGGCCTGGCGAGCGTGTTCCCCGCGCCAGCGGGGATAAACCGTTTTTGCTGATGCTGATGATATTGAGGCCCACGTGTTCCCCGCGCCAGCGGGGATAAACCGAGGCAACTATGGAGCTACACGGCGTTAAAACGGTGTTCCCCGCGCCAGCGGGGATAAACCGTTGATTTAGAGCAACTTTTGTATCTGCCAATGGTGTTCCCCGCGCCAGCGGGGATAAACCGGCAACCCGTGGCGTCGTCCATATTCATGAACAGTGTTCCCCGCGCCAGCGGGGATAAACCGGCGAATATTCAGGTTAATGCGCTGCCGTTTCGGTGTTCCCCGCGCCAGCGGGGATAAACCGGTAAATATCATGGCTGAGAAATTATTCGGCACGTGTTCCCCGCGCCAGCGGGGATAAACCGGTTTTTACACGTCCAGCGACGCACACGCACAAGTGTTCCCCGCGCCAGCGGGGATAAACCGTGACCGATTCGGCAGGGACAATGAAGCAGGGCGTGTTCCCCGCGCCAGCGGGGATAAACCGGTGACACGTCAACCGGTGTCACCTAGCACAGTGTGTTCCCCGCGCCAGCGGGGATAAACCGACGGAAATATTAGACCCGTGGCGATTAGCTGAGTGTTCCCCGCGCCAGCGGGGATAAACCGGATCGGAATATAGTCAGTGCCATCCTCCGTGGGTGTTCCCCGCGCCAGCGGGGATAAACCGCCCCGGTCACGGAACCGTCACTGGCTGCGGCGGTGTTCCCCGCGCCAGCGGGGATAAACCGTTTTAACGGGTTTTATTGACCAGACTCCTATCGTGTTCCCCGCGCCAGCGGGGATAAACCGCGCTCGCACTCTATTGGCGTAAGGCGACGCACGTGTTCCCCGCGCCAGCGGGGATAAACCGCAATTGATTACAAAATCGGGATAGGCGGCATGGTGTTCCCCGCGCCAGCGGGGATAAACCGGTGGGCCCGTTTGTTTTGGGGGCTTCCGATAGGTGTTCCCCGCGCCAGCGGGGATAAACCGACCCGTATTAGCCGCGTAGTTAGCGCGTACAGCGTGTTCCCCGCGCCAGCGTGTTCCCCGCGCCAGCGGGGATAAACCGATGCTGACGGTAACGTTATTGACGATCAGGTAGTGTTCCCCGCGCCAGCGGGGATAAACCGGGCCGCGCCGCGAATATCGAGATGCATAAACGGTGTTCCCCGCGCCAGCGGGGATAAACCGATAAATTTGGCCCCGGAAAAAATGGATTTCGCGTGTTCCCCGCGCCAGCGGGGATAAACCGCCACATTAAAAAATAAATCCACCGGCGTTTAAGTGTTCCCCGCGCCAGCGGGGATAAACCGCAATTCTTCGAGTTTCGCCAGTTTGTTGGCGCGTGTTCCCCGCGCCAGCGGGGATAAACCGATCCGTATTGCATATGGATGTCGGACTTCGCCGTGTTCCCCGCGCCAGCGGGGATAAACCGGCGACGACTAAAAACGGGGTGGCAGGGTGACAGTGTTCCCCGCGCCAGCGGGGATAAACCGCCTTTTCCCACGGCCATGTTTTCGGCACTGGAGTGTTCCCCGCGCCAGCGGGGATAAACCGAACCCGTTTGATGGCATCGACTTTCTGAAGAAGTGTTCCCCGCGCCAGCGGGGATAAACCGGCTATCGACATTAATGCCCAGCGCTTTTGCATGTGTTCCCCGCGCCAGCGGGGATAAACCGCGCTTTCCTCCCTGCATAAATTGCAGGTAACAGTGTTCCCCGCGCCAGCGGGGATAAACCGCCATTACTTCGCGGTACTCAGAAAATAATTAAGTGTTCCCCGCGCCAGCGGGGATAAACCGTTCAGGAATGATTTTTTTCCACCGCGTGACGGGTGTTCCCCGCGCCAGCGGGGATAAACCGAAAAAATAAATCTTTTTATATCAATAAATTAAGTGTTCCCCGCGCCAGCGGGGATAAACCGAAGAACACCAGGCGCGCAAGGATGGCTCGTACGTGTTCCCCGCGCCAGCGGGGATAAACCAACAGTTGATCCCTCCTGACGAGGTCCAGCCCCGTGTTCCCCGCGCCAGCGGGGATAAACCGGCAATGCAGCAGTCATGATGCTGCCCCGAGTCGTGTTCCCCGCGCCAGCGGGGATAAACCGGAGACTACAATGCCGCGCTTATCAGATATCCGGTGTTCCCCGCGCCAGCGGGGATAAACCGGTCGATATGCTTCGCCGGGTCGTAAGCATTCGCGTGTTCCCCGCGCCAGCGGGGATAAACCGCGCTTCATCGCCATGTAATTAACGCGACGAATGTGTTCCCCGCGCCAGCGGGGATAAACCGCGTTAGCGTTTGATACTCCCAACTGTACCCAGGTGTTCCCCGCGCCAGCGGGGATAAACCGCCAGGCACCATTGCAGCGATTGAGTAGAGTTTGTGTTCCCCGCGCCAGCGGGGATAAACCGAGATCAGGGAGCTATCCGGGCAGAGCGGCCAGGTGTTCCCCGCGCCAGCGGGGATAAACCGCTCAGAACTGCGCAGGCCGGTATTGAAAGCGAGTGTTCCCCGCGCCAGCGGGGATAAACCGCGCCAAAATGCCACATTTGCGGGGCTGAAATGGTGTTCCCCGCGCCAGCGGGGATAAACCGCAACTCCTTGTAATCGACGACATGAGCGCCGAGTGTTCCCCGCGCCAGCGGGGATAAACCGTAATAGACGCACTTTCAAAGCCTGGCTGGGCCGTGTTCCCCGCGCCAGCGGGGATAAACCGCTGATGCGCGAAACGTTCAAAGAGGCTAAATCGTGTTCCCCGCGCCAGCGGGGATAAACCGTTCGTTGATATGCTGGCGGATAATTACGCCGCGTGTTCCCCGCGCCAGCGGGGATAAACCGACTCCCCGGTGTTGCTGGACCACGTTGCAATTGTGTTCCCCGCGCCAGCGGGGATAAACCGATTCCCAGCCAAACTTTTTCGCGTACGCTTCCGTGTTCCCCGCGCCAGCGGGGATAAACCGTCTTCATTACTTGAGGCTTCACACGCTTTGGAGTGTTCCCCGCGCCAGCGGGGATAAACCGTTGCGATGCTTACAAATGGCGCGTGTGTCGTGGTGTTCCCCGCGCCAGCGGGGATAAACCGGCTTTCCCGACCGCTGGCAAACTGAAACGAGGGTGTTCCCCGCGCCAGCGGGGATAAACCGGGCTATGCGATTGGCTTTAACTGGCACGACGTGTGTTCCCCGCGCCAGCGGGGATAAACCGGGCTATGCGATTGGCTTTAACTGGCACGACGTGTGTTCCCCGCGCCAGCGGGGATAAACCGGGCTATGCGATTGGCTTTAACTGGCACGACGTGTGTTCCCCGCGCCAGCGGGGATAAACCGCCCGGAGACAATCTCGTCCGGCAGTTGCGCGGGTGTTCCCCGCGCCAGCGGGGATAAACCGGCGGCGACATTCTCATGGTCGGTAACGACAAAGTGTTCCCCGCGCCAGCGGGGATAAACCGCGCCGCGTCTACACCTTCAGCAATCTGGCCACCGTGTTCCCCGCGCCAGCGGGGATAAACCGCATTCGAGTACATCGCCGGCGCTAACTCATCCGTGTTCCCCGCGCCAGCGGGGATAAACCGCGGCTGTGTCCGTCACGCCCCTGACTTTTAGGGTGTTCCCCGCGCCAGCGGGGATAAACCGCCGTGCCGATTTCGATTAACTGATCTTTGTTCGTGTTCCCCGCGCCAGCGGGGATAAACCGCGCTGCAAAACAATGAGGGAATCTGGAGAGGGGTGTTCCCCGCGCCAGCGGGGATAAACCGATGCGCTCTACAACTGACATGCCCCATCCATTGTGTTCCCCGCGCCAGCGGGGATAAACCGTTCAGGCGCACGGCTCCCGATTAGAACAGCTAGTGTTCCCCGCGCCAGCGGGGATAAACCGCGCAAAAATTCGTATGCCGTGCATACCGGCTGTGCCGATGAGGTGTTCCCCGCGCCAGCGGGGATAAACCGCCAATATTCTCGAATTTAATGGCGTATGAAACGTGTTCCCCGCGCCAGCGGGGATAAACCGATGGATAGGCATAGCCAGCACCGATTTTAACTGTGTTCCCCGCGCCAGCGGGGATAAACCGTTTGGCTGGGAATCTTCGCTGACAGAGATTATGTGTTCCCCGCGCCAGCGGGGATAAACCGTTTTTCCGGGGAACGCGCTGACCGGCAGCAGCGTGTTCCCCGCGCCAGCGGGGATAAACCGCAAACCGGGAATTTTCACCCAACGCAAAAGCCGTGTTCCCCGCGCCAGCGGGGATAAACCGGGCTTTCTGGTTTTACCGGGCCCTGCCTAACGTGTTCCCGCGCCAGCGGGGATAAACCGCTCAGCATCTGGCGTTTTCTTCATGGGTAAACGTGTTCCCCGCGCCAGCGGGATAAACCGGACTCCAAAGAGTTTGCCGGCCACATTAAAGAGTGTTCCCCGCGCCAGCGGGGATAAACCGATACCCTTGCCCGGTTGATGCGTCGGTGAATAGTGTTCCCCGCGCCAGCGGGGATAAACCGGCAGAAGACGGCCATCGGACAGCGCCGCCGTCGTGTTCCCCGCGCCAGCGGGGATAAACCGCCTATTGAACGCGCGTTCGGCGTGGGTGGACTGTGTTCCCCGCGCCAGCGGGGATAAACCGCGCTGACGTTTAATGCTCGTCCACCCATCTTGTGTTCCCCGCGCCAGCGGGGATAAACCGACGTCGCCACTTCGCGCCGTATGGGTTTGGTAGTGTTCCCCGCGCCAGCGGGGATAAACCGCGGCGCGGCTTATACAGCAGGAGCTACAGAAAGTGTTCCCCGCGCCAGCGGGGATAAACCGTGATAACGCTTAGAAAGGCCGGAATAACCATAGTGTTCCCCGCGCCAGCGGGGATAAACCGCGATTAAATGTCCAGCTTGTCCCTGGTTGTCGGTGTTCCCCGCGCCAGCGGGGATAAACCGCAATCGGCATTGTGCAAAGTGACAGAATCAGTGTGTTCCCGCGCCAGCGGGGATAAACCGTCAGAGTTTGATCGGGCGCAAGCCGCCGCCAAGTGTTCCCCGCGCCAGCGGGGATAAACCGCTCCTGCTCTTTCTCGGATTGCTCATCGACCCATGTTCCCCGCGCCAGCGGGGATAAACCGCCCTATCGTTTGCCGGTGCGTGCTGGCCCAAGTGTTCCCCGCGCCAGCGGGGATAAACCGCTCCGGGTAGGCGATCATCCGTATCTTGCCTGGTGTTCCCCGCGCCAGCGGGGATAAACCGTCATAATGGCTGAAGGGGATTGCGAGCCGTGTGTGTTCCCCGCGCCAGCGGGGATAAACCGAAATCATGTGCCGCGCCGTTGGCGACACATCCGTGTTCCCCGCGCCAGCGGGGGATAAACCGAAGGGACGCCGCTGGCTGGTGGATGAATCCGCGTGTTCCCCGCGCCCGCGGGAATAAACCGAACATCTCAAGCCGCCCCCACATCCCCCAGCCATCACACCCTTTGTTTCTTACTCGCACCCGGTATAAACTTCTAAAACCTTCCATCTAAAGGAAGGTTGCGGAGGTAATATGAATATAAGTGATGTCGCGAAAAAAAACCGGGTTAACCAGTAAGGCGATTCGTTTTTATGAAGAGAAAGGGCTGGTGACGCCGCCGCTGCGCAGTGAAAACGGTTATCGCAGTTACACGCAAAGCCACCTTGATGAGTTAACGCTGCTGCGCCAGGCGCGCCAGGTGGGGTTTAATCTCGAAGAGTGCAAAGAGCTGGTCCATCTGTTTAACGATCCCGATCGCCGAAGTGCCGATGTAAAAGCGCGTACGCTGCAAAAAAGTGGCGGAGATCGAACGGCATATCGTAGAGCTTAACGACATGCGCGCACAGCTGCTGGCGCTCGCGGAATCGTGCCCGGGTGATGACGGCGCCGACTGTCCTATCATGGATAACCTGTCCGGCTGCTGCCACCGACGCGCTAAATCCGGGGTGTAAAAAAACCTGCCGACGCAGGGCGTGGGCAGGTTTTAGCGTAATGCGTTCAGGGTGGGGAAGGGCGAACCCGAAGCGTAATGCCTTCGACGGCAATCACTTCCACCCGCGTTCCGGCGGGGAGTTCTTCACTGGCCACTATCGGCCATGTCCCGTCCCCTACGCGCATATGACCACGGCCATTAACCAGTGGCGCATCCAGAATAAAACGCTGTCCGATCAGTTGCTGCCCGCGCTGATTGAGCGCGGCATCGGCGCGTGGCTGTGGTTTGCGGGCCAGCCAGCGGGTCCAGAGCAGGGCGGCGATCACCGTTAAGACGGCAAAACCGATCCCCTGCCACTCCCAGCCGAAAGGAAACAGCCAGACCAGCAAACCGGTTACCACCGCTGCCACGCCGCTCCACAGCAAATAACCGCTCCCCCCGAGCATTTCCGCAGCTAACAGCAGGCCGCCAAGGCTTAGCCAGAAGGTGTGAGGATGCATCAGGAAAAAGGCCATCATGGGCGCTTACGCTCGCTGCTTTCTTTAATCAGCTCGCTGATACCGGCAATCGACCCCATCAGGCTGGTGGCGTCCAGCGGCATCAGAACCACCTTACTGTTATTGGCCGCGCCGATTTGCTGCAGCGCATCGGTATATTTTTGCGCCACGAAGTAGTTCACCGCCTGAATGTCCCCGGCGGCGATGGCTTCTGAAACCATCTTAGTCGCGCGCGCTTCCGCTTCCGCCGACCGTTCCCGCGCTTCGGCCTGTAAAAACGCCGATTGCCGTTCGCCTTCGGCTTTCAGGATTTGCGACTGCTTATCCCCTTCGGCTTTCAGGATCTCAGCCTGGCGCACGCCTTCCGCCTCAAGAATATAGGCGCGTTTGGTACGCTCGGCTTTCATCTGGGCGTTCATGGAAGAGATCAGTTCCGCAGGCGGGCGCACATCGCGGATTTCAATACGCGTGACTTTAATCCCCCACGGGTTGGTCGCTTCATCAACGATATGGAGCAGCCGTGTATTGATGCTATCGCGCTGCGACAACATTTCATCAAGCTCCATCGAACCGAGGACGGTACGAATATTGGTCATGGTGAGATTGATAATGGCATGCTCAAGATTGCTGACTTCATACGCCGCTTTCGGCGCATCAATCACCTGAATAAAGCACACTGCGTCAATCGTGACGTTGGCGTTATCCTTTGAGATGACTTCCTGAGAAGGGATATCCAGCACCTGCTCCATCATATTGATCTTGCGACCAATACGGTCCATGAATGGCACCACGAGACTTAACCCCGGCTGGAGCGTTTTGGTGTAGCGTCCGAATCGTTCTACCGTCCATTGATAGCCTTGCGGAACGATTTTGACGCCCGCGCCGACAATCACCAGCGCGACAAAAATTAATACGGGGATAACGATAAGCATCAAAAAACCTCCTGTGTTTTGGTGCGAGTGGAGAGGATGAACCCGCCCGGAACGGGTGATTCATCCCCATCATCCCCGCGTGAGGTTAATAAAGCAACGAATAGAGCTGGCGGCGATACTTCGACGCTAACTGGTCGCCGGTGCCCAATGCTGCGAGGATCTCCTGCAACATTTTGCGCACCTGACCATCGCCCGCGCCCAGATCGGATTTCAGGTGTGTCCACAGCAGTTCCAGCGCTTCTTCATTACGGCCAACCTGATGCAGCTGTAATGCCAGTTGTGTGGCGAGCTGCGCGTCGTCAGGATGTTGCGCCACCTGTTGCTGAAGCTGTTGGATCTCCGGCGTATCGGCCGCCTGACGCAACAAATCGATTTGCGCCACCAGTGCCTGGTAACGGGTATCCTGATCCTGCATCGGGATAGTTTTCAGCACTGCTTCGGCATCTTCACTGCGCTGCAACGCGATTTGCGTTTGCGCCAGCAACAGGCCGATTTCGCTGTTCTGGTTCGATAACTGCCACGCCTCTTTCAACAGCGGCAGCGCCTCCGCGTGTTTACCTTCCTCAATCAGCGCCATCGCTTCCTGAGCTTTTAACTCTTCTTCACGCGGCAGCACTTTATCGAGCAGGGCGCGAACCGCTTCTTCCGGCTGCGGACCCTGGAAACCGTCCACCGGCTGGCCCTGCTGGAACAGGTAAACTGTCGGAATGGCGCGCAGGCCGAACTGCGCCGCGACGCGCTGTTCGGCATCGCAATCGACTTTAGCGAGAATAAACTGGCCGCGGTACTGATTCGCCAGCTTCTCCAGCATCGGCGTCAGTTGTTCGCAGTGCTGACTGCGCGGCGACCAGAAATAAAACAGCACCGGCGTGGTCATTGACTGCTCAATGATCTGATGCAGGTTGGTTTCGTTAATATCAAAAATAGTTTCCATGGACATGTGTCACCCTCTTTTGTCGGTTTGTTTTTACATGGGGGCAGAAGGCGGTGCTTCAACTCAACCCTGCAAAATTTTGTCCATGGCGCGACCGGGCAACAGGCGTTTAAGCAGCCCGACAGCCCAGGTGACTAACGTCACCGGATAACGCATTTTCGGTTTGTCGCTTTCAAAAGCATGGCGCACTTTGGCCACAACGGCTTCCGGCCCCAGGGTAAATCGCGCGGCGATGCCGGGGTTTTCCACCGGTTTATCGGACTGGGTTTGATTAACGTTGTCGGTAAAGCGGGTGCGGATTGGGCCTGGCTCAATCAGGCTGACTTTAATCCCGCTGTAGCGCAGCTCCATCCGCAGGGCGTCTGACCAGGCTTCCAGCGCGTATTTACTGGCGGCATACGCACCGCGCCCCGGTGTAGAGATTAACCCCATCACCGAACTGGTATTCACAATCCGCCCTTCGTTGTGCGGCAGCATCGCCGGCAAGAGCAGCATTGTCAGCTGGTGCGCGCCAAAAAAATTGGTGGAAAACTGCTGTTCCATCTGCGTGCGGCTGATGCTGGTCAGCGGGCCGTAAACCCCGTAGCCGCCGTTGTTAAACAGGCCGTACAGCCGGTTATTGGTGAGCGCGATCACCTGCGCGGCGGCGGCTTCTACACTTTGTGGGGAGTCGAGATCGAGCAGCACGCCGGTAAAACCGAGCGCATTCATTTGTTCGACGTCGGCGGGTTTGCGGCATGCGGCAAGCACCCGGTATCCGAGACGCTGCAATTCATGGGCGCTGGCCAGGCCAATCCCGCTGGAACATCCTGTTATTAAGACTGATTTTTGCATAACTTTACCCGCTCATACCCCCGGAGGGTTATGAGTCGTGTTTAACTAAAGGAGCCAGTCGCGTTTCCATCCAGTCCGCGATAAACGGCTGTGCGTTACGATTGGGGTGAATACCGTCATCCTGCATCCATTGCGGTTTGAGATAGACCTCCTCCATAAAAAATGGCAGGAGCGGAATATCAAATTCTTTGGCAAGGTCAGGATAAATGGCGCTAAACGCTTCATTGTAACGGCGTCCGTAATTAGCGGGCAGCCGAATTTGCATAATCAACGGTTCAGCATTCGCCGCTTTGACCTGAGTGAGGATTTGACGCAGTGTGGACGCAATGGCGTTTGGCTGAAAGCCGCGTAGCCCGTCGTTGCCGCCCAGCTCAACCAGCACCCAGCGCGGCTGATGCTGCTTGAGCAGCGCCGGCAGACGTGAAAGCCCCTGCGCGGCGGTATCGCCGCTGATACTGGCGTTCACCACATTGACGTCCCGTGACTGCCACTTATCGTTGAGCAGCGCGGGCCAGGCGGCGCTGGCCGACATACGGTAACCGGCGCTAAGACTATCGCCCAGAATTAACAACGTGTCCGCCGCCGCGGCGCGAAATGTCAGTAAAGCCAGCAACAGGAAAGGCCAATGCCAGCGGAAAACATTATTGAAGTTCATCATCTTAAGAAGTCCGTCGGTCAGGGGGAACATCAGCTTTCCATCCTTACCGGAGTTGAGCTGGTTGTCAAACCGGCCCAGACCATCGCCCTGATTGGTGAATCGGGCTCCGGCAAATCAACGCTGCTGGCGATCCTGGCCGGTCTTGACGATGGCAGCAGTGGCGAAGTGCATCTTTTGGGCCAGCCGCTTCACAGTATGGACGAAGAAGCGCGTGCCCGGTTGCGGGCAAGCCAGGTGGGTTTTGTGTTCCAGTCATTTATGCTGATCCCCACCCTGAATGCCCTGGAAAACGTCGAACTGCCCGCGCTGTTGCGCGGCGAGAATGACAAAAACGGACGCGAGCAGGCTAAAGCGCTGCTGGAACAGCTCGGGCTCGGTAAACGGCTCGACCATCTTCCGGCGCAGCTTTCCGGTGGCGAGCAGCAGCGGGTGGCGCTGGCGCGGGCGTTTAACGGCCGTCCGGCGGTGCTGTTTGCTGATGAGCCGACCGGCAACCTCGACAGACACACCGGCGATCGTATCGCCGATTTATTGTTTTCGCTGAATCGCGATTACGCCACCACTTTGATTCTGGTTACGCACGATGAGCAACTGGCGGCGCGCTGCGACCGGCGGCTGCGCCTGCGTGAAGGCCAGCTCGTGGAGGAAGCATGATTGCACGCTGGTTCTGGCGGGAATGGCGTTCACCGTCGCTGTTGATTGTCTGGCTGGCGCTGAGCCTGGCGGTGGCCTGCGTGCTGGCGCTCGGCAATATCAGCGACCGCATGGAAAAAGGCTTAAGCCAGCAAAGCCGGGAGTTTATGGCGGGTGACCGGGCATTACGCAGCGCCCGCGCGGTGGACCCGGCCTGGCTTACGCAAGCGCAAAAAGAGGGGCTGCGGGTCAGCCGTCAACTGAGTTTCGCCACCATGACCTTTGCCGGCGATACGCCGCAGCTGGCGGATGTGAAAGCGGTGGACAGCCTGTATCCGCTCTACGGCGAGCTGCAAACCGAGCCGCCGGGAGTCAAGCCTGAGCCGGGCAGTGTTCTGCTGGCGCCGCGCTTAATGGCGCTGTTGTCGCTCAAACCGGGCGACACGATCGACGTGGGCGATGACACGCTAACCATCGCCGGAACCGTGGTTCAGGAACCTGACAGCGGGTTTAATCCGTTCCAGATGGCGCCGCGTTTGCTGATGAACCTGGCGGATGTCGACAAAACCGGCGCGGTTCAGCCGGGCAGCCGTATTACCTGGCGTTATAAATTCGCCGGTCAGCCTCAACAGCTTGAACAATATGAAGCCTGGCTATTGCCGCAGCTCAAACCGGAGCATCGCTGGACGGGTATGGAGCAGGACGAAGGGGCGCTCGGTAAATCCCTTCAGCGTTCTCAACAGTTTTTACTGCTGTCGGCATTGCTGACGCTGCTGCTGGCGGTAGGCGCGGTGGCCGTAGCGATGGGCCACTATTGCCGCAGCCGTTACGATCTGGTGGCGATCCTCAAAACTTTAGGGGCCGGACGCGCGCAACTGCGCAAGCTGATTGTCGGCCAGTGGCTGATGGTGCTGGTGCTTAGCGCCATCACCGGCGGCCTGGTGGGCATGGCGTTTGAGCATGTGCTGATCCGCCTGCTCAAGCCGGTGCTGCCTGCGGCATTGCCCGCCGCCAGTCTGTGGCCCTGGCTGTGGGCGGTGGGTGCGATGGGGGTGATCTCTTTACTGGTAGGCCTGCGGCCTTATCGGCTGCTGCTGGCGACCCAGCCGCTGCGCGTGTTGCGTCGGGATGCGGTCGCCAACGTCTGGCCTCTGAAGTACTACCTTCCTACCATTGTCATAGTGGTAGTGGCGCTGTTGGCCTGGCTGATGGGCGGAAAAATGCTGCTCTGGGCGGTGCTGGCAGGCACGGTGGTGATGGCGGCCCTGTGCGCGCTGGTGGGATGGGTGATGCTACAGGTGTTAAAGCGCCTGACGCTGCGCCAGTTGCCGATACGTCTGGCGGTAAACCGACTGCTGCGCCAGCCCTGGGCGACGCTAAGCCAACTGGCGGCGTTTTCGCTGTCGTTTATGTTGCTGGCGCTGTTACTGGTGTTACGCGGCGATCTGCTGGATCGCTGGCAGCAGCAGTTGCCGCCGGAAAGCCCGAACTACTTTCTGATCAACATCGCGCCTGAGCAAGTGCGCGAAGTGAAAGCGTTTCTGGCGGAACACCAGATTATCCCGGAAGCATTCTATCCCATTGTTCGTGCAAGGCTTACGCAGATTAGAGGCGAGCCAACGGTGAGCAGCCAGGATGAATCTCTCAATCGCGAGTTGAATTTAACCTGGCAGGATCATCGTCCTGACCATAACCCGATCACCGCCGGAAGCTGGCCGCCCAAAGTAGGCGAAGTGTCTATGGAAGAAGAACTGGCGAAGCGGCTGAATGTGAGGCTCGGTGACACGCTGACCTTTACTGGCGACACCCAGGATTTCTCGGCAAAAGTGACCAGCCTGCGGCATGTGGACTGGGAGAGCCTGCGCCCGAACTTCTTCTTTATTTTCCCGCCGGGCGCGCTGGACGGGCAACCGCAAAGCTGGCTGACCAGTTTCCGCGCGAATGGCGAGACGAAGATGATCACCCAGCTCAACCGTGAATTTCCCACCATTAGCCTGCTGGATATCGGTGCGATCCTGCGGCAGGTCGGCCAGGTATTGAGCCAGGTCAGCCGGGCGCTGGAGGTGATGGTGGTGCTGGTAACGGCCTGCGGCATCCTGCTGTTGCTGGCGCAGGTACAGGTAGGGATGCGCCAGCGTCATCAGGAACTGGTGGTCTACCGGACGCTGGGTGCGGAAAAGCGGCTGCTGCGTACCACATTATGGTGTGAATTCGCCATGCTGGGGCTGGTGTCCGGGCTGGTGGCAGCGATTGGTGCAGAAACCGCGCTGGGCTTCCTGCAAACCCGGGTGTTTGACTTCCCGTGGGAGCCGGACTGGCGGCTGTGGGTGATCCTGCCGGTGTGCGGCGCGTTGCTGCTTTCCGCCTGCGGCGGCTGGCTGGGCGTGCGTTTACTGAAAGGCAAAGCCCTGTTCCGCCAGTTTACCAGCCAGTAATCTCACCGTTGCGGACGGCATCAAGCCAGTCCGCCACGCTTTGATAATCGCCGCGAAAACACACCTTCGCGGCTTTCTTTTCCAGCTGATAGCGGTACATCGGATCGTAATAGCTCTCCAGCAACGGCACCAGCCAGGCGAAATGGCCGTCGGTATCGCCGCGTTGTTGCTGCTGATCGCAGGCGACGCGCTGCCGCCCGGCCAGGGTCGCATAGCGTTCCAGTCCGAGACGGCGACGGATGGCGAACAAGCCATGATGCAGGTATTCCCGATACGCCTGCCAGCCGGACGCGTCGCCATACGCCTGGCAAAATTCCCGCTGCATATCGATAAAATAGTCGTTACGCAATCGTTCGAGCCGACGCGCCAGCGGCTCTTCCACCACGGCGATGGGCGCCTTGCTCATTTGCTCACGCACCACCTGCGGCAGATGATTCGCCCCGATAGTCTGCCCTTCATCTTCCAGAACCCAAAAGGCGTGAGCATGGTCATGCCAGGTTAAGTGCTTGCGTAACAGCGTGGCGGCCAGCGCATTTTCAAAACTCGCCTGGGAAAGCTGAGGAGAAAGGGTGCGTCCAAAAGAGGAGCCGCGATGGTGGGCAAGGCCTTCGAGATCCACGCCCAGCGGCTGAGCGTTGACCAGTTGCGTTTTGCCGCTGCCGGTAAAACCGCCCACCAGCACCATCGGCAAGTGCGACAGCGTCTCTGTTGCCTGAATCGCCGCCTGGCGTAACTGCTTATAGCCGCCCTCCACACGCGGGTAAGCTATTCCCGCTTCGCTCAGCCACTGCTGGACGATTTGGCTGCGCAGGCCGCCGCGGGCGCAGCATAAGTAACCGTGGGGATAACGCAGACACGCTTCGCGCCAGGCGTTAAGCCGTTCCTCACGCAGGGCGTGGTTAACCAGGTGATGCCCTAATGCCAGCGCCGCCTGCTGGCCTTTTTGCTTATAGCAGGTGCCGACTGCCGCGCGTTCCGTATCATTCATTAAGGGCAGATTAATCGCGGCGGGCAGGGCGCCCTGAGCAAATTCCACCGGGGCGCGAACGTCGATAACGGGGATATCCTGAGCCAGCAGTGTCTGCCAGTCACGGGAATTTGGGTGAATAGTTACAACATACTCCATGGCGGGGGCCTTCCAAAAACGTCAACCCCGGCATTCTACTCCTGCGCTGGCAGGATACCTAAGCGTGATATGCGGCCCATAAAAAAGGGCGTCTGCCGACGCCCTGATTCAGATTAGATAACGGGAGATTAACGCAGTTTCATCTGAGCCCATGCGATGCCGCTGGCATACTCTGGCGGCAGCAGGGGAACCAACGCCTCCAGTGAGGCATCCAGTCTGCCGTTCTCGGTGTCGGTTAAATTCAGGTGGCCGACTTTGCGCCCCGGTCGAACCTCTTTGTCATACCAGTGCAGATGCACCAGCGGCAGTTGCAGCCAGGCGTCGTTAAGCTCGGTGCCGATCAGATTCACCATTACCGACGTACCATTAATTACCGGCTGCGGGAGCGGCAGGTTAAGGATTGCACGCAAATGCAGCTCGAACTGGCTGATAGACGCGCCGTTTTGCGTCCAGTGACCGCTGTTATGTACGCGTGGCGCAAGTTCGTTAATCAGTAATCCGCCGGGGGTGACAAAACACTCCATCGCCATCACGCCGACGTAACCCAGCTCATGCATAATCGCGCTGAGCATTTGCTCCGCCTGCTGTTGTTGCTCGATGTGAATATGCGTAAACGCCACGCTGGTGCGCAGGATGCCGTCCTGATGGAGATTGTGGGTCAACGGGTAAAATACCGTTTCGCCGTTCTGCCCGCGAGCGCCCACCCAGTGACACCTCGCCGGAAAAATTAATGCCCTGTTCGACAATGCATTCGCCGTAGCATGCCTGCGGCAGTTGCGCGGTATCCCCGGCGCGTAAGCGCCACTGCCCGCGTCCGTCGTAGCCGCCGGTACGGCGCTTAACAATGGCAAGATCGCCCAGTTTATCGAATACCTCCGGCCATTCCGCTTCGCTTGCCAGCAGTTGCCACGGGGCGGTGGGTAACTCCAGCTTATCGAACAACTGCTTTTGGGTCAGGCGATCGGCAATGATCGGGAAGACGTCACGGTTAACAAACGCCGGATGACGGGCCAGCTCGCGGGTTAACGCGGTTTCCGGCCAGCGTTCGATCTCAGCGGTAATCACGCTTTGCTGAAACGGCACCGCCTCCGGTTCCGCATCCAGGCCAACCGGCCAGACGGCAATACCCAGCGGCTCGCCAGCCTGGCGCAGCATCCGCCCTAACTGACCGTTACCCAGTACGCAGACTTGTTTCATGCATCACCCCGCGGGTCCGGGTTATCCAGCACCTCGTCGGTTTGGGTTTTACGCCACTGCGCCAGACGTGCCAGCAGCGCACTGTCATGTTGCGCCAGAATTTGCGCTGCCAGCAGGGCGGCGTTTGCCGCGCCGGCTTTGCCAATCGCCAGGGTACCCACCGGAATGCCGCGTGGCATTTGCACGATAGAGTAGAGGCTGTCCACGCCGCTTAACGCCGCGCTTTGCACCGGCACGCCTAATACCGGCACCAGCGTTTTCGCGGCGATCATGCCGGGCAGATGCGCCGCGCCGCCCGCGCCGGCAATAATCACCTGATAACCGTTGTCCTGCGCCGTTTCGGCGAAGCTGAACAGTTTATCGGGGGTGCGGTGCGCGGAGACCACTTCTACGTGGTGAGGAACATCGAGGGCATCAAGAATTTCAGCGGCATGCTGCATGGTGGCCCAGTCGCTTTTAGACCCCATCACAATGGCGATACGCGCCGGATTTTGGCTTAAAGACATGCGTCTTAAAACTCCTGTGAGTATGCGAAAACAAGGTGCTTGTCGTTCAGAAGGGTTCAAAGAATAGCATGGAAAAACCGCAAGGAAAACGGTTGCGTCGGCTTAGGGGCTGGAAAAATGACGGGTAATTAAAACGGGAAAAACAGCAGCTCGATACCGTTTTCACTGGCCTTAATCATTGATCCTTCCTGATGCCAGGCGCCGAGCACGTAGCGTCGCGCCGGGTGACCCTCAATCTGCAAATCGTGGATCGCCGGGCGATGGGTATGCCCGTGAATAAGATGGCGCACATGATGCTGGCGCATCACCTCGCTCACCGCCTGCTGATTGACGTCCATAATCGCGTCGGATTTGGTTTGATTCGATGCTTTACTGCCGGCACGCATTTTTGCGGCAATACGCTGGCGAATAAACAGCGGCAGGCTGAGAAACAGCGTTTGTAACCAGCGCTGTTGTACTTTGGCGCGAAACTGCTGGTAGCCGACATCGTCTGTGCACAGCGTGTCGCCATGCATAATTAATATGCGCTCACCGTAAAGCGTCAGGACTTTTTCGGCGGGCAGCAATGTCATGCCACTCTGGCGTGCGAAGCGCTTTCCTATCAGGAAATCACGGTTGCCGTGGATAAAATAGCAGGGGACGCCGGACTCGACCAATGCGCGGATTGCGGCAGCGACGGCGGCATGGAGCGGGTTGGGATCGTCATCGCCAATCCAGGCCTCAAACAGATCGCCGAGGATGTATAACGCCTCCGCCGTGCGCGCTTCGCCTTCCAACAAACGCAGAAAACCGGCGGTAATCGCCGGTTCTTCAGTACTTAAGTGGAGATCTGCGATAAACAGTGTCGCCACAAATTACTCGCTAACGGTCACGCGCTCGATGATGACGTCTTCTTTTGGAACGTCCTGATGCATGCCGCTACGGCCGGTGGCGACCGCTTTGATTTTGTCGACCACGTCCATTCCTTCGACCACTTCAGCGAATACGCAGTAGCCCCAACCCTGCAGGCTTTCGCCGCTGAAGTTCAGGAAGTCGTTATCAACCACGTTGATAAAGAACTGTGCGGTTGCCGAATGCGGTGCCTGGGTACGCGCCATGGCGAGGGTGCCACGGGTGTTTTTCAGGCCGTTGTTGGCTTCGTTCTGAATAGGATCTTTGGTCGGTTTCTGATTCATGCCTGGCTCAAAACCGCCGCCCTGCACCATAAAACCATTGATCACGCGGTGAAAAATGGTGTTGTCGTAGAAACCTTCGCGGCAATAGTCCAGGAAGTTTTTAACCGTTGCCGGAGCTTTATCATCAAACGTTTTGATGACGATATCGCCGTGATTGGTATGAAAAGTAACCATGCTTGCATCCTGTTCTGTGTTATGGGTGCTGTAACCTGTGTTTCAGGCCACACCGAGGAGGTTGTTATAGCATAACTCACCGGGAACGATCACCTTGCAAAGTGTGCTCCTTCCGGTTTGAATTTTGGGTTAATATACTTTTTTTACCTGTAACCACACACTGATACGGAATCGCCTGATGCTAAAAATCTTTAATACCCTTAGCCGCCAAAAAGAGGAATTCAAACCAATACATGCCGGGGAAGTCGGGATGTACGTGTGTGGTATCACGGTTTACGACCTCTGTCATATCGGTCACGGGCGAACGTTTGTGGCATTTGACGTAGTGGCGCGTTACCTGCGCTTCCTGGGCTACAAGCTCAAGTACGTGCGCAACATCACCGACATTGATGACAAAATCATCAAACGTGCGAATGAAAACGGCGAAGATTTTGTGGCGCTGGTGGATCGCATGGTGGCCGAAATGCATAAAGATTTTGATGCATTGAACATTCTGCGCCCGGATAACGAACCGCGTGCGACGCAGCATATTCCGGAAATTATCGAAATTGTTGAACAACTGATCGCCCGGGACACGCCTACGTTGCTTCCAACGGCGATGTCATGTTTGCAGTCGACACCGATGCCAGTTACGGCCAGCTGTCGCGTCAGGATCTTGACCAGCTCCAGGCGGGTGCGCGGGTTGAAGTGGCGGATGTTAAACGCAACCCGATGGATTTCGTGCTGTGGAAAATGTCCAAACCGGGCGAACCGAGCTGGCCTTCCCCGTGGGGCGAAGGGCGTCCGGGCTGGCATATCGAATGTTCCGCCATGAACTGCAAACAGCTGGGCAGCCATTTTGATATTCATGGCGGCGGCTCCGATTAATGTTCCCGCATCATGAAAACGAAATTGCCCAGTCCACCTGTGCCCACGACGGTGAATACGTCAATTACTGGATGCACTCCGGGATGGTCATGGTCGACCGCGAGAAGATGTCCAAATCACTCGGCAACTTCTTTACGGTGCGCGATGTGCTGAAATTCTACGATCCGGAAACCATCCGTTATTTCCTGATGTCCGGCCACTATCGCAGCCAGCTGAACTACAGCGAAGAAAACCTCAAGCAGGCGCGTTCTGCGCTGGAGCGTCTGTATATCGCCTTGCGCGGCACTGACGTGAATGCCCAGGCGGCGGGTGGCGAAGCGTTTGAAGCGCGTTTTGTTGAAGCCATGGACGATGACTTCAACACACCGGAAGCCTATTCCGTGCTGTTTGATATGGCGCGCGAAGTGAACCGGTTGAAAAGCGTCGATAAGGGCGCGGCTGACCAACTGGCATCACATCTGCGTAAACTGGCTGGTGTGTTGGGGCTGCTGGAGCACGATCCGGAACAGTTCCTGCAAAACGGCGCGCAGGCGGATGACGGCGAAGTGGCAGAAATCGAAGCGCTGATCCAACAGCGGCTTGATGCCCGTAAAGCCAAAGACTGGGCGGCGGCAGATGCGGCCCGCGACCGGTTGAACGAGATGGGAATTGTGCTGGAAGATGGACCGCAAGGCACCATCTGGCGCAGGAAATAATCATCAAAAAAGCGGCGTAAGCCGCTTTTTTTTGCCTGCGATTTAGCGACGTCGCAGACGCCATAACAGCAGCGCCAGTAGCGCGCCGGGCAACCACACCCATAACAGTTCCGAAACGATCACCTGATGCCCGGCTGGCGTCAGGTATTTTTTTAGCGCGAATGGCGCAACCTTGATGACCTGCCACGGCGCGAAAAAGCGTTCAGAAGACCAGGGCCACAGCCAGCCTATCCCTTTACCGCCGGTGGTCACCGAATCCAGCAGGCTGTGCGAGAGCAGCGATACCGTTAAAAATAACCAGCAGCGTATCAGCCCGGCCTGAAACCAGCGTCTGCCAGTCAGCACGCACAGTAGCGGCACCACAAACGCAAACAGCAGCGAATGAGTGAATCCGCGATGGCCAAACACATTGCCGTACTCCACGCCAAAGCGAAACGACAGGACATCGGCATCGGGCAGCATGGCAAGCGCGACGCCAGCCAACAATAAACGGCGAGGAATGATGTTGCGACCCAGGCCAAGCCCAAGGCACAGCGGGACAGCGGCGTGGGTAATAATCGTCGGCATAGCGTAATCCTTTTAAAAACGACGCGGCAGACTATAGTCCAACGCCCGTGCTGCGTAAGGATGTACAAATCTGAAACGCTTGCGTGGCGGCGCTGAAGACAGTCTGCGCCCGGTCCAGACGATCACATTTTTTAAACTTTTTTATCCATTTTAAAAACAGTCAGTTAAACCTCAATCCTGGTTATCGACTTGCGATGTGTGCGTAGACTGCCAGTCTTAAATCAAACACTTAAATCGTTACCGCAACATAAACAGGAGGTTATATGACACGTTTCCAACAGAAAGTCGTGGTGATTACGGGTGCCGGTTCTGGTATCGGGGCGGGTGCCGCGCAGCGTTTTGCCCCGTGAAGGTGCAAGCGTGGTGTTAGTGGGGCGGACGCCGGAAAAACTGGAAAGAGTCGCTGCGCAGCTGCCACAGGGTAAGCACCTGGTCGTGCCGTGCGACGTGTCCAGCGCCGACGAGGTACAAAACCTGGCGCAGCGCGTGATTGACGAATATGGCCGGGTGGACGTGCTGGTCAATAACGCAGGCGTTATCGTGCAGGGTCGCATACATGAAATCTCTCTGAATGACTGGGAAACGCTGATGGCGACCGACCTGAACGGCGTGTTTTATTGCACACACTATTTCATGCCGGAACTGCTTAAAACCAAAGGCAATGTGGTGAATATTTCGTCGGTTTCCGGGCTGGGCGGCGACTGGGGCATGAGCGTATATAACGCCGCCAAGGGCGCAGTGACTAACTTTACCCGCGCACTGGCGATGGATTACGGTGCCGACGGGGTTCGCGTGAATGCGATCTGCCCGGGTTTTACCTTTACCGAACTGACGGAAGACATGAAGCAGAACGAACCGCTGCTGCAAAAATTCTATGAGCGTATTCCGCTGAAACGCGCCGGAGAACCGGAAGATATCGCTGATGCCATCGCGTTTATCGCCAGCGATGACGCGCGTTATATCACTGGCGTCAATTTGCCGGTTGATGGCGGGCTTACCGCGTCTAATGGTCAGCCGCCACAGGCCTGAGTATCAGGCCGAGCCGCGAACCACTAACTGACCGGAAAGGGTAATGCGCTGCACCGGCAGATCGGCGGTTTTCAGTTTGCGGATCAACAGCTGCGCCGCCTGTCGCCCGGTCTCTTCACTGGCGGAGGAGACATAGGTGAACGACGGCGTGGTGAGGTTGATCATCAGATCTTCAAAACCAATCAGCGAAACCTGTTGAGTGAGAAACACATCTTTACCCACGGTGCGGCCAACCTGGTTGATGGCGTCGATGCAACCGATAATCGCATTCGGCGAATGGCACAGCAGGGCAGTAATTTTGTTGTTGCTCTCAAGCAAATCGCGTACCACGGCACTGGCCGCCAGCGTATCTTCCCGGCAGGCGGGGGGTAAAATCTTCCCGCGGCAGTAAACCATATTGCGTCAACGCGGCGCGGTAGCCGGAAAGCCGTTCGTGTCGAATTAAACAGCGCGTATCGCCGCCGATATAGGCAATGCTGCGATGCCCGCGCTCAATCAGATAGCGGGGCGGCGAGGCTACCGGCCTGGCGATTGTCGCGCATAACGATGTCGCGTGCGCAGTTGAGGGGCGACTGAGACACCACCCACCATCCGGCAACGCGCTTTCATTGATAGCCGCGGGTACCGTGTCGGTTTTGGATTCAGCATCGATATAAATCACGCCCGCCACGCCCTGACCGGGTAACAGGCCAGCAGGCCTTGCTCAAGGCGTTCGACCATTGCCCTGCGGCTGGGCAAGACCGTCATGTATCCCTGATTTTCCAGCTCATTGACGATACTGGCCGTGACGCGAATGGCGAAAGGGTCATTGAAATCGTGCCAGGACGAGGCCGATAAGATTAGAGGTGTTGGCGCGAAGGTTGGCGGCTGCCCATGTTGTGAACATAGCCCAGTTCATCAATGGCGGCCTGCACCTTTTCAATGGTGGCCTGGGAGATTTTTCCTTTCTGGCGTAACACTAACGAGACGGTGGAGACCGAAACCTCTGCCCGCTTTGCCACGTCAATAATGCTGACTTTTTTCATCGCCGCTCCTGATCACATCCCTTTCTGCGAAAACCAACGCCCCCTGTAACATACAGGAGGCGTAGCAGAAAATCGCGGTCACTTGCCTGTCATGGTGGAAATGGTCTGGGCGATAAACTGCGCCCGCGCGCCGAAGATTACCTGAATGCCGCTGTCACCCACAAAAACCACGCCGCGTGCGCCAACGCTGTTCAAACCATCACGATCAACCAGCCCCGCTTTATCCACTTCCAGACGCAGGCGGGTAATGCATGAACCTACACTGTTAATGTTATCCGCGCCGCCAAGCAATTGAATGATGTCCGTTGCCAGTTCAGCATCGGTTTTGTCGTCTGCATTGACGGCAATATCCGCACGACCCGGCGTTTTCACGTCGAAACGACGGATCACGTAGCGGAACGTGAAGTAGTAGATCAGGCCCATCGGCACGCCAACAATAATCGCATTCAGATAGTTGGTTTCATACCCGTTGAATGACGGCAGGATCCCGAATGAAATGTAATCGATAAGCCCGGCAGAGAACGATTTCGCAATATGCGCATGCAGCAAATACATACACATATAAGACAGCCCGGCCATGATGGCGTTAAACACGTACAGAACCGGCGCGACGAAAATAAAGGTGAATTCTACCGGTTCGGTAATACCGGTTAAGAAACAGGTCAGCGCCGCGGAGAACAGAATACCGAAGGCGATTTTTTTTGTTTCGGGTATTGGCTTCGTGATACATCGCGAGACACGCGGCAGGCAGCGCAAACAGCATCAGCGGGAACTCGCCCTGCATGAATTTACCGGCATTGTGGTATGTATCGCTACTGAAGCTTTTCACGCCTTCTTCCAGCATTTTGAACCAGATTGTCTGATCACCGTGGATCACCTGCCCGGTAGCAGTCGTGTAGTCGCCAAATGAGTACCAGAAAGAGGGATACCAGATGTGGTGCAGGCCCAGCGGAATGAGCGCTCGCTCTACCAGCCCAAAAATAAAGGTGGATGCCGCCTGGTTATCGCCATTCACAATCAGTGACAGCGCATCAATGCCCGCCTGAATATGCTGCCAGACGTAGGGCAGGGCGAGACCGAGAATAAACGAGAGAAAAGCGGTAGCGATGGCCACAAAACGCTTCCCGGAGAAGAAGCCCAAAAATTCCGGAAGCTGCATATTGTGGAAGCGGTTATAACACCACGCTGCCAGGATCCCGCAGATCAGGCCACCGAATACGCCCATCTGGAGCGTCGGAATACCGACCACCATGGCATATTTACCTCCGCTGGACGCCATTTCCGGCGTGATGCTGAGCACGGTGCCGATGGTGATATTGGTAATAAACACCGAGACCGCCGCCGACAGGGCCGCAATGCCGGACTCAGATGCCAGCCCGACCGCCGAACCAATCGCGAACAGCATTGGCAGGTTATCGAAAATGACGCCGCCTGCGTTCATCATCAACGGCAGATGGAATTTATCACCGAACGCCAGCAACAAGCCTGCCGCTGGCAACAGTGAAATAGGCAGCATTAATGCGCGGCCTATCATGGATAGCTTTGATAGCGATTTAACCAACCCTGACATCAGACTCATGCTGATTTCCCCCGAAGTAGACCGGGCTTATGCCCTGTTTTATGTAAGTAGAACGTTTTAGTAGAACGTTCTACTCATCATTGTTCAGTTCATCCGCTATTCGCAACAAAAAGTTAACGATTTGTCAGCTGAAATTCTTATTCTTTGAACCCGGTCAGAAAACTCGCCGGGGAGAAGGGCAGGGATAAACAACAAAACGGTGTCACAGTAAAAGTGCCGGGATGATAAGAGGCAGCCGCTCATTGCCTGTATTTAGCGAAGTTTAATTAATGTGCGCGATATTAAATATTCATGATTTATATATTTTGAATTAAATATAAGGTTCGTGAATTTATTTTCCTGTTTTAACGGTAATTTCCGGGTTGTTTTTGAACGTCTTTATAATAGATAATGCGCCCCACGCTTTAGGTAAATCCTGTCAGTCCACTTCGCTTATATATTTATGGAGTTAAACATTGAATCTATTAAATAGAATTAATGAATGGTTTGTGAAAACCGCGTTTTTGTTTTCGTTGGGGTGCGGGTTATTAGTAACAGGTTGTCATAATAATGAAGTTGCTAATTCGGAACGTTTAAACGAAACCGCCGCCAACCCTGTGTTAGTCACGCCGCCATCGCAGACAGAAATGACACAAAATGCAGCTTATTCAGCAAGTACCCCGACGGAGGATAAAGATATGGCGCAAGGAACCGCCACGGTATGTCAGCATGAATTAGCCGCGCTGGCAAAAATCAATCCGGCCAAATATGCTTCACAAAAAGCCCTTTTCGATAATTTGTTAAAAAGTGCGTCTGTATATTCTTCGGTGCGTGAAGATGTAAATCCTGAAACTAAAGATATTATGGATACGCTGTATAAATATAAGACGCAAAGGCTGTGCGGAGATATTCAAAAGGCTGTCCATGAATCGTTGATTGCCAGGGGAGAAAGCCTCAAATGATCCGTATTAACTGGAAACTCCTTTTTTTTTTATTTTTCCCATAACCCTTCCGGTCATTGCTGCGCAGAATGAGCCGCCAGCGACAGACGCGAAAACACTGCAATCGTTAGACGCCATAACGGCGCAATCAAGTGGCGTTCCGGCCCTGTTACTCATTAAACCGATCGCATTGCCGGAACCCGCCCGTCGCGCTTCCGGTAAACCCGCCCATCCTAAAAAACAGACTTCTCCTTCCCATCCTTCTCAGAGTTCTGCCGCTTCTCAGGAATCCAGCCAGCAGCTCGCCACATTGCGCGCTTCGTGGGAGCAGGAGAA
The DNA here is from genome assembly GCA_900635495.1 of Atlantibacter hermannii. NCBI lineage: Bacteria > Pseudomonadati > Pseudomonadota > Gammaproteobacteria > Enterobacterales > Enterobacteriaceae > Atlantibacter > Atlantibacter hermannii. Next base: position 3,357,745 of record LR134136.1, on the reverse strand, counting down.
AGCGGCATTGCAAAAAAAAGCCTCTGAAAGCCAGAAGGAAAACGAGACGTTGCGACAGCAGCTTGCGCAGGCGCAGAGCGGGCAGGACGCGGCGGGAAACAGCAAGTCATCATTACAAAAAACGCTTACCGAGAGCGCATCCCGAATCACAGCGCTTCTCCGTCAGGTCGATGAATTAACCGCGACACGGCGCGACTTGCTCCTGGCTCAATCCGCGAATCAACAGGCGTTGTTGGTCAGTAAAAAGGAAACAGAACGCCTTCAGGGGGAAAATGCAGCGTTAATCACTGCGCAAAAAGATGACGCTCAGCAAAAGCAGAAACAACAGCAATTGATCCAACAAAGCGAGCAATCCCGACAGGCGCTTGAACAGCAGCTTGCGAAACTCCAGGCGGCGCTTGATGCCAGCCAGCAACAGCTGGCGGCGAACAGTAAGCAACTGGCAGAGAACAACAAAAAGCTGGCAGGCGTTACCGAAAGCCAGGCGGCGAAAGAGAAAGCGCTTGCCGAAGCCCAGCAGCAACTCAAAACCAGCCAGCAGAGCGTCCAGACGCTGAAAACGCAGATCGCGCAGCTGACCGGCACGCAGGACGAAAAAGCGCAGCAGCTCGCGAAACTCCAGGCGGCACTGGATGCCAGCCAGCAACAACTCAAAACCAGCCAGCAGAGCGCCCAGACGCTGAAAACGCAGATCGCGCAGCTGACCGGCTCACAGGATGAAAAAGCCCAACAGCTTGCGAAACTCCAGGCAGCACTGGATGCCAGCCAGCAACAGCTGGCGGCGAACAGTAAGCAACTGGCAGAGAACAACAAAAAGCTGGCAGGCGTTACCGAAAGCCAGGCGGCGAAAGAGAAAGCGCTTGCCGAAGCCCAGCAGCAACTCAAAACCAGCCAGCAGAGCGTGCAGGCACTGAAAACGCAGATCGCACAGCTGACCGGCACGCAGGACGAAAAAGCCCAACAGCTTGCGAAGCTCCAGGCGGCGCTGGATGCGAGCCAGCAACAACTCAAAACCAGCCAGCAGAGCGTGCAGGCACTGAAAACGCAAATCGCGCAGCTGACCGGCTCACAAGATGAAAAAGCCCAACAGCTTGCGAAGCTCCAGGCGGCACTGGATGCCAGCCAGCAACAGCTGGCGGCGAACAGTAAACAACAGGCAGAGAACAACAAAAAGCTGGCAGGCGTCACCGAAAGTCAGGCGGCGAAAGAGAAAGCCCTTGCCGAAGCCCAGCAGCAACTCAAAACCAGCCAGCAGAGCGTCCAGACGCTGAAAACGCAGATCGCGCAGCTGACCGGCACGCAGGATGAAAAAACGCAGCAGCTTGCAAAACTCCAGGCAGCGCTGGATGCCAGCCAGCAGCAACTGGCGGCGAACAGCAAGCAAATTGAAGAGAACAACAAAAAGCTGGCAGGCGTCACCGAAAGCCAGGCGGCGAAAGAGAAAGCGCTTGCCGAAGCAACCGTCTTGCTTAAGACCCGGGATGAAACGATAAAAGGGTTGCAACAAAACGCTCAGCAGGCCGCGAAAAACAGCGAAACCGTAAAAGCTGAACTTCAGGAGGCGCAGAAGAAGCTCGACGCGCAGTCCAGGCAACTTGCTGATTTGCAAAAAGCGCCAATGCCTGTCGCTTCAGGCGAAATGCCGAAAACCAAAGATGAAATCCGTGACTATGCGCTGGGCGTTTATTGGGCGCATGAAATCGCGAACATGATTAAAAGCAAAGAGAGCCTGGGTTATCGTATCGGTCAGCAACAAGTGCTGAACGGGGTGACTGACCTTATTCATAATCAGCTGAAGATCCCTCAACAGGAACTGTTAGAGACGCTTAAGGAGCTGGACCAGCAATCTCAGGATAAAGAAAAAGATGCCGCGACGGCCGCGAAAACGGAAGGTAAAGCGTTTATGACCCGGTTTAGTAAAACGGCTGGCGTTAAGCGGGATCCGATGGGCTATTACTACATGATCGTTAACAAAGGCGAGACCAAAATCAAAGGGAGCGACACGGTTGCGTTGACCATGCGCGAAAGCCTGGTGAATGGCAAAGTCATTAACGATATGGCAGAAAAAGGAACCGTATTAACCTTGCCGCTGGATCGCTTCCCGCCTTTGTTTAAGTCTGCAATATCGAAAGTGAATAACCTGGGCGAGCTGCGTATCGTGGTACCGCCTGAACTGGCCTATGGCGAAGCGGGAAACATGCCGGATATTCCGCCTGACTCGACCATGATTTATGACATTAAAATCGTGGGAATGAAGAAGAACGCTCAGAAGTAGCGTACATCGGTCAAAGGTATTCTCAGGATTGGGGGCCGTAATCGGGCCCCCAAAATCAGCGCACCTCGGCCTTTCAGGGCGTAACGGTTAACTGATTTCCTTCGAAACTGACGGTTTGCCCGGCGATAATTTTGCAGCGTTTGCGGGTTTCAACCACGCCGTCAACTTTCACCAGCCCTTCGGCAATAGCGATTTTGGCCTGTGCGCCGCTTTCGCTCCAGCCTTCCAGTTTCAACAAATCGCACAGTTCGACATGCGGGTGTTTACCCAGAGAAAAGGTCGCCATATTATGCACTCTCCACATCATGATATTCTTCGCAGGCCTGAAGCGTATTTTGAATCAGGGTCGCCACGGTCATCGGGCCAACGCCGCCAGGGACCGGCGTGATATATGAAGCGCGCGCGGCGGCTTCTTCAAAAATCACATCGCCCACGACTTTGCCGTTTTCCAGACGATTGATCCCGACATCAATCACGATCGCACCCTCTTTAATCCACTCGCCGGGAATAAAGCCCGGTTTGCCTACCGCCACGACCAGCAGATCGGCGTTCTCCACGTGCTGACGCAGATTTTTGGTGAAGCGGTGGGTAACGGTGGTGGTACAGCCGGAAAGCAGCAGTTCCATGCTCATCGGGCGGCCCACAATATTCGACGCACCGATCACCACGGCATTCAGGCCATAAAGGTCGATATTGTAGCGCTCAAGCAGCGTAACAATGCCGCGTGGCGTACAGGGGCGCAGGCGTGGCGCACGCTGGCACAGGCGGCCAACGTTATAAGGGTGGAATCCATCCACGTCTTTATCGGGCGCGATACGCTCAAGCACTTTCACGTTATCAATGCCCGCGGGCAGCGGAAGTTGAACCAAAATGCCGTCAATCGTCTTGTCGGCGTTGAGCTGGTCGATCAGCGCGAGCAGTTCCGCTTCGGTCGTGGTTTCCGGCAAATCATAAGAGCGCGAGAGAAAACCGACTTCTTCACACGCTTTCCGTTTGCTGCCGACATAAATCTGCGAAGCGGGGTTCTGGCCCACCAGAATGACCGCCAGTCCCGGCGCGCGTTTTCCGGCGTCCAGACGCGCCCGAACTTTTTGCGCGACTTCAAGCCGTACCTGCTGCGCAATCGTTTTACCGTCAATAATCTTTGCTGCCATCAGAGAGAGGATTCCATCTGTAGTCTAAAAGGAGAGGGGATGGCGATATTTTGTCAGAAGCGCGGCTTGCTGTCAGTCACCAATAGCGCTTTATGCTCAAAAGGCAGGCATACAGCGGAAAAGCCATTGACTCGTAAGGTGCTCACCGTATAATTCCTCGCGTTTCGCACCGCCTTGTTTTTTGTACAGGGTTTTGAATGCGGAATGCCTTTCAGGCGCCCTTAGCTCAGTCGGATAGAGCAACGGCCTTCTAAGCCGTGGGTCGCAGGTTCGAATCCTGCAGGGCGCGCCATTTATCTTTTTTTCTCATTCCTCTCTGATTTTTTCTTGCGACGATAACGTCCTGCATCCTGCTGCTATATTCCCCTGCCTGAACGATTCAGCTCTTAAATCAGCGAAATATCGATTTTTTCCAGCCTCGTTAACATAATCGATACAAATAATTGGTAGTTTTCAAATCTATCTGAACAATGTTTGCTACTTTCTCATGAGAGTTAGCTGTATCTTTAGATTCTCTGTAACCATGACCAGACAGCATTTAAGTACCTTTTGAGTATGCGGATAAATAAACATGAATGATGGAAAAAGATCGAAGGATTTGCCTGAGGTCGATGAAAAGCATCTTTTAGATTTACTCCATCACAATTCCGACTGGGTCTGGGAAGTGGATGCGCAGGGGCGATACACATGGGTGTCAGGCGTTGTGCATGAATTGCTGGGTTATGAACCCGGCTACGTGATTGGCCGAACGCCCTTTGATTTTATGCCGCCGGGCGAGGCGGAACGCGTCATGGGCGCGTTTGGCGAAATCGTGGCCCAGCAGCGTCCCTTTTCCGGGCTGGTCAACCGCAATATGCGCGCCGACGGGCAGATCGTGGTGTTAGAAACCAGCGGTATCCCCTTATTTAACGAGAAAGGCGAACTCACCGGCTATCGCGGTATCGATCGCAATATCTCCAATCTTGGCGAGCGCGTGCTGCAACTCGAAACCATTTACGACACCACCCCGGTGGCGCTTTGTATGATTGACCTGGACGGCCGACTGGTGATGACCAACAAGGCGATGATTCGTTTACTGGGCATCACTGCTGAAGTGGCACTCGACAGCTATCTTGTCCATTTGATGCCCGACGTCTGGCAGCAGTTTCAGCAGGATTTCGTACTGGCGGAGTCTGGCGTGACGATCCCGGGCCGGGAAATTATCTGGCACGATCGCTGCTACGATACGCAACCGGTGGCGTTGTATAACGCCAGCGAGCGCGTCGTTGGGCTCTCGGTTACCTGGGTGGATATCACCGCACGTCGCGAAGCGGAACAAAAACTGGCAGGCGCGAATCAGGTGCTGCGGCAGTATGCCCAGCGCGATCATCTGACTGGCTTGTATAACCGGCGCTATATGGATGAGTGCCTGATGAATGAAATCAAACAGGCTGTGGACGACCGTTTCCCGCTGTCGGTTTGCCTCGCGGATATCGACTATTTTAAACGCTACAACGATAACTATGGTCATCAGTCCGGCGACGACTGTCTGCGCGCCGTAACAAAGGCCTTGGTGTCTTCCCAACTACGGCCCGAAGATAACGTCAGCCGTTATGGCGGCGAAGAGTTTCTGGTGATTCTTCCGCGTACCGACCGCATGGGCGCGCTGACGGTGGCGGAACGCCTGCGCGAGAATATCAATGCTCTGCAACTGCCCCATGTCGCCAGTCCCACGGGCGCACTTACCATCAGCATTGGCGTAACGACGTTTTACGCCTGCGACTTACTGCCAGCGGATACGCCGCTGCATATGATTGCCAGTGAGCTGATCCATCAGGCTGATACCGCGCTGTACGCCGCGAAAAAACGCGGACGCAACCGGGTGGTGGTAATGCCTGAGACAACGTCCATGTCGCTAAATCATAACGCCCGATAAGTTCGCTGCGGGCGGCCCACTTTGCCATAAATGATTTCCGCCACAATCTGCTGGCGGCTTGCGGCAAACTCCAGATAACGACGGGCCGTCGTACGGCTTAATTTGAGTTCGTCCGCCACCGTTTCTGCGGTATGACGCGCCTGCGGGTCGGCAAATAACTGCTGGACTTTGGCAAGGGTCAGCGCATCAATACCGGGCGGCAACGCTTCCTTTGGTTTACCCCGCGCATACGCATTGAACATCTCATCGATTTGCCGTTGGCTGGCACTGGCATTCGCAGACACCATCGCCATACGCTGCTGAAAACGAACCAGCGTCTGCCCAAGGCGTTCATACGCGATAGGTTTGACCAGATAATCAAACACCCCGCAACGCACCGCATCCGACACCGTATCCATATCACTGGCCGCCGTCGTAAACACGACACCGCCCGTGAAGCGGGCCTGGGAGAGTTCGTGCAGCAATGTAATCCCTTTACCGTCGGGCAAATAATTGTCGAGCAGGATAAGCGTCGGTTTAAAACGCGTAATCATCTCCCGCGCCTGCGCCAGATTGCCTGCCAGCCATACCGTAGCGCAGCCCGGGAAATGTCGAATAAACTCGGCATGCATTTCCGCAAGCGGCGTTTCGTCCTCAACGATCAGAATGGTCAGAGATTGTTCCATCACTCTTTTTCACTTTCGGTATAAAAACGGAAAATAAGGCGCCGCAGGGAGAATTATCCTCAACAGTAATCACTCCACCGCAGCGCTCCACAAAGCTTGCAATAAGATACAGCCCGATGCCGTGCTCGCCAGGTTCATCGGTTTTGGTACTCACGCCCTGCTGAAAAATCGTCTCGCGCAACGCATCCGGCACGCCGCATCCCTGATCCGCCACGTCAATAATCACGTCCTCGCCTTCATCGCTCAGATACAGTTCCACGGTTTTACCGCCTTCGGGATTATTCAGACAGGCCTCAAAGGCATTATCCAGCAAGTTACCGACGATAGCGGCGAATTCAGTGCTGTCCATGTCCTGGGGAAGCTGACGCAGGACACACCCCGGCGCCAGGTTTAACGTCAGGCCCAGCTCACGCGCCCGCTGGCATTTACCAAATAACAAACCCGCCACCTGACGATCGTCAATCGCATCCCGCAGGCTGTCTATTAGCTGTTGCTGCGCTTCAGACTCGCCTTTCACCATGGCCAGAACCCGATCGTATTCCTTCATTTGCAGCAGCCCGTGCAGGGTGGACATCCAGTTAAGATGTTCATGGCGCAGCGTCCTGAGGCTTTCAACGTACTGCTTAATCTGCGTCAGTTGCGCATTGAGCGCGCTCATTTCATCCTTACTGCGAAAACTGATAATGGCTCCAGGCAGGGCATTCTGATACCGAATCACGCCACGGTTAGCGATAACGCTTAAACCGTTAAAGGTGCAGACCACATCCTGGCGCGGCTCCTCGATACGGTCGGTAAAGAAATCGCACGGGCTTACCACCTCGCCAATCGCACGTCCCAGCCACTGGCGACCCGGAGAAGCAAGCCCCAGCATTTTTCGCGCATTCCGGTTGATTGCTGTAATCAGCCCATCGGAATCGACGGCCACAAGTCCTTCGAACACCGAGCCAAAAAGCGCTTCCTGCTGGCGTACGACCCGGGCGATTTGTTGCGGTTCCATACCGAGCATTTGACGGCGAATATGAACCGTAAAAGCCCAGGATAACAGCATCAAAATAATCAGGATTACAATAAACACGCCTGCCAGCGGCACCAGAAAATCAAGGCGCCAACTGTTAATTTTACTGACCAGATACCCCAGCGAGACGACGCCTATCACCTGATGATGCTCATCGAATATCGGCGTTTTGGCGCGCATCGCAAGGCCGATAGATCCCTTGCCGGTAATAAAATAGCTTTCGCCTTTCTCAAGCGCGCCGGGTTTGGTCCACTGCATTGGTAAGCCGATTTTGGCCGGATTGGGATGATAAAGACGGATGGAGTGACGATCGCCGATAACGACGTAATCAAAATCGGAGCCGGTGGAGAGTTTCCCGACGATCTGCGCAAGCCGCCGGGTATCCCGATGCTTAACCGCGTCAACGACGCTGTCGTTGGACGCGATGATCCTGGCCTGGTTCATCGCCATGCCGCGCACATGCTGTGTCAGATAGTCTTCAAAGCTTGCGGAAAGGTATTTACCCAGCGCGCTGATGAGCAGCGTCGAGACCACCAGTAATAAAAGAAATATCCGCAGTGGGAATGCCAGACGGCGAAAAAAATGCAAAAATTTAACCTCTTTTTTCCCGGTCATGCCATTTCCTTAATTACCTGCATGTAACAAATGCCACAGTATGTTAGTAATATGTTTCTTTACGGCGATGTGACGCGGATTATCGTTGCAGATTGCTGCTATTAAATCAATTAAACAAATAAAAACCACGAAGCCGATCGAGTGGAAATTAATTAACCAAATAAAAACCATAAAGTCTATTTTAATCTCCTGGCGCTTTGTGAAATATATCAATATTCACATTTAAAATAGTGCTTACCATTTTCCTGTCTTCCCATGCGTCAATGCAAACCGCGACATCACCGGGTTTTTGTTGATTGTAGCAGTCCATTAACATTTTTTTTCATCTATACATAGCGCAGGGATATACCTATGTTTGGCAATACCGTGTTCACACGGGTAAAGCGCAATGAAAATAAAAAAATCGCCGGGATTATTCAGTTCCTGAAAGAAAACGATCTCAGTATTGATACCACGGTTGAAATATTTATTACGGTAATGCGTAACGACCGGCTTATCGCCTGCGGTGGACTTGCCGGCAATATTATTAAGTGTGTCGCCATTGATGAATCGGTACGCGGCGAAGGATTAGCGCTAACCCTTGCGACAGAATTAATAAATCTGGCCTATGAACGGTTTTGCACACAGTTATTTATCTATACCAAAAGCCAGAATGAAGCGCTGTTTAAACAGTGTGGCTTTTATACCCTGGCGCAGGTGCCGGGCGTTATGGTGCTGATGGAAAACAATGCCACCCGCCTTCAGCAGTACGCAAGCTACCTCACCACACTGCGTCGGGACGGCAACAAAATCGGCTGCATTGTGATGAACGCCAACCCCTTCACACGCGGGCATCGTTATCTGGTGCAACAGGCGGCCGCACAATGCGACTGGCTGCATCTGTTTTTAGTGAAAGAAGACACCTCGCGTTTCCCCTATGAAGACCGGCTGGCGCTGGTGCGCGCCGGTACAGCAGACATTGAAAAACTTACCGTGCATCGCGGCTCGGAATACCTTATCTCACGCGCCACGTTTCCATGTTATTTCATTAAAGAACAAAGCGTTATTAACCACTGCTATACCGAAATCGATCTGCAGATTTTCCGCAATCATCTGGCGCCAGCGCTGGGAATTACCCATCGCTTCGTTGGCACTGAGCCTTATTGCGAGGTCACCGCCGGCTATAACGCCGATATGCGGCGCATTCTGCAGGACCCGTCGAATCCCGCGCCACCTGTGCAACTGGTTGAAATTGAACGTCTGCAATATCAGGGCGCGGCGATTTCCGCCTCGTGGGTGCGCAAGCTTCTGGTCAAACGTGATTTCGCGACCATCCGGCAGTTGGTTCCGCCCCCCACCGCCCACTATTTGCAACGCATGCTGGCGAGTCCCGCTGTGCGTTCAACACCCTTTCAAAACGAATCCGCATTAACAACAGGTGAATCATGAAAATTACCCGTCCCGCCGTTGCTGGCACCCTGGAATCCGGGGACGTGATGGTACGCATCGCGTCTCTCGATTCGCAGGATATCGAGCTGCAAATTAACAGCAGCGTGGAAAAACAGTTTGGCACCGCTATTCGCGCCACCGTGCTGGATGTGCTGTCGCGTTATGACGTCCGTGGCGTTGCGCTGTTTATCGATGATAAAGGCGCACTGGATTGCGTCCTGCGTGCACGGCTGGAAACGCTTCTGGCGCGAGCCTGCGGCATCACTGCATTACCCTGGGAGGCGAATGTATGAAGCTGACCGCTCAACAACGCAAATCACGCACCCGGCGCAGCATGCTGTTCGTTCCCGGCGCCAATGCCGCCATGGTCAGCAATGCCTTTATCTATCGGGCCGACGCGTTGATGTTCGACCTTGAGGACTCCGTGATCCTGCGTGAAAAAGATGCCGCTCGCCGCCTGGTTTTCCACGCGCTTCAGCATCCGCTGTATCAGGATGTGGAAACGATCGTGCGGGTCAACGCGCTGGAGTCCGACTACGGCGTGGCGGATCTGGAAGCCGTCGTGCGCGGCGGCGTTGATATTGTGCGTCTGCCTAAAACCGATACCGCCCAGGATGTGATTGATATCGAAAACCACATTGCGCGCATCGAAGCGCAATGTGGGCGCGAGCCTGGCAGCACCGGCTTGCTGGCCGCCATCGAATCGCCGCAGGGCATTACCCAGGCCGTTGCTATTGCCCAGGCCTCCCCGCGCCTGATCGGTATTGCGCTGGGCGCAGAAGACTATGTGCGCAATTTACGCACCGAACGTTCTCCAGAAGGCACTGAACTGCTGTTTGCGCGCTGCGCCATTCTTCAGGCGGCCCGCGCCGCAGGTATCCAGGCGTTCGATACCGTCTATTCCGATGCCAATAACGAAGCCGGTTTCCTCAAAGAGGCCGCGCATATCAAACAACTGGGTTTTGACGGCAAATCGCTTATCAACCCGCGCCAGATTGACCTGTTGCACAACCTGTACGCGCCCACCCAACTGGAGGTGGAGCATGCCCAACGCGTCGTTGACGCCGCCGACGCGGCAGCACGGGAAGGGCGGGGCGTGGTATCGCTCAACGGCAAGATGGTGGATAGCCCGGTCATTGAACGGGCGCATCTGGTGCTGTCCCGGGCAGCGCTTTCCGGTATTCGTGAGGAATAACAACATGCATCAACATACACAACGGCAGGCGCGGGTTAACGCAGGGAAGGGCATCCATCCGGCATTTGAGCCTGTTTCAAAACTGAATGAGCAAGCGCAAAAACCACGCGATAAAAAAACGCTGCGACACTTTGCAGGAAGCGATTCGCCGTTCAGGGTTGCAGGACGGCATGACCATCTCTTTTCACCATGCTTTTCGTGGCGGCGATTTAACGCTGAATCTGGTGATGAACGCTATAGCCGAAATGGGTTTTAAAAACCTGACGCTGGCGTCCAGTTCACTCAGCGACTGCCACGCGCCGCTGGTGGAGCATATTCGCAATAAGGTCGTGAGCCGCATTTATACCTCCGGGCTGCGCGGGCCGCTGGCGGAAGAGATTTCCCGCGGCTTATTAGCCGAACCGGTGCAGATCCATTCCCATGGCGGTCGCGTTCAGTTAGTGGAAAGCGGCGAACTGAACATTGATGTGGCGTTTCTCGGCGTCCCGTCCTGCGACCCGTTCGGTAACGCCAATGGTTATACCGGCAACGCCTGTTGCGGTTCGCTGGGCTATGCCAAAGTGGATGCGCAACATGCCCGCAAGGTGGTGCTGTTGACCGAAGCGCTGCTGCCTTATCCGCATCATCCCGCCAGCATTGCACAGGATCAGGTGGATCTGATCGTGCAAATCGACCAGGTTGGCGATGCCGACAAAATCGGTGCCGATGCCACCCGAATGACCTCCAATCCCCGTGAACTGCTTATTGCGCGCCATGCGGCGGAGGTGATCGTCCATTCCGGCTACTTTAAACCCGGCTTTTCGCTGCAAACCGGTACCGGCGGGGCATCGCTTGCGGTGACGCGCTTCCTGGAAGACAAAATGCGTACCCGCCAGGTGTATGCCGATTTTGCGCTGGGCGGGATCACCTCCACGATGGTCGATCTCCACGAAAAGGGCTTTATCAGGAAGCTGCTCGACGTACAAAGTTTTGACCGTGCCGCCGCCGAATCGTTAGCCCGCAATCCTGATCACATCGAAATCAGCGCCAATCAGTACGCCAACTGGGGTTCTAAAGGGGCGAGCGTCGATCGTCTCGACGTGGTGGTGCTGAGTGCGCTGGAAATCGATACTGAATTTAACGTCAACGTCCTGACCGGATCTGACGGCGTGATACGTGGCGCCTCCGGCGGACATTGCGACACGGCGGTGGCAGCAGCGTTGTCGATAATCGTTGCGCCGCTGGTGCGTGGACGCATTCCGACCCTTGTGGATAACGTCACCACCTGCGTTACGCCGGGCTCAAGCGTCGACATTCTGGTCACCGACCACGGCGTTGCCGTCAATCCCGCGCGCCCGGAACTGGCTGAATGCCTGACACAGGCCGGGATGCACATCGTCACCATTGACTGGTTGCGTGAACGGGCGCGTCTTCTGACTGGCGATCCCTGTCCGATTGCGTTTACCGATCGGGTGATCGCCGTGGTGCGCTATCGCGACGGTTCGGTCATCGATGTGGTTCATCAGGTGAAGGAATAAACCATGACGCCGCGCTTCGAGGATCGTGCCGTGACGTTACCAGAATTGCTGGCGAGCCGTGATGCGCGCCAGGCGCGGCAAACGGCGTGGCTGCAACGCCACGGCGTCACGTTGATCTCGTTCACGGTGGTGGCCCCAGGCCCGGTAAAAGACTGCGATCTCACCCGACGCATATTTAGTCACGGTCTTCTGGCGCTGGACGCCCTGGCGACCCGCGCCGGCTGGCCGGTTAAGGCCCGGGCGTCTTTCGCGTTCGTGACCGGCCCGGAAGCGCTGATTGCCATTAACGCCCCCGCGCCCGCGGTGAAGCAAGCCACCATCTCCCTTGAGCAGACCCACCCGCTGGGCAGGCTGTGGGATATCGACGTGTTAACGCCGCACGGGGAGATTCTTAGCCGTCAGCAGTTTTCCCTGCCGCCCAGAACCTGCCTGATCTGTTCGCGTCCGGCGGCGCTGTGCGTACGCGAGCAAACCCACACCCTGGCGCAATTGCTGGCCCATATGGAGGCGCGTCTCAATGATGCCGAACACGCAACTCACGCTTGAACAGGCGATTATTCCGTCCTCTTTCGTTCGCTGGTGCAGCGACTGCGCCTGGCGCGCCATGCTGGCGGAGGTGAATCTTTCACCCAAGCCCGGGCTTGTCGACCGCTTTAATTGCGGAGCGCATACGGACATGGCGCTTGAGGACTTTTATCGCAGCGCAGACGCGATTCGCCTGTGGTTGCCGCGCTTTGTGGAAATGGGTGCCTGCAGCGCCGGGTTGCCGACGCGTGAGGTATTGGCCGCGATTCGTCCCGTGGGAATGGCCTGCGAAGCGGCAATGTTTCGCGCCACTGCCGGGGTGAATACCCATAAAGGCAGCATCTTTTCGCTGGGTCTGCTGTGCGCGGCGGCGGGGCGGTTATACCAACAGCGTTTGCCCGTCACGCCGCAGGCGTTGTGTCACCTTACGGCAGCGTTTTGCGAAGGGCTGACCGCGCGTGAACTCATCCAGCACAACACCGGGCAAACGGCAGGCCAACGGCTGTACCGGGAGCTTGGTCTCACCGGCGCACGAGGAGAGGCTGAAGCGGGTTTTCCGCTGGTGCGTGAACACGCCCTGCCGCATTTTCTGACGCTCACCTCACAAGGCGTCGATCCAGAGCTTGCGCTGCTCGACACGCTTTTAGTGCTGATGGCGCGCAACGGCGATACCAATGTGGCCTCGCGTGGCGGTGCCGACGGCCTGCGCTGGCTGCAACGCCAGGCAACCGCGCTTCTGCGCCAGGGCGGCATTCGTCGCGCCGCCGATCTGCACCGGCTCGTTGATTTCGATAACGCCTGCATAGCCCGCCATCTCAGCCCCAGGCGGCAGCGCCGATCTGCTGATCGTGACGTGGTTTTTAGCCCAGATTTCAACCCTTACCTCTCAACCTTTACCACGTAAACGCTTTTCATGAGTAACAGTGATGACTGCTTCAAAAGATAAGATATGGAAATTACTGGCCCCATTGCTGGTTATGGGCGTCATGTTATGCATTCCGGTTCCCGATGGCATGCCGCCCCAGGCCTGGCATTATTTTGCCGTCTTCGTCGCCATGATTGTCGGCATGATTCTGGAGCCTATTCCGGCGACGGCGATAAGCTTTATTGCGGTGACGATCTGCGTTATCGGAAGTGATTATCTGCTGTTTGACGCCGCTGAGTTGGCCGATCCCAAATTCGATGCCGGTAAACAGGCGCTGAAGTGGGGGCTGGCGGGATTCTCCAGTACCACCGTATGGCTGGTGTTCGGCGCATTTATTTTCGCGCTGGGGTATGAAGTGACCGGCCTTGGCCGTCGTATCGCGCTGTTTATGGTTAAGTTTATGGGCAAGCGCACGCTAACGCTTGGCTATGCCATTGTGATCATCGACATTCTGCTGGCCCCGTTCACGCCGTCAAATACCGCCCGTACCGGTGGGACGGTCTTTCCGGTGATTAAAAACTTGCCGCCGCTGTTCAACTCTCATCCCAACGATCCCTCTTCACGCCGCATCGGTGGGTATTTGATGTGGATGATGGTGATCAGTACCAGTCTTAGTTCGTCAATGTTTGTTACCGGGGGCCGCGCCAAACGTGCTGGGACTGGAGTTCGTCAGTAAAATCGCGGGCATCCAGATAAGCTGGCTCACCTGGTTTCTGAGCTTTTTACCGGTGGGCATTATTCTGCTGATCGTCGCGCCATGGCTATCCTATGTGCTGTATAAACCGGAAGTAACCCACAGCGAAGAAGTGTCCAGCTGGGCCAGCGGCGCATTGAAAGAGTTGGGCGCGCTCACGCAAAAAGAGATCACCCTGATTGGGCTGGTGCTGCTGAGCCTGGCGCTCTGGGTGTTCGGTGGTGAAGCCATTGATGCCACTGCGGTCGGATTGCTGGCGGTATCGCTTATGCTGGCGCTGCACGTCGTGCCGTGGAAAGAGGTCACCCGCTATCACAGCGCCTGGAATACCCTGGTAAACCTGGCGACGCTGGTGGTGATGGCAAATGGCCTGACGCGCTCCGGCTTTATTGACTGGTTTGCCAAAACCATGAGCACCCATCTGGAAGGCTTCTCCCCGACCGGCACCGTTATCGCCCTTGTGTTGGTGTTCTACTTCGCGCACTACCTGTTCGCGAGCCTCTCGGCCCACACCGCCACCATGCTGCCCGTGATACTGGCCGTGGGTAAGGGGATCCCCGGCGTGCCGATGGAACATTTGTGCATCCTGCTGGTGTTGTCTATCGGCATCATGGGCTGCCTGACTCCGTACGCCACAGGCCCGGGCGTTATTATTTACGGCTGCGGCTACGTGAAGTCCAAAGACTACTGGCGGCTCGGTGCCATTTTCGGCGTGATTTATATTTCCATGCTGATGCTGGTGGGTTGGCCGATACTGGCGCTCTGGAACTGATTCATTCTTTATCACGAAGCGCCTTGTCGGGGCGCTTTTTCATTTCTTACCCCACCAATCTTTTCCCGGCGTAAAGTGGTTCAGGTTAGCGGAATGTTATAAAGTCGAAAGCTTGTTTGATTGGCAGATGATAATTCCAGGGAGCACGACCCATGAACCGGCAGCGGCAAGCCGACCTTTTTTTAGTCCTCCACCACGCTTATTGCCGCCTGCGGCTGGATCTTTTCTAAAGAAGCCATTGCCGGGATGCCGGTGTTCGCGTTTCTCGGCGTACGCTTTTTCTTCGCCTCGCTGGTGCTGTTGCCGTTTTGTCGCGGCCAGCCAATCCCGCGCCATCAGTGGCGACAGGTGATCCTGAGCGGGTTCTGGATGGCGTTGACCATGTGTTTGTGGATCTACTCGGTCTCCAGTACGCCGTCGTTAGGCGAGGGCGCGTTTATTATGAGCCTCGCCATGCTGTTTGTGCCGTTGACGGCCTGGGTCATGATGCGGGTGCGCCCGGCACGCGCTTACTGGGAATGCCTGCCGGTGGCAGCGATTGGCCTGGCGTTGTTAAGCCTGCACAGCCCGGTGTCGTTCCATGCCAGCCAGGGGTGGTTTTTATTGACCGCGCTGGTTCAGTCGATCTCCTTTTGCTATACCAGCCGCTGCGCCCGTGAAGTGCCGCTGATCCCGCTCACGACCGCCCAGTTGATGATGACTGGCCTCGTTGGACTGGCCCTCACTGCCAGTTTTGAGCATTTCACCCAGCCGTTTGATCTCTCTATCGCGCTATGGGTGCTGGCCAGCATCTTCATCGCGACCAGCCTGCGCTTCGCCTTGCAGCTGCAGGGGCAGAAATATGCCGCCGTGGCCAGCGCCGCCCTGATCATGGTGCTGGAGCCGCTGTTCACGGTGATCGCCGCCGGGATCTGGTATGGCGAGCGCTTACCCACACAAAAAATCATCGGCGGCATTTTGATCCTGCTGGCGCAAATCTGGTTCCGCTGGCGAATGATCAATCGCGTATAACCCTGGTGATTAAAACAGTCATTTTGACACTCTTTATAGTCATAATGACTGTTTTTGCTATGGTCAATTTAACCGTCTTTCTGTTCATGTTTTAAATTAAATTGTTAATTATCATATAGTTAAAAAGTTGGCACGCAACTTGATATATGAGCTGTATCGCAATCGAATTTAATTTCATGAACACAAGAGGTTGATATGGCTATTCTGGTTAAGAACAACATTTCCTGGGTTGGACAGCGTGACTGGGAAGTTCGCGATTTTCACGGCACCGAATATAAAACGCTGCGCGGCAGCAGCTATAACAGCTATCTCATCCGTGAAGAAAAAAATGTACTGATTGACACGGTTGATCATAAATTCAGCCGCGAGTTCGTCCAGAACCTGCGCGGCGAAATCGATCTGGCCGATATTGACTACATCATCATTAACCACGCCGAAGAAGACCATGCGGGCGCGCTGACCGAACTGATGATGCAAATCCCGGACACCCCCATTTACTGCACAGCTAACGCGATTGATTCCATTAATGGTCATCATCACCATCCGGAGTGGAATTTCCACGTCGTCAAAACCGGCGATACCCTGGATATCGGCAACGGCAAACAACTGATCTTCGTGGAAACCCCGATGCTGCACTGGCCGGACAGTATGATGACCTATATGACCGGCGACGCGGTGCTGTTCAGTAACGACGCCTTTGGTCAACACTACTGCGACGAACGCCTGTTTAACGACGAAGTGGATCAGACGGAGCTTTTTGAGCAGTGCCAGCGTTACTACGCCAATATCCTGACCCCGTTCAGCCGCCTGGTGACGCCAAAAATCACTGAAATTCTCGGCTTTAACCTGCCGGTAGATATGATTGCCACCTCCCACGGTGTGGTATGGCGTGAAAACCCGACCCAGATCGTCGAGCTGTACCTGAAATGGGCGGCGGACTATCAGGAAGACCGCATCACTATTTTCTACGACACCATGTCCAACAACACGCGCATGATGGCGGACGCTATCGCGCAGGGCATCAATGAAGTCGACCCGCACGTAGCGGTAAAAATCTTCAACGTAGCGCGTAGCGATAAAAACGAAATCCTGACCAACGTCTTCCGCTCAAAAGGCGTGCTGGTAGGGACATCCACCATGAACAACGTCATGATGCCGAAAATCGCCGGGCTGGTGGAGGAGATGACCGGGCTGCGTTTTCGTAACAAACGCGCCAGCGCCTTCGGCTCTCACGGCTGGAGCGGCGGGGCGGTAGACCGTCTTTCCACCCGCTTACAGGATGCCGGGTTTGAAATGTCTCTGAGCCTGAAAGCCAAATGGCGTCCGGACATCGACGCGCTGGAACTGTGTCGCCAGCACGGTCGTGATATCGCACGTCAGTGGGCGCTCGCACCGCTGCCGGAAGCCACGGTTAAAGCGCAACCGAAGCCGGATGACAGCGCTGCCGCGCCTGTCGCCGCCGACCTTGGCCCCTGCATGCAGTGCAGCGTCTGCCAGTGGATTTACGATCCGGAAGTCGGTGAGCCGATGCAGGACGTCCAGCCGGGTACGCCGTGGAGCGCCGTACCGGACAACTTCCTGTGCCCTGAATGTTCTCTGGGTAAAGACGTTTTCGACGAACTGGCGATGGAGGCGGTATGAGCCACGGGATTGTGATTATCGGGTCGGGCTTCGCGGCCCGGCAACTGGTCAAAAATCTGCGTAAACAGGACAGCCAGGTGGCGATCACGCTCATCGCCGCCGACAGCATGGACGAATACAGCAAACCTGACCTGAGCCACGTGATGAGCCTGGGCCAGCGTGCGGATGACATGACCCGTCAGTCGGCAGGCGAATTTGCCGAGCAGTACAACGTGCGTCTGTTTCCCTATACCTGGATTAATGCGATCGATGCCGACGCGCATCTGGTGAAAAGCGCCGATAACCAGTGGTCGTACGACAAAACTGGTTCTGGCGACCGGCGCCAGCGCGTTTATCCCGCCGGTAGCGGGGCGTGAACTGATGCTGACGCTCAACAGCCAGCTTGAATACCGCGCCTGTGAGTCCCAACTGTTTGATGCGCGCCGCGTATTGATCGTCGGCGGCGGCTTGATCGGCAGCGAACTGGCGATGGACTTCACCCGCGCCGGTAAGGCAGTGACGCTGGTGGACAACACTGCCAGCATTCTGGCGACATTATTGCCGCCGGAAGTCAGCAGCCGTCTTCAGCACCGCTTAACGGAGATGGGTGTGCATCTGCTGCTGAATTCGCAGTTGCTGACGCTGGAACAGACCGCGAGCGGCATTCGCGCCACGTTCGATCGCGATCGTCATATTGAGGTCGACGCGGTGATTGCCGCCACCGGTCTGCGTCCGGAAACGGCCCTGGCCCGTAGCGCAGGCGTCGAGGTCAATCGCGGGATCGTGGTGGATAACACTTTGAGGACCAGCAAGCCGGATATTTATGCGCTGGGCGACTGCGCGGAGATCGACGGGCAGCTTATGCCCTTCCTGCAACCGATCCAGCTCAGCGCCATGACGCTGGCGAAAAACCTGCTCGGCAGCCATGCGCCGCTCAAGCTACCCGCCATGCTGATTAAGGTGAAAACGCCCGCGTTGCCGCTGCACCTGGCAGGCGAAACGCGCCGCAGCGATCTTAACTGGCAGATCACGACCGAAGCCCAGGGCATGGTCGCGAAAGGGATGGATGCCGAAGGCCAGTTGCGCGCCTTCGTGGTGAGCGAGGATAAAATGAAAGAGGCGTTTAGCTTGCTGAAAGCGTTGCCGTGCTGAAAAGCCCGTGACGCGAGCTCCTCGCCGCCTTGCCTGTCACTTTCATGTCCTCCAAAAAAAATGCCGTCCAGTGGACGGCATTTTGGGTTAGCGAACCAGATGGAGAAAATGCAGATGTTTTTCATACTGGTCAAGAATGTCGTTAATCAACTGCTCCTGATTCCAGCCCATAACGTCATAATTTTGCCCGCCTTCTTTCAGATAGATTTCAGCGCGATAGTACTTATGCTGTTCTGTCTGGTGCTCGTCACTCTCCAGCGCGGAAAGGGCAAATGTCGGGGAGTTGTAGCCGCGAAGCCTGACTTCATAGATAAAGTTAAGCTCATTTCCCAGATCCACTTCCAGACGAAGGCGATCTTCATGTTCGTCACTGATATGGCTAAGCGTACCTTGCTTCGCAAGCTCATCCTGCACCAGCACCATGGCCGGGCGAATGACATCGACCATAAAGCGTTTAACCAGCGAACGTTTCGGCAGATAAGCGATATTACGTAACCGGCGTTGCCACGGAATCGGATTCCGGGCGGCAGTCGGCGCGATTGTCGCCCTGCTCAGGCTCTCCCGCTTGGTCATATCCCGACGCAGCGCTTTAAGCAGCCCGTATATCGAGATAAGCAGAATAATGGAGAACGGAAGCGCACTGGCAATGGTGACCGTTTGCAGGGCGCTCAACCCGCCCGCCACCAGAAGCGCAATGGCCACAATGCCCATCAGTGATGCCCAGAAAATCCGCTGCCACACAGGCGTCTGGCTGGAACCGCCGGAGGCCAGTGTGTCCACCACCATAGCGCCGGAATCCGCCGAGGTGATAAAGAAGACGATTACCATCGCCATAGCGATAAACGACAGTACGCTTGAGAACGGGAAATGTTCCAGGAAGTTAAACAGCGCCAGGGAGACGTCCTGCTGGACGGTGTCAGCCAGATCCGTGGCACCTTTATACATAATGAGATTGATGGCGCTGTTGCCAAAAACGGTCATCCACAGCAAGGTAAAACCTGCCGGTACGAACAGAACGCCAGTGACAAATTCACGGATTGTCCTGCCTCGTGAGACACGGGCGATAAACATACCGACAAACGGTGACCATGAAAGCCACCATCCCCAGTACAGCAGCGTCCAGCCACCCAGCCAGTTACTGGATTTAGGCTCATAGGCATACAGGTTGAAGGTTTTGCTCACCAGTTCAGAGAGATACCCGCCAGTATTTTCGACGAAAGATTTCAGAAGCAGAACGGTCGGGCCTAACAGCAGCACCATGGCGAGCAGTAATAAGGCGAGTCCCAGGTTCAGTTCGGAGAGAATACGGATGCCTTTATCCAGCCCGGAAACCACCGATATGGTTGCCATAGCGGTAATGACGACGATCAGGATCACCTGAACCGTTTCGTTTACAGGGATGCCAAAAAGGTGGTTTAACCCCGCGTTCACCTGAAGCACGCCATATCCCAGCGATGTCGCCACGCCGAACACGGTGCCGATAACGGCAAAGATGTCCACCGCGTGCCCGGCCGGGCCATATATTTTTTCGCCAATGATAGGATACAGCGCCGAACGGAGCGTCAGGGGCAGCCCGTGCCGATAGCTAAAAAATGCCAGAATTAATGCCACAATGGCATAAATAGCCCAGGCGTGCAGGCCCCAGTGGAAGAACGTCAGACGCAGCGCTTCTTTTGCAGCAGCAATAGTCTCTGGCGTTCCTACCGGCGGCGAGAGGTAGTGCATGACGGGTTCCGCCACGCCAAAGAACATCAACCCGATACCCATGCCCGCTGAAAACAACATCGCGAACCAGGAGTGATAGCTGAAATCGGGCTGGGCATGGTCGGGCCCGAGTTTGATATCACCGTATCGGGAAAGGCCGAGAAAGGTCACGCTGAGCAGTATCAGCGCGACAGCCAGAATGTAAAACCAGCTGGCATTTATGAAGATTTGTTGCTGTAAAAGTTTAAAGTTTTTATCAGCAAGATCGGGGAAAATCGCCGCAAAAGCGACCAAAAGGAAAATTAACAAAGCAGAGGTAAAAAAGACTGCTTTGTTAATCTGGCTTTTCGGTTTCCCGGGTGTGGTTTCAATTTCACTCATAACATTATCCATTCTGTTTGCGATAAATCGCGCTTCAGTACAAAGCGCGATTATTCATATCGTAGCAAAATTGAGGTCCGCTCACAGATAACCCGTGCAACAGACGCGATCCAGGGGGGCCGCAATCCTTATCCGGCCGTGTCCGCCTGGCCGTCTGATAGCCGAAAGGTGTGGAACGCCTACATGCCGGGCTGCGTCAATGTTCCCCGCCGTGGGGAATGCGATACTGCGCCAATGACTCTTTTGGGGATTGAGCTATGCAACGTGTAACCCTGTCACTTGATGATGATTTACTGGCGGACGTGGATGCGTTAATCCAGGCCCGTGGCTATCAAAACCGTTCCGAAGCGGTGCGCGATCTGGTTCGCGCCGGATTGCAGGATGCCGCAGCCAGTAGTGCCACCGGGCCGTGCATCGCGGCATTGTTTTATATTTACGATCATGAAGCCCGCGAGCTATCGCGCCGGCTGACGCGCACTTTCCACGATCATCACGATCTTTCCCTCACCAGCCTGCATGTGCATCTTGATCACGGCAGTTGCCTGGAAGTCTCATTGCTGAAAGGCGAGACGCAAAATGTGCGCAACTTTGCCGATAAAGTCATCACCGAACGCGGCGTACGCCACGGTCAGGTGATTGTGGTTCCGGTCGAACATGACGACGCGCATACCCATCATCATTCGCACGCCCATCACGAATAACACCTGTCATCCCGCGTGCCGCCAGCCCGGCACGTCTTCTCCTTAGCCCTCACGCCAGTGCTGATTGACAGCAGGGTGTCGACACAAATGACGACTCGGCATTTTACCCGGCTCGACAGGCGGCTTGATGGACGCGCTTTCAAATATAATTTATTGAATAATATGGTTATTTTTAGTTTTTAACAATCTGGCACGGTTCCTGCTTAACAGCCTGCTGACAAGACAAGCAGTGGGCAATGCCGACGGTATCGACTCGCTGTTATTCATATGATTTGGAGGGTACAGCGATGAATCGCTTCGTGATTGCGGAGCCACAGCTATGTATCGGATGCAACACCTGTATGGCTGCCTGTTCGGAAGCCCATAAGGCTCAGGGACTACAATCGCATCCACGTCTGACCGTCACCCGAGCTGACGCGCAGACCGCCCCCATGCTTTGCCGTCACTGCGAGGATGCCCCCTGCGCCAGGGTGTGTCCGGTGAACGCCATTACGCATGAGAACAACGCCATCGTCCTCAACGAAAGCCTGTGTATCGGCTGTAAGTTGTGCGGTTTGGCTTGTCCTTTCGGGGCTATCACGCCATCGGGCAGCCGCCCATTGTCTATTCCCACGCAATTCGAAAATTACGTCCCGGCAAATCTGCTGGCGGATGTGCCGGAAAGCCCTGCCAGTATGAACCCCTTCCTTGCCTGGAATGCGGGTGTACGCAGTGTGGCGGTGAAATGCGACCTGTGTGATTTCAACCCGGAAGGCCCGGCGTGCGTCAGCGTTTGCCCGACCGCCGCGCTGAAACTGGTGGATGAACGCGCCATCGCCCGGGAAGCGAAAGCACGGAGGCTGGCGGCGATGAGTAGCCTGCCGCCGGAGCTGAACCTGTTCCCCACTTACTCTCAGGAGCAGAAATTATGATGGATTCTCTTCAGCTTCTTCTGTGGGCCATCGTGTTTTACGTGGCGGGCGGTTGCGCATCCTTGCTGCTGCGCCATGCGGAGCGGATCGCAATTTATGCCGCAGGCGTGAGCGCCATGATCGGCGGCATTCTCGGCATTGCCGCCGCCTGGCCGGTGGTAATGGGCGGCGATGCGGTGGTGTTTGCCACCCAGGGGCTGTTCCCGTTCGCCGCTTTTAGCGTGCGGCTGGATGGTCTGGCGGCGTTTATGGTGCTGGTGATTTCGCTGCTGGTGGTGGTGTGCTCGCTGTACTCACTTTCGTATGTCCAGGAATATCGCGGGCGCGGCGCATGGGGCATGGGATTCTTTATGAATCTGTTTATCGCCTCTATGGTCGGCCTGGTGGTGATGGACAACGCGTTCTACTTCATCATCCTGTTTGAAATGATGTCGCTGGCGTCGTGGTTCCTGGTTATCGCTGAACAGGACGACGAATCGGTCAGCGCCGGCTTGCTGTACTTCTTTATCGCCCATGCCGGGTCGGTGCTGATCATGATGGCGTTTTTCCTGCTGTGGCGGGAAAGCGGCAGTCTCGATTTCGCCAGCTTCCGTACCCTGCAACTCTCGCCGGGGACCGCGTCTGTCGTCTTCCTGCTGGCGTTTTTGGGCTTCGGCGCCAAAGCCGGGATGCTGCCGCTGCACAGCTGGCTGCCCCGCGCTCACCCTGCCGCGCCGTCTCACGCTTCGGCATTAATGTCGGGGGTGATGGTCAAAATCGGTATCTTCGGGATTATCAAAGTCGGCATTGATTTTACTCGCCACTCAACTGTGGTGGGGGATTGTGGTGCTGGCGTTCGGTGCGGTTTCGGCGGTGCTGGGCGTGCTGTATGCGCTGGCAGAGCACGACATCAAACGCCTGCTGGCCTGGCACACCGTGGAAAACATCGGGATTATTTTGATGGGTGTCGGCGTCGGCATGGTGGGGATTGCCACCGGCCATCCGGTGCTGGCGACGCTCGGCATTCTTGGCGCGCTTTACCACCTGGTGAACCATGCGGTGTTTAAAGGGCTGCTGTTCCTCGGCGCGGGCGCGATCATCTTCCGCGTGCATACCCGCGATATGGAAAAAATGGGCGGATTAGGCAAACTGATGCCGCTCACCGGCATGGCATTCCTGGTCGGCTGTATGGCGATTTCTGCACTGCCGCCGCTCAACGGGTTTATCAGCGAGTGGTACACCTATCAGTCGCTGTTTACCATGAGCCGCGACGGCAGCTTTATTATGAAACTGAGCGGCCCGATTGCCATGGTGATGCTAGCGATCACCGGGGCGCTGGCGGCCATGTGCTTCGTTAAAGTCTACGGCATAAGCTTCTGCGGTGGCGCACGTAGCGAAAAAGCGGCCGAGGCGCGTGAAGTGCCGTGGCCGATGACGAGCGCGATGCTGCTGCTGGCGCTGCTCTGTGTGGTGCTGGGCGTGGGTGCGGCGTGGATTGCGCCGATCATCGCCAACATTGCCAGCGGTCTGGTCCAGGCGCCCGACGTGGCGGTCAGCCAGGGCGCGCTGCTGGTACCGGGTGTGGCGCATCAGGCCATGCTTTCGCCTGCGGTGATGTTCATTCTGCTGCTGACCCTGCCGTTGATCCCTCTGATGATTTACCTCTCAAACCGTCGCGGACAGCAGAGTTTCCGCCGCCGCGGTGAACCGTGGGCCTGTGGTTACGCCTGGGAAGAAGCGATGTCGGCCTCTGCTGGCAGCTTTACCCAGCCGCTGCGCGTGATGTTCTCCTCGCTGTACAAACTGCGCCGTCAGCTTGACCCGTCGGTCGGGCTGGGACGTGCGCTGGAGAAAACCACCGCTGGCGCGACCCGTGTCGAGCCGTTTTGGGATGAAAAAATCATCTATCCGTTGGTCCGCCTGACCCAGTCCATGGGTGGCGGGATACAGCGACTGCAGGGTGGGGATTTCCGTCTCTACTGCCTGTACGTCGTGGCGGCGTTGGTCGTTTTACTCGTGATCACCGCGGTCTGAGGAGGGAGCGCATGTTAACGCAACACACACCGACGCTGACCATGGGGCTGTTCGCGCTGGTTCAGGCCCTGATTATGCTGGGGGTTACCCCATTACTGACCGGTATTTCCCGCCAGATCCGCGCCCGGATGCATTCGCGTCAGGGGCCGGGCATCTGGCAGGACTACCGTGATATCGCCAAATTACTCAAACGCCAGGAAGTGGCACCAGCGCAGTCGGGCGCGATGTTCCGCATCATGCCTTACGTGCTGCTGGGATCGATGCTGCTGGTGGCGATGACGTTACCGATCTTCACCCTGATGTCGCCGTTCGGCGGTGCAGGGGATTTGATAACGCTACTGTACCTGTTTGCGCTGTTCCGCTTTTTCTTCTCGCTCTCCGGGCTGGATACCGGCAGTACTTTCGCCGGGATCGGCGCCAGCCGCGAACTGGTGATCGGCATTTTAGTGGAACCGACGCTGATCCTCGCGCTGCTGGTGGTGGCGCTGATTGCCGGCTCCACCAATATCGGCACTATCAGCGCCACCCTGGCGCAGGGCTGGAGCTCGCCGACCGCCACGCTGCTGGCGTTTGTCGCCTGCGCGTTCGTCTGCTTTATCGAGATGGGCAAACTGCCGTTCGACCTTGCAGAAGCAGAGCAGGAACTCCAGGAAGGGCCGCTGACCGAGTACTCCGGCTCAGGATTCGCGCTGGTGAAATGGGGGCTGGGCCTGAAACAGGTCGTGGTCGCGCAACTTTTCCTGGCCGTGTTTATTCCGTATGGCAAAGCGGCGGAGTTCACCCCGCCTGAACTGATGTGGGCGGTGCTCGCCACCTGCATCAAGCTGCTGGTGGTGTTTGTGCTGGCCGGGCTGGTTGAGAACAGCCTTGCGCGTGGACGCTTCCTGTTGACCCACCGGGTCACCTGGCTTGGTTTCGGCGTTGCGGCGCTGGCCTTCGTTTTTTACTTAACCGGTCTGTAAGGAGCCAGGGAAACCATTATGGAAACTATCGCACTTGCGACCCTGCTGATTCCCTTTATCGGGGCGCTGCTCACGGCCTGCCTGCCGCAGCGTTATGCGCCGTGGCTGTGTACTGGCGTCGCGCTGCTGGCGACGCTCGGCACGGTTCAACTGGCGTGGCTGTTTTATCTGAGCGGTATGGAGCCGACCACGCTGTCGCTGGTTCAGTACGGCGATGTGGCGCTGTTTGGCTTCACCCTCGATCGCGTCAGCACGCTGATTGTGTTCGCGGTGGTGTTTTTAGGCTTCCTGGTCAGTTTGTACTCCACCGGGTATCTGACCAAAGGCAACCGCGAACATCCACATGACGGCACTAACCGCTATTACGCGCTGCTGCTGGTATTTATTGGCGCGATGGCCGGGCTGGTGTTGTCATCCACCATCCTCGGGCAACTGCTGTTTTTCGAAATCACCGGCGGCTGTTCCTGGGGACTGATTGGCTACTACCAGAGCGCGAAATCTCAGCGCTCCGCCATGAAAGCGCTGTTGATCACCCACGTCGCGTCCATAGGCCTGTATCTGGCGGCGGCGACGCTGTTCCTGCAAACCGGCACGTTCGCACTGAGCGCGCTGGCAGAGCTGAACGGTCCGTCGAGCCTGATCGTGTTCGGCGGCATCCTGTTTGCCGCATGGGGTAAATCCGCCCAGTTGCCGCTTCAGGCCTGGCTGCCGGATGCCATGGAAGCGCCGACACCGGTGAGCGCCTATTTACACGCCGCATCGATGGTAAAAGTCGGGGTGTACATCTTTGCCCGCGCCATTCTTTCCGCCGATCAGGTGCCACACATTATCGGCTGGATCGGCATGGGAATGGCGAGCCTGACCATCGTTTACGGCTTCATGATGTATCTGCCGCAAAAAGACATGAAGCGTCTGCTGGCCTGGTCGACCATCACCCAACTGGGCTGGATTTTCTTCGCCCTGTCGATGTCGGTGTTCGGCTCGAAAGAAGCCTTCAATAGCGGCATTGCCTACATCTTTAACCACGCCTTTGCCAAGAGCCTGTTCTTCCTGGTGGCGGGCGCGCTGAGCTACAGCTGCGGCACCCGTATGCTGCCGAAGCTCAAAGGGCTGATGCGCAATATGCCGCTGCTGGGCGTGGGTTTCTGCGTCGCGGCGCTGGCGATTGCCGGGGTTCCGCCGTTCAACGGCTTTTTCAGTAAGTTCCCGCTGTTTGCCGCTGGCTTTGCGCTCTCCAGTGACTACTGGGTCATGACGCCGTTGATGGTGCTGCTGCTGGTTGAATCGGTAGCAAGCTTCGCCTGGCTGCTCTACTGGTTCGGGCGCGTGGTGCCTGGCGAGCCGAGCGAGGCGGTGGCGCAAGCGTCGCCAGTGCCGATCGCGATGCGGGTGGTGCTGATTGTCCTGGTGGCGATGTCGCTGTGCTCCAGCGTCATTGCTGTCGCCTGGTTGGGATAAGGGAGTCGAATATGACCGGAACACTTATCGTCAATAACCTCGCCGGCGTGATGATGATCACGTCCTTGCTGGTGATTGGCGTCAAACGTCCTGCCGCCGCGTGTTGGTTCTATGCGCTGCAATCACTGATGCTGGTAGGCATTTTTGTCACGCTGGCGGAAACCCTGAACGCCCATGAGCTGCTCTCCTGGTCGATCAGTGCTTTCATCACCAAAGTGGTGATGGTGCCGCTGATTATGGGATACGCCTTTCGCAAACTCTCCGATCCCAGCGCCAATGCCGGGATTATCAGCCCGGCGCTGTTAATGGTGGCCGCTGCGGCCATCGTGCTGCTGGCCTGGTTCGTGGTGGAACCGGTGACGGTGCCGCTGGTGACGGAGCTGAAACCGGCGCTGGCGGTGTCCCTCGGCCACTTCCTGCTGGGGCTGCTGTGTATCGTCACGCAACGCAACATCCTTAAACAGGTGTTTGGCTACTGCCTGATGGAAAACGGCTCGCATCTGACGCTGGCGCTGCTGGCGAACCGCGCGCCGGAACTGGTGGAAATCGGAATCGCTACGGACGCTATTTTTGCCGTGATCGTGATGGCGGTGTTGGCGCGCAAAATTTTCCATACGCTCAACACGCTGAATGTTGATCAACTGACGGCGCTGAAGGGGTAAGCAGATGAATGACAGTACGATGTTTCTTTGGCTGCTGGGCGTACCGCTGGTAGCCGCGCTACTGGCGTTCGCCTGCCGTCTGCTCGGCGACGGCGCACGTGGCGTGGTGACAGCGGTTCACACCGTCGCCATTACCGCGCTGCTGGGCGTCAGCCTGTGGGGCGTGGCGCAAGTGTATGAGTACCAGGATTTACTGGCGGCGCATCAGTGGCTGCACCTTGATAGCCTGAGCGGCCTGTTCCTGGGACTGCTGGGCGTGGTGGGCTTCTTAACCGGGCTTTACTCCATCGGATATATGAACCATGAAGTAAAAAGCGGCGAACTGAGCGTGAAAAGCCTGTGCAACTACTACGGCTTTTTCCACCTGTTTATTTTCACCATGCTGCTGGTGGTGACCAGTAACAACCTGATCCTGATGTGGGCGGCTATCGAAGCCACAACGCTCAGCTCAACGTTCCTGGTTGGCCTGTACGGCCAGCGCTCGTCGCTGGAAGCCGCCTGGAAGTACATCATCATTTGTACCGTCGGGGTGGCGTTTGGCCTTTACGGGACGGTGCTGGTGTACTCCAACGCGGCGGGTGTCCTGCCGAACCCCCGGCGACGCCATTTTCTGGACCGAAGTGATGAAACACCCGGATCTGCTGGACCCGACGCTGATGCATCTGGCGTTTGTGTTCGTGCTGATCGGTTTTGGCACCAAGATGGGCATCTTTCCGATGCACGCCTGGCTGCCGGATGCGCACAGTGAAGCGCCAAGCCCGACCAGTGCGCTGCTCTCGGCGGTACTGCTGAACTGCGCGCTGCTGATCATCGTGCGTTACTACATCCTGATCAGCGCATCGATTGGCCCGCAGTTCCCCAATACCTTGCTGATTGTCTTCGGCATGTTGTCGGTGGCGGTCGCGGCGTTCTTTATCCTCGTTCAGCGCGACGTCAAACGTCTGCTGGCCTATTCGAGCGTGGAGAATATGGGGCTTATCGCCGTGGCTATCGGCATCGGTGGGCCGCTCGGCGTGCTGGCCGGGCTGCTGCATACCCTCAACCATAGCCTGGCGAAAGCGCTACTGTTCTGCGGCTCCGGCAACCTGCTGTTGAAATATGGCACCCGCGATCTTGATGTGGTGCGCGGCATGATGCGCGTCGCGCCGTTCAGCGCGGTGCTGCTGGCAGGCGGCGCACTGGCGCTTGGCGGTATGCCACCGTTCAACGTGTTTCTTAGCGAATTTATGACCGTCACCGCCGGGCTGGCGGGCGAGCATCTGTGGCTGACCATTGTGCTGCTGTTGCTGCTGACGGTGGTGTTAGGCGGGCTGATCCGCATGGTTGCCAAAGTCTGCTTTGGCGAAGCACCGCAGGCGGTGGCAAAAGGCGAGCTTGGGTTATTAACCACCATGCCGCTGCTGATCCTGTTAGTGCTGATGCTGGTGATGGGGACGCACATTCCCAAACCCGTCACCTACATGCTTGAGCGCGCTTCCACCATTGTCATGAATCAGTCCGATTCTCAACAGCGCTATTCGTGGCCGTGGGCCACCAGCGACGCGTCGGTGACTGCCGACCGTGCCGCCACCCTTAACCGTCAGGAGAAGTAACGTGAGCTACGAAAATTTCGTCAACAATATGCAAAGCAGCGCCAGACGTGGCGTGGGCTATCTGGCGCAAATCCGCCAGAAGTTCCCGTCGGCGGTGCTGGACGAGGAATGGCAAACGGCGGATCAGCTCACCATTACGGTTAAAACTGACGCGTTGCCGGAAGTGGTGGAGTTTATTTATTACCAGCTTAACGGCTGGCTGCCGGTGCTGTTCGGTAATGACGAACGCCCGTTAAACGGCCAGTTCGCGGTGTATTACGTGCTGTCGCTGGAAGGCGAAGAGAAGTGCTGGATAACCGTGAAAGCGTATGTCAGCCCGATTACGCAGGAGTATCCGTCCGTCACGCCGCGCGTCCCTGCTGCGGTGTGGGGGGAGCGCGAAGTACGCGATATGTACGGCCTGAAGCCGGTCGGTTTGCCGGATGAGCGCCGCCTGGTGCTACCGGACGACTGGCCGGACGATCTCTATCCGCTGCGCAAAGACACTATGGATTATCGTCAGCGTCCGGAGCCGACCACCGATACCGAAACCTATCCCTTCGTTAACGAAGCCACCGGTGAAACCCGCGTCGTGCCGATTGGCCCGCTGCATATCACCTCCGACGAACCGGGCCACTTCCGTTTGTTCGTTGATGGCGAACAGATTGTCGATGCCGACTACCGCCTGTTCTATGTCCACCGCGGCATGGAAAAACTGGCGGAAACCCGTATGGGTTATAACGAAGTGACGTTCCTGTCTGACCGCGTGTGCGGTATCTGCGGGTTCACTCACAGCGTGGCCTACGCGACTTCGGTGGAAAATGCGCTGGGCATTTATGTGCCGCAACGCGCCCACACCATCCGCAGTATTTTGCTGGAAGTGGAGCGCCTTCACAGCCATCTGTTAAATATCGGGCTGAGCAGTCACTTTGTCGGCTTCGACACCGGCTTTATGCAATTTTTCCGCATCAGGGAGAAATCCATGACCATGGCGGAATTGCTGACCGGGGCGCGCAAAACCTATGGCATGAACCTGATTGGCGGCGTACGTCGCGATATCAATAAAACCCAACGCCTCAACACCCTGAAGCTGGTGCGCGAAATGCGCGTCGAGTTCCAGAACCTGGTGGATATGCTGCTGACGACGCCAAATATCGAACAGCGCACCGTGGGCGTGGGCGTGCTGGATCGTAAAGTCGCCCGCGACCACAGCCCGGTGGGGCCGATGATCCGCGCCAGTGGCTTTGCCCGCGATGTGCGTTTCGACCACCCGTTCGCCGACTACGGCAACCTGCCCAAAACCCTGTTCACCATGGACGGCGGTGATGTGTTCTCACGGGTTATGGTGCGCGTGAAAGAGGTGTTCGACTCGCTGGCGATGATTGAATACGCCCTGGATAACCTGCCTGACGGCGACATCCTGACCGAAGGCTTTACCTATAAGCCGCACAAATTCGCGCTGGGCTATACCGAAGCGCCGCGCGGTGAAGATATTCACTGGAGCATGCTCGGCGACAACCAGAAACTTTACCGCTGGCGCTGCCGTGCAGCGACCTACGCCAACTGGCCGGTGCTGCGCTACATGCTGCAGGGGAATACCGTCTCCGATGCACCGCTGATTATCGGCAGCCTCGATCCCTGCTACTCCTGTACCGACCGCGTGACGCTGGTGGACGTGCGTAAACGCAGCGTCAAAACCGTGCCGTATCAGGAAATTGAGCGTTACGGGATTGAGCGCAATCAGTCGCCGCTCAAGTGAGGACTAAACGATGCTGAAACTGTTTAAAACCATCCTCAAAACGGGCGAAGCTACGGTTAAGTACCCGTTTAAACCGCTGGAAGTTTGCCCCGGCTTTCGCGGCAAACCGGTGTATGACGCCGAACAATGTATCGCCTGCGGCGCGTGTACCGTGGCTTGCCCGGCGAATGCGTTGACCATGGAAACCGACACCACAACCGGTGAACGGGTATGGCAAATCTTCTATGGCCGCTGCATTTTCTGCGCCCGCTGTGAAGAAGTGTGCCCGACCCGGGCGATTGTGTTGTCGGAAGAGTTTGAACTGGCAGTGACCCAAAAGGCCGATCTGTACACCACAGCGACTTTCGCGCTGCACAGCTGCCCGCAGTGCAACCAGCCATTCACCACCAAAAAGGCGCTGGCGCTGACGATGGATTTGCTGGCCCAGTCCAGCGGCGATCCCGACACCGTTGAGGCATTGCGTGAAGTGTACGAGTGCTGCCCGGGCTGCCGTCAAAAATACAACCTGAGCACTAACGGGTCGCTGCGCATGCGCCAGATTGCTGTGGGAGAAAAATCATGAGCCTGCCGGATATTAAGGTCAATCATCACGTTAGCCAGCCGATCCTGCTGGATGAACAGGCCGCGAAGCTTAAAACTACCTTGCTGAAGGACATCCAGCGTTCCGCCTACGTTTACCGCGTTGACTGCGGCGGCTGTAACGGCTGCGAAATCGAAATCTTCTCGGCGATTACGCCGCTGTTTGACGCGGAACGTTTCGGCATTAAGGTCGTCGCGTCTCCACGCCATGCCGATATTCTGTTGTTTACCGGCGCGGTGACGCGCGCCATGCGCGTTCCGGCGCTGCGTGCCTATGAATCGGCACCGGACCCGAAAATCTGTATCTCCTACGGCGCATGCGGATGCGGCGGCGGTATTTTCCACGATTTGTACTGCGTGTGGAGCGGCAGCGAATCTATCGTGCCCATCGACGTATGGATCCCCGGTTGCCCGCCGACCCCGGCGGCTACGCTGTACGGCTTTGCGGTGGCGCTGGGGCTGCTCGATCAGAAACTCAAAGGCGAACAGCATATTGAAGCCATCGGTGAAAAAGCGGCGTTGATCCTGCCGGAAGTGCCGTTGGCTACCCGCGTCATGATTGAGCGCGAAGCCCGCCGCATGGGCGGTTACTGGCAGGGGCGGCTTATCAGCGATGAGTTTTTAAAACGTCTGCACGGCGCGTCGGTGAGTGAAGTCGCGCCGCGTTTGTCCCAGTGGCTTAACGAAGAAAACGATCCACGGTTGCGGGAAATTGTTCAGCGTCTGGCCGGGTTACTACAGCAAGGTGCATTACCGGGAGGCCAACATGGCTAATACCCCGTCCGCCGGAAGTGGTGTTCTGGTCGCTGCGCCAGAAATTCGTCGACAGCGATGACGACGTGCCGGAAGAAGCGCAGCAGGTGATGTACTACTCGCTGGCGATAGGCCATCACGTTTGGGATGATCGACTGCCTGAAAACCGAACTGGTATGCCCCCTTGAGCAATATCAGCAGTGGCTTGCGCTTCTGCCGGAAGGGGAGGCCAGACGCAAATTGCAGGGGCTGTTAACCTTCGGGGAAATCACCATCGACTCCACCCCATACTTCGCTGCTGGCAAATGCGCTTGCGCCGTTGCGCGACAGTGCGGCTGAGCCGTTTAACCACTGGAGCGCCACGCTGATTCGCCTGATGGGCGAGATTGTGCGCGAACCTGCCATTTACCTGATCGTGAAGAGGAAACCATGAAACCCTCAGAAATCAACGGCGTCGTGCTCACTGTCGGCAACAGCATGATGGGCGATGACGGCGCCGGGCCGATGCTTGGCGAGAAAATGCTCCGGGATCCGGTATCAGGATGGACGGTGGTGAACGGCGGTTCAGCACCGGAAAACGTGGTGCATCAGGTTCGTGCGCTGAATCCTTCGCGGGTCGTGGTGGTGGACGCCACGGATATGGGGCTGAGTCCGGGTGAAATCCGGGTGGTGGACCCCAACGATATCGCCGACATGTTTATCGTCAGCACCCATACCATGCCGCTGACGTTTCTTATCGACAGCCTGAAGGACGATGTGCCGGAAGTCACCTTTATCGGCATTCAACCGGATATTGTGGCGTTTTACTTTCCCGTTACCCCGGCGGTGTGTGACGCGGTGGAGCGGTTGTATCAGCATCTGGAAAACTGGCAAGGTCCCGAAGGGATTGAAGCGCTGGTGATTGAGGCTTCTGAAGAAATATAAGCCGCCTTCAGATGCACAACGCCGGGGTGAAATGTCCCCGGCGTTGTTGTTTTTTCAACTGCTTACTTAAATCTCCCGCGCCGATATTCCCAGCCTCTGCATTCTTGATAACAGCGTACTGCGCTTTAACCCCAGCCGCGCCGCGGCACCGCGAGGCCCTGCGACAATGCCGTTGGTTTCCCGCAACACCTGGATAATCCGTTCGCGCTCGGCGTCATCATGTTCCGGCACCGGCGGGGTGATCATCGCAGGCGCTGGACGAGACGTCCGCACCGGCGCAGGCGCTTCGGCAGGCAGATAGTGGCGTAATTTTTCCAGGGGAAGATGCAGCGTGTTGCCCTGGCTCAGGATCACCGCCCGTTCAATGACGTTTTTCCAGTTCACGCACGTTACCCGGCCATGGCAGTTGGCTTAACAGGCGCATCCCTTCGGCAGAAATGCTGTCGATGGTGCGGTTCATCCGGCGCGAGATTTTTTGGGTGAAATGTTTTGCCAGTAACGGAATATCTTCCGGACGCTCGCGCAGCGGCGGGATCAGAATGGGGAACACATTCAGACGGTAATAGAGATCGCTACGGAATTCGCGATCCAGTGACTTTTGATGCAAATCCTGGTTGGTGGCGGCAATCAGCCGCACGTTCACCGGGATCACCCGGTTACTGCCAAGGCGTTCGATCTCGCGTTCCTGCAGGACGCGCAGCAGTTTCGGCTGCAGCTCAAGCGGCATATCGCCCACTTCATCCAGGAACAGCGATCCGCCTTCAGCGTGTTCGAAACGGCCAATATGGGTGGATGTCGCACCGGTAAACGCGCCTTTTTCATGCCCAAACAGATCGCTTTCAATCAGCGTGGCAGGGATCGCGGCGCAGTTCATTTTCACCATCCGGTGACCTTTTGCGCTGGCTCAAATTATGGATCGCACGCGCCACCAGCTCTTTACCGGTGCCGGTTTCACCCAAAATCAATACCGTACAGTCGCTCTGCGCCACCATCTCGATTTGGGTGATCACCTCTTTCATCGCCTGGCTTTGATAGATGATTTCGCTGAAGTGCTCTTCACTGCCAATCTGTTCGTTAAGCCAGATATTCTCGATTTCCAGCGTCTCTTTAAGCCGGTTAATCACGCTATAAGCGCTGGCGTTATCCACGGCGATGCTGATACGCGCCGCGATTTGCTGCAACAGATGGAGATGGCTTCCCTGGAACATTCCGCCGCTGCGATGGGCGAGTACCAGTACGCCTTGCGGCTCATGGCCGAATTGTAAGGGCAGCAGGCAGACATTATTCAGCCCGTTGCGGGTGGCGCGGGCAAGCAGGGCGTCTTTCCGGACTCTTTCATCTTCATTATTAAGCTGCATTACGCAAAGCTGCGGCTGCGCGCTGCTCTGGGAGAGCAGGGTATCCTGCATGGCAATAAATTCACGCTCGCTGACCAGCGGCGCGCCGGGCGCATACCAGGTGGAGAAGAGATCGAACCGCGCATGCCGGGAATCGGCGTCCAGCAAAGCCATGCCGATATAATCGATCCCGAAAAAACGGTGGATCTCTTTTGACACTTCAGAGACCAGCGCGTGCATGTCGAGATGGGAGATCACCGAATTGGTGGTGTCGACCAGAATACGAAAGTGATCGCGTTCGTCACGCAGCTGCCGACACTCATTCTGCAAGGCTTCCTGGGTCAGTAAATGCTGCAACAGGGCGGCAACTGAAGGGCACAGCTGGGAGAACCATCGTTTCGCTTGCTCGCTAAAAGGCGTGTGCGCGGGCGGAATAAATAACAGTCGGCCCAGCGCGTTGCCGTTTACGGTAAGCGGCTGAATAAAGGCATCCTGAGGTTCGTCCTGAGAGGCGGAAAACAGCGTATCCTGTTTGGCGACGTTACCTTCGGCATTACAATGCCAGCGAACGTGAGGCAGCCGCAGTTCCAGCGCTGCGGGAAGGTACGGCAACGCCGGATGGCGGATCAGCGTGTGCAGCAAACCCGGAATATCGCTTTGCAAATAAAGCGCTTGCGCTATCCGTTGCATACTCTCCTGCATTGAAGAAGATGTCGTCACGTTGTCATAAGCCATTGTCACATTTATCACCATGATGTCAGGTGAAAATAAGCCTGTATACCCTTCATCCTTCGCATTGCCCGTGCGTCAGGGGCCAGCCTTTGCGAGCCGCGCCGCGCCAGGGAGGTCACCTTTGCAGGTTTCGTCCCACGACAGGAAAGAATCCGGATAAAAATTTCACCGATAAAAAAGTATACCGTCACGGCTATTTGATTTGAACGCGCCAGGTCAGGTTATTCGGTTTTATTGTTGGTAATTATTCTCATTAGTCCAGCTTTCAGGCAAATTTGCTGGTTAAGTCAACGTCTACCGCCAATAAAAATCGAGTGGTACAGATTATGCATAAGTCGCGTGTGATGCTGTCTCTATTTTTAATCCGATTTGATGGTGATCAACATGAACGACAATAATTTTTTTGATTTGCGTTTGCCAGCGGAAATGGCAAAAGTGGCGGAACAGGCTGGCTGTTATAAAGCGACAAAAAAGAAATCGTTATCTTTTTTTTCTTGCGATAACCGCCGGGGTTTTTATTGGTCTGGCATTTGTTTTTTATATCACGGTTATTACCGGCAGTCCGGCGAACGGTTTGACAAAACTGGCGGGCGGCTTGTGTTTTGCGATGGGATTAATACTGGTGGTCATTTGCGGCGCCGATCTGTTTACCTCAACAGTTCTCACGGTAGTCGCCCGCGCCAGCGGGCTTATTACCTGGCGGCAATTGATTGTTAACTGGATAGTGGTTTATCTGGGCAATATGGCTGGCGCGCTGTTCCTGGTGGCGCT
This sequence comes from Atlantibacter hermannii, assembly GCA_900635495.1. NCBI lineage: Bacteria > Pseudomonadati > Pseudomonadota > Gammaproteobacteria > Enterobacterales > Enterobacteriaceae > Atlantibacter > Atlantibacter hermannii. Next base: position 3,322,049 of record LR134136.1, on the reverse strand, counting down.
CATCTGGGGAGCCGGGCAGTACATGGCCGTAGACGGCCAGTGGGGATTGAGCGTACTCAACACGGCTGACCATAAGCTGCACCACACCTTTTTCGAAGCGGTATGTTTAGGCACGTTGTGTAATTTGATGGTCTGCCTGGCGGTGTGGATGAGTTATTCGGGCCATTCACTGACGGATAAAGTTGTGGCAATGTTATTTCCTGTCGCCATGTTTGTTGCGAGTGGATTCGAGCACAGCATTGCCAATCTGTTTTTGATCCCGATGGGTATCGTTATTCGCTATTTCGCGCCGGATGCCTTCTGGCATTCAATAGGCATGACGGCGGATCGCTTTCCGGCATTAACGGTTAATGATTTTATTTTTAATAATCTAATACCGGTCACGATTGGCAATATTATTGGCGGCGGCGTACTGGTCGGGATTACCTACTGGATTATCTATCTTAATCCGGCGAATCAACGACATTAATTAAAAATAACCCTACAGGTAGAGACAAAAGTGTCGTATGAAATAGCAGCAGTTTTGTCATGCGGAATATATCGACATTCGACATACGGCATCATAAACGCTGTTTTGTGATCGGTTGCAAAAATTCAGTCAATCAGTAAGTCCTTCAGAATCTCCTGGCGGCCTGACGGACAGGTTATCGGAACGCAATTCTCCGAGGACAGGCCGTGCGTGGCCGTCAGCCCGGGTTACCGCGAAAATGTTCGACACTTCTGCCGAACATGCGGTAATCACCGGGTGAAAAACCGTCGTGATTTTTTAATTTACTGTATTTAAACAACTTATTCTCCATAAAAAGAATGGCACGTTGTTTGCTAATTACTGCTGGCAATGTGAGTGACCGGCTTGCCCGGTTAAAAATAACGAAGACTCAGGAGTGAGCTGATGAACCGGTTCATCTTTGCGGATTCCAATAAATGTATTGGCTGCCGGACGTGTGAAGTTGCCTGTGTAATGGCGCACGGAGACGGCGATATCGCGCAGATAACGCAGTATCAGTTTTCACCACGCATTCATGTGGTGAAGGGCTTTAGCGTCAGTACGGCGGTGGTATGCCGTCAATGTGAAGACGCCCCGTGCGCGACGGTATGTCCGAATGCCGCCATCACGCGGAAAAACGACTTCATTTATGTCGATCAACAAAAATGTATTGGCTGTAAAACCTGCGTGGTGGCATGCCCTTACGGCACCATGGAAGTGGTAACGAAAGTGGTGGTTAGTGATGATCATGCGCTGAGCGGCGGCTTAAATACCCGCGCCCAGGCCAACAAATGCGATTTGTGCCATACCCGTGATGTGGGGCCTGCCTGTGTGGAAGTCTGCCCGACGAAAGCGCTGGTAGTCATGGACAGAAACGCCGTCGATCAGATGGTGCAGGAAAAACGCCGCCGTGCGGCGCTCGATACGTCAGTTTCAGGATCCTTCTTAAACTTTTGACTCCCTGGTCAGGGGAAAAGGTTACGCAATGGAAAAAATCATTTCTGTGTGCCCGTACTGCGGTGCTGGGTGCAAACTTAATTTGTGTGTGGAAAACGGCAAAATTGTCCGCGCTGAAGCGGCCAATGGGGTCACCAACCAGAACGAACTCTGCCTGAAAGGCTACTACGGTTGGGATTTTCTCAACGACACCCGCCTGCTGACGCCACGCCTTCAGGAACCGATGATTCGCCGCCAGAAGGGAGGCCCCTTCGAAGTGGTTTCCTGGGATGAGGCGATCCGCTTTACCGCGTCCCGTTTGCAGGAGATTAAGGCAAAATACGGCCCGAAATCGATCATGCTTACCGGATCGTCACGCGGCACCGGAAATGAAACCAACTACGTGATGCAGAAATTCGCGCGCGGAGTAATCGGTAATAACAATATCGACTGCTGCGCCAGGGTATGTCATGGCCCGTCCGTGGCGGGTCTGCGCCAGACGCTGGGCAACGGCGCGATGAGCAACTCGATTTCCGATATCGAAAACTCACAATGTCTGCTGGTGTTCGGTTACAACTGCGCCGATTCGCACCCCATCGTGGCGCGGCGGGTAGTAAAAGCCAAAGAGAAAGGCGCAAAAATCATCGTTTGCGATCCGCGTAAAATCGAAACGGCGCGCATTGCCGATCAGCATCTGCAAATGAAAAACGGCAGCAACATGGCGCTGGTTAACGCCTTCGCCCATGTGCTGATTGAAGAAGATCTCTACGATAAAGCCTACGTCGCAAACTTCACTGAAGGGTTTGAAGCCTACCGCAGCATTGTGGCGGACTATAGCCCGGAAGCAGTGGAAGAACTGGTCGGCGTTCCGGCTCAGGAAATCCGTCAGGCGATGCGTACTTACGCCGCCGCGCCGTCTGCCACCATTATGTGGGGCATGGGCGTTACCCAGTTTGGTCAGGCGGTGGATGTAGTGAAAGGGCTGTCGGGCCTTGCGCTGTTAACCGGTAATCTGGGGCGGCCAAACGTGGGCGTCGGACCGGTGAGGGGGCAAAACAACGTGCAGGGCGCGTGCGATATGGGCGCGTTACCGGATCTGTTCCCTGGTTATCAGTCAGTCAGCGATCCGGCAGTACGGGAGAAATTCGCTAAAGCCTGGCGCATCGATCCGAACACCCTCGATCCGGAGCCGGGCTACCGCATCACTGAAGTGCCACACCTGGCGATGGAAGGCAAAGTCAAAGCCTATTACATCATGGGCGAAGATCCGCTCCAGACCGAAGCCGATTTAGGGCTGGTTCGTCGGGGATTTGAAGCACTGGATTTTGTGGTGGTACAGGACATCTTCATGACCCAGACCGCCGAACAGGCGGATGTGATCCTGCCCGCCACCAGCTGGGGCGAACACGGCGGGGTATTCTCCTGCGCGGATCGCGGATTCCAGCGGTTTGAAAAAGCGGTGGAAGCGAAAGGGAATGTCAAACGCGACTGGGAGATCATCAGCCTGATTTCCACCGCGATGGGCTACCCGATGAAATACGACAATAACGAAGCCATCTGGAACGAGCTGCGTGAACTGTGCCCGCTCTATTATGGCGTGACCTGGGAAAAAATGGCCGGGCTGGGCCACGTCCAGTGGCCATGTCCGACGCTGGACCACCCCGGTACGCCCTATCTGTATCAGGATAACAAGTTCGCCACCCCGAGCGGCAAAGGGCAACTGTTCGCCACCGCCTGGCGTGCGCCAGCGGAAATCCCGGACGAGAGCTATCCGCTGGTGCTGTGCACCGTGCGTGAAGTCGGGCATTACAGCTGCCGCTCAATGACCGGCAACTGCCGCGCACTGGTAACGCTGGCCGATGAACCGGGCTTTGTGCAGATGCATCCTGACGATGCCCGTAAACTCGGCGTCGCTAATCAGGCGCTGGTGTGGGTGATGTCGCGACGTGGCAAAGTCATCTCACGCTGCAATTATAATGAGCGCGTTAACCGCGGCGCGGTGTACATGACCTATCAGTGGTGGATTGGAGCCTGTAATGAATTAACGCAGGATAATCTTGACCCTACCTCCAAAACGCCGGAAACGAAATACTGTGCGGCGCGGGTTGAAGCCATTGAGGATCAGAAATGGGCGGAGAATTTCGCCAGTCAGTCCTACAACGACATGAAAGCCCGTCTGCGTCAGCACGTTGACGGCGCGGTTCGTGCGCTGGCCTGATTCAAAGGCGGACCTGCGTCCGCCTTACTTTTTCCGGTGCGGTAAGCCGCACCTTTTTGCCTGTGAACGGGGCTTTTCTCCCTGTGCCTGCTAACCTTGGCGCAACGCATCCCCGAAAACCTTCTGATACAGTCAAAAAGACAATATATAGTCATAATGACAGTGTAAATATGACCATTTTTGTCATAAATAACTTATTAACTTACTGATTTTATTGTTTTTAATTTCTGGCATGGAATGTGCAATTTAATGACTAAATAGCATAAAAGACGAGGTAAAACCTATGGCTCATCGCATTCCCGCTGATTATAAACACACCCGCTCTACTGCTTTCTTTGACCGCAACTCGGTCCCTCAGGCGCTGTTAACCCATCACAACACCAAAAAAGATGTCTATGGTCGCCTTTCCGTCATGCGTGGCGCGGTAAAATACTTCGGATTTAAAGATGAACACGACCAGACACCGGAAATTGAACTTATTATTAATGAAGGGCAGTTTGGCGTGAGTCCGCCGCAGTACTGGCACCGTATCGAACTGCTGACGCCGGACACCTATTTTAATATCGACTTTTTCGCCGCGCCTGACGCGGAGCTGGACGGTAAAGGTTTTGGTCAGGTCGTACAGACGAAACCTCAAAACTGACCGGCGTGAGGACTGGACTGACAGGAGAAGAGGATGGGCACGCGTCTCGATCGTGAAAAGCAGACCATCAAAAAGATGATAGCGCTTTACCAGCGTCAAAGCCCGCAAGCGCTGGCAGAGCCTGAGCATTATCAGGCGCTGTATGACTATGCGATGAAGCGTCTGGATAAATGCGCGTTTGGTGAAAACAAGCCAGCCTGCCGCCAGTGCCCGATTCACTGCTATCAGCCCGCCAAAACGCGAAGAGATGAAGCAAATCATGCGTTGGGCGGGGCCGAAGATGCTGTGGCGGCATCCGGTTCTGACCATTCGCCATTTGATTGATGACCGGGCGCCCGTGCCGCCCATCCCGGAAAAAATACCGTAAAAAGTAGAACGCTTTTTACGGTATCAACTTCGGATCCCGTTCGTCCGGGCCGCGCGCAACCTGCCGCGATGCCCGGACAATCCAGCCGTTTGTTAACGTTGCCGGGCCATCAGCTTGCGATACCAGCGCGGATGGTGCTTACGCGCCCATTGCTGGCTGACACGGCCTTCAATCATGCCCTTAATCGATCCTTTCACCCAGAACGCCATATAGATATGGATCAGGATGGCGTGGATCAGCACGATAGCCACCGCCGCGTGGATCAGCAGACCATAGCGAATCACCGGGATTGGGAAATAGGCGGCGAACCAGGGCCGCCAGATAATAATCCCGCTGATCAGCAGCACAAAAATCAGGCTCATGATGGTCCAGAACATCATCTTCTGTCCGGCGTTATATTTACCGACATCCGCGACGTGATGCTCATTGCCCTTTAACACCTCGACAATATTCTTCACCCACGCGGCATCCTCACGCTCCGGCAGGTTGTGTTTCACAAAGCGGAAAAACATAAACATCAGCAGGATAAACATCAGCACGCCAAAGAACGGATGCAGGATGCGCCCCATTTGCGGCGTGCCGAAGGTTTCTGTCAGCCACTGAAGCGTCGGGAAAAACAGCGCAATGCCCGACAGCGCCACCAGGAAAAAGCAGATGGCGACCGTCCAGTGGGTAGCCCGATCGATAAAACGGGTGCGCAGGATTTTGGGTTCATTATTCATGGATGTCCTCCGGTTTCTCTTCCGTGGATTCAGTGTTCGGCCCCACGCCGATATAGTGGAAAATCAGCCCGGCGAAGGTGGCCATAAAACCGAGGGCGGCCAGCGGTTTCAATGCGCCTTTCCACAACGTGATTGAGGTATCGATATGCGGGTCAGCCTTCAGGCCGTGGTACAGCTCAGGATTGTCGGCATGGTGCAAAACGTACATCACATGGGTGCCGTTCACGCCCTGAGGATCGTATAACCCGGCGTTGGGGTAACCGCGTGACTTCAAATCCGCGATACGCGTTTCGGCGACCTTTTTCATCTCCTCTTTCGTGCCGAACTGGAGGGCACCGGTTGGGCAGGTTTTCACGCAGGCGGGTTCCTGGCCTGCTGCCACGCGATCCACGCACAGGGTGCATTTGTACACCCGGTTGTCCTCTTTATTGAGGCGCGGGATATTAAACGGACAACCGGCGATGCAGTAACCGCAGCCGATGCAGTGTTCGGACTGAAAATCAACGATGCCATTTTTGTACTGCACGATGGCGCCTGCCGACGGACAGGCTTTCAGGCAGCCCGGATCGGTGCAGTGCATACAGCCGTCTTTGCGGATCAGCCACTCCAGACGGCCATGCTCTTTGGTTTCGCTAAAGCGCATCACCGTCCAGGCTTTGGCGTCCAGATCGAGGGGGTTATCGTAAACACCGATGTTTTCACCCACTTCGGTGCGGATATCGTTCCATTCGGAGCAGGCGACCTGGCAGCCTTTGCAGCCGATACAGGTGGTGACGTCGATTAACTTGGCGACTTCCTGCTTAAAATCACGCGCCTGGGGCGGCGGTGTTAACCGGTTAGTCGCTGAAATTTGAATGATGTCCTGAGATTGCATTGACACAGGGCGCTCCTTACAGCTTCTCAATATTGACGAGGAACGCCTTGAATTCCGGCGTTTGCGAGTTAGCGTCACCGACGCTTGGCGTCAGGGTATTGGCGAGGAACCCTTTGCGCGTGGTGCCTTCAAAGCCCCAGTGGCAGGGCACGCCAATCGTCGAGACCGGTTTTCCTGCCACGTTCAGGGTGTGCAGACGCGCGGTCACCACCGCTTTGGCCTTAATAAAGCCGCGGCGCGACGAGACTTTTACCCAGTCTCCGGCATTAATGCCTTTCTCTTTCGCCAGCTGCTCACCCACTTCTACAAACTGTTGCGGCTGGGCGATGGCGTTGATTAACGCGTGCTTGGTCCCAGTGACGGAACAGTTCGGTAATGGAGTAGGTGGTGGCGACGTACGGGAAGTGCTCCGCTGTGCCGAGCATACGGGCATCGCTCGGGAAAATGCGCGCCACCGGGCTGTGCACCACGTTGGGATGCAGCGGGTTCGTGCCAATAGGGCTTTCCATCGGCTCGTAGTGTTCCGGGAACGGACCATCGGCCAGTTTATTCAGCGCGAACAGATGACCCACACCGTCCGGCAGCATAATAAACGGCCCGACTTTGTCCTGCGGCGCAGCGGTGGGCGGGTAGTCCGGCACATCAAACCCTTGCCATTTCTTACCGTTCCACTGCATTAACGGACGTTCCGGGTCCCAGGCGTTACCCTGTGCGTCAGAGGAGGCGCGGTTATAGAGGATGCGGCGGTTCATCGGCCACGCCCATGACCAGTTATTGACAGCGCCCAGACCGGGACGGATCGGCATTATCGCGATTTGCCATCTGGTTGCCTTGCTCGGTCCAGCTCCCGGTATAGATCCAGCACAGGCTGCTGGTGGAGCCATCATCGCGCAGATGGGCGAAGGAGCTGAGCTGCTGGCCTGCTCTGGCGAGAAGCGTGCCGTCTTTATCGTGCACATCCCGCCAGGCACGACCGTTGGATTCGCGGGCAATCTCTTCCGGCTGCGGATCGTGCGGATCGTCATAGTTCCAGTCGATAGCCAGCAACGGTTCTGCCCCGACGCCGCCCTCGTCGCGATACAGTTCGCGCAGACGCAGGAACAGACGAGCCAGAATTTTAGTGTCGTGCAGCGCTTCCCCCGGCGGGTTGGCGGCGGCGTAATGCCACTGGAGCCAGCGCGATGAGTTGGCGACCGAGCCGTTTTCTTCAGCAAAGCAGGCCGTTGGCAGGCGGAACACTTCGGTCTGAATGGTGCTGCTGTCCACGGCGTTCATTTCGTCATGGTTTTGCCAGAAGCTGGCGGTTTCGGTCGCCAGCGGATCCATCACCACCATGTATTTCAGCTTTGAGAATGCCTCTACCGCTTTGTTTTTATTCGGGAACGAGGCAAGCGCATTAAAGCCCTGCACCAGCAGGCCGTTAAACTCGCCGTCAACCATCTGGTTGACCATGCTCATCACGTCGTGTTTTTTGTCCCACTTCGGCAGGTAGTCATAGCCCCACTGGTTGTCGGCGGTGGCGGCATCGCCGTAAAAGCCTTTCAGCAGACTCACCATAAAGGCCGGGGTGTTTTTCCAGTAGTTCACCTGGCCCGGCATCACCGATTTTGGCGTGATTTGTTCCAGAAAGGCCTGCAGCGACGTCTGTTTTTCGTTCGGCAGCGGCAGATAGCCCGGCAATGAACCATCAAGCAGCCCCAGGTCGGTATAGCCCTGAACATTGGAGTGACCGCGCAGGGCGTTAATGCCGCCGCCCATCATGCCGATGTTGCCCAGCAGCAGCTGCACAATCGCGGCGGTACGGATGATCTGCGCGCCGTTGGTGTGATGCGTCCAGCCCAGTGCGTACAGGATGGTACCGGCTTTATTCCTGGCCGCGGTTTCCGACAGGGTTTTCGCCACGTTCAGGAAATCCGCTTTCGGCGTACCGCAGACGGTTTCCACCATTTCCGGGGTGTAGCGGCTGACATGGGCTTTCAGCAGATTAAATACGCAGCGCGGATGGCTCAGGGTATCATCGCGCATAATTTGCCCCTGCGCGTCCAGCTCGTAAGCCCAGGTGCTACGGTCATACTGGCGGGTGGCTTCGTCATAACCGCTGAACAGCCCGTCGGTAAAAGTAAAATCTTCCCGGACGATCAGCGCGGCGTTGGTAAATTCACGCACATACTCATGCTGGATTTTGTCATTGGTCAGCAGGTAACGCGCGATACCGGCAAGAAACGCCACATCGCTACCCGGACGCAGCGGCGTATAAAAATCGGCCACGGCGGCGGAACGGTTGAAGCGTGGGTCGACCACCATCAGCTTCGCGCCCCGGCGTTTTTTGGCTTCCACTACCCATTTGAAGCCCACCGGGTGCGCTTCGGCGGCGTTACCGCCCATGATCAGAATGACGTCGGCGTTGCGAATATCGATCCAGTTGTTGGTCATCGCGCCACGTCCGAAACTCGGCGCCAGCGCCGCAACGGTCGGGCCGTGGCACAGGCGCGCCTGGTTCTCCACGGCGACCATCCCTAAACCGCGCGCGAATTTATTATCGATTATCCCGGTTTCGTTACTGGCGGCGGAAGAGCAGAGCATACTGGTGGTGGCCCAGCGGTTCACCGTAACGCCCTCTTTATTGGTGGTCACGAAGTTGGCGTCGCGATCGGCTTTCATCAGGCGGGCAATGCGCTCAAACGCCTCGTCCCAGGTGATACGCTGCCACTTATCGCTGCCCGGTGCGCGGTATTCCGGGTACTGCAGACGCTGCTTGCTGTGGATGAAATCGATCAGACCCGCGCCTTTTGGACACAGCGAACCCCGGCTGACAGGGTGATCGGCGTCGCCTTCAATATGGAAAATACTGGAGGTACTGTTCATTGCACCGTCCCCGAGGCCGTAAATAATCAGCCCGCAGCCCACGGAGCAGTAGGTGCAATTATTTCGGGTCTCTTTGGCGCGTATTAATTTGTACTGACGCGGCTCGGCGGCGACGTCAAACGGCGTGAAGCCGAGCGCGGTCAGGGTGGTACCGGCCATTCCGCCAGCACACAGCTTGAAAAAGCCCCTACGGTTAACTTGCATTTCTTCACCACTGTTGTTGTTTTCGTGGCGGAAAAATAACAATTCAGCAAGTTTGAAAATTGCCTCAAATCAAGTCAATAACCCGTGTACCCCTAACAATCCAGGGGAGTTATAACCCTTATTAACCCGGGGGTTAATTTGGCGTGCTACCAGAGAGGTATATATTTCCTGGGGCAGGATCAGTATCGCAAAAGCATCAGAACAGTTGCGATATATAACAGTTTTATAAATATCCTGAATGACAGTGATTAAATTGTGCATCCAGTCACGGATAAATTTTACGTATTGTCTATTTTAATCATTCCCTATAACTACCAGAGGACGATGTAATGAAACACAAAGCGTGTTATCGCCTCATAGCGAAAGGCGGGCTCAACGCCTGGTATAATCTCGATCCGCGCATCTCCAACGATTTTCCTCGTTAATTCTCCGGTTGTTTCCTTATTAAAAATTAAATCTAAACCCTGCGTTTGGACGATATTTATTGCGCGTTGATCCGCCATAACTATTTTCCACGCAGCAAGGACTTTCTTGGAGAATATATTATGAAACGCATCCCTGAGCCGTTCCGCATTAAAATGGTCGAAAACATTCGCATGACCACCTTTGACGATCGCGTTAAAGCGCTGGAGGAGGCGGGATATAACCCGTTCCTGTTAAAAAGCGAAGATGTCTATATCGACCTGCTGACCGACTCCGGCACCGGGGCAATGAGTGACCGCCAGTGGGCGGGGCTGATGATGGGCGATGAAGCCTACGCGGGGTCGCGCAACTATTTCAATCTGTGCGAAAAAGTCCAGGAAATCATCGGCTATCCGTACACAATTCCCACTCACCAGGGCCGTGGCGCAGAGCAGATCCTGTTCCCGAGCCTGATTGCGCGCTGTAAATCCAAACGCCCGGTGTTTATTTCCAACTTCCACTTTGATACCACGGCGGCGCATGTCGAGCTGAACGGCGCAAAAGCGATTAACGTGGTCACGCCGAAAGCGTTCGACACCACCTCCTGGTATGACTGGAAAGGCAACTTCGATATTCCACAGTTGAAAGCGACGATTGCGGAGCATGGCGCGGAAAACGTGGCGGCGATCATTACCACCGTCACCTGCAACAGCTCGGGCGGTCAGCCGGTGTCACTGGCTAACATGCGCGAAGTGTATGAAATTGCCAAACAACATCATATCCCGGTGGTGATCGACTCGGCGCGCTTCTGCGAAAACGCGTGGTTCATCAAACAGCGTGAAGAGGGCTACAGCAACAAAACCGTCAAAGAAATCATCCGTGAGATGTACCAGTACGGCGATATGCTGACCATGTCGGCGAAGAAAGATCCGCTGGTGAACATCGGCGGCCTGTGCTGCTTCCGCGATGACGAAGATCTGTTTAACGAAGTGCGTATCCGCTGTGTGCCGATGGAAGGCTTTGTGACGTACGGCGGCCTCGCCGGGCGTGATATGGAAGCGCTGGCGATTGGGCTGGAAGAGGGCACCAACGAAGATTTCCTGGCGTACCGCATTAACCAGGTGGAATATCTGGGCGAACGCCTGCGCGAAGGCGGCATCCCGATCCAGTACCCGACCGGCGGTCACGCGGTATTTGTCGATGCGAAGTTGCTGTTGCCGCACATTCCGGCGGAGCAGTTCCCGGCGCACGCGCTGAATAACGAATTGTATCTTGAAGCGGGCATTCGCAGCGTGGAAATTGGTTCGCTCTTGCTGGGTCGCGACCCGGAAACCGGCGAGCAGAAACCGTCGCCCATGGAATTACTGCGCCTGACTATTCCGCGCCGTGTCTATACCAACGACCATATGGACTATATCGCCGATGCGCTCATTGCCGTTAAAGCGCGGGCGTCCAGTATTAAAGGATTGACCTTTACATACGAGCCGCCCGTGCTGCGTCATTTTGTCGCACGCCTGAAACCGGTTAATTAATATAAACGGGCGCTCCTGCAACGGGAGCGCCTTATATTTGTTCCCAGGATAAATAAATACACATACTCATTCGGGCGTTATCACGTGGGCTGCGGCGTGGATCCTCAGGTGTATATTCACGTCATTAAGGGGGGGTACGAAGGCCGCTCACGCAGAGACAGTTCGAATGATGACGTGTATTTAGCCTCGCGAGGAAAACGCAGTATGGCTACCTTATCGGTTACAAATAGTAAGCCGTCATTAATTGGCGGTGCGATGATTATTGGCGGTACAATTATTGGCGCAGGCATGTTTTCATTACCGGTTGTCATGTCCGGCGCATGGTTTTCTGGTCACTGCTGGCCTTAATTTTACCTGGTTCTGTATGCTGCATTCGGGATTAATGATCCTGGAAGCCAACCTTAATTATCATATCGGCGCAAGTTTCGACACTATTACCAAAGATTTGCTGGGCAAACACTGGAATATAATTAACGGTATAACGGTTGCGTTCGTGCTTTATATTTTAACGTACGCTTATATCTCTGCCAGTGGTTCAGTGATTCATCATACTTTTTCACAGATGAATATTGATTTCCCGGCACGGCTAGGCGGATTACTTTTTGCCTTAGCTGTGGCGTTTATTGTCTGGTTGAGTACCCGGGCGGTAAGCCGCATGACCACCATCGTGTTGGGCGCAAAAATTCTTACTTTCTTTATGACTTTCGGCGGCCTGTTGTGGCACGTTCAGCCCGCGGTATTGCTGAACGAAGCGGAGGTCGCCCCCGCAATATCTGCCGTATGTATTAATGACGCTGCCCTTCTGCCTGGCTTCGTTTGGTTATCACGGCAACGTCCCAAGCCTGATGAAGTATTACGGCAAAGATCCGTTAACCATTCGCCGTTGCCTGATGGCGGGGAACCTTAATGGCGCTGGTGCTGTACGTCATTTGGCTGGTGGGCACCATGGGGAATATTCCGCGCCCGGCGTTTATCGACATCGCCGAAAAAGGGCGGCAATATCGATGTGCTGGTGCAGACCCCTGAGCGGCTTATTAAGCAGCTCAACCCTCGACCTGCTATTAACGGTATTCTCCAACTTTGCGGTCGCCAGCTCTTTCCTCGGGGTAACTCTGGGGTTATTCGATTATCTGGCCGATCTGTTTAAATTCGACGACAGCCGTCAGGGGCGGTTTAAAACCGCGCTGGTGACGTTCTTACCGCCCATGCTCGGCGGCCTGATCTGGCCAAACGGGTTTATTTACGCCATCGGCTTCGCCGGGCTGGCAGCGACGGTATGGGCGGCCATTGTGCCGCACTGCTGGCGCGCGCCTCACGGCAGCGTTTCGGCAGCCCGCGCTACCGGGTGTGGGGCGGCAACGCGATGATTGCGCTGATCCTGTTGTTCGGCGCGGCTAACCGCGCTTATCCATATTTTGTTCAGTATGAATCTTTTGCCGGTCTATAAATAACGTGTGCGGGCCCGGGCGAGATACGCTCAGGCCCGCAGTTAACGCATCGCAGTCGCCATTTCCTGCCGCTTTACCTGGATTTGATCCCACTCTGAATTGTGTTGTCCCCACCTTTGCTTTTTCCTTTCTTACCTGATCTAAACGCGCCATAACCGTTTCGTCTCACTGACCCGCCACCACATTAAATCGAAATTAATCGAAAGATTTACGACGGCGAAACGTTTCGCTTTCGTTTTCTTTCTTCGCTTTAATCGTTTTTGTGATGTTTCTCGCAAACAAAAGAAAGTTAAAATGGTAATGATGGAAACCAGAGACCTAATCAATTTCAAATTTGCGACATAAAGGAAATCAAATGAAAGATATCATACATAAAACATAAATCAGGGTTACCTGTTGGTATCTGTTCAGTCTGTTCTGCCCATCCTCTGGTGATTGAAGCGGCGTTACTTTTCGATTTGCAAACCGAACGCAAAGTGCTGATTGAAGCGACATCTAATCAGGTTAATCAGTTTGGCGGTTATACCGGTATGAAGCCGGATCAGTTTCGTGATTTTGTATTAGCCATTGCTGACAAAGTGGGCTTCCCACATGCACGTCTGATCCTGGGCGGCGACCATCTGGGCCCTAACTGTTGGCAGGGCGAAGACGCAGAAAGCGCGTTACTGAAATCAGAAGTGCTGATTGAGCAGTATGTTCGCGCTGGCTTCACCAAAATTCATATCGATACGTCAATGTCCTGCGCTGATGACCCGGTGCCTCTGTTACCGGTGACCGTGGCCCAGCGTGCGGCGGCGTCTTTGCCAGGTGGCGGAGCGGGTGGCGACCGACGAGCAAAAACAGCACATCACCTATGTGGTGGGAACGGAAGTGCCGGTGCCGGGGGGCGAGAAAGAAGCCATCAAGTCGGTGCATATCACGACGCCGGAAGCGGCGATGGAAACCATCCAGACCCATTACGATGCCTTCGCTAAGCTGGATTTGCATGACGCCATTGAACGTATATCGCGATTGTGGTGCAGCCGGGCGTGGAGTTTGATCACTCTTCAATCGTGCATTATCAGCCGGAACTGGCGCGTGATTTAACGAAAGCGATCGAAAGCACCAGCCTGATTTATGAAGCCCACTCTACGGATTACCAGACTGCGGAAGCTTATCAAGCGCTGGTGCGCGATCACTTTGCGATTCTGAAAGTCGGGCCCGCGTTAACCTTCGCGCTGCGTGAAGCGATGTTCGCGCTGGCAATGATTGAAAATACGCTGGTGGCACCGGGCAAGCGCAGCGAGCTGGTTTCGGTTATCGACAGCGTGATGCAGGACGAGCCGGGCTACTGGAAAAACTATTACAGCACGCTGCATTCGAAAGCGATGATCGATTTGCATTTCAGTCTGTCTGACCGCCTGCGTTATTACTGGCCGCACCCGACCATCAACAGCGCGGTAAATACTCTGTTTGCGAATCTGGAAAAGGTATCGCTGCCGTTGGGCGTGGTCAGTCAGTATTTTCCCGAGCAGTTCCAGCGAATTAATGCCAAACAGATCCCGCTGACGCCTAAAAATCTGGTGCTGTTCCGTATTCAGGATGTCCTGCGCCTGTATGCCTTTCGGCTGCGACCCGCAATAAGGACATCATCATGACGACCATGAAAGAGATTGTTATTCCGCAAAACAACCAGCTGGAAATCCGTGAGACTGACATCCCGGAATACGGTGATTACGATGTGCTGGTTAAAGTGATTTATTCCGGGCTGTGCGGTTCCGATATTCCGCGTATTTTCCATCACGGCGCGCATTTTTACCCGGTTCGTTTGGGGCATGAGTTTTCTGCGCGGGTGGTGGCCACCGGCAGTAAAGTGATGTCGGTAAAGGCAGGCGATCACATCTGCTGTGTGCCGCTGATCCCCAATTTTGCAGCGCCGGAATGCCAGCGCGGCTTCTATTCGTTGGGTAAAGGGTATTCGTTTGTCGGCTCCCGTTTACCGGGCGGCAATGCCCAGTACGTCACCATGCCGGAGAGCAGCTGTTTTTTACTGCCGGAAGGCGTGACGCCGTTGCAGGGCGCGTTCTTTGAACCCGTCACCGTGGGCGTGCATCCCATCCTGATGGCGGGGGGCTGCCAGGACAAAAACGTTATTGTGCTGGGGGGTCGGCACCATCGGTTTACTGGCCATGCAGAGCGCGAAAGCGCTTGGCGCGAAATCGGTGACGGCGGTGGACATTAATCATGACCGCCTCGAACTGGCAAAACAGCTTGGCGCCGATCATGTAATCAATGTGGCGGAAGACAATGCGCTGGAGAGCGCGGCGTTTTTAGCGGACATCCATTTTGACCAGCTCATTCTGGAAACTGCCGGTACGCCGCAGACCTTTAAACTGGCGCTGAAAATCGCCGGTCCGCGTGCCCAGGTGGCGTTGATCGGAACGCTGCATAAAGACCTCTCCATGACCTACACCGAATATGAGCAGATTCTGCGTAAAGAATTGCTGGTCTTCGGCAGCTGGATGAATTATTCCGCGCCTTTCCCTGGCGATGAATGGCGCTTAACCATTGATATGTTCCGTAGCGGGCAAATTCAGATCGATCCGCTCATTAACTGCATCGTTAATGAACAGGAATATGTCGACCAGGTGATGGCATTACAGGGCGGCCCGGCAAACGGCAAAATTTTACTGCACTGGGAGTAAGGCATGAATCATATTATTAATAGCAGTTATTTACTTAACCATGCGCGAAAATTTGGCTACGCCGTCCCGGCTTTTAATATTCATAACCTGGAAACGATCCAGGTTGTTATGAATATAGCCAAAGAGCTGGAGTCGCCTGTGATATTAGCCGGTACGCCGGGCACTTACAGTTATGCGGGTGTCCAGCAAATTATTGCCATTGTGGAATCGATGGCGGCGGAAAATAATCAGCAGGTGGTATTACATCTCGATCATCACCATGATTTTGAGGATATTCATCATAAAATTCGTTCCGGCATTCGCTCGGCGATGATCGACGGCAGCGCCATGCCGCTGAAAGATAATATTGCCATTACCCGTAAAGTCACCGAATTATGCCATTACTATGGTTGTAGCGTGGAAGCGGAAATTGGTCAGTTAGTCGGTCAGGAAGATGACTTGATCGTGGAGGATGTGGTCGACCCTTACACCCATCCGGAAGATGCGCGCCTGCTGGTTGAACAAACCAATATTGACTCGCTGGCAGTTGCTATTGGTTCTGCTCACGGCGTCTACAAGGCTACGCCAAAGCTGGATTTTGAGCGTTTGCAAAAAATTGCCAGACTGGTGGATATTCCGCTGGTGCTGCATGGCGCATCGGGCATTGCCGACAGTGATGTTCAAAAATGTATTCAGATGGGGATCAGTAAGGTTAATGTAGCGACCGATCTGAAATTAGCTTTCGCAGAAAACATTAAAATCATTCTTCTTAGAAAAACCGGGTTCTACCGATCCGCGTGAATATAACCAACTGGCGAAAGCGGCAATGGCCGATGTGGTACGCCATAAAATTATAACCTGCGGCAGCGCCGGGCGTATTTATTCAGTTGAATAAATCATATTGGCAAATTTATTAATACTGGAGCAATCATGCTTAAAAATATTGATCCCCGTCTCTCTCCTGAATTGCTATATACGCTATATTGTATGGGGCATGGGGACGAAATTGTTTTTAGCGATGCGCATTTTCCGGCACATTCGGTAAATGAGCACGTTATTCGTGCCGATGGCAATCAGGTTGAGCAATTACTTAAAGCTATTATTCCGCTCTTCGAACTGGACAGCTATGTTACCGACGCGGTGGTGATGATGTCTGCCAGCGCGGGTGATGAATTACCGCCAGGATTAATTGATGACTACAAAGCAGTATTGCCGCAGAACCAGGAAATTACTTTTATCGACCGCTTTGCCTTTTACGAACGAGCGAAAAAAGCCAGCTGTGTGGTGATTACTTCCTCAACGCGGAAATATGGAAACATTCTTCTGAAGAAAGGCGTTACGCCAGTGGAATGTTAAGCCTTTTATTCTCTTTTTCCGGAGTTTTTCATGAAGCAAGCCATATTGCAAATGAGAAATATATCCAAATCATTTGCCGGTGTTCACGCACTCAAAAATGTGAATTTTCAGCTTCGTAAAGGGGAAGTTCACGCCTTAATGGGCGAAAACGGTGCGGGCAAATCGACATTGATGAAAGTGTTGATTGGCGTACACGCCGCAGATGAAGGAACAATTTATTATAAAGATAATGAAGTTGCTTTTGATTCGGTACTCGAAGCGCAAAAAAGCGGCATCAGCATGATCTTCCAGGAACTTAACTTAGTTCCGCATCTTAGCGTGGCGGAAAATATTTTCCTGGCGCGCGAACCGTTGAAAAACGGGCTGGTGGATTTTGCCCTGATGGAAGAAAAATCCGCTAAATTGCTGGAGATGTTTGATATTGACGTGTCGCCGAAAGACATTGTTAATACCCTTTCTGTGGCCAAACAGCAGATGGTGGAAATTGCCAAGGCGCTCTCGTTTGATGTCGAAGTGTTGATTATGGATGAGCCAACATCGGCATTAACGAAAAAAGAGATCGATAAACTCTTTCAGCTGATTGAGAAATTAAAAAGCCGTGATGTATGCATTGTTTATATTTCTCACCGCATGGAAGAGCTAAAACGGATCTGCGATCATATTACGATTTTCCGTGATGGTACCTATATTTCAGACCATGTTTTTGCTGATATCACCATGGATGAAATTATTACCAAAATGGTGGGGCGTTCGCTGGATAATCATTTCCCGACGCGTAAATCGAAAGCGGAAGATAAAGTCATTTTATCGATTCAGAATGCCAGTCGCTATGGTGTATTTGAAGGGATCGATTTTGACTTAATGAAAGGTGAAATTCTTGGTATTACCGGACTGGTTGGGGCAAAACGCACTGAACTGGCTCGGGCGATATTTGGGGCGGAGACGCTGGACGATGGGCAAATTGTCTCTTTTGACAAAGAAATCACCATCACTTCACCTAATGACGCGATTAAAGCCGGCATCGCATATTTATCGGAAGACCGTAAATTAAACGGCCTGGCGGTGGATATGTCGGTGAAGAGCAACGTGATGATGGCCGCACTGGATAAAGTATGCAGTAAGTGGGGCGTCATTTCCGGCATCAAAGAAAAAGTGGCATGCGATCTTTATATAAAAAAATTAAGCATAAAAACACCGCACATTGAGCAGATTGTTAAAAACCTCAGCGGCGGTAATCAGCAAAAAGTGGTTATTGCTAAATGGTTATTCCGCGACGCCAGGATCATGATTTTTGATGAGCCAACCCGGGGGATCGACGTCGGTGCGAAATATGCCATTTATGAATTACTTGATGAGCTGGCGGACCAGGGGATCGGCGTGATTATGATCTCTTCTGAGCTGCCTGAAATATTGGGTATGACCGATCGCGTCGTGATTATGAAAGAAGGCCAAATGACGGCGGTATTAAAAACCGACGAAACCAGCCAGGAAGAGATCATGCAGTACGCGACAGGAGTGAAAAATATGTACGTCACCGAACAGGAGTTAGCTTAAATGAACGATAAAAGAAAACTTTTATTGCAGAAGTTGGCTGCGTTGGGCGGTTTACTGCTACTGATTGTTATCTTTTCCTTTACCAGCGACAGCTTTTTTTCCGTCAACAATATTATGACGGTGGGCCTGCAAACCTCGACCATTGCCTTTATTGGTATTGGCGTGACCTGTGTGATTTTAACCGGCGGGATCGATTTAAGTATCGGCTCTATCGTTGCGCTGTCCGGCGTGGCGGCAGGTCTTGCGGTGAATGCGGGGATGCCGGTCAGTATGGGGCTGCTGCTGGGCGTACTCACCGGCAGCGCCTGCGGCCTGGTGAATGGCGTTCTGGTCACCACGTTCCGCCTGCCGCCGTTTATCGCCACGCTGGGCACCATGATGATCCTGCGCGGTCTGGCGTTGTATGTCACTGACGCTGCGCCGGTTTCCGGGATGCCGGACGCCTTCGGCGATTTAGGCAACGGGTCACTGTTCCGCATCGTGGAGGAAGGGGATAACGGGTTACCGCATGTGATTTTCCCGGGTATTCCTTACCCGGTCATTCTGATGATTGTCGCCGCCGTACTGTTTACTTTCGCGCTAACCAAAATGCGCATGGGCCGTTATCTCTACGCTATCGGTTCCAATGAAGAAGCGGCGCGCCTGTCGGGGATTAAAACCAATCAGGTCAAACTGGTGGCATATATCATCAGCGGCACGTTCGCCGGACTGTGTGGGGTGGTGATTGCCTCACGTCTGGTTACGGCGCAACCGAACGGCGGGATGATGTATGAACTGGATGCCATTGCGAGCGCGGTGGTGGGCGGGACGTCATTAATGGGCGGCGTCGGCACCATTCCGGGAACGCTCATCGGCTCCTTTATTATCGGCGTATTACGTAATGGCCTGAATATGAACGGCGTGTCGTTCTTCGTTCAGCAAATCATTATCGGCAGCGTCATTCTGTTAGCGGTGGCGTATGACCAGATTCGTCAGCGTCCGGCGACAAAAAAGTCCGTAAAGCAAAAAGTCAGTAATAAAAAACCTCAGGTTACGCCTTCGGTGAAATGACATTAACCGTTAGAACCCTACACATAATAAGGAACACGTTCATGAAGAAATTAGCAACATTTGCAATGCTGGGTTTGGCTGCAGCCATTTCGATGACCACATCGGCAGCTTTCGCAAAATCAAATGAAATTGCGGTGATCGTTAAAACGGCGAACTCTAACTTTTGGCAAAACGTGAATAAAGGCGCTACCGATGCGGGTAGCGAATTTAAAGATAAATATAAAGTCACCTTCCAGGGGCCGGAAGCGGAAACTCAGGTCGCTGAGCAGGTGAATATGGTGGATAACGCCATTAACCGCGGCGTCTCCGGTATTGTCCTTGCGCCGTCAGACCCGGACGCGTTAATCCCGGCGGTGAAAAAAGCGTGGGAAAACGGCATTCCTGTGGTGCTGATTGACTCTTCATTAGGTGAGAAGGGCGCGAAATATTACCAGTCCTTCCTCTCAACCGATAACCGTAAGGCTGGCGCACTGGCGGCGCAGAAATTAATTGAAGCCAACGGCAAGGAAGGCAAAGTCAGTGTCATGTCCTTTACGCCTGGCGCGGGCAGTGCCATTGAGCGTGTGGGCGGTTTTACCGACGTGATTAAAGCGGATTCGAAATTAAACATCATCGGCCCCTTCTATTCTCAGGCCGATATGGCTACGGCGCTGAACCAGACAATCGACGCGCTTTCTTCCAATAAAGATATCACCGCGCTGTTTGGCGCAAACGAACCGACCGCTGTCGGCATGGCACGCGCCATTAAACAGCTGGGATACACCGGCAAAGTGGTGGCGGTAGGTTTTGACGGCAACGCCGCGCTTCAGCACTTCGTCCGTGAGGGAACCCTCAACGGCATCATCGTACAGTCCTCTTATCAGATGGGTAAAAAAGGCGTGGAAACCATCGACCACATCCTGAACCAGCAGAAAGTCGACAAAGTCATCGATACCGGCGTGGTGTACATCGATAAAAACAATATCGATTCCCCTGAAGCCCAGGCCGTTCTGTACTAATGCGTCAGCCCTGAGTATGCCGGGTTGCGGCGGCGTGCCTCTGCAACCCGGCGTAAGCACAGGGCATTTACGTTAACGATAACTTCTTCATAGAGTCGTGATAAATGAGCAAATTATCCAACACTGCAGCACCTTCCCAGGATGCCATTCCGTATAAAACATTAGCGAATGGCTATACCATCCCCGGTATCGGCATGGGAACCTTTGGTTCTGACCGCTTTACCGCTGAACAGGTTGCGCAAGGGGTGTTTCATGCCGCTGAAGCCGGTTTCCGCTTTTTTGACTGCGCCTCGGTGTACGGCAATGAAAGCATGATTGGCGACGTCTTCGCGAAAATTATGCAAAGCGGTATCAGCCGTTCCGAATTGTTTATCGATTCCAAAGTCTGGAACGATCGGCACGATGACGTCATCGCTTCCTGCAAACAGTCACTGGAAGATTTGAAGCTCGATTATCTCGACCTTTATCTGGTGCACTGGCCGTTCTCCAACTATCACGCGCCAGGCTGCACCGTGGATTCCCGCAGCCCCGACGCCACACCCTATTCCCATGAGCGCTTTATGAACACCTGGGCGCAGATGGAGCAGCTGGTGGAGATGGGTCTGGTCAGAAGCATCGGCACCTCAAACATGACCATCCCGAAAATGGAACTGCTGCTGCGCGATTGCAGGATCCGCCCGGTCGTTAA
This sequence comes from Atlantibacter hermannii, assembly GCA_900635495.1. Taxonomy (NCBI): domain Bacteria; kingdom Pseudomonadati; phylum Pseudomonadota; class Gammaproteobacteria; order Enterobacterales; family Enterobacteriaceae; genus Atlantibacter; species Atlantibacter hermannii. The sequence continues at coordinate 3,301,042 of LR134136.1, read as the reverse complement.
TGAAATGGAGTGCCACCCGCACTTCCAGCAGCAGGCACTGTATGACTACCTGCTCGCCAATGAAATTCAGCCGGTGGGCTTCTGCCCGATCGGTTCGCCGACCCGTCCGGAACGTGACAGAACCGCAGACGACACCTGCGATATCGAAGATCCGGTGATGGTGGAGATTGCGCGTCGCCATAACGTCCATCCGGCCATTATCTGCATCAAATGGGCCGTGCAGCGCGGCCATATTCCGATCCCTTTTTCAGTGGTGAAAGAGCAGATTTACGGCAACATCACCTGTATCACTGAAGATCCGTTAACAGATGAAGAAATGGCGGCCATTGCGGGTATCGATCGTAACAACCGATTGATCAAAGGTCAGGTGTTCCTGTGGGAAGGCGCGAAGAGCTGGGAAGATCTGTGGGATCTTGACGGCACCATCACGCAATAACTCTCGCAAGACTCACTCTTCACCGGGGAATTAACTATGTATCTGGGCATCGATTGCGGGACGCAGGGCGCGAAAGTTTTACTCTGGAATGCGCGAACGGAACAGGTGGTGGCGGCAAGCTACCACACGTATGGTCTTATCAGCGATCGCCCAGGTCAAAAAGAACAGCATCCGGCCGCCTGGCTGGATGCGATAAAAAGCGGCATACAGACCGTGATTAGCCATGCTGCCATTTCGCCGACAGAAATTGCGGCTATCGGCATTTCCGGCCAGCAGCATGGATTAGTGCTGCTGGACGAGCACGACAACCTGATCCGACCGGCCAAGCTCTGGTGCGATACCGAAACCGTGCCGGAACTCACTGCGTTTCTGGCGCGGTTCAATGCGGAGAGGGGCGCGCCGGTACATCACTTTACCGGCATCCATATTCCCGTGGCGTTTACCCTCGCCAAATTATTATGGGTGCAAGCGCACGAGCCTGAGTCATACCGGCGCATCGCGAAGCTCTTTCTGCCCCATGAATATCTGAATTACTGGCTGACGGGCCATTACTGCGCTGAATATGGTGATGCGTCCGGCACCGGCTGGTTCGATACCTTCAACCGGCGCTGGAGCAAGGAGGTGGTGGATGCAATCGATCCGGCGTTGCTGGCGAAGCTGCCGCCGCTTATCGAGGCGCACCAGCCCGCAGGCTTTCTGAGCGCTTCCAGCGCCGCGATACTCGGCCTGCCGCAAGGCATTCCTGTTTCCAGCGGCGGCGGCGACAATATGATGTCCGCCATCGGCACCGGCAATATTGAACCGGGGATCCTCACTATGAGCCTCGGGACATCGGGCACTCTGTTTACTCACGCCCCGCAGCAGATTGAGACGCAACCCCATCCGGACATTAACGCCTTCTGCTCATCGAGTGGCGGCTGGCTGCCGTTAGTCAGCACCATGAACGTGACCAATGCCATTAACGCCTTTCGCGAAGTAATGGATATTCCGCTGGCGGAGTTCGAACATTACCTGAACAGCAGCGAACCAGGGGCAGGGGGATTACTCTGTTATCCCTGGCTGAATGGCGCGCGACTGCCGAATCGCCCCAATGCCACGGCCAGCCTCATGGGAATGACGACCGGTAATTTTAATAAAGCCAATTTATTGCGCAGCGCGGTGGAAGGGGTGACCTTCAAACTGTGTAAAGGCATTGAGATTTTCCAGCAGTGTGGACTGCATTTCGATCAGGTGCGGGTGATCGGCGGCGGGGCGAATAGCCGCGCCTGGTGCCAGTTAATCGCCGATATCAGCGGTATTGAGGTTATTCGCCCTGCGGTGAGCGATGCGGGGGCGTTAGGCGCAGCGCTTCAGGCACGCTGGTGCGCGCACAATTTGCAGGCAGACGGCGACCCTGTCGCACTAAAAGACATAATGCCTGCGTCACTGCGCGAAGTGGGCCGGGACGTAATATCTCCCCGGCCGCAGCAACGGGAAATCTATCGGCCACTCTATGCCCGCTATCATGACAACATGCCGCTGGCGACATAACGCCTGTAGGGAATAACCGGTTTTTCTTTCTGGTTGGCTGAGAACGCCCGCGCCGGGCGTTGCGCCATGGCGACACTAAAATGGAACCCGCGAGGACGCAACACGATGCATCTGGTGGAACGAAGGAATCAAATACTGGCCGCGCTGACGGAAAAGGGAAGCGTGCAGGTGGCGAACCTGGCGAATAAGTTTGGCATTTCCGAAGTCACCATCCGTAACGATTTGCGCGAGCTGGAAACCCAGGGATTACTGGTTCGCTTCCACGGCGGGGCGACGCATCAACGTAATAACTGGGCGCTGGCTGGCAAAGGGAGCGGAAATGGCGAAAGCCATAACGAAGTGAAGCTGGAAGACCGCACGCTGCTCTCCGCTGACGCCAAGACTCGCATCGCTAACGCCGCTGCACGCATGGTGACCACCGGCAACAGCGTCATTATCGACAGCGGCAGTACCACCCTGAAGATTGCTCAGCAGTTGGCTGACGCGGCGGATTTGATTGTGGTCACCAATAATCTTCCCGCTGCCGAGGTGCTTTCCATTAATCAGCACATCACCCTGGTGTTATGCGGCGGCACGTTTCGCCATAAAACCCGTTCCTTTCACGGTATGCATGCGGAATCCGTGTTGAAGGGTATCGTGGCTGATTATCTGTTTATTGGCGCGGATGGCATCGATATAGAGAAAGGGATCACCACTTTTAATGAAGGCTACGCCATCAGTAAAGTGATGGCGCGGGCGGCGAAAAAAGTCGTGGCGGTACTCGACTCCACAAAGTTTGGCCGGATTGGCTTTAACCCGGTCTTACCGATTAGCGATATTGATGTCCTGATCACCGATGACGGCGTCAGCCAGGAAATGATTGGCCTGCTGGAAAGTCGAAACATCAATGTGGTGATTGTTTAACGCGCCGGGATTCCTGTAACCAAGGTGCGGTAAAGCGCGGTTTACCCGGGCATAAAAAAAGCCGGTCAGCATTCGCTCACCGGCTTTGGTCATCAACAAAACCTTATCCCATTGCCGTCTCGCGCAAATGGCGTTTCAGCTTGTTGTACTCATGAATCACATACTGCTCTGCCGCATTCTGATCGGCAATCGGCTCGATGCGCACCGCACAGTATTTGTACTCCGGCGTTTTAGTAATCGGGCTGAGGTTTTCCGTCACCAGCTCGTTACACGCGCCAATCCACCACTGGTAAGTCATATACACCGCGCCTTTATTCGGGCGATCGCTCACCTGAGCACGCGTAATGACCCGGCCTTTACGTGAATGCACCCACACCAGCGCTTCATCCTGAATGCCCAGCCGTGCAGCATCCATAGTGTTGATTTGCGCATAACCCGGTTCATCCGCCAGCGCGGCCAGCGCTGCACAGTTGCCGGTCATGGAGCGACAGGAGTAGTGACCCACTTCGCGAACCGTCGACAGCACCATCGGGTATTCTTCCGTCACGCGATCGATGGGCGGTGCCCAGTCGCAGGTAAAGAATTGCCCCAGCCCGTTCGGGGTCGAGAATTTCTCGGCAAACAGGAAGTCGGTGCCCTGGTCGGCGTCGGAGATATCGCGACACGGCCACTGGATATAGCCCAGCTCGCCCATTTTCTCGTAGGTCGCGCCGTAGAATTCCGGGCACAATTCGCGCAGCTCATCCCAAATCTCTTTGGTGTTGTTGTAGTGCATCGCATAGCCCATACGGGTGGCGATTTCGCTGATGATCTGCCAGTCGGTTTTCAGGTCCCACTTCGGCTCTACCGCTTTAAAGAAGCGCTGGAAGCCGCGGTCGGCAGCGGAATACACCCCTTCATGTTCCCCCCCACGAGGTGGACGGCAAAATCACATCCGCTTGCGCGGCGGTTTTGGTCATGAAGATATCCTGAACAATCACCAGTTCCAGCCCTTCAAAGGCTTTGCGCACCGCAGAGAGTTCAGCGTCGGTTTGCAGCGGATCTTCACCCATGATGTAGGCGGCGCGTACTTCGCCATGCTCGACGCGGTGCGGCAGCTCGCTGATGCGGTAACCGGTATGCGCAGGCAGCTCGGCCACGCCCCAGGCTTTGGCGAACTTCTCACGGTTTTCCGGGAATTTGACGTACTGGTAGCCCGGATAGGTATCCGGCAACGCGCCCATATCGCACGCACCCTGTACGTTGTTCTGACCACGCACCGGGTTAACACCCACGCTTGGCCTGCCGAGGTTGCCGGTCAACAGCGCCAGGCTGGTCAGGGAGCGCACGGTTTCCACGCCCTGATAGAACTGGGTAACGCCCATGCCCCACAGAATGGTGGCATTGCCCGCTTGCGCATACATCCGGGCGGCCTGGCGGATCTCACTGGCGCTGACGCCAGTAATGTCTTCGACCGATTCCGGCGTATAGCCTTCGACAATTTTGCGATATTCTTCGAAGCCTTCGGTCCGCGCCGCGACAAAGGCGTGGTTATACAGATCTTCTTCGATAATCACATGGCCCATGGCGTTTAGCAGCGCGATGTTCGAGCCGTTTTTCAACGCCAGGTGCATATCGGCAATGCGCGCGGTTTCGATTTTGCGCGGATCGCAGACAATAATTTTCGCCCCTTTCTGTTTCGCCCGGATCACGCGATTAGCGACGATCGGGTGAGAATCAGCCGGGTTATAGCCAAATACAAACACTAAATCAGCATTTTCGATGCCGACGATGGAGTTACTCATTGCGCCGTTACCGACCGACTGGTGCAGACCTGCAACCGATGGGCCGTGTCAGACACGCGCGCAGCAATCGACGTTATTGGTACCAATAACGGCGCGCGCGAATTTTTGCATGATGTAGTTGGTTTCGTTGCCGGTGCCGCGGGACGAGCCGGTGGTCATAATGGCGTCGGGGCCATACTTGGCTTTAATCGCGCTGAGCTTATCGGCGACGTAATTCAGCGCCTCATCCCAGGAAACGGCTTCTAACTTCCCGCCGCGTTGGCGACGGATCATAGGTGATTTAAGGCGTGGCGTAAGGATCTGGGTATCGTTAATAAAATCCCACCCGTAATAACCTTTCAGGCATAACTCGCCCTGATTGGTTTTACCCTGCGCCGGTTCCGCCTTAACGACTTTGCCATTATCGACGACGAGGTTGATCTTGCACCCCGACGCGCAATATGGGCAAACCGTGACGACTTTTTTCATCCTGGCTCTCCAGTTAATCGTGTTCTTGCTAAACGCAAAACGTCTTTACCTTCTCGACGATGAGTAATGCATATTCCATGCCATCAATATGGTTTTATTAATGCATTGATATAACTAAGAAAATAAATCTGACTGCCGGAGAGCGGGCGGGTGTCGACAAAAGTGTCATATCACAATGGCCCTTTTCGGCAGAGGATTTAACACCGCATCCTACCCCTGACGCAGACGCAGGCGCTTTGATGTAAAGCGGTATGAGGGGAGGTTAAACGCCCCCGCAGGCGTGACCCATGCACAGGGGCGATTGACGTTCGGTGGCTGACAGAGCGCTGAGCGTACAGCTTCAGCGCGTCATGCCAGGCCTAAGCTGTGGCGAAATTCGGTATAGCGGCGGGCTTGGAGTCGGATACGGGCGCAACGCCACTTCTGCGCGGCCCACGGGGCACCGGAAAAGCAGGCAACACGGCGCGCTGTAACGCCTGGCCCGACGCGCTGGCAAACACGACCGGGGAGGTCACGGGCACGGTTTCGACAATCTCTCCCCGGTCCATCACCATCACCCGCTGGCAAAACCGCTCCACCAGGCGCAGGTCGTGGGTGATAAACAGGCAGGCGGTCTGGTATTCCTGCTGAAGTTTTTTCAGCAGCCGGATGATGTTCGCCTGCAATACCAGATCCAGATTCGACACAGCTTCGTCGAGGATCAACAGCCTCGGTTCCACGACCATCGCCCTGGCGAGACACACCCGCTGCAACTGGCCGCCGCTCAGCTGGGGCGGGCGTTTATCCAGTAAGCTGCTATCCAGCTCGGTCGCTGCCATCACCCTGGCGATGCGTTCCTGCTGCTGTGCGCCGGAGAGCCGTAACAGATGGCGCAACGGTTCACGGATAATCTCGCGTACTGTACGGCGTGGATTCGCGGCGCTGATGGCGTCCTGGAATACCATCTGGATATCCCGACGGAAGGCGCGCAGTTCCTCGCCCTTCAGTGATGAAACAGGGTTGCCGCGCCAGCGAACGGGTGCCCGCGCCCGGCGCTTCCAGGCCGATAAGCAGTCGCGCCAGGGTGCTTTTCCCGCAGCCGCTGCTACCCAGTAGCGCCACGCTTTCACCCTCACTCACCGTCAGGGAGATGTTATTCAGCACCTGATGGCGATGCACGCCAGTGATACCCATGCGCCCATAGTGATGTGATACGTCCGATACCGATAACAGTGTCATTCCGCTAACTCCATGCCATACAGCGCCAGATGCGCAGAAACCAGATTGCGGGTCACCGGATGCTGCGGCGCGCGAAAAAGCGTCTCCACATCGCCGCGCTCGACAATGTTGCCGTTGTCCATGACCGCCACGTCATCCGCCAGTCGCGCCACCACGCCCATATCATGGGTCACCAACAACATACCGGGGGCGCGCTGACGCATCAGGTTATCCAGTAGTTGCAGGATGCGCGCCTGAGCCAGCGCATCGAGGTCGGTGGTCGGTTCATCAGCGATGATAAACGGTGCCTCGCTCAATACCGCCAGGGCGATCATCATGCGCTGCAACATGCCGCCGCTCATCTCAAACGGATAGAGCCCCAGCACCCGTTCGGCGTCCTCCAGGCCGACTGCGCGCAGCGCGTCGGTCAGCGTGGCCTCATCCAGCGGTTTGCCTAACGCCCGGCAGGTTTCTCTGGCATGGGTCGCCATGGTAAACAGAGGATTAAATGCGCTGCGCGGGTTCTGCATGATGGTGGCAACGTGCTTGCCGCGCAGTGACGCGGGCATTACCACGCATCCGTTAAGCGCCACTTGCCCGGCAGTTTGCCGCACCCCGGCGGGCAATACGCCCAGCGCGGCGGCGCAGGGTGAGGGATTTCCCGCTGCCGCTGCCGCCCACCAGCGCCAGCACGCGTCCGGCACGCAGCGTCAGCGATACACCGTGAACGAGCGGGCGGTCTGCGGTCAGGGCGATATTGCGAAGTTCAAGTTGAGACATCAGTGTCTATGCTCCATCGCAAGGTGCGGGTCCAGACGATCGCGTAGCGCATCGCCCAGCAGGTTAAAGGTCATTACGCTGATAAACAGCGCCAGCCCTGGCCAGAACATTTGCATCGGCTGGGTCCAGATATACTGGCGGGCGTCGTTGATCATCACCCCCCATTCCGGCGTCGGGGCGCTGACGCCCAGCCCAAGGAATGACATCCCCGCGACGTGCAACATCATATGGCCGATATCCAGCGTCGCCAGCACCAGCAGTGACGGCATCACCGCACCGGCAAGGTGATCAAAAAACAGATGCCAGCGATTCGCGCCGCTCATTCTCGCCGCCAGCACGAATTCGCGATGGCGTAGCGAAATGACAATGCTGCGCACCATTCGCGCATACCAGGCCCAGTGGGACAGGGCGATAGCCAGGATCACGTTTGTCAGCCCGGTCCCCAGCACGCCGACCATAAAAAACGACAGAATCGAGGTGGGGAAAGTCATAAACATGTCGGTGGTGCGCATCATCAGCTGATCGGCGCGGCCACCGATTAACCCGGCGCTGCCCCCGATCAACAGCCCTAATGCCAGCACCAGCAGCAGACAGGCGAGCACCGAACCCAGCGATACCCTTGTTGCCGCCAGCAGACGCGAAAAGATGTCCCGTCCCAGATGATCGGTGCCTAACCAGTGGGTGCCATCAGGCGGCAGCAGGCGATCCGGCAGATTGATCGCCACCGGGTCAAACGGCAGCCACCACTGGCTGGTCAGGGCGATGAGCGTTAACAGCGCCAGTGACAACAGCGCCAGCTTTACCGGCCAGCGGACAGTCTGGAAAAAATTCACGCGTGGGCTCCTTCGTGACGGCGGATACGCGGATCCAGCGCGGCATTCAGTAAATCGACCGCAAGATTGCACACCACAAAAACGCTCACCATCAGCAGGGTGAAACACTGGATCACCGGATAGTCGCGGTTGAATATCGCAGAAACCGCGTAACGTCCTACGCCCGGCCAGGCGAAGATATTTTCGATAATCATGGTGCCGCCGATAAGCTCCCCGATATGCATGCCCACCGCCGTCACCATCGGCAGAGTGGCATTGCGCAGCACGTGGCGTCGCTCGGTTTGCCGATCGCTGAGTCCGCGTAATTTCGCCCAGGTAACGTGGCGCTGGCCCGCCGCATCCAGCATGCTGGCGCGCAGCAGGCGGGCGTTAATGGCAAGAGACATAAACGCGATAGAGACCGCAGGCAAAATGATGTGCTGCCAGCCGCCGTAACCCAGCGCAGGCAACCATTGCAGATGGACGGAAAAGAACATCACCAGCAGAAAGGCGAGCCAGAAATTGGGCATCGACACGCCCAGGAAGGCGATCAGCCGCACCAGATAATCCGGCAGCCGGTCGCGGTAGCGCGCCGCCCAGATCCCGAGCGGCACGGAGGTCACCAGAATCAGTATCAATGCGCAACCCGCCAGCTGGAACGTGGCCGGGAAGAAGCGCAGTAAATCATCCAGCACCGGGCGCTGGGAGGCGAAAGAAACACCGAAATCAAGATGCAGCGCGTTCCATAACCAGCGGCCATACTGCACCGGCAGCGGCTGGTCGAGCCCCAGCATTACGTGGGTTGAGGCCACCAGTTCCGGTGTCGGCGGCAGATTAGACAGCCGCAGGTAATCCATCGCCGGATCGCCGCTGCCGAGGCGCAGCAGCAAAAAGATAATCAACGATGCGGCAAGCAACATGGGCACCAGCAACGCGATGCGCCATAAAATATAACGTAGCATCAGGGCGTTACCGGTTTGATTTGCTCAAAAGGAATATCGGATGACATCGGCGCAAAGGGTAAGGTGCCCCACTGCGGCTGGGAAACGGTCATCAGCGAGACATAGCTCAGCGGTAAATACACCGCGCTTTGGTGCAAACGCGTCAGCACATCGCGGAACAGCGCCTGGCGCTGTTTTTCATCCGTTCCGGTCAGGATCTGGCCGATTTCCGCATCAATCTGCACCTTATCCGGCAGGCCGCGCTGAGCCTGATAATCGGCATGCGACGGCACGCGCATTGAACTCATAAACGCATGGGGATCAAAAGGCGCGCCCCAGGTGCGGTTGAAAATCATATCAAAGCGACCATCGCGCTGGCGGGCGTCAATACTGCTCTCTTCTTCACCCACCAGTTTAACCTCCACGCCCACCTGGCGCAGGTTGGCCTGAATCACTTCCGCCATGGATTTACTCAGGGCGTCGGTGCCGATAAACGCCAGTTCAAGGTGCAACGGCTGGCCCGCTTTTTCGCGGATTTGCTGGCCCGCCGGCAGCGTCCAGCCCGCGCTTTCCAGCAATGATTTTGCCCGCTCAGGATCGTACTGGCGTGGCGTCAGGCCAATGTTGGCGTAAGGCACGCTCGGGCGAACAGGGTGTCCGCCACCTGCTGGGTGCCATACAGCACGCTGTTGATTAGCGTTTTCTTATCCACCGCGTGATTCAGCGCTTCCCGCACCGCCTGTTCGCGGGTGGGTGATTTTGCCGAGTTTAACGCCAGCATTACGGTTTCCACCGGGGCGGAAAGTTGGGTTTTATACTGCGGGTTATGGCTGAAGCGCTCGAAGGTATCCAGTGGAAGCAAGCCTTCATCGCCGTACATCAGGTCGATTTCACCGGTTTCAAACGCCACGGCGCGGCTGGTGGGATCGGCAATCACTTTTACCGTGACGTTTTCAACAGCGGGTTTTTCGCCCCAGTAATGCTCGTTACGGACAAACACATCGTACTGGTTGAGCTTGCTCTCTTTTAAGATCCATGGCCCGGTGCCAACGGGTGCGATGATGCCATTTTTTGTGCCGCCCTCTTTAAACTGCGACGGAGCGATAAAGCGGAACGGGCGCGGTAGCGCCAGCTCCTGCAGAAACGGGTAGTACGCGTCTTTTAACTCGATTTGCAGGTGCCGATCGTCCAGCGCGTTAACCGCGACGATTTGGTTCGCCAGTTCCAGCCAGGCGTGACGCTGGCGGTTTGCCAGTACCGCCATAAAATTCGCTCGTGCCGCCTCAGCGTTAAACGGTTCGCCGTTAGAAAAGGTGACATTTTCACGCAGGGTAAATGTCCACTTTTTCCCGTCGGCGGAATGGGTCCAGGCGGTCGCCAGCCATGGCGCAATCGTGCCGTCAGCCTGATATTTCACCAGCGATTCGTAGACCATGCTCTGGGCGAACATTTGGTTAGGGGTATATAAATGGGGATTTAACGGCCCGACGTTTACCGGCCAGGCGGTGGTAATTTTAGTGGGTGTCGCCGCGCCAGCCATCAAGGAAAAACAGGCCAGCAACAGCGTTAAACAGCGCCGTAAAGTCAACAAAGGAATACTCCTTGCGGAATAAGGGAGTGACGCAAAATGAGTATGAGGATTTTATGAAAACTGCATACGCGGGCGTTGTTCTGGATCAAGAACCGGCAAGATGAAAGGGTGCGTAAAGAGAAAGGTGTTAATAAAACTATAATTAATTCAATATCTTATAATAGAAATATGTCCTGTTATTTTGTAGGGGTTATTGTGCCGTAGTGTGATGTTGAGAGGACCACACGGATTTCACCCGCAACGTTTTTTTGACGGGTAAAGGGCGCGTCACCGGAATGGCATGACGCCAGAACACTGTGTAAATGTTAACTCGCGCATATTCTCCCGCCTGAAATTAACAATTTGCGCTTTATTTAGCGGTTTTTTGATGACCCTACTGTACACCGGTGTTTGAACACGGCTTAATAACCGCGTTTTCATTCACAGTTAACAGGTCTGTTATTGATGAATATGCCCGTCATAACCCATCTGCTCGTTTTTCCACGCCTGTCTGCTGTGATGATCCTCTGCGGTTTTGGCCCGCGCTGCCGCCGCCTCACTTCACTCTAAAAAGACAGATAACTATGCAACGTCGACAATTTATTAAAAATAGTGTGCTGCTTTCCGCCGCCGGTTTAGTCGGCCCCTCTGTGGTCAGCCAGACGGTTCAGGCCGCTGAACCCGCCCCTGCGCCGGTTGCCCGCCGCCGCTTCGTGCTCTCTCAAACCTATAAACTGAACCCGCCCCAGGGCTCCAGCGGTGTAGTGAACCTGTGGATCCCGCTGCCGGTTGATACCGCGTTTCAACAGATGACCAATCTGACATTTAGCGGTAACTATAAAGAAGCTTATATCACTACCAATAACGCTTACGGCGCGAAAACCCTGTTTGCGACCTGGCCGAAATCTGACGGCGATTTGCAGATGCAGGTGGATATTGAAATCGAAACCGCCGACTGGGAGCCGTTAAAACACGACGCGCTGAAAACCTGGCAGGCGCCGGAGCAGATTATTTATCCGCTGGATGTGAAGCCGTATCTGCTGCCGACCACCCATACGCCGGTTGACGGGCTGGTGCAGGAAACCGCCCGGAAAATCACTAACGGCGAGCAGGACCCGCTGAAAAAAGCGCGCCTGATTTACGAATGGGTCAGCCGCAATATGGAGCGCGATAACGACGTTATTGGTTGTGGTACTGGCGATGTGGCGGCGATCCTGAAAAGCGGTAAACTCAGCGGCAAATGTACCGATATGAGCTCGGTGTTTGTGGCCCTGGCCCGCGCCAGCGGCATTCCGGCGCGTGAGCTGTTCGGTATTCGTCTGGGCAAAGCCGTTAAACTGGAACGTTATTCGAAAAGCGCGTTCGGCAAAGCCGATGACAAAGGCGTCGCGGACGTCAGCGGCGGCCAACACTGCCGCGCCGAGTTTTATCTGGCGGGCTACGGCTGGTTGCCGTGCGATCCGGCAGATGTGACCAAAATGCGTCTGGCAGAGAAAAAAGCGCATGAAGATGCTGACGTGCAGGCCGTCAACCATTACCTGTTCGGTAACTGGGAGATGAACTGGGTCGGCTTTAACTACGGGCGTGATTTTGAGCTCTATCCTGCGACGGAGCAGGGGGCCATGAATAACTTTGGCTACCCGTATGCGGAAGTCGATGGCGACCCGATTAATTTCTACGATCCTAAAGTGTTCTCTTACCGTTATGTCTCAACCGAACAGCGCTAAAAGCGCAGGTGTGACGCTTCTTACGGCGGCTGTGGCCGCCGTTACCGCCGGGCTGTGCTGCATCGGCCCGTTGCTGTATTTGCTGTTTGGCATTTCAGCGGCGGGTTTTGCCGGGCTGGCGAAGCTGGAATTCCTGCGTATTCCGATGATAGTGATTTCCCTGGGCCTGATCGGGCGCGGTTTCTGGCGGCTCTATTTTTCAAAACGGCTGTGGTGTACCGGGCGCTTTACCCTCGGGCAAATGCGTCTCTTATACTGGCTTGCCTTGCCGTTTATGTTGCTGGTTCTGTTTTATCCGACCGTTGTCGCCTGGTTCTATGAGGTATTTGAATGAAACGACTCGCCCTTGCCGTTTGCCTGTTTCTGCCCGTGTGGGCGCAGGCTGCTAATCAAAAAGTGGTGCTGGACATCGAAAATATGACCTGTTCGCTGTGCGTGATTTCGGTTAATCAGGCATTACGGGAAACGGATGGCGTCATTAAGGCCAAATCTTCCCTGAAAACCCGCCAGACTGAAGTGATCGTTCCTGAAGGTTTCCCTACCGATACGCTGCTCCGGGCCGTTGCCAAAACCGGTTATACCGCCACGGTCAATCATACCGAAGCGCAGTAATCCTTCCCAATGGCGTCATAAATGACAAATTTGTCGAACAGTGTCGACACACCGCACTGATGTGACGCCGCGCATCTCCTGACTCATCCATTCTGAAATTGCGCATCGTTCTTTGAACCTGGACAAAGCATCGCCCTGAAAGCGGGGAATAAAATAGCCGCGCCATGCTAACGGGAAGCGTTAATACCCTCCCGCATGGCCGTCCCTGCGTTATGGCGCGGATATTGCTTCACTGTCGCCTGTCACGATAAGGAGACGCAATGCACGAACTCACGCTTTGCCAGCGAGCCCTGGAATTAATTGAACAGCAGGCCGCCCGACACAACGCCCGGAAAGTCACCGCGGTGTGGTTAAAAATCGGCGCGTTCTCCTGCGTTGAGCGCAGCGCGCTGGAGTTTTGTTTTGATCTTATCTGCCGCGATACGCTGGCGGAGGGTTGCGAACTTCATATTGAACAGCAACAGGCGGAATGCTGGTGCCCGACGTGCCAACAATACGTCACGCTGCTGTCACAGCGAGTGCGCCAGTGTCCGCAATGCGGCGGCGATAAACTCAACATCGTCGCCGATGAGGGTTTGCAGATAAAACGAATGGAAATCGCACAGGAGTAAATTATGTGTACTACATGCGGTTGCGCGGAAGGCAACCTTTATATCGAAGGTGACGAGCGCAACCCGCACTCCGCCTTTCGCAGCGCGCCATTCGCGCCGGCTGCGCGTCCCGGGATCCAGATTAACGCGATCCGCACTCAGGATTTTCGTCCCCGTGAAAGCGGGCAGGGCGATCTGCATTACGGGCATGGCGAAGCCGGCACCCACGCACCGGGCATGAGCCAGCGGCGCATGCTGGAAATCGAAATCGACGTTCTGGATAAAAATAACCAGTTGGCCGCCCGCAACCGCGCTCGCTTCGCGACCAGGGAGCAACTGGTGCTTAATCTGGTTCCAGCCCCGGATCCGGTAAAAACCACGTTGCTCACCGAAACCTTAAAACGCCTGCACGGCACGGTGCCCTGCGCGGTCATTGAAGGCGATCAGCAAACCGTTAACGACGCGGAGCGTATTCGCGCCACCGGTACCCCGGCTATTCAGGTGAATACCGGTAAAGGCTGCCATCTGGATGCGCAAATGATCCACGACGCGATGCAGCGTTTGCCCCTTGAAGATAACGGCATTCTGTTTATCGAAAACGTCGGCAATCTGGTATGCCCGGCCAGCTTTGATTTGGGCGAGCGCCATAAAGTGGCGGTGCTGTCGGTGACCGAAGGGGAAGACAAGCCGCTTAAATATCCGCATATGTTCGCCGCCGCATCGGTGATGCTGCTGAACAAAGTTGATTTGCTGCCGTACCTTAATTTCGACCTCGACGCCTGTCTCGCCAGCGCGCGCGCCGTCAATCCGGATATCGAAATCATGCTGGTTTCCGCCACGACTGGCGAAGGCATGGACGCCTGGCTCGCCTGGCTGGAGACCCAACGATGTGCATAGGCATTCCCGGCCAGATATGTGAAATCGGCCCTGGCAACAGCGCGCTCATTGAAGTCAGCGGCGCTAAACGCGACGTCGACCTGACCCTTGTCGGCACCCATGATGAAAACGGGCATTCCCGCGTTGGTCAGTGGGTGTTGGTACACGTTGGTTTCGCCATGAGCGTCATAGACGAGCAGGAAGCCAGGGAAACCCTGGAGGCGTTGCACAATATGTATGAAGTGGAGCCCGACGTGGGCGTGTTGCTGTACCCGGAGGACCACCGCTGATGCGTTATGTTGATGAGTATCGCGATCCCGAGCGCGTCATGGCGTTGATTGAGGTATTAAATACCCGTGCGCCGCTGTTGTCTTACGATGCGCAGCGCCCGCTACGCATTATGGAAGTGTGTGGCGGCCATACCCACGCCATCTCAAGTTTGGTCTCGATCAACTGCTGCCCGAGAATATTGAGTTTATTCATGGCCCGGGCTGCCCGGTATGCGTACTGCCGATGGGCCGTATTGATAGCTGTCTGGAAATCGCCAGCCATCCTGACGTGATTTTCTGTACCTTCGGCGATGCGATGCGCGTGCCTGGTAAAAATGGCTCGCTGATGGAAGCCAAAGCACGGGCGCGGATGTACGCATCATCTACTCGCCGCTGGATGCGCTCAAGCTGGCCGAAGCCCATCCGGATCGTAAAGTGGTGTTCTTTGGGCTGGGTTTTGAGACCACCATGCCCACCACCGCCATTACGTTGCAGCAGGCGAAACAGCGTCATCTCACTAATTTCTTTTTCTTCTGCCAGCACATCACGCTGATCCCGACCTTGCGCAGCCTGCTGGAGCAGCCCGATAACGGCATCGATTCTTTCCTCGCGCCGGGCCATGTGAGCATGGTCATTGGTACCGCGGCGTACGACTTTATCGCCGACGAATTTCAGCGTCCGCTGGTGGTGGCAGGTTTTGAACCTGTCGATCTGTTACAGGGTGTCCTGATGCTGGTGGAACAAAAAATTGCCCGGCACAGCCTGGTGGAAAACCAGTATAAACGCGTGGTGCCGGACGCGGGCAGTTTGCCCGCCCAACAGGCCATCAATGAGGTGTTTTGCGTACAGGGCGACAGCGAATGGCGGGGGCTCGGTGTCATTGCCCATTCCGGCGTCCGCCTGACGGACGACTATGCCCATTTCGACGCCGAGCGGCATTTCAACCTGAAACCGCAGCAGGTCTGCGACGACCCGCGCGCCCGCTGCGGCGATGTGTTAACCGGGCGCTGTAAGCCCGCGCAATGCCCGTTATTTGGCGAGCATTGCAACCCGCAAAACGCCTTTGGCGCACTGATGGTCTCGTCGGAAGGCGCCTGCGCCGCCTGGTATCAATATCGTTCCACGGAGTGTGAAGCATGAAGAGCATTACCCTTGCCCACGGCAACGGTGGTCAGGCGATGCAGCAGTTAATCAACCAAACTGTTTATGCAGGCGTTTTCCAATCCGCTACTCAGTATTCAGGAAGATCAGGCGCGTATCCCGCTGGCGGAACTGACGGCGCACGGCGATCGGCTGGCGTTTTCCACCGACAGTTACGTCATCGATCCGCTGTTTTTCCCGGGCGGCAATATCGGCAAACTGGCGGTGTGCGGCACCGCTAACGATATCGCAGTGAGCGGCGCGATCCCACGCTGGCTCTCCTGCGGATTCATCCTTGAAGAAGGATTGCCGATGGAGGCGCTGGAGCAGGTGGTCACCAGTATGGCGGCCACCGCCCATGCCGAAGGCATCATGATTGTTACCGGTGATACCAAAGTGGTGCCGCGCGGCGCGGCGGACAAATTGTTTATCAATACGGCCGGTATAGGCGCTATCCCGCAGGATGTTAACTGGGCGGCGCAAAATATCTGCGCCGGGGATGTGCTGATCGTGACCGGGTCGCTGGGGGATCATGGCGCAACCATTCTCAATTTGCGCGAGCAGTTGGGGATCGATGGCGATCTCAAAAGCGACTGCGCGGTACTTACCTCGCTGATCCAGGCGATTCGCGGGCTGCCGGGCATTAAAGCGATGCGTGATGCCACGCGCGGCGGCGTCAACGCCATCGCCCATGAGTTTGCCGCCAGCAGCGGTTGCGGAATCGAACTTAACGAGCGCGATCTGCCCGTTAAAGCGGCGGTACGCGGGCTTTGTGAATTGCTTGGCCTGGAAGCGGTCAACTTCGCTAACGAAGGCAAACTGGTGATTGCCGTGGAACGCAACGCTGCGCCAGCCATCATCGATGCGCTGCGCCAGCATCCCGCTTGGACGCGATGCGGCGTTGATTGGCGAAGTGGTGGAGCGCAAAGGGGTGCGGTTAACGGGGTTGTATGGCGTCAAACGGACGCTGGAGTTGCCGTATTCGGAACCGTTGCCGCGCATTTGTTAATTCACCGGCGAGGCGGTTGGATAAGCAGTCGGTACTACGTCACCTCTGTTATACGTCTTACAGCAAACCGGCACCGCCTCTTTTTAGCTGGACTCTCATTCGGGAGAGTCCACATCTCAAATGCCATCATATCTCTGTCTGTTATCTCCGCAGTTTCACCCCTTGAGGATTTGCCTGCATTAAGCACATCACTTTTTCTTCCCCGACAAGAAGAGAGGATTTCAAAAGCAATACATATGATTTACCATATGTGTTGACCGATCGATCCGGAGTGCGAAATGCTACAACCCGTCCAGTTATTTAAAATCCTGTCTGATGAAACGCGGCTCGCCATTATCCTGCTGTTACGGGAGGCGGGAGAGCTGTGTGTCTGCGATATCTGTGCAGCAACTTCTGAATCTCAGCCAAAAATTTCGCGGCATATGGCCATCTTACGCGACGCCGGGCTGGTTCTCGATCGCCGGGAAGGAAAGTGGGTTTATTACCGTTTATCCCCTCACATGCCGGCCTGGGCGGCTGAGACCATCTCCACCGCCTGGCAGTGCCTGCGAGAGGAGGTGCGTGGATGGCTGGCAAAATCGGCTTGTCTCTCCTGCTGATATCAAAACATATTCGTATAAACATATATAAGGGAGTCTGAAATGCTGTTGGCTGGGAGTATTTTTTTTACTGACGCTGGTGCTGGTCATCTGGCAGCCGCGGGGCCTGAGCATCGGCTGGAGCGCGAGTATCGGGGCGGTTCTGGCGCTGGTTTCCGCGTCATCAACCTCCACGATATTCCCGTCGTCTGGAATATCGTCTGGAACGCGACGGCAACGTTTATCGCGGTGATCATTATCAGCCTGCTGCTGGATGAGTCTGGCTTCTTTAAATGGGCCGCGCTGCATGTTTCTCGCTGGGGAAGAGGGAAGGGACGTCTGCTGTTTACCTGGATTGTGCTGCTGGGTTCAGCCGTGGCGGCACTGTTCGCTAATGATGGCGCGGCGTTGATCCTGACGCCAATCGTGATTGCCATGCTACTGGCGCTGGGATTCAGTAAGGGAACGACACTGGCATTTGTCATGGCGGCGGGATTTATCGCCGATACAGCCAGCCTGCCGCTTATTGTTTCCAACCTGGTGAATATTGTCTCGGCAGACTTCTTCAAACTTGGTTTTACGGAATATGCATCGGTTATGGTGCCGGTAGATATTGCCGCCATCGCCGCCACGCTGGTGATGTTGCATCTGTTTTTTCGCAAGGATATTCCGGAAAAGTATGACGTGGATTTACTGGAGTCGCCTGCCAGCGCCATTAAGGATCCGGCTACGTTTAAAGCTGGCTGGGTCGTTCTGGCGTTTCTGCCTGGCGGGATTTTTCATTCTGGAACCGCTGGGTATCCCCGTCAGTGCAATCGCCGCCGTCGGTGCCGCGGTGCTGTTTGCGGTAGCTAAAAAAGGGCATGCCGTGAATACCGGGAAAGTGCTTCGGGGTGCGCCGTGGCAGATCGTTATCTTCTCGCTGGGCATGTATCTGGTGGTGTATGGCCTGCGGAACGCCGGTCTCACGGGCTATCTTTCAGACATTCTGAATAGATTAGCCGACGGGGGATTATGGACCGCAACCTTAGGCACCGGTTTCCTGACTGCATTCCTGTCATCCGTCATGAATAACATGCCCACCGTACTGGTGGGGGCGCTGTCGATTGAAGGAAGCACAGCAACAGGGGTTATCAAAGAGGCGATGGTCTACGCCAACATTATCGGCTGCGATCTGGGTCCGAAAATCACCCCTATTGGTAGCCTCGCAACCCTGCTGTGGCTGCATGTGCTGGCGCAGAAAAATATGACCATTGCCTGGGGATATTACTTCCGCACCGGGATCGTCATGACGCTTCCCGTATTATTTATCACGCTGGCCGCGCTTGCGCTGCGGCTCTCTGTCACCCTGTAATGAGATACTGATATGAGCAGCATTACTATTTATCACAACCCGGCCTGCGGCACGTCACGAAATACGCTTGAGATGATCCGCAATACGGGACATGAACCGACCATTATTTATTATCTCGATACCCCTCCGACAAAGGATGAACTGATCACCCTCATTTCTGATATGGGAATCAGCGTGCGGGCGTTGCTGCGTAAAAATGTGGAGCCCTACACGCAACTTGGGCTTGATGATGACAGCTTTACCGATGAGCAACTGATTGAACTGATGCTCGCGCATCCCATCCTGATTAATCGCCCCATCGTGGTCACGCCTCTGGGAACCCGCTTGTGCCGCCCTTCGGAAGTGGTGCTGGATATCCTGCCGGACCCGCAAAAAGGGGCATTCGTAAAAGAAGATGGCGAACAGGTTATTGATAACGACGGGAAGCGAGTAAAACCTTAAGCCACTAAGGCCAAATGCCGTTGCGGGCAGGAAACCCGGCAATAAATAAATTTTATCGAACTCATTGCTACGTCACATTTTGCTGTCTACTTTTATCAAGGTTTGGCGCTCATCATCACAGTTTGAGGCCGTTAACAATGATACGGGAACAGAAATGCACAGCTCAGTGACAGAAGATCAAATAAACGTCTACTTTGGCAAAAACGCGGAGACTTATGAAGCAGAGACCAAACTCATTGCTGATATCACGCGTGAGCTGCGTACACAACGAGGCGTGGTACAGAACAAAGATCTGATTCTTACCCTGATACAGCATATTGAGTGCGAGAAAGATGTCTTAAAACTGGATATTTATCGCAATGCGCTGGAGATGATTGTCCAGGGAACGCCAGACGATATCTGAGCGTGACAGAACAGCATTTACGATGCCTTTGCCGTGACGGCAAAGGCATTTTTTTGTTCAGTCGCCTTTATGCATTTTTAGCTTCAGATAGTGCCGGGCTGACAGGAGCACTGCTTTGTGACGCCCGTCCGCAGACATAATGTCCTGGGCGTTGAGCACCTGTAAGAGATTATCCGTCGTAACAGGAAAGCAGTGTTGAATCAGGTAAGTCGATGCTTTACCGATGGCTTGATGTATTTCTTCGGGCCGTACTTGCTCATCTTCGTTCAATGAATCTCCAGATGCGTCAATGGTGAATGTCTTCCAGGCCCTGGGACCAGATCAAATTCACATTTAGCATTTTGTAAGAACATGCCTGAGCAAGTCTGATTAGAAGAGATGTGTTTCTGATTTGCACTGAATAATCAGAAAGAAAGTAACTTAATGTTTGGTCGTTTCAGAATGATTTAACAGGCTTCTGAGCAGCGCATCCCGTTCATGTCCTTGTGCAGGGCGCTTAGCGATAACTGGCTGGTTGCGAAATTTATGTATCCCGCCAATGGCGGTTCGGTACGCCGCCTGCCTGTCGCTGTCTGTTTCATGGCTCAGGCTTTCCTGCAATTTTGCAATAAGCTCATCAAAAGATACTGCGCTATCGGATTCCAGAAGCTCAATTACCGCTTCACCAATAACCGTATCAACAAGCGGGTCGCTATCATTTTTGAACATTTAGCCTCTCGTATCTACAACGACGTTCTTCACCTATCCGCCGCATTATGCAGTGGTGAATTTTATTTTCCTACCTTTCAGATGAAACTGTCCCCAACGTCGTGGCACCTAACAGGCCCCTGAACGAATAATTAATTCAAGAACATTAAGCAGATGCGCGTGCGTATCCGAATTATCGGCGGTTTCAATACGTGAAACGACGGCGAGGCAAAGTGTCGATTTACTGACCTTT
Source organism: Atlantibacter hermannii (assembly GCA_900635495.1). Taxonomy (NCBI): domain Bacteria; kingdom Pseudomonadati; phylum Pseudomonadota; class Gammaproteobacteria; order Enterobacterales; family Enterobacteriaceae; genus Atlantibacter; species Atlantibacter hermannii. Next base: position 3,280,682 of record LR134136.1, on the reverse strand, counting down.
TCTCCGGCGCGTAATAAGTCCATAACGATCGCCCCCAGCGTTTGCTCACAGGTCGGGCCATCGCCCTGAGTAAAAGCCGGATCTGCGGTAAAAGGACATTCACTGCTGTCTTTCATCGTGCGCTCATTCAGGTGGTTATCAACATACATCGCTGGCAAGGCGGGGTAATCAGATGACGCCATTACCCAATGAGCCATACGCTTAGTGAGGGAATAATATACATATGGTATCAATAGTAAAGTATTCATAATGATAATTAATGTATAAGGAGAGAATTCCGATCGGTCACGTCCTGTTTTACGGCTCGGACTGGAGACTGGCTTCACCCGCTCAGGGCGTGCATTTTAAAGGCGGGCAAGGCAGGCGTCCCCCCGCAGAAACAACAAAATCTGTGCCGGAGAGAGGGGCGGGGTAATTCTGCTTAACGGGTTTGCATTGCGCCGGTAATTGTTAGAGTCTTGTTAACTAACGATTATTCAGCCAGGCCGGAAACCTCATGTCAATTGCGCCGTTACCCCGTTGAATACCCTGATCGCTTTTGAAGCGACCGTTCGGCTCGGCAGTTTTACCCGCGCCGGGAAGAGCTGAACCTGACACAGAGCGCGGTAAGCCGCCAGATTGCGCAGCTGGAAGCGTCGCTGGGGCGTACGCTGCTGATGCGTCGGCGTCATGGCCTGGAACTCACTACCGCCGGTGAGCGCTATCTTCATCAAATCCGCCATTTCCTGGAAGAGTGCGCCGATGCCACGGCTCAGGTGATGAAAAACGCCGGGGAAAACGAAATTACCCTGGCCTGTTCATCGGGCATCGCCCAGTTCTGGCTGCCGTTGCGCCTTACCCATTTCCGACGTCAGCACCCGGAAATCAAAGTGAATTTAATCATGCGCGATGGGGTCACACGGCTGACGTCATTCGAATTTGATCTGGGCGTTTACTATTTGCGACAAGAAAATCTTATCAATTTCGATACGGTGAAATTGTTCGATGAAGAGATGTTCCCGGTGTGCTCGCCGCATTACCTGGCCGGGCGGCCCCTGTTCACGCCGGAAACGTTAAAACATGAAACCCTGCTGGTACTGGAGGACGCCCAGCACCAGTGGATCGGCTGGCCAGAGTGGTTTGCAATTAACGGCACCGACAGCCCGCCGCTACGCCAGACTTTGCGCGTTAATCACTATCCACCGCTGATTGAAATGGCCTGTCTCGGCAACGGCGTGGCACTTGCGTGGCGTCACATCATTGACAGCGTCATCGCCAGTGGACGGCTGGTCAAAGCCTCGAATTTTTCCGTCAGCAAAGGTGGAGGATTTTTCCTGATCACCTCCCAACATCGCCACGAAAACCGCGCCACACGGCTGTTTAAACGCTGGCTGCTGGAAGACGTCGCGCAACATCCCGCCCGCTAGTGTGGGTGTTTTTTGTTCAGTGACATGCGCAGAAGGCATGATGGCATGCGTCTTTTTCATTTACGAATTTTAACCAATCATTGTAAATCTTTTAACCAATTCGTAATGAAGAAGTAACAACAACACCATCATAAACGAACCTGTCGCTGGAGCGTGACGATCATGACAACGCAACACACGCCGTTATTATTTATCAACGCCACCCTGGTGGACGGTATTTCTGATACCGCCCTGAAGAACCATCAACTGCTGGTTGAAGAGGGAAAAATCAGCAAGATCTCTGCCACTCCTGTCGACGCGCCCGGCGCGACGGTGGTGGATTTAAAGGGCAAAACCCTGATGCCTGGCCTGATCGATTGCCATGTTCACGTCATTGCCAGTTCCGCCAATCTCGGTCAAAACGCTTTGCTGCCTGATTCACTGATCGCTGCCCGCGCCGGCAAGATCATGCAGGGCATGTTGAATCGCGGCTTTACCACCGTGCGCGACGTCGGCGGCGCAGACTATGGCCTGAAACAGGCGCAGGAAGAGGGATTGCTGAACGGCCCGCATCTGATGATTTGCGGTAAAGCGCTGTCGCAAACCGGCGGGCATACCGATTACCGCGGTCGCTATGACTCGCGCAACGCCGATTTTTACGCCTCCAAACTCGGCGCGCTGGGCCGCATCTGCAACGGTGTGGATGAGGTGCGCCGCGCAGTGCGCGAAGAGATCAAAGCCGGGGCGGAGTTCATCAAAGTGATGGCCAACGGCGGGGTGTCATCCCCCAGCGATCCGATCGATTTTCTGAGCTTTTCAGTTTCCGAACTGGAAGCCATTGTCGAAGAGGCCAGCAACGCGCAAACCTACGTCAGCGCCCATCTGTACACCGACGAGGCGATTCGCCGCGCCGTTAACGCCGGGGTACATTCCCTTGAGCACTGCAATCTCATCACCCCGGAAACGGCCCCAACTTGCCGCCAGTAAAGGCGCGATGGCCTGTCCGACGCTGGTCACCTATGAAATGCTGAAAAACGAAGGCGAGCAGTACGGTTTGCAGCCGGACTCTATCGCCAAAATCGACGATGTGCGCTTAAGCGGCCTCGACAGTCTGAAAATCATGTTCGAAGCCGGTTTACCGATGGCGTATGGATCCGATCTGCTGGGGGATATGCATGTGCACCAGTCGGAAGAGTTTGTTATCCGCAATCGCGTACTACCCGCCGCGGAAGTGATCCGCAGCGCCACGTCCATTGCCGCCCGCCTGCTGCGTAAAGAGGGCGAAATCGGCAGCCTGACGCCAGGCGCATGGGCCGATCTCATCGTGGTAAACGGCAATCCGCTTGAGGATATCAGTCTGCTTACCGGCCAGGGCAAGCATATCCCGCTGATCCTTCAGCAGGGTAAACCGGTGAAAAACGCAGGCTTCCTGCCGGTGGACTAAGACACAACCCACGACTACGCGGCATCCGTGCCAACACAGCAATTTCCCTTACAGATGAGAATGCGCCTATGTCACTGTTACATCGTCTTGATCGGCTCCCGTTGAGCCGTCCGCATTACATGTTGTTGTTGATAGGTGGGTTGGGATACACCTTTGATGGCATGGACGTCGCCATTATTGCTTTTTTACTGCCTGCATTGCGCGATGTCTGGTCGCTCAGCGGGGCGGAACTGGGGCTGGTGGGGTCCGCCACGCCGATTGGCGTTCTGATTGGCGCACTACTGGCGGGCTACGTGGGGGACCGGTATGGCCGTAAAACGGTCATGTGCTGGGCGCTGGCGATTTACTGCGTAATGACGCTGGTGGCCGCCTTTTCCCCTAACTTCACGGTATTCGTCATCGCGCGCGTTCTGGCAGGCGTTGGCACCGGGGCGGAGAGCGTGATTATTGCGCCGTTTCTGAGCGAATTTATTCCGCCGAAAAAACGCGGCTGGTTTATTGGATCGCTGGCCGGGTTTTTCTCGTTCGGATTCGTGGGCGCCGCGCTGCTGGGGCGTTTTGTGGTGCCGGAGTTTGAAGACGGCTGGCGCTACGCGCAAATTATCACCGCACTGCCGATTTTGATGCTGCTGTGGTGGCGCCGCAGCCTGCCGGAATCGCCGCGCTTCCTGCTGGGCAAAGGCCGTACCGACGAAGCGCGGGTGGTGGTCGAAAGCCTGGAACGTCAGGTGATTGCCGCCACCGGCAAACCGCTGCCGCCCGTTGACGCGCCGCGTGACGTGACGCCGCAGGTTGCGCCTGCGCCATCGCCCGGGCTGCTTAAAAGCCTGGTCATGATGTTCAGCCAGCCGATGCGGCGACAGACCACGGTAATTTGGGTGATTTGGTTTGTGGTGACCTTCTGTTACTACGGCTTCTTTGCCTGGATCCCGTCGCTTCTGGTGGAACGGGGTTTTACCGTCACCCGCAGTTTTGAGTTTTCGATCATTATTTATCTGGCGCAAATACCGGGCTATTTCTCTGCGGCGGTGTGTTCTGACTGGCTCGACCGCAAGCGGACTATCGCCCTGTATCTGGTGGGCAGCACCCTCAGCGCCTGGTGTTTAAGCCAGGCCGACAGCACGGCGACGATTGTCGCAGCAGCGGCGGTTCTGTCTTTCTTCCTTAACGGGTGTTATGCCGGGCTGTATGCGTATACGCCGGAAAGTTTCCCTACCGCCATTCGCGCCACGGGATGTGGATTCGCCAGCGCCTTTGGCCGCGTCGGCAGCATTATGGCACCGTCAATTATTGGCGTGTTCTCTGCATCGCTGGGATTTGCCGGGGTGTTTACCATGACGACCTCGGTACTGGCGGCAGGCGTCATCGTGTTACTGGCCTGGGGCGTCAATACCAAAGGCTATTCTCTGGAAGCGCTGTCGCCAGGTAAAAGCGGCGAGACGGTGAAAGGGGAAGGGCAGCAAGGTCATCGCGTCGAAGGGTAACCGGTCAACGTTCCGTTCGTCTGGCGGACGGAACGTTGAGCATGGTCGGTTAGCGTGTTTCGACATTCAGCATTCCGCGCGCAGGGCGTGAACTTACAGATCCGGTTTGCCCAGCGCGCGCCACATTGCCTCAAACCCCACGGTTTTAAACTCCTCGGTGCGTTCCGGCTCACGGGTGGCGAATTCCATCGTGGTTTCCGCCAGCGCGAAGAAGATGGTGTCGCCGAAGCGGCGAAACGTCGGGCTTAAAAACAGCGGCTGAATGGCTTTTTCACAAATCTGGTGCAGGTCGGGATGACTCTCGTTGACCTGTTTTTCCGTTTCTTCGGTAATTTTGTCGCTAATCGCTAACTGGCGCATCGCCTGATGCGCAACCGGGTTAGCAAGCCCCCAGTCGATCAGCCGGTTCCAGATATAACGGGTTAATCCTTTGCTGTCTGCCGGGCGATCCGGCTGTTCCAGAATAGAGCGGCAAAACCCGATCTTCAGATGCAAATAGAGCGCGTTAAGCAGGATATCTTTGGTAGCGAAGTAGCGAAACAATGTGCCTTCTGCCACGCCCGCGCCACGGGCAATCATCGCGGTGGATGCGCCAATGCCTGCGTTGGCGATGGCCTCGGTTGCCGCATCAAGCAGCGCAATGCGTTTATCTTCACTACGGGGACGAGCCACTAACATTACCCTCCAGTCATAAGACCGCAGATTGAAACATGAGGATTGCGCGGCTGCAAGTCGCGCATCGGGCAGAAAAAGCGGTTGACGCTTTCCGCATCGTTTCTATAATGAGTGTTTACTCACTCATTATCAATGCCTGACGTAGGGTTTTCTGTAACCTGTGGATGATCTCAACTTTTCAGGTAACAGAAGACGGCGTTGCGTACAGAAATGAGCAGAGGACTATCGTTTAAAACGGCGAGTAAAGGGGAACAGGCATGGAACTACCCGCTCAGGTTATCGAAACCATTACCGGCTGGATTGATGACAATTTGCATAAACCGCTGCGTATCGATGAAATTGCGCGCCACGCGGGCTATTCAAAATGGCATTTACAGCGACTGTTTCAACATCACACCGGCGAAAGTCTCGGGCGCTACATTCGCGAGAAGAAGTTGCGGCTGGCGGCGCAGGATCTCAGGCAAACCGACGCCCGTGTGCTGGATATCTCTCTGAAATACGGCTTTGAATCGCAGCAGTCGTTCACACGTTTATTTACCCGTAAATTTAATATGTCTCCCGGCCACTACCGTCGCCAGGGGCGATGATCAAGCCATTCATTAGCGCCACGGTTTGCAAGGCCTGACAAATTACCGGACAATGCCCGTTTTAACTCGGGCGTAACAATCGATGAAACATCCTCTTGAAACTCTGGTGACCGCAGGCGGCATTTTGCTGCTGGCGTTTCTTTCCTGCCTGCTGTTGCCTGCGCCCGCGTTGACGGTGTCACTGGCGAAGCAGTTGATGGAGACGTTCCATCTGGTGGATTTAAACCAGCTATACACCATTATCTTTTGTATCTGGTTTTTGCTGCTGGGCGTGCTGGAGTACGCCATCATCCGTTTTATCTGGAAACGCTGGTTTTCAATCGAACGGGTGTGATTACAACTGTGCGGCAAGCGTTTTTAACTGGTTGATTAACGCTTCACGCGTGTCGACATCGCCTTTCGGGGCCGTGGACTGACGCACAACCAGCCTTGTGGGCAACCAACTGTGACGCTGACCAGGCTCGGCAATCAGCGCGACAGCGCGCTCGCCTAATAGCGTAAAATCCTGCGCCACCGTGGTGAGCGCCGGCTGGAAATACTGGCTGTCGGGCGTATCGTCATAGCCGGTCACGGAAATATCCCGGCGATTCAACTGCGCCAGCGCGCTTAATACCCCCAGCGCCATCTGATCATTTGCTACCACTATCGCCGTCAGCGTCGGCTGTTTCGCCAGCATCGCCAGGGTACAGGCGAATCCGCTACCCGCGCTCCAGTCTCCGAAGGCCGTTATGGCCTGATGTCCCCCGTTACGATGCAGCGCCTCGCGCCAGGCATGAAGCCTGAGCCGTGCGGAAATGGCGCTCTCTGGCCCGGCTAAAAATCCGTAATCCCGATGCCCACGTTCCCACAAATGATCAATCACCGCGTGGCATCCCTGGCGGTGATCAAACAGCAAACTGGCGACATCGCTGTCGGGTGGCACATCAAGAAACAGGCAGTGAATATCCGGGTTTTCCTGCACCAGTTGCTCGGCAAGCTGGCTTTCCAGCGGCAGATTGATGATTGCGCTACGGATGTTCTGCGCCCGGCATTCCGCCAGCGCCCCCTGTAGCGCGCCGCGATCCGCGTTATTAAGCATGACAATGACCACATCCAGCCCGCGCGCCTGTGCGTGGGTTTTGATCGACGCGGCAATTTGCGACGGCGCATGCAAGGTTAACGAGGCGCTGATCAGGCCAATGGCGGGCAGCACTTTCCCCGCCAGAAGCTGTGCGGAGCGGTTAGGGACATAGCGCAGCGTACGCATCGCCTGATGAACGACTTCCTGAGTGCGGGTCGCCACTTTCTCCGGGCTGTTTAATACTCGTGAAACGGTTTGCAGTGACACACCGGCAAGCCGGGCGACATCATCAAGGGTGGCGGAATGGCGACTCATCTCTTATCCGTGGGTAAATGTCGTGCGTTAACATATTTTGTTCAGGGTACGACATTTTAACCGCATTCTTGCAGGTTTCTGTGAGAATTGCCGAAGAGATTATGCGCACGGCTTGCTGAAAAAAGACGGTTACGGGATAACGTGGTCATATTTGTAGTGCGTACGACAATAAAGGCGACCTTTCCCAATGAATCAACCATCCCACACCCCCTCATTCGCCGGGATCCTGGCGCGTCAGGACTGGCAAAATCCAACGATTATTCATCTGAACCGGCTTGAAGCGCACCCCGCTTTTTCCAGCTGGGGCAGCGTGGAGGAGGCGCGCGATGCGGCGGCCAGTGCGCGGCGTCAGTCTCTTGACGGCACCTGGCAGTTTTATTACGCCGCCCGCCCGCAAGCGGTAGACGCGGGATGGATAGATTACGACTTACCGGCAGCGCGCCAGTGGAAGTGCCGTCGAACTGGCAAATGGCGGGCTACGACGCGCCGATCTACACCAACGTGCGTTATCCCATTGAAACCGTGCCGCCGCGGGTGCCGGAAGATAACCCTACCGGCTGTTATTCGCGCCTCGTTACCGTCGATCCGCAATGGCTGGCACAGGGCCAGACGCGCATCATTTTTGACGGGGTCAACTCGGCATTCCATCTGTGGTGCAACGGCACATGGGTTGGCTATTCCCAGGACAGCCGCCTGCCTGCGGAATTCGATCTCACGCCCTTTTTACACGCCGGGGAAAACCGACTGTGCGTGATGGTGATGCGCTGGAGCGCGGGCACCTGGCTGGAAGACCAGGATATGTGGCGGATGAGCGGCATTTTCCGTTCGGTGTCGCTGCTGCACAAGCCGGACTGCCATCTGGCGGACTGGCAGGTGACGCCGCAACTGGATGATTGCTATCGTGATGCGCAGCTCAACGTTGCGGTGCGTTTCGCCGCACCACCCGCGCAGCTCAGCCATTTAACCGTCGAACTGACCCTGTGGGAGGGCGATGAACCGATCGCGCAACTGCGCGGCAAACCGGGCAGCGCGCCGGTGGATGAACGCGGCAATTATCCCGAACGTGGTCATTATGCCTTGTCGGTACGTGAACCGAAAAAATGGAGTGCCGAAACGCCGCACTGCTACCGGCTGGTGGCGGCGCTGTATCTGGATGATGTGTTGCTGGAAGCAGAAGCCTGTGACGTCGGCTTCCGGCGTGTGGACATCCATAACGGGTTGCTGACGCTGAACGGCAAACCGTTGCTGATCCGTGGCGTGAATCGCCATGAGCATCATCCCGAACGCGGCCAGGTCGTGACTGAGCAGGATATGATTCAGGATATCCTGCTGATGAAGCAGAATAACTTTAACGCCGTACGCTGTTCGCACTATCCCAACGTTGAGCGCTGGTATGAACTCTGCACCCGCTACGGTCTGTACGTGGTGGATGAGGCGAATATTGAAACCCACGGCATGACGCCAATGAACCGGCTGTCAGACGACCCGGCATGGTTCGCGGCCTTCAGCGCCCGCGTGACCCGTATGGTGCAGTGTCACCGTAATCATCCCGCCATTATTATCTGGTCGCTGGGCAACGAATCCGGCCACGGCGCTACCCACGACGCCCTGTACCGCTGGGTAAAAACCGCCGATCCATCACGCCCGGTGCAGTATGAAGGGGGGCGGTGCGGATACGGCTGCCACCGACATCATTTGCCCGATGTATGCCCGGGTCGACCAGGATCAACCGTTCCCGGCGGTGCCAAAGTGGAGCATCAAAAAATGGCTCAGCCTGCCGGGTGAACACCGCCGCTGATCCTGTGTGAATATGCCCATGCCATGGGCAACAGCCTGGGTAATTTTGCTGCTTACTGGCAGGCGTTTCGTGAATACCCCAGATTGCAGGGCGGCTTTATCTGGGACTGGGCCGATCAGGCGATTGTCAAAACCTTTGAAGATGGCACCACCGGTTGGGCCTATGGCGGCGATTTCGGCGACAAACCCAACGATCGCCAGTTCTGTATGAATGGTCTGGTCTTCCCGGATCGCACGCCGCATCCTTCGCTGATTGAAGCAAAACACGCCCAGCAGTTTTTCCGATTTACGCTGGTGAGCCAGCAACCGTTGCAGATCCGCATCGCCAGCGAATACCTGTTCCGCACCACGGATAATGAGACGCTGACATGGCGCGTGGAGTGCGCCGGGCGCGTGGTGGCGCAGGGAGAACAGCCGCTGAAACTGGCTCCGGAAGCCGAAGCGGTACTGACTCTGACGGATGCACTGACGCTACCGGAAAATGCCCGCGATGTCTGGCTACAGCTGGACGTCATTCAGCCCAACGCCACGCCGTGGTCGGCAGCCGGTCATCCGGTGGCCTGGCAGCAGTTTGCCCTGGCCGCGCCGCTGGCAATAACGCCGCGCGCGCCACGCGGCGTCACGCCGTCGCTGGCCGTTGATGACCAGGCGTTTACCGTCGAGTGGAACGGGCAGCGTTGGTTGTTTGATCGCGCCACTGGGCAGCTCGCCCAGTGGGAAATCGACGGTGAGCCGCAGTTAGTGACGCCGCTTCAGGATCAGTTTATCCGTGCGCCACTGGATAATGACATCGGCGTCAGCGAAGTGGATCGCATCGATCCCCATGCCCTGGGTTGAGCGCTGGAAAAGCGCCGGATTGTACGATCTGGCGGTCAACTGCGTCAGTTGTGAAGCCGAGGCGCGCGCCCATGAGGTGATGATTGAAAGCGTCTGGCACTATCAAAATGCCCGGGGCGTGGCGCTGGTGTCGCGCTGGGAAATGCGCATTGACGATGCCGGAAAATTGCATATCGCGGTCAGCGGCGAGCGGGCAGGGGATATTCCGCCGCTGGCGCGTACCGGGCTTCATTTCCAGGTAAAACCGCAAGCCGCGGATGTCTGCTGGTTGGGCCTTGGGCCGCATGAGAACTACCCGGATCGCAAAAGCAGCGCCCGCTTTCTCACACTGGCAATTGCCGCTCGGGCAGATGCATACGCCGTATATTTTCCCCACCGAAAACGGGCTGCGATGCGATACCCGCCAGTTACAGTGGGGGAAATGGCATGTTGAAGGCGATTTCCATTTTTCACTGCAACCTTACGGCACGGAACAGCTGACGCGTGTTGACCACTGGCACCGGATGCAACCGGAAGAGGGCGTCTGGCTGACGCTGGATGGTCAGCATATGGGGATCGGCGGGGATGATTCCTGGACCCCAAGCGTGCAGCCGCAGTTCCTGTTGAGCGACACCCGCTGGAGATATGACGTCACGCTGTGGTTGCGTTAATGTGATGACGTCGCCCCTGGCGGGGCGACGTGACTTTCTTTACTTATTAACTTCTTAACTTATTAACTTCTTACGCCACAAACCTGTCCACTAACTGCGTCATCGCTTCGCTTTGCTGATCGAGACTGTGACTTTCGCTGGCGGCCTGGGAGACCAGGGCGGCGTTTTGCTGGGTTACCTGCTCCAGCTGGCTAAGCGCCAGATGGACCTGGGCGACGCCGAGGGATTGCTCTTCGGCGGCTCTGGCGATATCGCTGATGTAATCGCGCATCCGGTCGCTCTGCTCGGCGGCCTGCTGTAGCGCTTTGCCGGAGGCCGTTACCCGATCCACCCCTTCGCCGATTTTTGGCCATGTTCTCATTCACCAGCTCGCGGATCTGGTGCGCCTGCGTGGCGCAACGCTGGGACAGATTACGCACTTCACTGGCCACCACGGCAAAACCGCGACCCAGTTCGCCTGCACGAGCTGCCTCCACCGCGGCATTCAACGCCAACAGGTTGGTCTGGAAGGAGATGTCGTCGATGGATTTAATGATGCTGGAGATTTGTTCGCTGGAGGCGCGGATCGCTTCCATACTCTGGCTGGCTTGCGCCGCCACCGTATTCGCCTGGCTGACCTCCTGCTGCATTGCGACCGTGAGTTTTTCCGCTTCACGGGCGCTGTCTGCGGTCAGGTTAATGGTGGTGGAGATCTGTTCCATGCTGGCGGCGGTTTCCACCAGCGAAGCCGCTTGTTCATCGGTACGCTGGGCCAGGTTCTGGTTGCCGTCGGCAATGTTAGCGCTGGCGTGGCGCAGCACCGTCGCGCCAGATTTTATCTCGCTGACGATATGCTGAATGTTCTCAATCGCGTGGTTATAGGCACGGTTCAGGGCTGAAAGCTCATCGGTGCCGGAAATCGTCAGGCGGCGGGTTAAATCGCCTTCCATTTCCGCGATTTCACGCAGCGTGTTCTGTAGCTGACGGTGAATACTCCGGGCGATAACAATGGCGATGGCCAGTGCGATCAACAGCGCCGTCAGGCTTATCGCCAGAAAACGCATCCAGGCGGTACGCGCCTCATCCGACAGCCGTGCGGCGCTGTCCAACAGAGTGTTCGCCGCGGCATCTTCCTGGGATTTAAGGATGTTAATGCGCTGAGTTTGAATGTCGAACCAGCGGGTCGCGTTGACGTCAAAGCCTCCGACATCCGCTTTCGCCATAGCTGCTTCACGCAGGGCTAACGCTTCGGTGGCCTTTGGCTGGGCAAGGGCGGCATCAAGCGCCTGGGACTGCGCCGGGGTTAAAAACCGGCGCGCCGCGGTAAGCCAGGCTTCCTGTTTACCCACCACATTGCTCAGGCGCTGAAACTGACCGGCTGCAAACTGGTTAGCAGAAAAGATATTCGATAACAGCGCGCGTTCAATGCCTGCCTGCTCCTTGGCGTTCAACAGGCTGAAATAACCGGCCAGCTGGTTGACTATCTCGCCGGACGGCGAAAGGTGGCTGATGTCGGCGACAATATTTAACAGGGTAGTGACGTTTTGCGTGTATTGCGTCAGGGCGTTATTGGTTTCAACAGCCAGGTCGGAAACCTGCTGACGTAAACCTGATAATTGCTGACGCGTTTGTTCGAAACGGTTGAGTGCCTCGGCTACCTGGCCGGAAATGACTTCAGGATCAACGCTTTTAATTGCGCTATCAAAAACTTCCAGCGCTCGATCGGTGAGCTGGCGTTGTGCCGTCAGTTCATCGCGAAACCCCTGGCCTTTCGCGCCAAGATAACCGGCGCTCATTCCCCGTTCTTTTTGCAATTCATGAACCACGCCGCCCGCTTTGATGGCAAGCTGCGTCAGCGTCGCCATGTTATCCATCTGACGTTCCGCCGCGATCCGCTCTGCAATGCCCGATCCTCCCAGCCAAATTAATGCCAATAACAATGGCAAAAGTGCGATGAATAATTTCATTTTCATCGAAATACGGTATATCCAGGACATGGAAGATTCCCTCAAATAATGGCAGGTTGATATATCACTTATCGGAGGAGAATTTTATTTACTTTAGCGTTAATGGATCCGGGGGCGGAAAATAGATCCTTTCCACAAACAGGAATAACCTGATGTGGGTAATTTGATGATCAAAGATAATGAAATGTGAAATTTATGGTGAGGGAAATATCACAATGACTCCCCCAATGATGCACTAAAAATAAGCTTTTCTTATGCCTGAGAATAAATAAATCTCAGGCATAAGACAGAATAATTACAGCGGAGCCGCCCATATTTCGGTCATCCGCCTGACCATCTCAGACAGCACGCCACCGTTGGCGATAAACTCGCGCATCAGTTTCGCATCGCTGTGATCGGTCCGGACGATCTGCTCGATATCGTGCAATGCGCTTTCTGCATTGAGCTTCCGCGCAAAGGGCATCAGTTTTGGCAGATGATGCAGGATATCCTCGGCGATCGAGCATTGTTCACCGGTGCGCACATCGGTCAGGGTGCCTTTCAGTCCGTAGCGACAGGCCTGAAAGCGGTTAAAGCGATACAGCAGATAGTCATCGCGCTTTGGCGTAAAGGGGCGCTCATCCAGCAGCCAGTTCGCCAGGACCTGTAAAAAACCGGCGACATTGATTGCCCGCGACAGGGTTAACGGCGTATCCATTACCCGGACTTCGACAGTGCCGAAACCGGGGCTCGGGCGAATATCCCAGTGCAAATCTTTAATGGATTCAATAATACGGCTGCGTTCCAGGTGCTGGTACATGGTCTCAAACTGCTGCCAGTTTTCAACAAAGGGCGCGGGACCGTTATCCGGGAAAGCAGAAAAAATATTCAGTCGCGACGAGGCGAACTGGGTATCCGTTCCCTGGATCCAGGGCGATGAAGCGCACAGCGCGATGACATGAGGCACAAAGCGCGATAAGCCGTGCATTAAGTACACCGCGTCGTCCCCGTTTCGGCAGCCGATATGCACATGCTGACCAAACACCGTCGCCTGCTGCATCAGATAACCGAAGCTTTCCAGAGTGCGGGTATAGCGCTCGCTCTTACAAATTTCCTGGCGCTGCCATTTTTGATAAGGGTGAGTGCCGCCGCCGCATATCGCCAGATGATGACGGCTCGCCGCCGCCAGGATCGCCTGCTGCAAGGCGGAAAACTGGCTGCTGGCCTGATGAATGTCTTTGCACACGCCGGTGGCGATTTCCAGCATACTTTCAGTGATATCGTGTTTCACTTCGCCTGAGTTTATCTGCCCGGAGATTTCATTAATCAGGGTGGTGGAGTCCTGACTTAAATCCCAACCCGGCGGGGTAACAATCTGTAATTCAACTTCAATGCCCAGCGTATAGGGGTCGGAAGCGGTAAAAGGCGTTAGAGGCATAGTTGCTCACTTATTCAGGCGTTAACTTCACAGAAGTATAGCCAGTAGACGTGAGGTAACTGTCGAAAGACAACTCTGAAAAACCCTGCCGTTTCAGCCTGAAATTTTGCGACCGGGTTAGGCTTTTGTTGAGCTAACCCTTGTATGATGGCTGCTCATGCGCAAACAACGCGCCAGCAACAGGAGGAGTGTATGCCGGAAATCAATCTTTACGGCCAGACCGTCGGCGATGCCGTTCCCGGATGGGAAGGTGCCGGGCCGTTGCCTGTCACGCCGCTGTCGGGCCGCGCCTGTCGCCTGGAAGCGCTGAATGCAGACAGGCACAGCGATGATTTATTTCTCGCCTGGCAACGTGCCGATGACGCTCGCGACTGGACCTGGCTTGGCGCGGCGCGCCCCGATACCCGTCAGGCGACCTGGCGCTGGGTAGAGGATAAAGTGACGGATGACACGTTGATTCCCTGGGCCGTTATCGACCTGGTGAGCGGCCGCGCCGTGGGCGTGGTGTGCTTTATGCGTATTGACCGGCCTAACGGTGTGGTGGAGATCGGCCATGTGACCTGGTCGCCGCTGATAAAGCGCACCCTGATGAGCACCGAAGCACAATGGCTACTGCTGAATGCCGCGTTTGCCGCCGGGTATCGCCGTGTCGAGTGGAAATGCGATTCACTGAACGCTGCGTCCCGTGCGGCGGCTGAGCGTTTGGGTTTCACATATGAAGGCCGTTTCCGGCAGGCGATGGTGCGCAATGGCCGTAACCGGGATACCGACTGGTTTTCCCTGCTCGATCGGGAGTGGCCGCGCATTAATGCCGCGTTAACCCGCTGGATGGCAGTGGATAACTTTGATGCCCAGGGCAGGCAGATCCAGCGGTTGGGTGAATTCCTGGCGGCGGAATAAGAATAACGCCCCCGTCTGTACCAGCGCGGCAGACGGGGGGCAGTGTCGTTACAACATACTTACCACGCGTCTGAGCAGGCGGATCCGCGGCTCCACCGACGCAATCTCCAGATACTCAGCCGGGCTGTGAAAGCCCGCGCCAATGGGGCCAAACCCATCCAGCGTCGGGACGCCCAGCGCGGCGGTGTAGTTAGCATCGCTGCCGCCGCCCACGGCTTTCCAGCTTATTTTGACGTTTTCCCGTTCCCCCGCCTGTTCCACCAGGCGCATTAACGCTTCGGTTTGCGCGCTGATTGCCATTGCCGGTTTGTGGTTCAGGCGAGTGATGGTCGTGGTGACGCCCTCCATAAAACCTTTTTCGCACATCTCAAGCAGGGCGCGGTGCACCCGCTCATCTTCACTGTTTTCCCAGAAACGCAAATCGACTACCGCGCTGGCCCAGGGCGCGACGATATTGGCGGCATCACCTCCGTTGACCACGCCGACGTTAAGCGTGGTGCCGCGTTCAGCATCGGCCAGGGCGTTAATCGCCAGAATGCTGTGCGCCAGCGCGGTGATAGCGGAGCGGCCTTTTTCCGGGTCGTTGCCCGCATGGGCCGCCACACCGGTAAAGGTCAGGGCGTAGCCCGCCAGACCCTTGCGGGCGTTGACCAGCGAGCCATCGGCCCGTGCCGCTTCGCATACCAGCACCTGACGGGAACGCTTCGCCAGGTCACCCAGCAGCGGTGGGAATGAACCGAACCGGTCTCTTCATCCGGGTTCATGGCAACGGCGATGGACAATCGTTGCAGATCGCTTTTATCCATTCCGCGCATCGCCCAGAGAATATTCAGAAGACCGCTCTTCATATCTGACGTGCCGGGGCCATAAATCCGTGCGTCGTCCTGGCTCATAGGGCGCTGCGCGACGGTGCCGGCGGGGAAGACGGTATCAAGATGGCCGATCAGCAGCACATCATAATGTTCAGACTGGAGCTTATTGGTGACCAGCAGCCCTGGACCCACCGCCGCGCCGAGATCGACGTTCTCACAGTGCCAGCCCTCTTTTTTCCACAGCGCGGCCAGTGTCTCCGCCACCTGAGCGACGCCGGAAATCGTCGCGGTGCCGCAATCAACGTTAACCAGCTGACGCAGCTCTTCAGTCCATAATTTCAAATCCATCGGGATCTCCTTAAATAATCACGCGCATAAGCAGCATGGCGATAAATGCATTGAATACGGAAATAGCAATCATGAGGGGGATGCGTCTGGCGCGGGTGCCAATCACGCCGAGGATACGGCCAAGATACTGGACCTGCGAGCCCATCAAATAAATGGCCGGGGCGAGTATGGCTAAATGTTCGCCGGTGATAATCCCTTTCTCAAACAGGCCGATTGCCACGCCGATACCGCCGCCCATCGACATCCAGCCGCCAATCAGCACCGCGGCGGCTTCCCCGGCAGGCCGAACAGGCCCATCAGCGGGGCAAAGATCATTCCCATGCCCTTCAACGCGCCGGTGATTTCCAGCGCTTTGATGATAATAAAAGCCATCACCACGTTGGGTAACGTACTGGACGTGGCGATGCCCCAGCCTTTACGCGCGCCTTCCACAAACACATCGGTAATAACCGGCTTTGCATTTCCCTGTGCGCTCATGATGCTTCTCCCTGCGTTTGATGACGGGTTGCCGCTTTTTTGTCACTGAAAGTGAGGATCAGGCGCAGAATATTCGCTCCGACAATCTTCATGATAAACATCACCGCCACACAGGCGCCGATAGAGGCCGGAACGGCCGTCGTACCGTCAACGGTCACCAGAGTGAACAACACCGCGCCGGAGGAAAAAAAATTAGTGATCATCGCGCCAGCTGAGAACTGAAACATGGCGAAAATATCCTTTTCGCTCTCGCTGATTTGCCCTTCATCGGCCAGATTACGGGTTAATGACGCGCCGACATCGGTGCTTTGTAAACTGCCGATCAGCGCCAGCCCGGCGGTGCCGGGAATGCCCAGCAACGGACGCAGTAAGGGCGTTAACAGCCGCCGTGCTGCCCGCAGCGCGCCGTAATGCTCAAGTACGTTAATCATTCCCAGCGCGAACATCACCGCCGGGATCAGTCCCAGCGCGAACAGAAACCCGTCCATTGCGCCATGGCCGCCGACCCCGCGAAACGCGCTGGTGGCGGTGGTGAGCTCATCGCCGTTCAGGCTGACTTTGCTGACCACTTTGCCAAACGCGCCGTTGAGGGTGGTAAAATCAAACACGCCGTACCACGCTTTCCCGCCTAACAATCCTGAAAAGAACACCGCCGCAAACGCCAGCGCGATATACGCGCCAATGCCGGGACGGTTGTCCTGCGTATCGAACTTATCCATTTCATTTCCTTGTGATTACACGCGAACGCCTCGCGGTCGTATCATCACCGGGAGGGCAGTGGGAAAAAATGACAATAGTCATTTATTTTGTAGGGCTAATGGATTTGTTGACGGTTATGTGAAGGCGCGCATTTGGATTAAGGTGATTGAATCCGTTGCGTTTTCAGGTAATGACATGCGTTTTTGTCTGCGGCGCGCATTCCACATCCACAAGCGTAATGACGCCGCCGTGGTGGTACAGGAACGGGATCGTAAAGCGCGATTGAGCAGGAAACGGGCCAAGCGGGCAGGTGAGCTCCAGGGTAATGCGCCCGTCACGCAGATCGATGACCCGCGCACAGTCAAAGCCAAACCAGTCCTGCACCGCAGGAAACAGCGCTTTAAACAGGCTCTCTTTGGCGGAAAACACCACACTGAGTGCGGTTGCAAACGGCATCGGTGAAGCGGCAAGCCGCGCTGGCTCATCATCAAATAACACGCCATCGGCCAGTTTTTGGGCCTCGTTTTCACTGAGCAGCGGTTGGTAATCAATACCCAGACTGGCGAAGCTTTCCCCGGCTGGCTTTGCGACCGCCAGCGCCAGCTGGCCCGCGTGGGTAATGCTGCCGGTAAAACCTGATGGCCAGCAGGGCTCACGGTGCGCGCCGATCCCCGGCGGTATGGCGGGCCCGTCCACGTGGCGCAACGCGTGCACTGCCGCAATCCGGCCAGCGAGATGTTCCGCTTTACGGGATATCACCGCACGGGCCAACTGGAGATGGTGCGGCAACCACAGCAAATCCTGAGACGCGAAACTTTCTGGCTCAAAGCGCAGGCAAAACAGCGTGCGGTGAGCGAGTGACAGGGTGTAAAGGTGCGTTTTCATCGTTCTCCGGCGCACGATACGGGGAATTTACTGTTGCACAACAGGCCGTTGCCGTCACGTGCGATACGGGACAAGGCCATAAAAAAGGGGAACCGAAGTTCCCCTGTAATCCCAACGTAAATCAGAAGTGGGTGTTCACACTGAGATAGTACGTCCGGCCCGGCTCGTTATAGGTTGCCGCGCCCGCGCCATACATCCAGGCGTTGGTGGCCGCGTTGCCCGTTGTTTGCGCGTTACCGGCGCGCCACTGGCGTTTGTCGAACAGGTTATCAATGCCTGCCGTGAAGCTGACATTTTTCGTCGCGTCCCAGGTGCCGCTCAGGCCGACGATACTGTAAGGGCTGACTTCATTGTCGTCAGGCGAACTGACCGGCAGACCCTTATAGTTATACATCTTCGGTTTTTGACGACCGTACCAGGTGAGGGTGCTCTGCAATGAGAGATCTTCACGCACCTGCCAGCTCAGCGTCGAGTTGAGCGTGAACTCCGGAATAATGGACAGTCGATCCCCGGTGGTTTTGTTTTTACTCTCCAGCATCCAGGTCAGGTTGTTGCTCCACTGGACAGTGTCGGTCACCGGCACGTTCAGGGTGCCTTCCAGCCCTTCAACCACGGCTTTCGGTACGTTTTCCCACTGATAGATATCGGTGGCGGTTCTGCCGTTGCTGGTGCGGCCAATCGGTGAGTAACCCGCTTCAATCTTGTCGCGGTAATCGTTACGGAACCAGGTCACGCCCGCCAGCCAGCTTTCATGGCGATATTCGAGGCCTATCTCTTTGTTGACGCTGGTTTCCGCTTTGAGGCTATCGTTACCCATCATGTAACAGGCCCCCGCGCTGGCGTAGCAGCCCTGACCACGGCTGTAGAGAACGTAGTTCGGGTTGGTCTGATACAGGCTTGGCGCTTTATAGGCGCGGGCGATGCCCATTTTCAGGGTAATGTCTTCGGTCAGTCCCTGAGACAGGTTCAGCGCCGGACTCCAGTTGTTGCCTGACACAGTGTGATGATCGAAACGCAGGCCTGGCGTCAGCATGGTGCTGTCGGTAAGCTCCATGTTGTTTTCCGTAAACAGCGAGAAAATTTCCGCGTTGGCATACGGGTCGCGATGGGTACTGCTCACCCCTGGAATCGGGCCGCCTTCAGCGAGCGACTGGGTATTCGAGGCGCGGTCTTTCATCCGCTGTTGGGTCCATTCCGTACCCAGCGTCAGCGTCTGGTTAACCCACACATCCAGCGGCAGGTTGACTTCGCTGTGCAGGGTGATATCGCTTAAATCGATATCGGATTTGAGCGCGTCGGAGAAAATGCCCTCGGTGCCGCCTGCCAGGCCTTCATTGGTGCGCGAGTTGCGAGTTTTTTCATATTGCGCCCAGCTGCTGGCGGTCACGCCGCTGTCCCAGCCGCCGTTCCAGGTCAGAGAGTAATCCTGACGATACAGGCGGTTAGTCTCTTTACCGTAGTTGCTTTTCACCAGCGCGTTAGAGTTGGTGTTCTGGGTGTCGCCAGCGTACAGGTTGCCCTGACGCCTGTATCCCGCTTCGAACTCCAGCGACTGTTGCGGTGCAAATTCCCAGCGCAACTGGCCGTTGACATCTTTGTCTTCGACGCCTTCACGTCCGGCGGGCAACGTATTGGCATAGCTGCCGGTACGCAGCGACTGATGCCCTTCGTTGATATCCCATGCGTCGGCCTGGGTTTTATCCAGATTGCCGTACAGGCGGAAGCTGACGCTGTCGCCCAGCGGGCCGGTCAGGCTGAAGTTAGTTCGTTTGGTGGCACCTTCTTCTTTGTGCTCCGGCGCATTCAGATACGTATCCCATGTGCCATGCCACTCGTTGCTGCTGCGTTTGGTGATGATATTCACCACGCCGCCCGCTGCGCCGTCGCCGTAACGCGCCGCCGCCGGGCCGCGCAGAACTTCAATACGCTCAACCATCTCCGGTGGTACCCAGGCGGTATCGCCGCGGGTATCGCGCTCGCCGCGCCAGCCCAGACGCACGGAGTTGCGGCTGCTCACCGGTTTGCCGTCAATCAGGATCAGGGTGTTTTCCGGGCCCATGCCGCGAATATCAATCTGGCGATTGTTACCGCGCTGGCCGCTGGTGGAGTTGCCGGTCAGGTTAACACCCGGCATGGTGCGAATGATTTCGGACAGATCGCGGGCGGGCGGGTTCTTGCGAATTTCTTCGGCGGTAATGGTCGACACGCCAGGCGCCTGGAGATTCTGCTCGGCGGCGGTCACCACCATGGTGTCTTCGGAAGGAACGGACTGTGCCTGTTTGCCATCAGCCGGGGTGGCGGTGTCGGCAGCCAGAGCCGGCATTGCCGCGCCATAGATCCCCAGATTGATTAACATGGCGAGGGAGTAGTGAATTTTCTTATTCATTTTTAGCCTGCTTTTCTTCGCTGCGTCTCGCTTTTTCCGTGCCAGGGGCGGAGAGCAGCATGATGTCGTCTGTCGAAATTTCAGGCGCACCTGAGGCGGCAGGAAGATAAACGCCAGACGGTTGAACGAAAACAACGGGTTAATGCGCTTGCCACTGCGCGCCAATACGCTATTGCAAATACGAATAATTATCAATAATATTATCAAACAAATCTTACGGCGGTTTCTTAACGCCATATAATTCATAAGGTTAATGGTTGTGACGTTGCTTGAAACAGGAAGTGAAGCGTGGTGGCAAGCGCGCCAGCAGCAGGGCATCCCCTTTATTGAGGCGTCGGGAAAGGGCAAATGCCGGGTAACATTCTGGTGGCGCGACCCGAATGGCGATGAACAGCGTTCGCCCATACAGCGGGTGTGGCTGAATATCACCGGCGTCACCGACCATCATCAACGGGCGCGGCCGGTTACGCTGGCGCGTCTGCCGGGTACGGATGCCTGGCACTGTACTCTTGAGCTGACTGACACCTGGCGCGGCAGCTATTGCCTGATCCCCTCTGCCGTCACGGATGATTTCCCGTCGGACGCGTTTAGCGACGAATTACCTTCACCCCAGGCGTTACGGGCGGGCTGGCGCAAATTATTTCCTCAGGCACAGGTTGATCCGTTTAACCCGCGTCAGTGGCGTGGCGGACGCGGCCATCCGGTTTGCGCGCTGGAGATGCCGCGCGCGCCGCTTCAACCCGGTTGGGATGCGCCCGATACGCACTTTCAGCCGCCGGTTTGCCTGGAATGGCACAGCCACAGCCTCGCCAACACGCGCCGCGTCTGGATCTTCACCACCGGCGAAGATAACGGCGGAAATCGCCCCCTCGCGCTGCTGCTTGATGGTCAGTTCTGGGCGCAAAGTATGCCGGTATGGCCCGCGTTGCAGTCATTAACCGACGGGGGATTGCTACCGCCCGCGGTGTACGTACTGATTGATGCCATTGATACTGCCCATCGCGGCGAAGAGCTGCCCTGTAATCCTGCCTTCTGGCAGGCGGTACAGCATGAACTCCTGCCGCAGATCCACACGATCGCCCCCTGGCGGGACGACCCCTCTACCACCGTGGTCGCTGGTCAAAGCTTCGGCGGGCTTTCCGCGCTTTATGCAGGCCTCAACTGGCCGGAACGCTTCGGCTGTGTATTGAGCCAGTCAGGCTCTTACTGGTGGCCCGGACGCGAAACCCATCAGGGATGGCTGATTTCCCAGCTTGAACAGGGCCACCTGGGCCAGGCGCCGCTGCGTATTTTCCTTGAGGCCGGCAAGCGCGAACCGCTGATTCATCAGGCCAATCTGCGTCTGTGTTCTTTATTGCAACGCACTCAGCAGCAGATTTTCTGGCGCGAAGTGGACGGCGGGCACGACGCGCTGTGCTGGCGGGGTGGACTGACGGAAGGGTTGATCACCCTGTGGGGCGACAAACTGCTCACCGCCCGCTGAAAGGGAACGCTTTGAATGTCAGGAGTTTGTTATGGAATACACCCACCCCTTTGATGATCCGCAAGGGCATTTCTATCTGCTGAAAAACGCCCTCGGGCAGCTCAGCCTGTGGCCGGAAACCTGTGCGTTGCCCGCTGGCTGGAGCGTCATTGCCGCGCCGCGCCCTCACAGCGACTGCGTGGCCTGGCTTGAACAATGCGGTAGCGATTTGCATCCCGCCGCTTTTGCACAGGGGGCAAAAGAATGACTATTCCTCCGGTTACGCTACCGCTGATTGCAGCCCAGCCCGGCATTTGGGTCGCCGACGCCCTGAGCCAGCAGCCCGCCGCCTGGAGCGTGGCGCATTACATCGAACTCGACGGCGCGCTGGATGCGCCTTTACTGGCGAAAGCCATCGTCGCAGGTATGAGCGAGGCCGACACCTTGCGGATGCGCTTTGCGGAGATCGACGGCGAGCCGCGGCAGTGGGTAGACGAATCCATCGCGTTTCCGCTGCCCGAGTGCCTGGATTTGCGACATCACGCCGATCCGGCAGAGGCCGCGCTGGCGCTGATGCGTGACGATTTACGCCAGGATTTGCGCCGTGCTTCGGGGCAGTTGCCCTGGCGACATCGGCTTCTTCGCCTGAGCGACACCCGCTGGTTCTGGTATCAGCGTTATCACCATTTGCTGGTGGATGGCTTCAGTTTCACCGCCATTACCCGCCGGATTACGGATATTTACCGTGCCTGGCATCAAGGGCAAATGCCGAACGGGTCGCCTTTTACGCCCTTCAGCGAGGTGGTGGAAGAGTATCAGCATTATCAGGCGTCTGCGGCCTGCGCCAGGGATCGTGCCTTCTGGGCAGAACAGTTAACCCGCCTGCCGGAGCCCGCCACGCTGTCGGATGAGCCGCTGACGACCCGCGAACCTTCCGCCGACCTGCTTCGCCGCCATGTTGCCTTCGACAATGCGCATCTCCAGGCGTTACTGGCGCGTGCGCCGGGCGTGACGCCCGCCGATATCGCTTTTGCGCTGCTCGCGTTATGGACAGGCCGCCTGAGCGGGCGCAACGATTTTGCCGTGGGGGTCATTTTTATGCGCCGCATGGGGTCGGCGGCCCTGTGCGCTACCGGGCCGGTGCTGAACGTACTGCCGATGGCGGTGCACATCGCGCCCGCGGCCACCCTCCCGGAACTGGCGGCCAGCCTGGCAGGCCAGATGAAAACCCTGCGCCGTCATCAGCGTTACGACGCCGAACAAATTCTGCGCGATGCAGGCCGCGTCACCCACCCGACGCCGCTCTACGGCGCGGTGTTCAACTTCAAAATGTTTGATTACCGGCTGGACGTCGGTGGTATCAACGGCATTACCCATCAGCTGGCGTCCGGACCGGTTAACGATATGGAGCTGGCGCTCTATCAGGATGAGCAGGGCGGTTTAGGGCTGGAGATCCTGGCAAATGCCCGACGCTATGACGCCGACACGCTGGAACAGCACATCGCCCGTCTGCCGTTACTGTTGGCGCAATTTGCGTCCGAGCCGCAGCTTGACTGCCATGCGGCGGAAATGGTGCTTCCTCATGAAGCGCAGCGGATAGCGCGTATCAACGACACCGGCATTATGTTGCCTGCGGATACGCTTACCGCCGCCATTGTACGTCAGGCGCTGAAAACGCCCGACGCCCCGGCACTGGCGGATGAACAATATCAGTTCAGCTATCGCGAAATGCGCCAGCAGGTGCACGCGCTGGCGGTCCGGCTTCAGGAGCGGGGCGTGAAGCCCGGCGATATCGTGGCGGTGGCGCTGCCGCGTTCAGTGTTTTTGTCGCTGGCGTTGCAGGCGATTGTCGAACTGGGCGCAGCGTGGCTACCGCTGGATACCGGTTATCCTGACGATCGGTTGCAGATGATGCTGGAAGACGCGCAGCCGCGGTTGACCCTAACCAGCGCCGGGCTGGAGGCCCGCTTCGCGGCGCTTACCGCCCAACCGTTACTGATTTATGACGC
This sequence comes from Atlantibacter hermannii, assembly GCA_900635495.1. Taxonomy (NCBI): domain Bacteria; kingdom Pseudomonadati; phylum Pseudomonadota; class Gammaproteobacteria; order Enterobacterales; family Enterobacteriaceae; genus Atlantibacter; species Atlantibacter hermannii. The sequence goes on along the minus strand of LR134136.1, from coordinate 3,257,107 downwards.
GCCGCTGGCAGCGTCCGACGCGCCGGGCTCGATTTATCCCGACCGGAGCAGACCGCGTATGTCATTTTTACCTCCGGTTCAACCGGGCGTCCGAAGGGCGTAATGGTGGGGCAGGCCGCCATCGTCAACCGGCTGTGGTGGATGCAGGATCACTATCCCCTCACGGCGGACGATGTGGTGTTGCAGAAAACACCCTGCAGCTTTGATGTCTCGGTGTGGGAGTTTTTCTGGCCGCTTATGGTCGGTGCCCGGCTGGTCATGGCACCGCCGGATGCGCACCGCGATCCGCAGGCTCTACAGGCGCTTTTCGCCCGCTGGCGCGTCACCACCACGCACTTTGTGCCGTCAATGCTGGCGGCTTTTGTCGGCGCACTCACTCGTCCGCAGGCCATCGACTGCTGTGCCTCGCTGCGCCAGGTGTTTTGCAGCGGCGAAGCGTTACCGACGGACTTATGCCGCCAGTGGGAACGGTTGACCGGCGTGGCGTTGCATAATCTTTACGGCCCTACCGAGGCAGCCGTCGACGTAAGCTGGTATCCGGCCTGGGGCGAAGCGCTGGCGGCGGTCAAAGGGAATAGCGTGCCGATTGGCTTCCCGGTCTGGAATACCGGTCTGCGTGTGCTGGATAGCGCGATGCGCCCGGTTCCGCCCGGCGTGGCCGGTGATTTGTATCTCACTGGCGTACAGCTGGCGCAGGGGTATCTCGGGCGTGCCGATCTCACTGCCAGCCGGTTTATCGCCGATCCGTTTGCCCCAGGCGAGCGGATGTACCGTACCGGGGATGTGGCACGCTATTTACCGGACGGCGCGGTGGAATACCTTGGCCGCAGCGATTTCCAGCTCAAACTGCGCGGACAGCGTATTGAGCTGGGCGATATCGACAGCGCGTTGATGTCGCTGGCGGATGTGGCGCAGGCCGTGACCCACGCCTGCGTAGTAAACCAGGCGACAACCCGTGAGGGCGACGCCCGGCAACTGGTGGGGTATGTGGTATCGGCAAGCGGATTGCCGCTTGATACGGCGGCATTACGCCAGCAGCTTGCAGCGCGTTTGCCGGCGCATATGGTGCCGGTGATGGTGATCCAACTGCCGGCGATGCCGCTGAGCGCCAACGGTAAACTGGACCGGAAAGCGTTGCCGCTGCCTGAGCCCGCCGATGCCGCGACCGGGCGTGCGCCGCAAAGCGACCTGGAAATCACCATAGCCGACGCGTTTTCTCGGTTGTTGGACTGCGAGATCGCCCATATTGACGCCGATTTCTTCGCGCTGGGCGGGCATTCGCTGCTGGCGATGCGTCTGGCGGCGGATCTGCGCGACAGTCTGGGTGTCGAAGTGACGGTCGGGCAGGTGATGGAGGCGTCGACGGTCGGGAAACTGGCGGCGCGTCTGAGTGCGCCAGACCAGCAGGCGCAGGACGCCGGATTCGGCGCGATCTTGCCGTTGCGTGACGGCAGCGGGCCGCGGCTGTTTTGTTTCCATCCCGCCTCCGGTTTTGCCTGGCAGTTTAGCGTTTTACAGCGCTATGTAGGCCCGGAGTGGGCGATAACCGGCATACAGTCGCCGCGCCCGGACGGCCCGATGGCGACGGCGCGGGATTTTAACGATCTTTGCGAGCAGCAGCTTGCCGCGCTGCGACGCGTTCAGCCCGTTGGCCCGTATTATCTGCTTGGATATTCGCTGGGCGGCACCCTGGCGCAAAACCTCGCCGCACGGCTGGAAGCCGCAGGTGAACAGGTGGCCTGGCTGGGGCTGCTCGACACCTGGCCGCCGGAAACCCAAAACTGGGCGCAAAAAGGCGATCAACCCGATCCGGAAGTCCTGGCGGAAATCGAGCGCGAACGTGACGCGTTTATTACCGCCCAGCGCGGGCAGGGAAGCGAGCGGTTGTTTTCCACGATTGAGGGGAATTACGCGGATGCGATCCGGTTGCTCACCTCGGCGTATACCTTGCCGTACAGCGGCCCGACCACGCTGTTTGTGGCCGAACGTACCGTGCCTGCGAGCATGACCGCTGCCGAAGTGTGGGCACCGTGGCTGAAGACGGTGCGCATTCACTCGCTGGATTGCGCGCATGTTGAGGTGGTGTCGCCGCGGATGTTTGAGGAGACAGGACCGGAGATTGTGGCTGCGCTGAAGGAGGGGTAGTTTGTTTGCTTTCAGCGGGGGCTTTTTGAGTTTTGTGGAAGGGATCTGGTCGCTTTGGGCAGCGGGGCCTTGTGTCTGGTGGTATTGTTCCGTTCGCTTCAGGCAGCGGGGTCTTTTTTGAATGGTGGAATGGTTCCGTTCGCTTCAGGCTGCGGTGCGCTTCATTTATCATCGGCGAACGCGACCGGGTTGGGGGCGCTCGCCGCCGCGCCCCCAACACCCCCGGCTCCCCCTGTCACCCTCGCCGCTTCGCGGTCCCCTCGGCTTACCGCGTCCGGCTCCGGGTCGGGCGAGATACGGCTTCCTGCCTTTCTCGCCCTCAAGCCGCATCCCTGCGGCTTGCCCCGGCCTCCCGCGAACGCCTCGGCGAGGGCGATGGGGTCCAACACCCCCGCGGTACTTTCAGGTTTTTTAATGTGACTGAAGTGTCGCGGTGAGTATGAGAAATACTCATGGCGACAAAAGGCATTCTGAAAAAGACAGATGTGAAGTTAAGGGCGTTATCCCACAGCGACAAAAGCCGTTCAGTAAAACATAAAAAATCCAAAGTTAGGGGTGTTGGGACCGGCATCAAAATCGCCGAGCCGGAATTGACGAGCCAGGTCATCCCCGCAGGGATGCGGGGATGAGGTCGGGAAAGGCAGGATGCCGTATCCCGGCCGACCTGAAGCGAGGAAACGGAGGCGAGGGAACCGCGCAGCGGCGATTTTGTTGGCCGGGAGCCGGGGGTGTCGGGGGCGCGGCGGGGAGCGCCCCTGACACGTTCGCCGTCACTGAAGCCTCTGTGGATGAAAACGCCCCGAGCGAACGGAACAATTCCACCCTGAACCCACTCCCCCTCCCGAAGCAGGAGAACAGAATAGTTACCCCCCCCTCCGCCCCAGCGGAACCACCAACGGGGTTCCCGCCACCGGGTCCTCAATAATCACACACCGCATCCCATAGATCCTCTCGATCAGCGCCGCCGTTACAATCTCCCGGGGATCGCCTTCAGCAATAATCTCCCCTTCGCGTAACGCGATAAGGTGATTCGCATAGCGACACGCCTGATTGAGATCGTGCAGCACCGCCGCGAGGGTATAACCCTGCTCTTTATTCAGTGCGCTAAGCAGTTCCAGCAGATCAATCTGATGGCTGATGTCCAGCCAGGTGGTGGGCTCATCCAGCAGCAGGATCGAGGTCTCCTGTGCCAGCACCATTGCAATCCAGGCGCGCTGGCGCTGGCCGCCGGACAGCGTATCGACACTCTGGCTGGCAAGCGCCTCAATGCCGGTGGCTTTCATGGCGCGGCTGACGGCCCGTTCGTCCTCTTCACGCCAGCGGGTGAACAGCGGTTGATGCGGATAGCGCCCCCGACAGACCAGCTCCTGCACGGAAATGTCCCCAGGCGCGCTGGCGTTTTGCGGCAATAAACCAATCCGGCGGGCCACTTCTTTAGTGGCGAAATGCTCGATTTGTTCGCCGTCGAGCCACACCTGGCCCGCCATCGGCTTCATCAGGCGGCTTAATGTCCGCAACAGCGTGGATTTTCCACAGCCGTTGGGACCAATAATGGCGGTGAATTTACCGTCCGGAATCGACACATTAAGCGACCCGGCAATCACTTTTTTACCGTAGCCAAGGGTCAGCGTGGCGCCATGCAGGCGGGAAGGGATCATCTCTTGCGGGACTCCTGAATCAACAAGGCGATGAGGTAAATACCGCCGATACTGACGGTTACCACGCCCACGGGAAGCTGGTAAGGGGTGAACAGCCGCTGGGCGCATAAATCAGCGGCGAGCAGCAACGTACCGCCGCACAGCGCCGATTGCAGCAGGCCGAAGCGCGAGGTGCGGGTTAAGCGCCGCGCGATATGCGGCGCAACCAGGGCGATAAAGGAAATCGGCCCGGCGAGGGCGGTTGCCGCTGCGGTAAGGGTGACGGCGGTAAGCATTAGCAGTAATCGCGAACGCTCCACCGCAACGCCTAATGCGCAGGCGCTGTCGTCGCCCATTTCCAGCAACCGCATGCGCCGCGCCAGCAGCGCCGCGGCCAGCAGTGCAACCGCGATAAGCGGCACGGCCGGAAAGGCTTTATTCCAGGTCAGACCGTTGAGCGACCCGGCATTCCACATCTCGGCGGAGAGCGCGGTTTCCAGCGAGGCCTGCAACAGCAGCCAGGTATTGAAGGCCACCAGCATGGCGCGCATGCCGATTCCGATAATAATCAGCCGGAACGTATCGATGCCGTTGCGCCAGGCCAGCGCCCAGACCAGCAGCGAGGTGACG